>NZ_WEKL01000014.1 GCF_019295435.1 Aquimarina litoralis
AGAATCATAACCTGTATTTTGTTGCAACGCAGCTTTAGCCTCAGGATTATTTGTAGCTTCTGCAGGAGCTTCTGGCATATATTCTGAAAAGCGCTTTCTACCAGTATTCCAAGGAGCTACTACTATTGTATTTTTAATTTTTCCAATTTTAATCAGACTATCGATAGTTTCGTCTACTCCCCAATCAATACCAGTATACGATGTTTTAGGATTAAAAACATTTTGACCATCATGCATATATAATACCTTATACTTTTTATCTGAATTACTATCATAACCGTTAGGCAGAAAAACTTCTACATTTCTTGGAATTACATTTTTAGATTCGAAATTCTCATGAATGATAACTTTTCCATTTGTTTCATTAGGCGAATTTTGTGCAATTTCATGGCTTACAGTTGATTTTATTTTTACAGGTTCTTGTTTCCATGATATTGCTATAAGCAACGCGGTAATCAATAATAGGTGAGAGGATTTCATTTCTTTAGTTATAATGATTATAATAAAATATACAATTATTTTCTGAATATGGATGAAGTAAAAACTACGGGACTTTCAAAACCGTTTTTTCCAACAGTTGCTATTCCAAAAAAGTAATTGTCAATAACGATTCCGTTTAGAGTAAAGTTATCGATATTACCAACAAACCTGCTATAATCCCAAGTGGGTGATGTAGTGTCTCTCCAATAAATTTTATAACCTTTGATATTAGCATCATCAGATTTTTTCCATTTAAATTTTACCGAAGGTTCAACAATACCTCCAATTTTAACTTCTTTTGGTGCTGGGGGTGCCCATGCGATAGAAGCAAGATTTATAGCATTAACAGCAGTTAATTTTGCTGCATATTCAAAATTTACATGTTCTACTACATCGCCATAAGCAATACCGTTTTCTTTTCTAATATCTTGATGTTGTTGTGTATAGTTTTCATGAGCTTCCATAATTCTAATTCCAGCAAAACCAGCATCATTAAAAGGTCTATGATGGCCTCCACGTCCGAACCTATCTAAACGATAGATCATCATAGGATTCATCTCTGGCATATAGGTTTTGGTAGTTTTATGAATGTATCTAGCGAGTTGACGAGATATTCCATCTACTTCACCACCATAAAAACGTCTGTTTTTAACCATTTTTTCGCTATCCGTAAGATTTGTGGGTTCAGAGAAAATTCTGAAAGTTCGGTTATCGATAACACCATCTATTCCTTTGATATTACCAATCATATCATTATTCATAACTCCAACGATATTCCAGTTTTTCTTTTTAGCATAGTTAGCTAATCCTTTTCCACCAAACAGTCCTTGCTCTTCTCCTGATAATCCTACATAAATGATGCTACTTTCAAATTTGTATTTTGATAATACCCTTGCTGCTTCAATAGCTCCAGCCATTCCAGTTGCATTATCATTTGCTCCAGGTGCATCATCAGTGAAATTGTTAGGATCGGAAATTCGAGAATCAATATCACCACTCATTATAATGAAACGATTTGGATATTTAGTTCCTCGCTGTATGGCAACTACATTAACTACCATAACGTCTTTGGTAATTCGTTGATTTGTTCCTTTTTTAATGAGATCTTTTTGATAAAAGACTTCGAGACAGTTATTACAGTTTTTTGAAATAGTTTCAAATTCAGATTTAATCCATCTTCGGGCAGCACCGATACCTCTTGTATTAGAAACTGTATCGCTTAATGTATGTCGGGTTCCAAAACCTGCTAGTTTTTTAATGTCTATTTCTATTCTTTCCGAAGAAACAGCATCGATTATATCATATATTCTAGGGTCAGTTTGGGCGTTTGTTAAAATTGAAAATAGTAAGAGTGTTGAGGTAAGAAAAATCTTCATTTGTGTTTATTTGATCGCTCAATTTAAGTAAAAGCAATCATTGACTATTACTCCTTAACAAATTTATAAGACCATGAACTTTCAGCGTCTTGTAGTTGTAAAAGATAGATACCAGGCTGGAGATTTGCCACTGCAATCTTACCTGATGCCTGTCCAAAGGCTATTTTCTTACCGGTTAGATCGTAAATTGTATATGTATAGTTTCCATTAGAAGTAGAAAAGTTAATAACGTCTCTCACCGGATTCGGGTAAGTCATAGGAACGGTTTTTTCTTCATAATTATCAATCCCTAAAGTAGGATTGAATTCTGAAGCTCCAATATCAATTTCATCGATCACTCTTGGATTATTATGATAATCGGTAGAGCCATGAACGGGAATGATTCCATTAGGAGGGAAAATAGTATTCCAAAAAGGATCTGACCAATTGTCGATATTACTCTGTATAATTCCTTCGTCAATTACAGCATTAGAAGATGTTTGAATATCTAAATTACCATTTTCAGGATCTATAAAATTAGGATTTTGCGTTATCACTATACCTGGTAGAGCTCCAGAAACCGAAGTGCCCCACCAAACATTGGTTCCCCAAGTATTATTAATATTCGAATCTGGATTAAAATTTTCATAACAATCAGAAGTAGAAGCTTCCCCAAAGAAAATATTATTTGCCACACGACTATCTTTTACACGACTTTGAAATACTACTTCACTTCCCCAACCTTTATTTTTATAAAAAGAATTGTTATAAATGTATATTCTTACTGCATCACCGCCACCACCATTGGGATCATCTTCTGTAAAAGAATAACCACCAGTAATCACACCATTTTCTTTATTGTTATAGACAAAATTATTGATCATTAAGATATCTGATGTTTCTCTAAATTGATTTTCACTACCAAATTCAAAACCCAGATCATTTTCAGCAGATAGATTACTGTCAAAAATAATATTGCGACCACCATCTACATAAAAACCGCCTGCATTTCCTTCATTATTATTAATTCCAGATTCATACCATGGATTTGCTGGAACACCTAAAGATGGATTTCCAAAAATTGTATTTCGAATGGATCGATTCCCTTGTACAATGCCATTTCGGGCTTGGTTGTCATCTCCACAAGCACTACATACATCATCTTCGAAACCAATAAAATCAAATCCAATATTGTTATTGTCATGAACATAGTTATCAATGACTTTAAAGCCATTGATATTTCCATTTAAAGTAAAAACTTCACTTGATGAGGTGACACATTCATATACTTCGTTTCCTATTAATTCTATGTTTTGAATTCCCGCAACGGTATCTCCATAAACAGCAATTCCATTAGCTCCGGGACCACACCCACTTTCTTGAGTGCAGGAAGAAAAGTTTTTGATATCATGAATGGTGTTATTTTTTATAACCAAATTGCTGCAATTTCCTTCTACAAGGATACCAATGGGAGTACTATTATCATTATTTACAGGATTTGGAGTTTGATAGTTTTGTAGTTCAAAACCTTCTATATGAATGTGACTGGCTCCAGAAATTGTAAGTAAGCCTTTTCGACTTACTGGAGTTATCGTACTTCCATCAATAATAACATTTCCCATTGCATTTAATGTGATTGGATTATCAAGGGTTCCTGAATTATCAGATCCGCTAAAAGTTACAATTTCATTATAGGTTCCAGCTATTACATTCAAAATATCTCCGGGATTTAATTGATTGACTCCATATTGTATGGTTGCCCAAGGAGATGCTTGAGATCCGGTATTGGCATTACTTCCGGATGAAGTAGATACGTAATAAGTATTTTGTGCATATGTTAACAAAGAACATAGACAAAGCAGGCAATACAAATAGTTCTTCATAAAGTTTTGGGAATGAGATTATAGGTATAACGCCAAAATTTTAAGAAAAATTATAACCAATAAAGAGATTTATAAAAATCTATTTTCAAATGATTAAAATTGATAACTTGTTTTGTCCTTTTTTCTTTTATCCCATGCCAATACTTTTACTCCTTCAGCATAATGACAGCAATTAGGTTTATTTCTAAGTAAAGTTTGAAATCTGGGGTAATCAACATCTAATTTTTTAATATTGATTTCTTTTATATCCCATGCTAGATGATGAATTTCAAATTCATTAATTACTTTTTCGGTATCCTGGAAAAGTGCATATCGTTCGGTTAGCCACAGATCTAAATCTGTCTTGTTTTGTTTTTTATTAGCTATTTCATATTCAATACTCAAATTATCTTGGAATTCTGAGTTTCGAGATTCATATTTTCCTTTAGTTCGTTTAGTTTTTGAAAATCGATAGGGTAATTCAGAGATACCTTTAGCTATTTTACAAGATAAACGTTTTCCTCCTTCAATACTCAAAAAGTACACACCAGTTTTGTTGTTAGATTTTATATAAGTTCTAATATTAATTTCATCAAAATTAGAAATAGGAGGAAAGGAGGGTAACCCTTTGGGTCTGATCTTTTCCATAGTAAAAGCAACCAGAGAAACCCAAGGTTTTCCATCGAATAGATCAATTTCTAATTCTTTCGGTACGAATTGTTGTAAATCATCTAACGTTACTTCCCAATGAAGAAATATAGCATCATTCCACTCTTGATAGTATTTCCAACTTTCTTTAGGAAGTTTCCAAGGTCTGTGATCTATGGTATTTAATATATCCTTTACGTTCATTATTAGACAGGAATATCTATTACAATTGTTTTATAAAACTTAAGAGTCCAGACTTTGGAACAACTAATTCGACGATATCTTCATTAAAAGAGACCTCATTTTCATAGACAATTGTACCGAAGCAGTCTGATATTATCATTTTACCTTTGAAAGGAGTATTGACTTTCAGAAAGACACTATTAGTAGATTTTGCATTGATAATATCCAATTTTTCAATACTACTATCTAAAGAAATAGGAATATCTTCATACAAAGTTGTTATTTGATACCTATCTTTTATAGCTGTCAAGAACGGATAATTGGATACAGGACTAGAAGGGATAAAATCTCCATCTAATAGTATTTCTCGATTTTTATTCCAATAAGAAAACCAATGTCGAATCATTTTTAAATGTTCTTCGGGGACTTCTTCTAACTTTACTGACAATTGCGGAACACTATACAGGATATTTAGAATTTGTAAAGCTGCAACTTCTGGAGTTTCTTCATTTCTCCAAATAAACATATCACTATGAACAGCAGTGTTTTGTGAAAGTATACGGAGATTAGTTACTTCCAGACGATTGGCAACCGCGTTGTTAGGAGCATCGACTCCTCTAAACATATTACCATATTTTCTCATAATTGGACCAATATATGGTTGTCTAAACTCAATTAAAATATTTGGTTTTAATAAGGATAATCTCGCCATGATGTCGGTCATAAGTCTTTCTGTGGCATCACTTACACTTGCAAAATCTCGTCCGTCTTCTTTGGTTAGTTTAGTATCTGATTTTGCTACAAACCAACCAATAAAATCTAATTTAAAACCATCTACATTCCATTCTTTTAAAGCTTTTTCATAAGTGTTTATAATGTGTTCTCTTGTTTCGGGATAACGGGGATCTAGCACATATGTTCCTTGGCTTTCCCAATAGCGAAGATATTTACCCTGAAAATTTGGGAATGCTTTGGATTTCTCTCCAATAAAAGGAAGTGAGTACCATAGTATAAATTTCATTCCTTGTTCATGGACTGCTTCTACAAATTTTTTCATTTCTGGAATTCTATCAGGAGTCCAATCTCCTGTATAGGCATAGCCACGATTATTGTCATTAGTTTGCCATCCATCATCAATGATAACTGCTTCGCAGCCTAGTGATTTTGCAATTTTACATTCATTAATGATAGCTTCTGCAGAAATATTTTGATGGTAACTGTACCAAGTTGAATACATAGGTTTTTTAGCTTCATCTGGTACAAACATTGGTTTGTAATTTGGATTTTGTGCCCACCAAGTGGCCACACTATTTACCGTTTCATGAAAAGGAAGTTTTCTAGTGTCTATTCTTAATGTAATACTATAAGATGTGGTTTTCGGCATCCTATCCTCGAATAAACGAATGGTAGGATAAAAATGTACATCTTCCTCCTTTAAATATGATTCTATTGTAGATTTATTTAAAGCATCAGACAGTGCAATCGTAATTCGATTGTCTAATTGATTATTGTAAAAACATAATATTGGAGCATTACTAGATATTCTTGAAGAAACGCTACTCCTGTAATAATTTACTTTGTCCACAGCAGTTGTAGTATTCCAATATCCATTTATATCAATAGAAGGAAAATTAAATTTAATATCAACTGGCTGTAAGCTTGATGGGGTGTCAGATAGAAAAGTAAAGGTTATCAAATGGACTCCTTCTGTTTTAGAAGATATTTTTTTACTAACCGAAAAATCACCTAATTCACCATCGATTTTAATACTATCTAAATTGATAGATAAAGGCGTTACCGGGTTCTCTTTAGGTATCTTGTATGTTAATGAAGTATCTTGATTGTTACAGGATAAAAAATGAAAGATTGAGCAAAATGCTACGATTCTTGTAATACTGTGAATATTCATTTTAGACAGTTTGTTGAGATTTGTGTGTTTATTGAGATGAGAATAGGAGTTAAATATAGTTATTTATGATGTTTGTTTTTAGAAGTACTATATCAATCTTAAAATATGAAATTGAAATAAATCTATAGAAAGAATATTGAACCTGCAAATTGGGCTTTTCTTATTTGACTGTTTGTAAAGCAAAATAATGCTTAGGTATTTAAATGATAACTAGAGTTTATGTATTCAGAAAGTTTTTGATCTTTATGCTTTTCTGAACTACAATAAACTCTAATTATAATCATTAATGCTAAATGAAACGATCGTCTAAACTACATTTGTGAAAATCTTATTTACAATTTTCCAATCATGATCAACTTTTGTAAGGGATAAATAATCATAATAGTTATACCCTAACATTGGAACACGAAGTTTCACCATAGCAATATTGCCTAGAATGTCAATTCCAATGGTTTTCATTTGAAACGTCTCTTCTAACTCGTTTGGACTTTGTCTGTTTTTGACACCATCTATATATTCTTCCCTACTTTTTTTATAAGGAACTCCATTGATGTCACCGTAAATGATTGCATCATTATTAAAACAAGATGAAAGTTTATCTGCATCTCCGTGAAAGATGCCTTCAAAATACTTCGTAATCACCTTTTCTATTTCATTGATATTATCTTTATACATAATTCTATAGTTTTAGATTGTGTGTCCAATAGTGTGACCTCCGGCAACATTAATAGTCTCACCAGTAATAAAATCGGATGTAGCCAAATAATAGGCAGCCTCTGCTATTTCATTAGCTTCACCAATACGATTTAATAAGTGTAGACCTGCTAAACTATCCGCATCTTCAACCCCCATTTTTCCTTGTAGCGGACTTCTAATAATTCCAGGAGCGATTGTGTTTACCTTGATATTATTCTTACCAAATTCTGCAGCTAATTGTCTGGTTAATGAATGTATGGCTCCTTTACTAGTGATGGGAGCTGTTGCAGGAAAACCTGCAATAGCATGTTCTACCAAAACAGTTCCGATATTAATAATAGAACCGTTTTGTTGTTTTATCATTTCCGGGATTGCCGCCTGCGTTGCGAAATACGTTCCTTTGAGATTGATATTCCAATACAATTCTAAGTCTTCTTCTTTAACATCTAAAAATGATTTTGGCGCAAATACACCCGCATTATTGATAAGAACGTCTACTGATCCAAATGCTTCATTAGCCCAATGAACTAACTCTTTTCCTGTGTTTTGTTTGCTAATATCTCCAGCAAAATAGATTGCATTTGTTGGTGAGCCGAGTGCTTCATAAGCATTCTTTAAATTATCTTCATTCGAAGAGTTCATAACAACGTTGCTTTCTTTTTCTATAAAAAATGAGGCAATAGCTTTACCTATTCCAGTTGAGGCTCCTGTTATAATTACTGTTTTGTTTTTCATGATTTAAATTTGGATGAATTTGAATATTGTTTTGCATCGTATCCCCAATTATCGATAGGGACTTCGTCAATGACCACATGAGTGGTTTTAGGGCTTTTGTTTAACACGTCTACAACTAATTGGGTAGCTCCTTCGATTAGTTGACGCTTTTGCTCTTTAGTTACCTTTTCGTCGGTAACCTTAATATTGATGTAAGGCATCTGTTATACTTTTAAATTTATAGGACAAAGTTCTGGCGAATCTTGAGGATCTTTAAGGATGTAGATCACTACTTTGATGTGATATAGATCACATTTTTGATCATGAATAGATGTAGCTTTATCAAATCAAATATGAATGAAAAGACCTCCTTGAATGTTTTTCAAATGATAATGGTAGTTAAGAGTTAAAAACCCTTTTAGAAATTGATTTTTAGAAAAGAATCTTCGAATTCCCAGTTCGAGGTAATTAATGTTTTGTTTTTCATCATTCAACTCTATATCTGCATAGGCGCTATAACATTCTGAAATAGGAATAATAGATGATAGTGATGTAACCTCTTTGTATCGTGTTAGTATAAGGTTATGGGTATTGTCTTCCCATTTTAAGGCAAAAAATAAGTTTTCGTTTTCTAAATAAGAAGAAATAGCAAGTTGTTTATAAGACAGCTTTATATGATTAGCTACAGTACTATTATGTTTGAATACGCCATAAGATACTTTTAGATTCTCATTAATTCTGTAATTGATTTTTATTCCGGTTCTTCCACCAAGAATGTTACTTTCAGAATTTGTTTCTACTTGACTTTGCCAGGTTGTTGGATTTGGACGAAGTTCGGTAGTAGGAGTAGCCATTAATCCTAGATGAATTGTAATATTCTTATTTGGATTATAAATAGCTTCATAGCTTTTGAAAAATTGAAGTTGATGTCTTTCAGTTTGTTTGAAAACTCCAAAAGTTCTTATTCCAAGCTTTTTGGGAATTAATGAGAAATATACTCTAGTTCCAATTTGTGCGGAAGATACGTTTTGATAGTTTTCATGACTGAGAAGCTCAGTATTGGTTAAGAGGCCAGCATAGAGTTTGTCAATTCTGGCCTCTTTGGTAATAGTTATGTTTTCAATTTGAGCTTGAACAATAGTGGTAAATATAAGCCCAGCTAGAAAAATCAGGTTTTGAATATTTAGTATGCTTTTAGTAAATAACATTTTCAATTGAATARAATCAACCTGTTACTTGAATACATATTTTCCACTACCTGTAAAGAAAATTGCGATTGCGCCAAATAAGTAAAAAGCCTGTAATTCTATTGCCCAACCACCGAACTGATTTAATGCAAAAATTTCACCTGCATGCGTTGTTAAAATAGCTACCAGCATGGTAAATGCTATGAACAAACTTGCTAAGCGTGTTTTATAGCCTATTATAATCAATATTGGAGCTACAATTTCACCTATAAATGCTCCATAAGCCATAAATGATGGTAATCCGGATTGGAGCATCATACTTTTTATGAATTCATATCCACTTAATAAATTACCTATTCCATGAAGTATTAGAAGCCCTGCTACTAATACTCTTAAAATTAGAATTCCTAAATCTGTTTTTTTTTCGATTGTTTTCATCTTTATAGTATTTAGTTTTGATACTACAAAGTTCAATTGAATCACTCAGGATCAGAAGGATGTATATCACTACTTTAAAGTGATGTAGATCACTTTATTTGATCGTAGAGTTTTGATTTTTAGGAAAGATGTACTTAAGAATCAAGTCGACTTAAAGTCTCTCTGGAGACTCCTAAATAAGAAGCAATTAGTTTTTTAGGGACACGTTGAAATAATTGAGGATATTGTTCTAGCAAAAGATCATAACGTTCTTTGGCGGAATTTTTTAAGAGTGAAAGAATTCTTTTTTGAAGTGCAATCCGTCCAAATTTGCTCTTTTTGGCCCAAAAACGTTCCATTTTATGCATTTGCATCGTGAGTTTATCTCTATTTTCAAAAGAAATATATAATAGCTCGCAATCTTCTAAGCAGTCAATATATATTTTTGAAGGTGTTTGTTTTACGAAGGATTCATAATCTGTAATCCACCAATGTTCCATAGCAAAACGAAGGATATGTTCTTTGCCATTCTCATTCAGAAAATAGCTTTTCACACAACCTTTAGTGATCCAATATTCTTTATTAACCACTTCTCCCTCTTGTACTAAGTACTGATGCTTCCGTTTTTTAGTAACCTCAAAATGACTCAAAACAAAATCAAACTCTTCGTCAGTTAATTGAACTATTTCTTCAATATGTTGTCGTAGAGGATGCATTGTTGTATTATTAGAAGTCATTACTTATTTTGTTATTTTATAATGTTATAAAAAAGTGACTTTAGCTATTTTCCCATTTTCTACTTCATAAATTGCGACTGCTTTAATCTTTTCTCCATTTATAAGCACCAACTCTTCATCTATCACTTTGTTACCATAAACAATTCTATTTGTTATGTCACAATGTAAATCTGGTGTATTTTCAAAAAATGGAGCATATCCTTTTTTTAAATTTTCTTTTCCTTCATAGCTTAATTTATTAGGATAATAATACACTTTTACATTTTCTGAAAATGTAGCAGTAAAAGCATCAATATCTCTAGAGTTATAAGCATCCAGCTGTTGCTGGACAATATGTTCAGGAGAGATGTCTGAAACTAATGTGAGCAAGGAGTTTATGGAGTTTGTAGCTATTCGCGTAATATTTCCAATTTCAGGATCTGAAAAAGTATGGAAAGCGCTCCAGCGATTATCCGTTTTCGGATTAAATTTATAGATAATATTCCCTTTTGGCATTAAGATAGTTCCGTTGAGTAACCAGCACATGTCTTCAGCTCCTGGAATGGTATTAGTGATTTTCTTTGTTTCTCCAGAGATGGGATCCAATGATTTTATTTCCCATTGTTCATTTTCTTTACTGACATAACTGATAAGATTAGTATTGGGAATTTTATGAAGAGATCTACCTATCTTTTTTTGAAATGTAGTATTTTTTTTATTCTCTAAATTAGAAACTACTAATGATAAACCTTTATCTTCTAAAACAGAAGAAACTATAATGTCTTTGTTGTACCAGCAATGATAACCAACCACTAGATTTTCTAACAAAACTTTCGGGTTACCTGTTTTAAAATCATATTGATATAACAATTGTTTTCCTGTAGTATCTAATCGAATGGAAGAAATGGCTTTTTGATTCGGAATCTTAATTGGAGAGTATTCACTTCCTTGTAATGTACTAGATATCCATTCAGTTTTATTATCTCTAATGTTGTATTTGGCAATGTCCGTTTGCCCAGCTTTAGTAGAAGCATATAAAACGATATTATCATTATAAAAAGAGGGCTGATTGTCATAACCTTTATTATTCGATATGTTTCGTTTATTACTGATTTTTAATTCATTCTTATCCGAAGAAATATCAAATAGATAAACTTCTGTATCAGTTTGAGCAGCGCAGAAAAAAAATTGAAATAATACGATAAATAAGAGATAGTTTCGCATGGATTTTGTTTTCTAAAATACAGGTTAATATCAAGTATTTTCTTAAGTATATGTTAAGAGTTTTTAAGAGGATAATTACAAGCGTAGCTTGATCTCTTACTTGAAACCCATAATTTATAGATGTTAATTTTTTCGTTTTATTGTTTTCTTAACATCTATTGAAATTTTAATGTTTAATATTGGCTTTTTAAGAAACTACAGGGAATATTTTTTAAAAATTATACTAATTAACTAACAAATTTTTGGTATTTATTGTTTTACTCTTACCATTGTAAAAGGGGTAAAATATTTTAAATATCACACATGTTATATGGGTTTCCGACAAGGTTTTAACTGGTAATATCCATTATGATGGACAGGTTTATTATAACGTAAAACTTAAATATAACCTTGAAACTGATGAATTATTAGTGACACTTAAACCAGGCGCGGAGTTTTCTATTTTAAAATTAATAACCGATAAAGTGGATCAATTCACTATTGATGAGTATTCATTTAAAAGAATTGATGGTTTTCTTGAAAATAATATTTTAAAGAACGGTTTTCATCAAATATTACTTGAGAATACTTCATATTCCTTGTTAAAACGAAATAGGAAAGTAAGACGAAAAAGAATAGGAGGTCCTGGAGATAGTAAATTGTATTTTGAATTTGTAAGTAACGATACCTACGTTTTATTTGCAGATGGTTATTACAGACGAATAAAGACCAAAGGTGATATTATAAAGTCATATCCAAAACTAAAAAAGGCAATTAATCAGTTTTATATTCAAAATAGAAACCTTAAAAAGTCAAACCCGGATAAATTTATGCAAAGATTGTTCGAAAGTATTATTAAAGAATCACACCCATTAAAAGATATATAAACAGATGAGAAAATATTTTACTTTGTTTTTCTTCTTATTTGTTTTCAAAAGTTGGGCTCAGAAAGAAGAACCTTTAATTTCACTGTCTTTTACAAATTCGGATGTAATCTCTGTGTTAGAAAAAATTGAAGAAAAAACTGATTATCGTTTTTATTTTGTTGATTCTTGGTTAAAAGATCAAGATAATGTATCTGGTGAATATAAAGACTCTACAATTACTAAGGTTTTAGAAAAGTTATTTGAGAATACGGTTATTACCTTTTATTTTACTGAAGATAAGAGAATCATACTTGCACCAAATACTATCATCTATGATGAATTGCCGCAAGGTTTTTTTGGTGCATTTGAGAAAGATACATTGATCGTAGAGACACGGAAGAAGACCAAAATTGTATCTCCGATTTTTACATCTATTAATCAAAGTTCCAAAAAAGATAAAATAGAAACCATAACGATTGGTAAAGCTGTTAGAGATAATTCAAAGCAAGAATTTAAGTTTTATGGCTACTTAAAAAATGTACAGACTGGCAAACCATTAGTAAATGCAATTGTTATCGTAAATGGTAATAATGTTGGAGCTGAAAGTAATGATCAAGGATATTTTGAAACAGAATTAGCAGCTGGAGCAAGTATCGTGGAGATTAATGCTTTTGGGATGGAACCTTTTAAAAAGCGAGTAGTTATCTATAATGACGGTAGATATGATGTATCACTTCGTGAAAAAATAGAATTTTTGGATGAAGTTGTTTTGAGTACTGAAGCAAATAGTAATGTAGAAGAAGTGGTAACGAAAACTAAAATTGATGTAAAAGAATCTAAAAATATTCCTTTAGCACTTGGAGAAAGGGATGTTCTTAAGGTGGCAACTACCTTACCAGGAATTACAACAGCAGGAGAAGGAGCCGCTGGATATAATGTGCGAGGAGGAAAATCGGATCAAAACTTGATACTATTAGACGATGCTGTCATTTATTATCCTCAACATTTTTTCGGAATTTTTTCGGCCTTAAATCCTTTTGCATTGGGAGATGTTAATATCTATAAGAATAACATTCCAGCACAATATGGAGGTAGATTATCATCAGTATTTGACCTTACTACAAAAGATGGAGGATTAGATGGATTTAAAGGCGAAGCTTCTATCGGTCCAGTTACTGGAAATGTTCTCATAGAAGCACCAATTGTAAAAGATAAAGCAGGGGTAATGCTAGGTGGAAGAGGTGCATATGCGAATTGGGTTTTACGTTCTCTAGATGAAGAATCATTGAATGATAGCGAAGCTTCCTTCTATGATGTTATAGCAAAATATAATCATCAGATTTCTAAAAAAACAAAAATAGAAGCATCAGCATATTTGAGTAGAGATGATTTTAGTATCACCTCAGATTCCTTGTATATATACAATAACAGGGCATTTTCATTGAGATTAAATCATCGTTTTAATGAAAAAAATAAAGCGAAATTAGCCTTATCGAATAGTCAGTATAAATTTAATATTGAGTTTGATGGTCAATCTAATGATGATTTTGAATTGGGGTATGATATCAATGAAACCGAACTTAAACTTCAACTGGATTATTTTTACAATAGTAAACTAAAATTTGACTATGGTATTGCTAGTAAATTGTATACTGTAAATCCAGGAAATATTGATCCAATAGGAGAAGAATCTAATATACAAGCACTATCACTGGAAAAAGAACGAGGATTAGAATCTGCAGCATTTTTAACAGCGAAAATAGATCTTACTAAAAAGTTAACTTTAGACGCAGGAATCCGATATTCTATCTACAACTTTTTAGGAGAAGGAACACAAAATATATATCAAGAAGGAGTACCAAGAAGCGAAGAAACCCTTTTAGAAACCTTGTCTTTTGATAAAAATGAAGTGATAGAGACTTATGGAGGTCCAGAGTATAGAATAGCAGGAAGATATTTGCTAGGAACAGATTTTTCTTTAAAAGCATCTTACAATAAAACTTTTCAATTTATTCATACACTTTCTAATAATACTACGATTTCACCAATTGATACATGGAAGCTTTCTGATCTTAATATCGAACCTCAAAGTTCACAACAATACGCTTTAGGTGCTTACAAAAATTTTGAAGGAGGTACCTATGAATTAAGTGTGGAAGGATTTTATAAAGAATCAAAAAATATCGTTGATTTTAAAACGGGTGCAGAAATTTTACTTAATGAAAATATAGAAACCGAAGTTTTGCAAGGAAATGGGAAATCATACGGAGTTGAATTTTTATTGAAGAAAAAGAAAGGAAAACTTTATGGATGGTTAGGATATACATATTCTCGTTCTTTTATACAATTGGATAGTGATTTTAGAGAAGAACGAGTTAATGGAGGAGAATTCTTTCCTTCAAATTTTGATAAACCTCATGATTTTAGTTTAGTAGCCAACTATAGATTTACTAAACGCTTTAGTTTAGCAACTAATTTTGTTTATCAAACAGGTCGTCCTGTAACATTTCCTGTTGGTAGTTTTACGTTTAATGGGTCGGATTTTACAGTATTTAGTGATAGAAACAAGTTTAGAATTCCGGATTTTTATCGATTAGATCTTGGATTTAATATTGAAGGAAATCACAAAAAGAATAAAGTAGGACATAGTTTTTGGACTATCTCTATATACAATGTTTTAGGACGTAATAATCCGTTCTCTGTATTTTTTGTGACAGAAGAAGGAGAAGTAAAAGCTTTGCAGACTTCCATTTTTTCTGTTCCTGTACCTTCTATTACTTATAATTTTAAATTTTAGAAACATGGAACTTTATACTAGATTTAGGGGAATTATGATAAAAGTTAGATTTGTATTAGTGTTCTGTATTTTAAGTTTGATTTCTAGCTGTGTGGATCCTTTTGAAATTGAAACTGAAAATTTTGAAAATATTTTAGTTATTAATGCTACAATTACGAATGAATTAAAAACTCAAGAAGTACTATTAACAAGAACTTTCAAATTTGAAGATGATGGTCCTCAATCAGAAACGGGAGCAACTGTTAGAATAATAGACGATGCTAATTTTGAGTATACTTTTGAAGAAAGTGATTCAGGGGTTTATCGTTCTACACAAGAGTTTGCCGCCACGTCGGGAAGAACTTATAGAATGTCTATCCAAACGGCTGATGGAAGATCGTATATTTCAGACGTAGTAACATTACCTCAAGAAACATCCATTGACAATGTATATCCACAAAGAGTATCCAATGATGATGGAGTTGAAGGCTTAGGTATATTTGTAGATACATTTGATCCTACTGGAAACTCACAATACTATCGTTACGAATTTGAAGAAACCTATAGAATAGTAGCTCCGTTATGGTATCAATTTGATTTGGTAGTAACGGATAGAACAGAAGATTTTTTTGTATTTGGTGTGGAAGATAGATCTGAAGATGGCACGGTTTGCTTTAAGACAGAAGTATCTAATAATATCAATATAGCCAATACCACATTTCTTGAAGAAGATCGAATAACTGGTTTACAGGTGAATTTTATGCCGGCAAACGATATTCGAATTGCAGATAGATATAGCATATTAGTTAGACAATATGTACAATCAAGAGATGCCAATGGTTTTTACGAGATACTAAGCAGTTTTTCAGAATCAGAAAGTTTATTTTCACAAATACAACCTGGATTTATAACAGGTAATATTGTTTCAGAAACTAATCCAGATGAAAAAGTCTTAGGGTTCTTTGATGTTTCTTCTGTTTCAGAACAACGTATTTTTGTGAATCGTAATGATTTTTTAGCTGATTTGCCAGTATTCGAATTAGATTGTGAACTTGTGGTACCAGAGCAAGGGCTGGATGACTTAATAACTTTTCATCAAAGAGTAGAAGGTTTTATAAATAGTAGTGCGGTTAGCTATTTTCCAAATGCACCGATTCAAATTGATCAACCTATAAATGTATTTTCTTTTATACCAAGAGTTTGTGGAGATTGTAGGGTAATTGGAAAAGTTAGTGTTCCAGATTTTTGGGTAGATTGATTTCAGTAAAGAATCAGTAAAAACGAAAAAAAAATTAAATTTTAGAAACATGGAATGTCATATTAGATTTATGGAAATTAGGATGAGAATCAAAATTGTAATGATATTCTGTGTTTTAGGTTTGGCTTCCAGTTGTGTAGATCCTTTTGAAATTGAAACGGAGAATTTTGAAAATATTTTAGTTATTAATGCTACGATTACCAATGAGTTAAAAACTCAAGAAGTACTATTAACAAGAACTTTTAAATTTGAAGATGATGGTCCTCAATCAGAAACAGGAGCAACTGTTAAAATAATAGATGACACTAATTTTGAGTATGTTTTTCAAGAGAGTGAACCAGGTATTTATCTTTCTACACAAGAGTTTGCTGCCAGGTCTGGTAGAACCTATAGAATGTCTATCCAAACAGCTGATGGAAGATCCTATATTTCAGACGTAGTAACTTTACCTCAAGAAACATCTATTGAAAACCTATATGCACAAAGAGTATTTAATGATGATGGAGTTGAAGGGTTAGGGATATTTGTGGATACTTTTGATCCTACTGGAAATTCACAATACTATCGTTACGAATTTGAAGAAACCTACAGAATAGCAGCTCCCTTATGGTATCAATTTGATATAGTAGTAACTGGTAGGACAGAAGATTTTTTGATATTTGGTCTGGTAGATAGACCAGAAGAAGGCAAGGTTTGCTATAAGACAGAAGTATCTAATAATATTAATATATCCAATACCACATTTCTTGAAGAAGATCGAATTACTGGATTGCAGGTTAATTTTATGCCAGCGGAAGATATACGAATAGCGGATAGATATAGTATATTGGTTAGACAATATGTACAATCAAGAGATGCCAATGGTTTTTATGAAATATTAAGTAGTTTTTCGGAATCAGAGAGTTTGTTTTCACAAATACAACCAGGGTTTATAACAGGTAATATTGTTTCTGAAACTAACCCAGATGAAAAGGTATTAGGTTTCTTTGATGTTTCTTCTGTTTCGGAACAACGAATTTTTGTCAATCGTAATGATCTTTTAGCTGATTTACCAGTATTTGAATTAGATTGTGAACTGATAATACCAGACCCAGGTATGGATGACTTAATTACCTTTCATGAGAGGGTAGAAGGTTTTATAAACAGTAATACGGTAAGGTATTTTCCCAATGAACCAATTCCAATAGATGCACCATTGGATGTTTTTGCTTTTGTTCCTAGAGCTTGTGGAGATTGTACGGCTATCGGGAAAAGTATGGCACCTGATTTTTGGGTAGATTAATTGAAACAAAAGATTAGTAAATAGGTTAAAAATTAAATATAAATTATAGTTGTGAGAATATTAGTAACTCTAGGGATCTTGTTTTTGATAACTTTCAGTGCTCAGGCACAACGAAAGACCGTTTTACAAACAAATAAGGATGTTTATGGCTATAATTTAATTCCTCAGGAGAACATATTTATACATTATAATTCATCATTGTTATTTTCTGGTGAATATTTTTATTATCGTGTTTATTGCCTGAATACAAAAAGTAACGAATTAAGTGATATCAGTAAGATAGCTTATTTATTACTTTTGGATGAAGATGAAAAACCTGTTTTTACCCATAAAATAAAGCTGGAAAATGGTTTGGGGCAAGGAGATTTTTTCTTGCCGGTTTCAATTCCTTCCGGAAATTATAAATTGGTGGGATACACACAATGGATGCTAAATAAAGAATCTCACTTTTTTCAGGCAGATATTAGCATATTGAACCCTTATCAAGGAAATCAAGACAAAATTCTTACCGATGATATCTCTGATAGTACTTTAGTCAATTTACAAGCTCAGAAAGCAAAAAAAACTAAAGTGGCAGAGTTAACAAGTAGTAAAAGTAGATCAAAATTGAAATTATCTACAGATGCTGGAGCTTATAGAAAAAGAAGTTTGGTAAAGCTTAATGTAGAAGCTGCAACAATAGATACCGAAGGAGGAAATTATTCTATCTCCATAAGAAAAACAGATACTTTTAACAAAGCACAACCTCAAAGTACTACAGCTTTCCATGCCTCTTCTAATACGAACATTCAAAATATAAGTAAAGAAGCGGGTGCTTCCGTTTTTTTACCTGAAATGAGAGGGGAACTAATTTATGGAAAGATTGTACCCAAAGAAGATACTAGTTCAGTTTCTAGAAAATCTATAGGATTGTCAATTCCGGGTAAAGCAAGTGATATGAAAGTGGTTTTAACTGATGATTTAGGGAATTTTTTATTTACTGTAAATGATAGAGATGACAGAGACGAAGTTTTGATTCATGTATTAGGAAAAGATAAAGACAACTATACAGTACAAATTTTTGAAATACCAGAAATTCAAAATTTGGATTTGCAGTTTCATCAATTCAAAATTTCTCCAGCATTACAAAAGAAGATAATAAAAAGAAGTGTTMATAATCAGATAAGTAATGTTTTTTATAGTCTGAAACCTGATACTTTGCGTACTGTAGCGAATACGACACCATTTTATGGATCTGATATGAAAACGTATCATCTTGATGATTACACTAGATTTGGAACTGTTCGAGAGACGATCGTTGAGGTTGTAGAAAATGTATGGACTAAGAAAGATAAAAATGGGAATGAAGTTTTTGCAGTTAGAGCCTATGATCCAACCTTGAAAAATCAAGATGAGTTACCTTTGTTAATTGTAGATGGGATTTTTATTCAGGAACATGATCGTATTATAGACTATGATGCGAGAAAGATCAAAAGTATTAGTTTTATTCAGGATCGATATTATCTAGGATCTCGAGTTTTTGAAGGCGTAGTAATCATTGAGACAATAGAAGGAGATTATTTAGATTCTGCTAATAATCTTTCTACGACTACACTACTACCTTTACAAATAGGTAAAAAGTATTTTAAACAGCGTTATGATAGTACTACTTCTTATGATAGAATTCCGGATTATAGGCATCAATTATTATGGAAACCAAATCTAACTATTTCTAGTGGAACTTATCATACTGAATTCTACACTTCGGATATTGTTGGAGATTTTGAGATATGTTTAGAAGGGTTTGATAAAAAAGGAGAACCTGTTTCCATAAAGAAAATGATTACTGTCGAATAATAACTTTACTTATTTTCTGGAAGCATAGAGACCTATAATTGGTCCAATTCCAAGAAAAAGAAATACAAACATAGGATCTATAGCATTCACAAGATAAGAAAGTAGTTGAATACTAATGATCGTAATGGCAAAACCAATACAGTTTACTATAGTAAGGCCTGTTCCTCTAAGTTCTGGAGGGGCTGCGCCAGCTACCATCGTAGAGAATTGTGGAGAATCGGCTATAACTACCATTCCCCAAAAACATAACAATCCTAAAAATATTTCTGGAGGTAATTGAAAGAGTAGAGGAGACAAAAGACAAAAAAGTCCTGAAATGATGAGCGAATATCGAGCTACTTTTCTACTTCCTGTTTTTAAAGATATATAGCCTCCTATTACACATGAAATAAAACCAATAGCGATTATAATAAAAGACCAAAACGATATTGGAATTCCGATTCTATGATTTTCTACATAAGTCTTTAAAAGGACAGGAACAAAACCCCAGAAAGCATAGAGTTCCCACATATGACCAAAATATCCAAAAGCGGCTTTTCTAAAGCTAATAATCCCGAAAAGCTCAGTGATTACTCCTAATTGCAATTTTGAAACAGGCTTTCTATAAGGACCGTTTGGAATACAAAAATAGATCAATAAGCCTCCAATTAGTGCTAATAAGCTTGTCGATTGTATGACAACTTTGTAATCGCTGTTCCACGAAAGTTCTTTTAATAAATGTGGCAATGCAGTTCCTAAAACCAAAGCGCCGACTAAATAACCTAATGCCTTGCCCAATCCGTCTTTGTAATAGTCTGATGCTATTTTCATTCCAACAGGATAAATTCCTGCAAGGAAAAAACCTGTTCCAAAACGTGCGGTTAGTACATTTAAAACGGTAATATTAGGAATCAATAGTGCGATATTGCAGAGAGCTCCAAGAATAGCAGAAATCATAAAAACCTTGGAAGGAGAAAATCTATCAACTAGTGTGAAAAGAGCAAAGGTCAAAGTGCCAATAATAAAACCAAATTGTACGGTAGATAATAAATATCCAAGTATATTAAACCCTACGTTAAATTGTGCTGCAAAATCATCAATCACAGCATTTCCTGCAAACCATAATGATGTACAGAAAAACTGAGCAATAATAATAACAGGAAGTATATAGAATTTTGGTTTCAGAATATATAATTTATAGGTTAATTAAGTTCTTGTAATAATTCATGAACTTGATTCGTGTCTTCGACATAAAATTTAGCAATTGTTTTCTTTAATCCTACTTTTATCGTGCATGATGAGGAAGGCAACTCTTTAAACATATATTCGTCTGTCCAATCATCTCCAATGGCAAAAATAAAATCATAATTTTTTTCCACTAACATTTTGCAAGCTGATTTTCCTTTATTTATTCCGCTTACTTTTATTTCTAACACTTTGTCACCTTCTAAGATTTCAAGATTATGATTAGCAATTAGATGTTGGATAGTGGTTTTTAGCTCCATAGATCTTAATTTTCCAAGATCAGGATCCACATTTCTGAAATGCCAGGCTAAAGAGTAATTCTTTTCTTCTATTAGAGAACCTGGTGTCCTGTCAGTAAAAGACTCTAATACTGGTGCTATAGACTCAAACCAATCATTATTTACACGTTCTAATAGTTCCCAATCTTTGTTGCTTTCTTTTAACCAAGCTCCATGTTCGGTAATTAAAGTATACTCTTTATCTCCAAACCATTTGTTAAATGTAAACTTATCTCGTCCCGTTATCAATATAACCTTGTTTCGTGAATCTTGATGAAGCTTATCTAAAATATCAAATATTTTTTGAGTGGGTTTAGCATTTTCGGGGATTTTCTCAAAAGGAGCTAAAGTTCCATCATAATCAATAAATAAGATTCTATTTTTAGCAGTACCAAAATCCGCTAATACATCCTTCTTAAGTTCTGGAGTCAATTTCTTTAAGGAGTATTTCTTAGCAGTAGTTTTTGTGTTTTCTAGAGACTCCATGAAATCATTAGCCCATTTCTCTACATTATATCTTTTTAATCTCTTTTGTAATGCTGTATTTCTTTTTATCTGTTCTTCTTCAGGCATCTCTAAAGCAAATTTTAAAGTATCTGCTATTTCTTCGAAATTATTTGGATTTATAATTAATGCTTCACTCATTTCTTTAGAAGCTCCTGTCATTTCGCTCAAAATGAGAACCCCTTTTTTATCTACTCTAGATGCGATATATTCTTTGGCTACTAGATTCATTCCATCTCTTATGGGAGTTAGTAAAGCAACCTCACTAGAAGTATATAAATCAATTAAGTTTTCAAAGGGCATAGAACGATAAAAATACCAAATCGGAGTCCAGCTAACCTCAGAAAATTTACCATTAATTCTACCTACAAGTTGATCAATCTCGTTTTTAAGTAATTGATATTGTGGAACGTTGGATCTTGAAGGTACTGCAAGCATAACCAATCTTGCTTTTCCTTTAAATTGTGGGTATTTGTCTAAAAAATATTCAAAAGCTCTTAATCTATTAGCGATTCCTTTGGTATAATCAAGTCGATCAATAGATAAAATCAGTTTTGCTCGATCTCCATCCGCTAGATGTTCATCTATTTTTTGTTGTATTTCTGTCTGGTCCTTTTTTTCTTTCTCATTATGTAGGGTAGCAGCATCGTGAAATTTTTGGTAGTCAATACCCATCGGAAATGAATCCACCTTAACGATTCTGTTATCCAATTGCACATTGTTAAAGTTAATTTCTAATCCTAGAATTCTTTGCGCAGAACTTAGAAAATGACGTTCATAGTCATATGTATGAAACCCAATAAGATCAGAGCCTAAAAGCCCTTTTAGTATTTCTTTTCTGCAAGGAATAGTTCTAAAAACTTCGTACGAAGGAAATGGGATATGCAAAAAGAATCCAATGGTTACATTAGGTTTCTTTTTGCGAATCATTTCTGGTAATAACAATAATTGATAATCGTGTACCCAGATAGTATCATTTTCGTCAAGGTTTTCTATAACTACATCTGCAAATTTTTGATTTACAGACTGATAGGTTTTCCAGCTTTCTTTTTCAAATTGGGTATATTCCATAAAATAATGGAATAGTGGCCATAAGGTATTATTACTAAATCCATAATAAAACCCATCGATCTCTGAAGAAGTTAATGGAACCCCAACACATTGATGTTTTTCTAATGCATTTTGTACTAGAATTCTTTTTTTATCGTCTAATTGTTCCTCATTCAGACCACTCCAACCTATCCAAATACTATCACTTCCAGAATGAACAGACTTCATTCCTGTTGCTAATCCTCCAACACTTGGTATTGTATTGATCGAATTATTATCAATTTCTAATTGTAAAGGGAGTCGATTTGAGATTATGATAGTTTTGCTCATAAAGCGTGGCGAAAGTTGGTTGACTAATTTTGAATTATTAAATTTCGGTTCAGTGAATAAAGGTACGTTTATTTAAAAGAACTAGGAACTATATGAATAATTTGGACTACGGAATTATTGGAAATTGTAAAAGCGCAGCTTTAATTTCAAAAAATGGAGCTATCGATTGGTGTTGTCTCCCAAATTTTGATTCATCATCAGTTTTTGCAAAAATTTTGGATGAAAAAAAAGGAGGTACTTTTGAAATTTTAGTTAGCGATGATTACACTATTTCTCAGAAATATATTGTAAAAACAAATATTCTAGTTACTGAATTTAATAATGGTACAGATGTTTTTGAGAGTATCGACTTTATGCCTAGATATCAGAATGAAGATGGTTCTTATCATGCGCCTGCGGATATCATTCGTTATATTAAGTTAATTTCAGGAAAGCCAACTTTTAGAATAAAATATGACCCAAAGTTGGAATATGCAAAAGAAGATACCTACTCCAAAACAACTAAAAACTATATTAAGAGCATTACTGATAAGGATAAGTATGATACTTTATATCTATACTCTGATTTAGATTTAGAAAATATCCTAAATTCTGAAGAGATTACACTAACAGGTAATGCGTATTTCTTGATAAGCTATCATGAAAAGATCCTAAAGCAATCATTAGAACTTTGTTATCTTAAATTACAAAGAACTAGAGTGTACTGGATGGATTGGAGTGAAAAAACAACATCTTATGGTTTATATAATCAAGAAATTCTTAGAAGTGCTTTAGTGCTTAAATTATTAAGTTATGAAAAATCGGGAGCAGTATTAGCTGCTGCAACGACTTCGCTTCCAGAAACAATAGGAGAAGTGCGTAACTGGGATTATCGTTTTTGTTGGATAAGAGATGCTTCTATGGTAATCAAGGTAATTTCGGATCTTGGTCATAAGCAAGTGGCGCAACGTTTTCTTCGATTTATAATTGATATCATTCCTGATAAAGATGAGAAGATTCAGATTATGTATGGAATTAATGGAGAAAAAGATCTAACTGAAAAGACACTTGATCATCTTAGTGGTTATAAAGATTCTAGTCCAGTAAGAATTGGAAATGCTGCCTTTCATCAAAAACAAAATGACATTTATGGTATCTTAATGAATGTGATTTATCAGCAGTTTGTAAAATTTGATGCACCAGTGGATGATAGCGAAAGTTTATGGACCATAAGTAAAAGTATAGTGCATATTGTAAATGTGAACTGGGAAAAACCTGATAAAGGTATTTGGGAATTCAGGACGGAAGAAAGACACTTTACATTTTCGAAATTATTATGCTGGGTAGCAGTAGATAGAGCTATAAAAATAGGTGAGTTAATCGGTAAAACTGATAATAATCAAAGATGGTCGAAGTTAAGAGATCGAATTTATCAAGATATTTATGAAAATGCTTGGAATGAAGATGTACAAGCGTATACACAGTCTTATGGATCATCTGATCTCGATGCTTCTACTTTATTGATGGAATCGTATGGATTTATTGAGGCTAAAGATCCAAGATTTGTGAATACGGTAAAGGCTACAGAGCGTGAATTGTGTAATGATGGTTTACTATATCGATATAAGAATAAGGATGATTTTGGACTACCGTCTTCCTCTTTTACTATTTGTAGTTTCTGGTTTATAAATAGTTTAAATAAAATAGGAGAGAAGGAGAAAGCACGAAAAATGTTTGATCAACTACTTTCTTATAGTAATCATTTAGGACTGTTTAGTGAGGATATTGATTTTAAATCAAAAATGTTATTAGGTAATTTTCCTCAGGCATACTCTCATCTTGCTTTGATTGAAACAGCAGTTAACTTTGCAGAAAATGAAAGTGATGCTTAAAATTAAGGACAAATACAAGAAGAATAAGCTTCTTGTATTTGTTATATAAATTCATTCAGTTAATCTACCAAAACGATGGTTCCAAAAATATCTGCATTGATCCAGCCTTGATTTTTATCTTCTCCTGGAACAAAAACAGATCCCATAAAATTTTCTCTTTCTTTACTGGCATCATTATCATTGTAAGCAATGGCAAAACCTAGTTTTTGATCTTTTGATAATATTACTGGATCGTTAGCTTTTCCTTCTTCATAGGTGTCATCATACACAATCATTTCGAACTCCCAAACGGTAACATCTTCATTTGTTTTACGTTTCATTTTTACATGATTGTTATACAATTGCGGATTTTTATTAGCATCTAGATCAATTACATTTCCATCTAATGCTACATGATATGCAAATGCGTTGTTATTGTATTGATGTTCTCCTCCAGAGTTATCGGCATCAATAAAAATTTCTACACAATCATCATCCCACCAAAGTTTTAGTGGATCTTTATATTGGTCATACAAAACATCATCTTTTATCTCTACTAGAATGTATAGTGCTTCTGGAGTCCATGCCATTTTATAACGTCCAAAAAAATCTTTTACGTCAGGAAATTCACCTATCCAGTTTTGATCCATAGGATACCATTTTGTTTGATTCCATATTGGGTCATTCATATCACCATCTACGTTAGGAGTAATCTCAGCCTTCTTTACATTTCTAAGTTGGTGATCCTTTTTTTCTTTCTTTTCAATTGTTGCAGGTTGTTCTTTTGTGTCGGCAAGATTTTTTTCCGGATTTTTATTTTCTTGATTTTTACAAGAGATCGTTAAGATTAAGGATAATAAGAAGACTAGTTTTTTCACAAGAATGCTATTTATGGTTATTAAATTAAAATATTAACAGATTGGAAAGATATTAAAAACATTAACTCCTTTTTGGTGAATATTTAAAAGTTAAGATTTTGTAAAGTTACTTCTCTGAAATCCCCGAGTTTTAATTCATACAAAAAAGCGGTCGTTTTAATCAAACGACCGCTTTCTGACTAACATATCAACTTATATTGATAAAATGGTAAGTAATTAGGACAAAAAAATTATTGTTTTACAATTTTAATTCTTTTCAATTTTGCACCATTCAATGTAACGGTACAGAAGTATATACCTGATTCACGCATGTCATTTGCATTGATTTCAATAGTCTGATTTCCTTTTAGCGTACTTTCACTATAAATAGTTCTTGTCTGCCCTAAAATGTTTGAGATTGATACTTTTAAAATACCATTTTCAGGAGTGTTCACACTCAAAGTACCTCTTTCTCTCACAGGGTTTGGCCATAGGGTAACATCGGTTTCTACAATATTACTTCTTCCTTTATCTGCTTCATCAGCTAACTCCATAGCTCTATTCGATGGACAATTACTCGGACAACTGGCAGACCAAGTTCCAGTTCTTTGTCCGCTGCTACTACCAGTAACGGTAAACCAACCATCCGTACCTCTTGTTAAATCAACAGTTTGCTGACCATTTCCATTGTTAAATACAACTCCAATATCATTTGCCGATACTCCATTCGGTATTGTGAATGTTTTTCTTGCCCAAGCAGTACCACTTAAATTATTCATGGTATCTCCAGGCCAACCAGGCGTGCCAGCTAAAGTTTGATTGGTTGCTCTATTGAATACATATAAGTTTGCATTGGCACCCCAACCGCTACTTGGTTTTTGAAAATTTAAGGTAACATCATTCGATCCTCCTCCAGATGAACTACAATCTGAAGGACAGTTATCTGACCATGTTCCGTTTGTATACCAACCGTCTGTACTTCTTGATAAATCTCCAGTTTGATTTCCTCCGTCATTAAAGATTACTCTTATATTTCCTGCCGATACTCCAGCCGGTGGTGCTATGGTGTATGAGTACCATGGGGTTCCAGAAATATTTGTCATTTGTTGTCCTGGCCATCCTGCAGTTCCTGGAATGGTTGCATTTGCTGCTGCGTCAAAGAAATATGCATTAATTGTATTCCCCCAATTAGATGGTTTTTTGAAGTTTACTGTAAATGGAGCTACAGTATCTCCACCACCGGTATTGTCTCCTCCGCCTTGTGTCCATACTGCATAATCACTTCCAGAAGTTCTTAAGGTCCATCCACTTCCATTAGGAGACCAATTACCACTTCCTAGTTTCATAGCAATTGTTCCATTTCTTCCATCGATATAGGCGGCATAAAGGTCGTTTCTTGCTTCTGCAATATTAATAGAAGATCCAGCGAATACTCTAACATCTTTTCTAATGGCAATTAAGTCTCTAATTGCATTTTGTACTCCTGCTCCAGCATCAAAAAAGTGTGTCCAGAATACCATTGGATTTCCTGGGTGTGTTAAAATGTAGGCATACCCTTTTCTTAAATTAGTTTCTCCACCGGGAAAAACAAAATTTGATCCACAGCATTGTTGTGCTTCACCAGTATCATGGTTGTCTAAGAAAGTAACAGATTTTGTTGGGTTAATACCGATCATTCCTGAAGGGTTACCAGAAAAATCTCTTAAATATGATAAGTTGTTATCTCTTAGTGCATTTTGAAGACTTACTTTAGTATTGAAATCAAATGCAGAAGAAGAACCTTGAGTCCAGTTTACAAAGTTATTCGTTTGTACTCTACTGCTTTCTAATAATTCTCCCACCGCAAAATATGGGTTTGTAGCATCATTATATTCTTTATTATAAATAGGGTTGTATCCATGTACGAAATCATATCTCCAACCATCGAAACCTAAGTCATTTCTTAAGAAATTCATCCAAGCAATAATTTCTTGTCTTACTTCTGGGTTTTCATGGTCTAAATCTCTAGCAGCGGCAAAACCTCCACCAGAACCATCAGCTTTTAGCGCATTTCCTGGGACAAAATCTCCATTGATACTAAATTCTACTGGGAAGTTTACAAAGTTCCTTCCTTCATCATCAGCTGTTATAAAATAGGTAGGCCACGCAGGATTGGTAAAAGTAACTGCATCATTACTACCAACTCTATGATTGATAACAATATCACTAATTACTCTTACATCTCGAGAATGGTATTGATTAATTAAATTTCTTAATTGAGCTTCTGTTCCGTAAGCACTATTAAAGTTATATAATTCTCTTGGTAGGTATCCTTGTGGGGCAGCAGAATTACTTGGAGGCGGCATCCATATTACATCAATACCCGCATCACTAATAGTACTGCTAACACTAGTTAAAACGTCATACCAGGTTTGCCCAGCAGGTTGATTTTGTACATTCCAATCAAAAGCTTGAAACATTACATCTTCATCTTGTGCCTGCATTTGCATAAACGGTAAGCAACATAAGAAGCTTACTAAAATTTGTAAAAGGGTTTTTCTTTTCATTTCATAAGATTTTTTGTGTCCCATGTGAGGAACTGAGGTTTTTAATAAGTAAGTAAATCTGTGCTTTTCTCAAATTTTCGTTCAGGAAAATAATCTGAAGATGGTTGGTTAGGGAGTAGCCGCAGGTTTGAAAAAGTAATATGATTTATAAATAGTAAAGACTCTTAAATTCAAACTGACTTATGAGATGAATAGTCTTTAGAGTAATTATGTGACTGTAATCGTATTAGCTGTAACGGCTTGTGTAAAGTAATTTTTCTTCGATCTAATTCTAAAAATTAGTTTATATTTTTTCTGACTGAAATATTTTTAAGAAAATTTGTTTAGTTAAAGTAGCTCAAACAATTTAGAAATTTTCGGTAGAGTTGAAATTGTTTTCATAATTCGTAAATTTTAGTTTATAAAAGTGTCTCTTGTGTTAAATTTCTACTAAGTTATTACGAAATATTCAATTTTAAGGTTTCGAAAAGCTACTACAACGTTTTCGTGTTGATAAATTCTTAATATTTCACATAATATATTGAATAACAACCTGTAATTAACAGTTATTTATAATATTTCAGTAATTTTTAAGGTGTTGTAAGCAAAATTCAATCTTTAGCAATGATAATATGATCATTGTTTAAAGTGATTATTATCAATTTTATATCATACAAGTTGATGCAAGACAATTTGTTACGTTATCATAGATTAATGTTTTCATAATATTTTCTTACAGATCAGATAGTATTAGAAAAGTATTTTTAAGGTACCAACTTAAATATATTTTATTATGAAAATTCATTTTAGATTTTACGGATTATGTTTTCTCTTATTGCTAATGGTATTTTCTTGTGATAAACAAGAAGATATTAATCCTAAGGAAGAACTGGGCTTAGAAACTCATCAAGAAGATCATTTAGAAGGAAAAAAAGAACTTAATGGCTTTCTAATAGGTTATAAAGTCACTAGAAAAGATAACGATTATTATCTCGTAAAAGTTGCCATTAATGATGTAAGAATAGTTGCTACTATAGATTATAGTAGTGAATTTATTGAAATTGATGGTAAGAATGTTATTCTTTCTATCAAAGAAAAAGAAACCTTATTGCTGTTAGGAGAAGAGTTGTCTATGTATTTGTTTAAAGATGGATCAGTAGATAATTTTACAATAGCTGAGTATACATTATTACGTTTATTAGAATATTGGGCGAAATCTCCAAAGAATTATAGTTATGAGAAAATTGTAATTAAGGGTAAAGAAACTAATTTAACTAAGGGGAATAATGAAGGTATTACTTGTATTAGAAAGAATACCTATGTGGTAGCAGAGTATGATAATAATAATGGAGAATCATTTAGTGATCGTAAACTAGTTAATGGAGAACGGTGTTTAGGGCGTTGTGGATCTGGATGCCCAGGAATTTTTACTATTGCCAGTGCTTGGACTAAAGATTGTTTAGATCATGATCAATGTGGCAGAGTACTGGGTGGAAGCACAAATCCTTTTGATCGAAATTGCGGAGATGAATACGGGCAGGCGGCAGATGATTTTTTGTTTGGCGTGATTAGAGGCTGCAGAGGATAATTAGAAATGACCTTAACACATTAAAAAACCGCCTTTCCCCAACAGAAAGGCGGTCTATTAAATCAAAATTAAACAACTTTCCTAGTTTTAATCCTTAGGAATAGGATATATTAAAATTATTAAGAGAAGCAGTATCCGTTTTCAGCGGCTACCTTATCTGCAATTTTAGTTCTCAATGCAACCACATTAGGTTGGTTTGCATATTTTGTAAAACGCTTAAGTCCCATAAGCATCATACGCTGCTCATCACCTTCAGCAAAAGAAACGATTCCTTCTTTTCCTTTTTTGATAATAATATCAACAGCATTATATAAGTATAATTGAGACATAGCGATTTGGATTTCTTGAGAATCTTCTCCAAATCGTTTTGCATTTTTCTCTGTACGTAAGATGGTAGATTCAGCCATATAGATTTCAATAAGAATATCTGAAGCAGCCATTAATAATTGTTGGTGCTCTTCTAGCTGAGGTCCAAATTTCTGAACAGCAGATCCTGCAACCATTAAGAATACTTTCTTAAGTTTAGCTAGAATCTCTTTTTCTTCAGAAAATAAAACAGAATAATCAGGAGTATCGAAAGATGGAATACCTGTTAATTCATCAGCAACTTTCATTGCAGGACCTAGAAGATCTACATGTCCTTTCATTGCTTTCTTAACTAACATTCCAACAGCTAACATTCTGTTGATCTCGTTTGTACCTTCATAGATACGAGAAATACGAGCATCTCTCCAAGCAGATTCCATAGGAGTATCTGCAGAGAATCCCATTCCTCCAAAAATTTGAATTCCTTCATCAGTAGTGTTCTGAACGTCTTCAGAAACGGCTACTTTCAAAATAGAACACTCAATAGCATATTCTTCAACACCTTTTAATTCAGCTTCCTGATGCGAATTTCCTTCTGCTTGACGGATAGCGATTCTATCTTCGATATTTTTAGCAGCTCTATAACTAGCAGATTCATCTGCATAGGTATTCGTAGCCATTTCAGCGATCTTAGCTTTGATAGCTCCAAAATTCATAATTGGAGTTTTAAACTGGATACGCTCATTAGCATATTTAGTAGCTTCACCAATTACCCTACGTTGTGCATCTAGACAAGCAGCTGCCAATTTGATACGTCCAACATTTAAAGCATTCATTGCAATTTTAAACCCATTTCCTCTTTCGGATAACATATTTTCTACAGGAACTTTAGTGTCACTAAAGAAAACCTGGCGAGTAGAAGAGGAGTGGATACCTAATTTCTTCTCTTCATCACCTAATGAAATTCCATTTGGATTGTTTGGATCATACTCTACAATAAATCCTGTGATGTTTTTATCATCTTCGATACGAGCAAAAACGATCATAACATTACAGAAACCAGCATTAGAGATCCACATTTTTTGACCAGAGATCAAATAATGTTTACCATCTTCTGATAATACAGCTTTTGTTTTTCCAGAGTTTGCATCGGATCCGGCACCTGGTTCAGTTAAACAATATGCTCCCATCCATTCACCTGTGGCTAACTTAGAAACATATTTTTTCTTTTGCTCTTCATTTCCATATAAAGATATAGGCATAGTACCAATACCAGTATGTGCTCCAAAAGCAGTACTGAATGATCCAGTTGCACCAGAAATATAATCACATACTAACATCGTAGAAACAAATCCCATTCCTAGTCCGTCATATGCTTCTGGTACTGCTACACCAAGAAGACCAAGTTCACCCGCTTTCTTCATGCACTCTTCAGTATAAGCGTAGTCTTTTGATTCGAACTTTTCCCAATGTGCCCAAAGTTCACGATCTACAAATTCCTTAGTACTATCACGCATCATTTTTTGCTCTTCAGAAAAATCTTCTGGAGTAAATACATCTTCAGCTTTCGTTTCTTTAACAAGGAATTGTCCTCCTCTAAGAATGTCTTTATTTAAAGTTTCTGTACTCATTTTGTTATAGTATTATAGTAGTTAGTACTGAGTATTGAGATCTTATTTTTTTGCATTTTCTCAGTACTCATATCTTATATCTCAATTCTAATTAATTCAAAAATTCAAAAATACCTGCAGCACCTTGTCCTGTTCCTACACACATGGTTACCATTCCGTATTTTCCTTTCATATCACGTTTACGCATCTCATCGAATAGCTGAACAGAAAGTTTCGCTCCTGTACATCCTAGAGGATGTCCTAAGGCAATTGCTCCTCCATTTACATTTACTATATCCTGATTGATATTAAGTTCACGCATAACTGCTAAAGACTGCGATGCAAATGCTTCGTTAAGTTCAATAAGTTCTATGTCGTCTTGCTTAAGACCAGCTTGTTTTAAAGCTTTAGGAATTGCCTTTACAGGACCGATACCCATAATTCTTGGTTCTACTCCTGCAGCAGCATAGTTTACCAATCTAGCGATAGGTTCTAGATTTAGTTCTTTTACCATATCCTCACTCATTACCATTACAAATGCGGCACCATCACTCATCTGAGAAGAGTTTCCAGCGGTTACACTTCCACCAGCGGCGAATACTGGTCTTAGTTTACCAAGTACTTCTTTACTTGTTCCGGCACGTGGTCCTTCATCTTTAGTTACCGTATAGGATTTAGAAGCTTTTTTTCCATTCTCATCCACATAAATTTGCTCTACATTGATTGGAACGATTTGATCTTGGAAACGATTTTCAGCTTGCGCTTTTAAAGCTTTCATATGAGAATTGTAAGCAAACTCATCCTGATCTTCTCTAGATACATTGAATTGGTTGGCTACCGCTTCAGCAGTATTTCCCATTCCCCAATAATAATCTTCATGACCAGATTTTGCTAAATCATAATTTAGTTCTGTTTTATATCCTGTCATAGGAACGGAACTCATACTCTCTGCACCACCAGCAATGATACAATCTGCCATTCCAGCTTGTATTTTTGCAGTAGCCATACCAATAGTTTCTATTCCTGAAGAACAAAATCTATTTACCGTTACTCCTGGTACATCTATCGATTCTAGTCCCATTAAGGAAATTAAACGAGCCATATTTAATCCTTGTGATCCTTCTGGCATAGCGTTTCCTACGATCACATCGTCGATACGACTTTTATCTAATTGAGGAAGCTCTTTCATCATGTGCTGAATTGTCTCAGCGGCTAACTCGTCAGTTCTTTTAAATCTGAACACTCCGCGAGGTGCTTTTCCTACGGCTGTTCTATATGCTTTTACTATATATGCGGTTTTCATTTTTTTTAAAATAGATTTTTAGATGTTAGTATTGAGTATTGAGATTTTGTTCTGAATGCTTTGTTGAAATGAATAATTCATTTTCTGAATTTCAATTGTTAATTCAATACAAGGTTGAACTTTTTCTTTAGATAATAGGCTAAGTTCTGTTGTTAGAATTAACTGCGTATGAAGTTCATATGCAGAACCATTAGCAATACTCAAAAAATGTTTAAACTCTTTATTCGAATTTCTTCCTGCGCCTTCTGCAATATTTGAAGAAATTGAAACCACGCTTCTTTTTATTTGAGAGATTAATCCATATTTTTCATCAGAAGGAAGTTCACTAGTAAGCTGATATACGGATTTTGCCAATTCGATTGACTTTTTCCATATTTTTAATTGTTCAACTTTGTGCATAACTTATAATCTAATTACTCAATACTAAATTCTCAATACTAATTACGTAACGGTTTACCTTTTTTAAGCATGTGTTCTATACGTTCCAACGTTTTGCGTTCAGTACATAGTGATAAGAAAGCTTCACGTTCTAGATCTAATAGATATTGTTCAGTTACGAACGTTGGTTCAGATAAATCTCCACCAGCCATTACGTATCCTAACTTATTTGCTATTTTGTGATCGTGCTCTGAGATATATTTACTAGCTTCCATAGAGTCTGTTCCTACTAAGAACATTCCTAATGCTTGCTTACCTAAAACTTTTACATCTTTTCTTCTTACTGGCTGTGTATATCCTTGCTCTGCCATTAATTTAGCATATGCTTTTGCAGTTGCAATCTGACGATCTTTATTAACTACAACGATATCTTTTCCTTTCTGAAGAAGATTAGTATCAAATGCTTCATAAGCTGAAGTAGATACTTTTGCCATTCCAATAGTTAGGAAATGCTCTTGAAGAACATTTAGCTCTACATCATCTTTTCTGAAAAGATCAGATGCTCTTAATGCCATTTCTTTGGATCCACCTCCACCAGGGATCACACCAACACCAAACTCTACTAATCCCATGTAAGTTTCTGCGGCAGCCACAACTTTATCTGCATGAAGTGAAATTTCACATCCGCCACCCAATGCCATTCCGTGAGGAGCAACGATGGTTGGGATTGCAGAATAACGCATACGCATCATTGAATCTTGGAAGTATTTTACTGCCATATTCAATTCATCATATTCCTGCTCAACAGCCATCATGAAGATCATTCCGATATTAGCTCCAACAGAGAAATTAGCTGCTTGATTACCAACTACTAATCCTTGGAAATCTTTTTCAGCAATATCAATCGCTCTATTAAGTCCGGCAAGTACATCACCACCGATAGTGTTCATCTTGCTTTGGAATTCTACGTTAAGGATTCCGTCGCCAAGATCCTCTACAACTACGCCGCTATTTTTGAAAACTTCTGTTGATTTACGGATGTTATCTAAAATGATAAAGGCATCTTGTCCAGGAACTTTTACTTGTTCTTTCTTAGGAATATCGTAGTAATAGGTAGCTCCTTCTTTTACGGTATAGAAAGAAGTACTTCCTGAAGCGATCATATCATTTACCCAAGCAGCTGGTTCATATCCTTCTGAGCGCATCATTTCAATTCCTTTTTCAACACCTACAGCGTCCCAAATTTGAAATGGCCCGTGTTCCCAACCGAAACCAGCTTTCATTGCATCATCGATCTTATAAAGGTCATCAGTGATTTCAGGAATTCGGTTTGAAACGTATGCGAAAAGAGCAGCTAAATTTTTACGATAAAATTCTCCGGCTTTATCTTTTCCAGCTACTAATACTTTAAAACGATCTACTACTTTATCAATAGTTTTTGTCATTTCTAAAGTAGCAAATGAAGCTCTTTTCTTTTCTCTATATTCTAATGTGTCTAAATCCAGTGATAAAATTTCTTTCTTACCTTCTGCAGATACATGTTTTTTATAAAATCCTTGTTTTGTTTTACTTCCTAACCATTTATTTTCCATCATTGTGTTGATGAAATCTGGTAGCTTAAACAATTCATGGCGTTCGTCATCTGGGCAGTTATCTGCAATACCGTTTGCCACATGAACTAAGGTGTCTAATCCAACTACATCAACGGTTCTGAATGTTGCAGACTTAGGACGTCCAATAACTGGACCTGTTAGTTTATCAACTTCCTCGATAGTTAATCCCATTTCTTTTACCATATGGAATAAACTCATAATACTAAAGATACCAATTCGGTTACCAATAAATGCTGGAGTATCTTTAGCTACAACTGAAGTTTTACCTAAATACTGTTCTCCATATCCGTTTAAAAATTCAAGTACTTCAGCAGAAGTATTTGGACCAGGTATAATTTCGAATAATTTTAGGTAACGAGCAGGATTAAAGAAGTGAGTTCCGCAGAAGTGCTTCTGGAAATCTTCGCTTCTTCCTTCGTTCATGAATTTAATAGGAATACCAGAAGTGTTTGAAGTGATCAAAGTACCTGGCGTTCTGTATTTTTCTAAATTTTCAAAAACTTGTTTTTTGATATCAAGTCTTTCTACTACAACTTCGATGATCCAGTCTACGTCAGCAACTTTTGCAATATCATCTTCTAAGTTTCCTGTAGTGATACGATTTGCAAATTTTTGACTGTAAATTGGTGAAGGTTTGGATTTAAGAGCGGCAGTTAGTGAATCATTTACTAACCTGTTACGAACCACTTTGTTTTCTAGTGTAAGGCCTTTTGCCTTTTCCTTGTCGTTTAATTCTCTCGGTACTATATCTAATAATAGTACTTCGACACCGATATTGGCGAAATGACATGCAATACCTGATCCCATTATTCCTGAACCAACGACTGCAACTTTTTTAATGACTCTTTTCATTTTTTTAACTTCTGGATGTTAAGATGTTATAGATTCTTTGTTTGTGTAAATTTTCTTTGTGGATATGAGATCATTTATCATCTGAAATACTTCTAAAAACGTATCTAGTTTTTCCTTAGGGACATGCTTTCGAACAGCATGGTCAAAAGTGAAAACCACATCTTTTGAAAAATTCCTCATTTCTACTCCAAATGGGGTGAGGTATATTAAAACACCACGTCCATCTTGAGGATTTTTCTTCCTGAAGATCAATCCTTTTTCTTCCATGGTTTTTAAAGTTCTGGATAAACTGGTGGCTTCCATACCCATTTTTGGGCCTAAGGATGTAGATGGTGTTCCGTTTTCAGGATCAATACTTATCAGGGCAAAACCCGTAGCCATCGTACTCCCTTTTTTACTTGCTTCTTCGTTGTACATTTTAGCTACTGCCATCCATGTAGCTCGAAGTGCATAATCAATTGTTTTTTCTCTCATTCAGAAAATTTGTTATGCTGTAAAGGTAAGAAAAATTTATTATGCACGCATAATAAATTGGGTAAAAAATTATAAAAAGAGCAAGTAATTTACATTTTTCTGTGGAATTAATAAAAAAACTCCTCATAAAATGAGGAGTTTACTGATTTAAAGTTAAAGTTTTACACCATACATTTGTAATCAGTGAATTGAATTAGCCATAAATTTTAGTGTATAAATCTTCGTATTTTGCTTTGATTACACGTCTTTTTAATTTCATAGTAGGAGTGAGGTGGCCAGCATCAATACTCCATTCGTCTGATGTAAGTTCAAATTTCTTAATACGTTCCCATTTTCCAAACTTTTCATTGTGCTCGTCTACTTCTTCTTGAAAACGGTCTATAACAGTTTGGTTACCTACAATTTCTTCATGGGTTACACCTATAGAGATTCCTTTTCTAGTAGCCCAGTCTTTTACAAATTCAAAATTAGGTTGTACAAAAGCAGCTGGCATTTTTTCTCCATCTCCAATAACCATGATTTGTTCTATAAAACGAGATTGTTTCATCGCATTTTCTATTACTTGCGGAGCAACATACTTTCCTCCAGAAGTTTTGAACATTTCTTTTTTACGATCTGTAATACGTAAGAATCCTTCGCTATCTATTTCTCCAATATCTCCGGTATGGAAATATCCATTTTGTAATACTTCCTTACTTTTTTCTTCATCCTTATAGTATCCCATCATTACTTGAGGACCTTTTACAAGAATTTCGCCATCTTCAGCAATTTTAACTTCGGTTTCGGGAATCATTTTTCCTACTGTTCCAATTTTAAAACCTTTATCTCTTACATCATTTACTGAAACTACTGGAGATGTTTCCGTTAAGCCATAACCTTCCATTACAGCAATTCCCGCAGCATTAAATACTCTGGCAAGTCTGGATTGTAGCGCAGCACTTCCTGAAGCGATTACCTTAAGATTTCCTCCTAAAGCTTCTTGCCACTTGCTAAATATTAATTTTCGGGCAATTCCTAATTTCTTTTCATACCACCAACCATTTGCTTCATATGGTTCGTATTTAAGACCAAGTTCTACTGCCCAGAAAAACAATTTCTTTTTGATCCCTGTAAGATCAGTTCCTTTTGCAATAATTTTATCATATACTTTTTCTAAAAGTCTAGGAACAGCTGTCATTACATCTGGTTTTACTTCTTTTAAATTATCACTAATTGTTTCTAGCGACTCTGCGAAGTAAATCCCAACACCTCTGTATTGATATAAATACATTAGCATTCTCTCATATATATGACAAACTGGTAAGAAACTTAAAGCTTTGGTTTCTCCATCAACAATTGGAAATCTAGTAGAACTATGAAGAGCATTACTAACTACATTTTTATGACTTAGCATTACTCCTTTAGGTCTTCCTGTGGTTCCTGAAGTATAAATTAATGTAGCTAAGTCATCCTCTTTTACAGAAGCCATGATCTTTTCAACTTCAGCCTGATTACTATCGTCTTTTCCAAGTTCTAAAACTTTATTCCAACTATCGCAACCGTCAAGATCAGTAAAAGAATATACTCCTTTTAAGGAAGGAACATTTCCTTTGATATTATTTACTTTCTGTAAAACTTCATCATCAGATACGAAGCAATACATAGATTCAGAATGATTCAATACATATTCGTAATCTTCTTGAGAAATAGTAGGGTAGATAGGTACATCTTGCGCTCCAATTTGTAGCACACCGATATCCACAATGTTCCATTCAGTTCTATTATTTGAAGAAATAATAGCAACTTTGTCGTTTGGTTTTACACCAAGGCGTAAGAGACCTCGACTAATCTGATTTGCTTTTTCGACATATTCTTTTGTGGAAGTAGCAACCCATTCACCGTTGTACTTAGTGATTAAGGCTTTGTCTAGGTTATATTTCTCTAATTGGTAATGCGGAAAATCAAATAATCTAGTAATTGTATTCATACGTTTTTCAGATAATTTTACTCTGTTTTAAAGAAACTCGATCAAGTAGCTAGTTTTAAAAAACTTAATGCCACTAAACGTTGTCATATAAAATTGCACAAAATTTTTGGTTTATATCCTTAAAATTCTCTTACTTTTTAAAATGAAATGAATTTTAAAAACTACTATGCGTGCATAGTTTCGCAAATTATAAAAAATATAACAATACACAACCCTAATATATAAAAAAAGGAGCTATATTTTGATAACTCCTTAACTTTTATGGGTTTTAATTGAATTTTTATTGTTTTAAAATTTTAAAAGTTTTTACATTTCCTTCCATTTCAACGGTTAAAAAGTACAGTCCAGAATTTAATAAGGATATGTCAAATTCTTGATTTCCAGAAACCTTATTCTTATTTATAACTTCCTGACCTATAATATTACGTAATTGTACATTGAATGTGGAGTTAGCTGTAGACGCTACATAGAGAATATTTTGGACAGGATTAGGATACACCTTGAATTCTGAAAAAGCATTTTGCTCTACACCTAATGCATTTTGATTGATACTATTTACAATTAAATCATCAAAAAAGAAACCATCTGCTTCAATTTGATCATCAGATACAAATTGGAAACGAACTTTTATTGTTTCTCCTAAATAATCACTAAGACTAATTTCTTCTAATACCCAATCTGTTTGTGAGCCGTCATATAATGGTTCTCCAGTGGGTTGTCCTGCATTTCCACTTCCAGAATTTGTGAATTTTCCACATTGCGGAATCCAGGAGGCACCATTATCAATAGATACTTCAAATTGCGCGTAATCCCAGTTGTTTTCGATATCCCATTTTGCATAAAATTGAACATTAGCAAATGTGGCATCTGTAAGATCAATATCCTGAGAAAATTCTATGTTTTTGTTTTCATTAGCTCCATAATTTCCAGAAGGAGATTCGGTTATGGATGAATTGGAAGACACAAAAGTAGCTGTAGTCGTAGACCAGCCTGATTGGTTATAATCATTGATATTACTTGCATTATTGTTGACAATTTCTTGTAGTGCTCCAAATTTTTTGGTGACATTTATGGATTCTGTTAGTAAACCTCCGTCTACCTGAATTGTATATGAAATATCTTCGCCAGTAAGCGTAGCATTATCTACTACTATTGTTATATTGTCTGATATATTTGTTCCAATCTGTGTATTTGTATAATTTTTAGGAGCACCTACATTGACTATATTAGACGATATAGGTATAATGGAAACTGTAAAATTTCCATTTCCAGTGATACCTAACCTTTTGAATATATAACTAGCATCAAACGAAGTATTTTCTCCAACAAATACACTACCAGTACTTTCTACTTTTGCATAGTTGTTTGTCATTTTAGCAGCTGTAAGATTTAAATACATCATTTCTTTACAAATTCCATCAATCTGATTAGATGCTGGCCAAAATGAAGTTCCAACTTCTGGTGTGAAAGAGAATATTTTGTTATGGGGTTGTGTGGTACCTCCGTACATAAAATCGTCACTATCTCCTGCAAAAGGAGCATCTCTAAGCGGATTGTAACCATTTTGAGAGGTAAGTTCATCTCCAACGGCTWCAAATATATCTTCATCGGGAGTGGGAGTATTTGCTGCATATGAATACGGATAATACAATAGCTCCCCAAAAGTATGATTGTTTAAAGCGATGACAAATTGATGTTGTTCTGTAAACCATTTCATCGCTTGATTTTCTACTTCAGAAAAAGCACTTGTTCCATGATACGTTTGATCATTAATATTGCTAGAAGAGCCTGGACCTCCCCAAGTTGCATTTGCTGCATTTCCATTTGGATAGTGATCGTAGTTACGATTATTGTCTACTCCATGAGTATTGAATCTGTTTTTCCTCCAAAGACCACCGCCATTTGGGTTGGTAACTTGGTTATACAGATATCCATCAGGATTTATTACTGGAACAAAATACAATTCTGTGTTATCTACAATCTGCTTTATATCTGGATCTGAATCATAATTTTCCAATAGATACCACATGTAATAAATCAGTTGTGATAAACTGGCAGGTTCTCGAGCATGATGAATGGCATCGTATAAAATTTCAGATTCATTTTCATCAACATCTGGGTTATCAGAAATACGAACCCATTGTATCGTGTTACCACCTATAGAAGGAGATACAGAGTTGTCTGGTGTTCCATTAGTAACAAATGTGCTAATATCTGCTCTTGCTGATATTAACGATGGATATTGAGCATGCATAGCATCCAAATTATCCAACATTTCTTGATATGTCAAATATCCTCCCATAGATCCAAGTGCAAAGTTTGCTGGAGTAGGATAGGTATTGGTGGTTCCATTTCCTGAAGAACAAGTAAGGTTTTGAATTGCCTTTTGACTTTTTGCTATTTCATTTCTTCTTATAAAATCAGCCTCTGCATCTTCAATGAGAATTTCTATTTCAAAACCTAGATTTTTTGCAATTTCCAGCTCTTCTTTCGAGAAATCTGAAATTATGAAGAGTCCTTGTTTATGTTGACCATGATCCATAGGAATTCCAGCATTCATTAGTTTGATGAAATTGGCTGGAGTATTATAGATGATTTTAGCCCTGCTGTATGAGGGTTTTGTCTGAGCAAAGCTTAGGGTTGAAATCAAAAAAAATAAGGCGATTAATGATTTTTTCACGGTCTATGTATTAGGTTTTAAATATAATTATTAATGCTTTGATAAAATTGTTATTTATCAAATAGCTATAAGAAGCTGCTATTGGTATATATAACAGTTAGATTATAGTAAACCCTACATTATTTATTTCATTAAATCTAGATCAACACCCTCTTTTCCTGGATTGAGAACTGTAAAGCTCTTGTAAAAGCGCTCTTTAGCTTCATCCCATTTTTTTTCTTTAAATAGATCCGAATAGCTAAAGCTTCTACCGTTCCGATAATAGATGTTTATGAGATATTCGCCATTTGGTTTTATAATGTAATTTTTAAAGACCTTATATTTATCTCTAAACGTAGATTTTAAAACTTTTCTATGATCCTTGTGCCAGCTTAATTTTTTTATAGGTTTTAGGATGTCCAAGATTTACAGTATAATAATGATAAACATTGGCATTTTTTTTATTCTTAAAGTTTTTAGTACAAGCTTTGTGTCGTTTTATAAAAGTTCTATAAGGAGGAATATGTTTGTGATTTTTTTTGTTATTTATATATACAATTGAATCTTTTTTCGGGAATTGATATTTTGCTCTTAGTGTATCACTATAGTGGATAGCCATTATTTTAGTCGTATCAACACCATTTCTAGCAGATAGATATTTAAAAAGCTGTTGCTTTTTTATAGGGTCTATTTTTCCAAAAAAATAAGCAAATCGTATTTTCTTATAGACTGCATCCTCTAAATCAAAGGTAAGTCCATAATAAATAATCGAATTTATCTTTTGATCAAACTTCAGTTTACTGATAAAGTCATTATTTTCATCCAAATAAAGAGTGTCCTTTACTTTTTGAGTAAAAGCATGGTTGGATGTAATAATTAGAAAAATAATACTAAGGTAGTATTTCATTCTTATTGTTTTTCAATCCACTCTCTAGCATTTACAAAGGCTTCTATCCAAGGAGAAACTTCATCTTGTCTTCCATCTGGATAATTTGCCCAGTTCCATTGAAATGTTGAACGTTCAATATGTGGCATCATTACCAAATGTCTACCCGTTTTATCACACATCATAGCCGTATTATAATCAGACCCATTTGGATTTGCTGGATAAGAAGCGTACCCATATTTTGCTACAATATTATACTGATCTTCAGAAAGTGGTAAATGAAACTTACCTTCACCATGAGAAATCCATACACCTAAAGTACTTCCTGCTAATGATGACAACATCACAGAATTGTTCTCCTGTATTTTTACAGATGTAAAATTACTTTCATGTTTATGAGATTCGTTATGATGCATTTTCCCGTGTTCGCTATGATCCGGATTGATAACTTCAAGTTCCATGAATAACTGACATCCATTACAAATACCTACGGATAGTGTATCTTCTCTTTCGAAAAAGTTTTTTAAAGCGTTATTTGCTTTTTCGTTATAAAGGAATGCTCCTGCCCAACCTTTTGCAGAACCTAAAACATCACTATTAGAGAACCCTCCAACAGCACCAATGAATTGAATATCCTCTAGAGTTTCACGACCGGAAATAAGATCGGTCATATGTACATCCTTTACATCAAAACCAGCTAAATACATAGCATTTGCCATTTCTCGCTCTGAATTACTTCCTTTCTCTCGAATGATAGCTGCTTTAGGTTTTGGTTGAGAAGAATCAATTACTGGAAGTTTTCCTGTAAAATGTTTTGGAAATGTATATTGCAGTGGTTGCTCTGCAAAATTTTCATAACGATCATTTGCTAGATCGTTTGCTGTTTGTTTTTGATCTAAAAGATAAGAAGTTTTATACCAAGTCTTTCTTAAGCTTTCAATTTCGAATACATAAGAATCACCACTATTCGTAACCTCTAATGATGCTTTATTCGTAACATTACCAATATTGAAAAATTCTATATTGTTTTGTGATAGTACAGTTTCAATATCTGAATTTGCAGTGCTTTGGAAAACAATACCTGAATTTTCGGCAAAAAGCACTTTAACGGAATCATTTTCACCAAGTTCAGATAAATCAATGTTGGCTCCTAAGTTAACATCTGCAAAACACAATTCTAATAGCGTGGTTATTAATCCACCTGAAGCAATATCGTGCCCAGCAATAATTTTCCCATCTCTAATTAATTGCTGAATCGTATTGAATACATTTTTGAAATTCCCTGCATTTTTAATATTAGGAGTTTCTGAGCCTATTTTGTTTATGATTTGAGAAAAAGAAGATCCACCAAGTTTGAAAGTATCTTGGGATAGATTGATATAATAGATATCACCTCCATTTTTCTTTAAAACAGGTTCTACAATTTTGGTAATGTCATTACAGTTTGCTGCAGCAGAAATAATCACAGTTCCTGGAGAAATTACTTCTTCATTAGGGTATTTCTGCTTCATAGAAAGAGAATCCTTCCCTGTAGGTACATTAATCCCTAAATCGATAGCAAAGTCTGAAATTGCTTTCACTGCTTTATAAAGTCTTGCATCTTCACCTTCGTTTTTACAAGGCCACATCCAGTTTGCGGATAAAGAAACTGATTGTAATCCGTCTTTTAGTGGAGCCCATACAATATTGGTTAGCGCTTCGGCAATTGAGTTTTTACTTCCTGCTTCCGGATTTATCAATCCTGAAATAGGAGAGTGTCCTATAGATGTAGCAATCCCTTCTTTCGAAGTATAATCTAATGCCATAACACCACAATTATTTAGAGGTAACTGTAATGGTCCGGTACATTGCTGTTTCGCAACTTTTCCACCAACACAACGATCTACTTTATTCGTAAGCCAGTCTTTACAAGCAACAGCTTCCAACTGAAGTACTTGTTCTAAATATTGTTGGATATTTTCTTTTTGGTATGATAGCTCTTTATAATTACGATGAATCGTTTTATCATTCATAATCGTTTTAGGAGAGCTACCAAACATATCACTTAATTCCAAATCCATAGGAGTATCTCCATTAGTTTTGGATTGAAAAGTAAAACGATCATCACCTGTTACATCTCCAACCTGATACATAGGAGAACGTTCACGTTCTGCTATGCGTTCTAAGGTTTCTATATCTTTTTGTCCGATGACTAATCCCATTCTCTCCTGAGATTCGTTGCCGATAATTTCTTTAGCAGAAAGTGTAGGATCTCCAACGGGTAGTTTATCTAGATCTATATTTCCTCCAGTTTCTTCTACTAATTCAGACAAGCAATTTAAGTGTCCTCCAGCACCATGATCATGAATAGAAACAATCGTATTTCGATCACTTTCTACCATACCTCTAATAGCGTTTGCAGCTCTTTTTTGCATTTCTGGATTGGAACGCTGAATAGCATTTAATTCGATACCGCTACTAAACTCACCTGTGTCAGCAGAGGATACTGCAGCACCACCCATACCGATTCTATAATTTTCTCCTCCTAGAATAACAATTTTATCGCCAGTAGTTGGTTGGTCTTTTATTGCTTGTTCACTTTTCCCATATCCGATACCACCAGCTTGCATGATAACTTTATCAAATCCTAGTTTTCTGGCATCTTCTTCATGCTCAAAAGTTAATATCGATCCAGTAATAAGTGGTTGTCCAAATTTATTTCCAAAATCTGATGCTCCATTTGAAGCTTTGATTAAAATGTCTACAGGAGTTTGGTATAACCATTTTCTTTCTTCTACGGCTTGTTCCCAAGGGCGATTTTCTTCCAATCTAGAATACGAAGTCATATAAACTGCAGTTCCTGCAAGTGGTAACGATCCTTTTCCACCTGCCAGACGGTCTCTGATTTCTCCACCAGAACCTGTTGCCGCACCATTAAAAGGTTCTACAGTAGTTGGGAAATTGTGAGTTTCCGCTTTTAGCGAAATCACACTGTCGAACATTTTTTCTTCGTAAAAATCTGGTTTATCGGCACTTTTCGGAGCAAACTGAGTTACTTTTGGTCCTTTAATAAAAGCAACATTGTCTTTATACGCAGAAACAATATCATTAGGATTTGTTTCGGAAGTTTTCTTGATTAATTTGAAAAGAGAAGTCGGTTGCTCTTCTCCATCAATGATAAAGGTTCCATTAAATATTTTATGTCTGCAGTGCTCAGAGTTTACTTGAGAAAAACCAAACACTTCAGAATCCGTAAGTTTTCTTCCAATTTTTTTCGAAACACCTTCCAGATATTCAACTTCTTCCGCGCTAAGAGCTAATCCTTCTGTTTTATTGTAGGCGTCAATATCATTAATCTCTTGGATTTCTTCTGGCTTAATATCAATAGTGTAAATATCTTGATCAAGATGACTATATTTCTGAGAAAGCATCGGATCGAAATCAGTAAAATTTGAATCAACAGCTTTGAATTCTTCTATTCGGATGATACCAGAAACACCCATATTTTGGGTGATTTCTACTGCATTGGTACTCCAAGGAGTGATCATTGCGGCTCTAGGACCAACAAAAAAAGCGTCAATAGACGCCGTAGATATTTTAGGTTGGTTTCCGAATAACCAGGTTAATTTTTTACTGTTTTCTGTTGAGATTTCATCAGCAGTTTGTACTGCAAATACTTTCTCATTTTGGTTTCCGAAGAAGTGGATCATGCTCCCAGACTTTGAGTTGTTTTTAATAAGCTGCAAATTTACTACTTTTCTTTAGAAACTGTTCTATAAAACAGGAGTAGAATTATGGAGTTATTCACTAAATTTTGAACAATTTTTCTGGAATAAAAAAAGCGGCTCTTAGGCCGCTTTTTTTATTGTATTAATACCTTTTTAGTAACACTTCTTTCTGCAGAAATTATTTCTACCAATAACATCCCTTGTGGGAGGTTAGATATTTGGGTGTTTTCTAATAAATTCTTCTTCGAAAATATCAATTTTCCAGTAATATCATAAATATTTGTTTCTGCACCAGCAATATTAGCAAGGTTTATCGTTATACTTCCGTCTGAAGATGGATTCGGATATAGTGTAATCAGTTTTTCTAAGTTAAGATCATCAATGCCCAGTGCAGGATCATAACAGTTCCAAGATAAATCATCAATAATTACTCTATCACTTGTAGTGGTCTTATCTGTAAAAGAAACTATAATATTTCCAGTAATATCAATGTTATTTATAGTAGTGGTTTCCTGAACATCACTGTAGGGTATTGTTCCTACTGTAGTTCCGTTAACTCTAAGGTTAAATGTTCCAGTACCACCACTAAAAGCTCTTAAGGTAGTTACAGTTAATGACCCAATTCCTCCAGAAATTGAAGAAGATGTTAGTTCGCCATCTCTAATAGTAATTGCACTTCCTGTTAATGTTTGATCTGTTCTGGCGTCTGTAGCTGTCCATTCTCCGCCGTCATCACCAGTCCATGTGCGTTCAGAATATGAACTAGAAGCCGCTCCAATGTTACTAAATGTTTCGGTGGCGCAATCCGTTCCGCCAGTTCCGCCTGCTAATGTAGTTCCATTTACAGCGGTACTTTGAGCAGATTCATTGCCAGCTGCGTCTTTTGCTAAAACAGTAAAGGAATACGTTGTTTCAGGATCTAGTCCTGTAATCGTAGTGCTTGTTCCAGTTACCGTTTTGTTGAATGCTGAATTTACAAAAACATCATATCCTGTTACTGCTGTATTATCAGTAGAAGCAGTCCAGGAAAGATCAATACTGTTTGAAGTTTCATTAGAAACTGATAATCCCATCGGAACGGATGGTGCTTCTGTGTCTGTGTTAAAAATACCCCATCTATCTTCGGCATTTGGCCCACCCCAAATTAAGGTTGCTAAATATGGATTATCAATAAAAGGGTTTCTGTTTCCTTGTGCATAAGTTCCATTACTCTCATGGTAATTATTTCGATTATCTTCAAGAGAAGAAACAGGATCTTCAGCATTCCATTCTAAGAAAAGATCAATCATATCATCAGGAGTATTGCTATTATCACCAATACCTACAGCACTTGGTAAACATCTATCACCATATCTAACGTACATAAACATCATCATTCTTGCTACATCTCCTTTCCATTCATCTCCAGGATACCAATTGGCTCCAACGGTTCCAGAATTTCCACTACCATCTGCGAATGGCCTGTTGGCTCTGGTTCCATTGCGTTGTACATCCGTTGGTCTTAAATGGTGTGCATCAGCTCCTGGACCTTCTGTTCCAAGAGGAGGATTTCCTAAAGATTGCGGATATGAATGTTCACGGTTCCAATCACCTACATTTCCTCCATTACTAGTTTTGCTTCTAGAAATGTCATTTGTTACATCGGAATCTGACCCATCTTCCCATCCATATAATAGAATAACGTTATCCGTATTATTAGCATCTTCATCTGTAATTCGACTAGCTTCCCAGATACCAGGAGTATAAGAAAGAAAGTTTGTATGTGTATTTGTGATTTTTGTGGCTAATTCTGCTTTTAGTGCCACTCCCGTTAATGTAAGGTCTACATCATCATAATATGTTTGTTGTGCTTGGCTACTTAAAAAACCAATTAAAAACAACAGAAGTAAGTAATTTTTCATCTCACGTATAAAAAGTTATTATTTTGTAAAGGCAAAGGTACTGCTTTTCTGAGGTTTATTATGTTGAAGACTTTGACTTGTTTGAGGTATTTCTAAAAAGTGATTAGAATCAATGTGAGTTTTCTCCTTATAGACCTAGCTCTTTTTTGTATTTAGGAGATCGTATTTTTATATTTTTTAGATATCGATTTCCTAAACTAACTTTCACATCTTTTTTGTAAAATATTTCTTCTTCAGTTTTATACGTGGTATAATTATTATCAATAAATTCCTTTTTGTATTCGATTCTTCCTGTAACCGTATTAAAATCCCAGTTTACTATGTATTCAAATGCTAATAGGGAGAAACTATGATGAGCTACCAGTTCAAAGTCATTGTTTTGAAATCTATAGGTATCAACATATCTCCATTTATCAAGAGCTTTCGGATAGTAGGAATGACTGATTATTAACATTCCATCAGTTATATCTATACTTTCAAAATCATCATGCTCATTTGGATCAAATGCACCATCTAGTCCTTCTTGTATTGCATTTCTTGATTTCTTCCATACCTTCCAACTTCCTTCAGATGATTTCAATATCTGAATTTCTCTTATGCTTTTCTCTGCATTCGTTGTGTCTTTTATATTGTAAACAATTACTTTTTCATCAATTCCATCCTTATCTAAATCTCCCATAACCTGATCGCGTATTTCGTAGCCTACGGGTACAATTAATTCTTGTGCAAATAGAAACAGATTGAGTAATATCAGAATTATTGTAAAGCTTTTTTTCATATAAAGCTATGGAGCTAATGCTCTTTTTTGTGAATTCTAAAAAGCAGAGTTTTTGTCTTGATTTTCCTTGAAAATATGGTATCAGTTACCTTTTGAATTATACAATGACAAGGTCGTTTGACGCATCCAAATTTGTTTTTTCTATTAGTATTACATTAATAGCTTCGATATCTTCTTCTTCAAGAACTTTGGTTGCTATTCTAACTTTTTTAAGTTTATTTTCTTCATCGTGGTAATGAATCTCTAAGAATTTATTGACAGTATTGAATTTCTTTATATTCTCAAACTTGATGAATTTTTTTGAAGCAATGGCTCCTAGCTTAATTTCTAAATAAGACTCATATACTTTTACAATTTTTAGATTATTGTTTAGTACGGCTATGATTAAGTATAGAACCCCAATTCCGATCAGCATTGAAAAACCAGTTACAGCAAAAAATATAAAACCACTTGCAAGCATAATAAATGCTACTATTAGATTTTGATTGATGATTTTTTTTCTTAGGGAAATTTCTTGTAAAGCTTTCATGTGTTCAATGTTTTAATGAATTTATCCTCTTTTATCTGATTCAGGTTTTTTCTAGCGCCCATTGCTCCAATTAATCCAATAGGCATGAAGACTACACTGCCAATTAAAAATAGGATACTCCCAGTTTTAGGTTTGCCAGTCAAAATTATGGCGATACCGATACAGTTTAGAATAAAAAAAGGAAAGGTGATCCAGAAAATAATAACACTATCCTGACTTTGAGAGAAAAAAGTTAGATAGATGGTTAGCATTTGAATAGCCAACCAAATAATCATTAGAGGATTAATGAATTTCATTGTGCAGTTTTATTTGTTAGAGTTGGTTTTTTAGTACACAACAAATATCAAACTTGAGGAGCGTTCTAAACACCCCATTTTCAGTGAAATTGATTTAAAAAGATTCGTATTCGACTTAAATTTGTTCTTATTTTCTTTCTAATAAAGCCATGTAAAATCCATCGAATCCAGATGTTGAAGAAAGTACTTTTTTATCTTTTATAAAGGTGAATTCTTTCCCTATTTCTTTAGTTAAGAATGTTTTTACTTGCTCCTGATTTTCAGAAGGCAATATGGAACAAGTAGCGTAAACTAATTTCCCTCCTGGTTTTACCATTTTAGAGTAACTCTCTAATAAATCGGATTGTGTTTTTTTGATTTTTTCCAGAAATTCAGGCTGTAATTTCCATTTAGCATCTGGATTTCTACTTAAAACCCCTAATCCACTACAAGGTGCGTCGATAAGAACACGATCAGCTTTCTGATGAAGTTTTTTAATGTCTTTTGAGCTTTCGATTACTCTGGTTTCTATATTATGGGCACCTGCTCGTCTAGCTCTTCTTTTTAGTTCTTTTAACTTATTGCCATAAATATCCATAGCAATTACTTGGCCTTTGTTTTCCATTAAGGCGGCGAGATGCAATGTTTTTCCACCAGCTCCCGCACAGGTATCTACGATGCGTTGTCCTTGTTTTACATCTAAAAAGCCAGCAACTAATTGAGAAGAAGCGTCCTGTACTTCAAACAATCCCTTTTTAAAAGCTTCTGTAGAAAATACATTAGCTCTCTCTGTAAGTTGCAATGCAGATGGATATCCTTTGATAAACTCCGTATCGATATTTTCATCTTCTAAAATACCTCTCAGTTTATCTCTAGAAATCTTTAGTGTATTTGCTCTTAGCACAACAGGTGCTTGCTGATTAAGCGCTGCAATTTCTTTTTCCCAAATAACTCCAAGTTCTTGCTCTCCTAATTCATCCATCCAATCAGGAATGGATTCTCTATACTTCCTAGTTTTACTTAATTCATCAAAACGCCCTTTAATGCGTCTTGTTGGAGTTGGTCCAATTTGTTTCCAATCAGGTAGTGTGATTCCTCTTAAGGTCGCCCAAACAGCAAATATTCTCCATAGATTTTCTCTGGTAAATGGTTCAGAAACATTGGCTATTTCTGCATATAAACGTTTCCATCGAACAATATCGTAGGTAGTTTCTGCAACGAAACTCCTATCTCTAGAGCCCCATCTTTTATCACGCTTTAATAATTTTTGAACTACTTTATCAGCATAAGCATGCTCATTAAAAATTTCATTAAGTCCATCAATTACGGCAAAAACCAGATTTCTATGTAAACGCATCCTTTATTTTTTTAAGGGATGCAAAGGTAACTCTTTGCTTTAGAATAGTATTATATTTGAGCAAAAATATTGTGTATGAGATTTTTACTATCGTTAGTAATGCTATTGCTTTTTATAAGTTGTAAAACTCAAGAGTCTAAAGTTATAAACCATAATTTTTCTGAAGTTACTGTAGTTCCGTTTTTTAATGATTCTGTCAGTATTCGAGCAATTACTATTTCGGATGATGAGATTTTGTTTGCTGGTAGTAATAATATGTATGGTACATTTCAAATTGACGAAAACCTTGAGATAAAGAATAAAAAAATCAATACGATTGATTTTGAAGGAAAGAAAATTCAATTTAGGTCGATTGCTAGTACAAAAACGGATTTTTTTGTATTGAGTATTGCTTCACCAGCCTTGCTATTTAAAATAAGTAAAGAAAGTGTAGAAACGAAATTAGTTTATGAAGAAGCACATGAAAAGGTGTTTTATGATGCTATTGCTTTTTGGAACGATCAGGAAGGTATAGCTATGGGCGATCCGACAGAAGATTGCTTATCGATCATTATTACCAGAGATGGAGGAGAGCATTGGACCAAAATTTCTTGTGATCAATTGCCAAAAGCTGTAAAAGGAGAAGCAGCTTTTGCAGCAAGTAATGGAAATATCAAAATAATAGGAGATGAAGTATGGATTGTTTCTGGAGGAATAGCGTCTAGAGTCTTTTATTCTTCAGATAAAGGGAAAACCTGGACAGTTTTTAATACACCTATCATTCAAGGAAAAGAGACCTCTGGAGCCTATTCGATGGATTTTTATGATAAGGATAACGGAATTATTTTTGGAGGAGATTATACAAAACCAGAAGATAATAATAAGAATAAAGCGATTACCAATGATGGCGGTAAGACCTGGAAGCTTGTAGCGGATGGAGTAGGAGCAGGTTACAAAAGTTGTATTCGATATATTCCTAATAGTGGAGGTAAAGAAATGGTGACCGTTGGTTTTACCGGAATTTCAATCTCTAATGATGCTGGAAATACTTGGAAAGAATTAAGTAATGAGAGTTTTTATACTCTTCGATTTATAAATGATAGTACTGCTATTGCTGCTGGAAAAAATAGAATAGCAAAGGTATCTTTTAAATAAAAAAGCTTTCCAAATAAAGTTTAGTACTTTTTGGAAAGCTTTTGTTCTAACTTTTAATTTGCTCTTCGCCTATCCCGTAATTGTTTTAAAAGACGTTTATTAAAATCCATTTCGGCTTTTATCAGCTTTAGAATTTTTTTATGCGGAATTACTTTCTGGAGATTACTAATTAGTTTTTTACGAGCTTGAAACTTTTGTTCTTCAGCAGAAAGATAATTATTCAAGAAACCTTCTGCTTGCTCTTCGGTAATGTTATTAAAACCGTTTGCTTCTTTTATAGCACGTATAGATTTGCGTTCGCTTCGTTTTAGGTTGTCCATGGTTTCCTCATGCTCATTATAAATGGGCCAAAATTGCTGCGCTTCTTTACTGCTTAAATCTAATTGTTCTGTAATGTATGCTATTTTTAATGCTTTTACCTTTCCTCTTGGTCCTCTTTGGCCAAAGGATAGATTCATAGTAAAAATCATCAAACATAGTAGTAGTATCTTTTTCATGTGTTCTTTTTTATTCTACATATATCATATCTTCCGATAACTCTTCATCATAGAGATAGTCTTCTAATTCTTCTTCGCTAATTTCTTCATCCACAAAAGTATTCGCTAAACTTGTTTCCTCATCTAATAATTCGGCAATTTCTAAATCACTGAATTCTACATTACCATCATCAAAATACTCCTGAATATCTGCAATTTCTACACTGCTGAAAGGATCTTCGATTTTTGAACCAGAAGGAAGTGCTATAGATATCAAAATAGCAATCATGGCTGCAAGACCAGAAACATATACAATGTTCTTACGAGAAAATAACGAGATTACTTTGGATTCTTTATGAGAACCAACTGTTTGTTCTAAAACTTTACTTTCTAATGTGTTAAAATAATTGTCTGGAGTTTTAAAAGAATTCTTAGCTATTGTATCTAATACAGCAGTTTCTTCTTTATGTTTAGGAAGCTTCTGTAATAGTTGCTCTTCGAAATTATCCAAATATCCTTTTGGCGCAGTAAATCCTGATGTTAATGCGTCGGATAGGGTAGAAGAGTCTTCTTTATCTTTGGAAATTTTATCAAAAAGTTTCTCCTCGAAATTCTCGAAATAATCTTTTGGAACTTTAAATCCTTCTTTGTCGTTATGTAAATTCTTCTTTTTCACTATTTATAAGACGATGTAAATGTAAAAAGGTTTAATTAGTTTTTAAGAATTCTTCAATTTTTTTAGAAGCAAGATGGTAAGAAGCTTTCAAGGCTCCTTCACTCGTCTCTAAAATCTCTGATATTTCTTTGTATTTCAATTCCTGAAAATATTTCATATTAAATACTTGTTGTTGTTTTTGGGGTAATTGAGCTATGGCCTTTTGTAATTTAAGTTGTATCTCATCTCCTTCAAAATATACATCTGCTTCTAAGTTTTGAATCAGTTGTTGTTGTAGTTCTTCATTACTGATATTGTATTTTCTTGCTTTTTGGTTTAAAAAGGTAATGGATTCATTGGTTGCAATACGGTACATCCAAGAGTATAGTTTACTTTCGCCTTTAAATTTCCCTATGTTTTTATATACCTTAATGAATACATTCTGTAGCACATCATCTGTATCATCATGACTTTTTACCATATTTCGTATGTGCCAATACAATCGTTCCTTATATAAAGAAACGAGTTGAGTAAAGGCATGATTAATGTCTTTATCAGTTTGTAAGGCTATAAGTAAGTTTTCTTCTTCTCGAACGTTCAAAAGTAAATTATAGTTTAAAGGTTAGTGTTCGTTAATTTACTCTTAGACTAATTTACAGAAAAAAGGTTTAATTCATTTCTGAATATTTTTTTGTAGGAATTTGTAGGAATAAAATATATAAAACAAGTTTAAATACATTTTTTTTAGATAAAAAGTAAATTTTGTTTGGAAATTTGAAAAAAAGCTATATCTTTGTAATGTAATTATGAATTAAGACATTCATTCTCCCCAAGATGAAATGTTTTCAGATAAATTGAGTTTTTATTTTATAAAATGCCCCCTAGATTAAGATGATTTGTTTCAAGAAAGAGTACTGAAAAGTACTCTTTTCTGTTTTCTATGGGTTTTATTTAAAAATTATATATTTTTTTGATTTTTGTTAAATTAGTAAGAAAAAGACTACTTTTTTATTTAATTCGAATTTTTATATAGTTAAAATGCATTTTTTTTAGATAAAATGGCAAAATAATTTGGTGTAATGAAAAAATGTATTATCTTTACATTGTAATTAAGAGTTAGTACTTTCATTTCCCCCAAAGTGAAAGTTTTTAATAAAAGTTAGTTTTAATTTTAGATTAAGCCCCTAAATTAAGATGATTTGTGTGAAGAAAAAGAGTGCGAGAGCACTCTTTTTTATTTTTATAAGTGTATAGTTTCGAAAAATAGTGTTGATATACAATTTTTATAATTGAAGGAAAAATATTACAAAATATCATATTTTATGTGTTATAAATGTTAAAATGCATTTTTTTTAGACAAAAAACACAAAAAAGTTTGCGTATCCGAATTTTGGTTGTATATTTACCACGTGAAAATGAGTTAGTGCTTTCATTTCCCCCAAAGTGAGAGTTTTTATAAAAAGTGAGTTTTAATTTTAGATTAAGCCCCTAAATTAAGATGATTTGTGTGAAGAAAAAGAGTGTGGAGACACTCTTTTTTGTTTTTATATAACTGATAATCAGTAATTAACTATCGAAAGATTGCATAGTTACTAACTTTTGATAGGCTCCGTTTTTAGCAATAAGTTCTTCATGAGTACCTTGTTCTACAATTTTTCCTTTTTGCATTACAACGATTAAATCCGAATTTTGTATCGTAGATAACCTATGAGCTATTACAATACTAGTTCTGTTTTTCATCATGTTCTCTAAGGCTGATTGTACCAATCGTTCGCTTTCGGTATCCAATGCAGAGGTAGCTTCATCTAAGATCATAATTGGAGGATTTTTAAGAACCGCTCGTGCAATAGAAAGTCTTTGTTTCTGTCCTCCACTCAGTTTATTACCACTATCTCCAATGTTAGTATCAATACCTTTCGGTAAATCTTTTACGAATTCCCAGGCATTGGCAATCTTCAAAGCTTCCAGTATTTCTTCGTCTGTAGCTGTTTCATCACCAATAAGCAGGTTATTTTTAATAGTGTCATTAAACAATATAGAATCTTGAGTTACCAAACCCATTAATCCTCTTAAGGAATTTTTACTAAGATCTCTAATGTCTATGTCGTCTATTTTGATAACACCTTTATTTACATCATAAAATCTAGTGACTAGATTGGCAATGGTAGATTTACCACTTCCTGATTGTCCAACAAGAGCTACAGATTTTCCTTTTGGAACTTTTAAGGAGAAATCATTCAATACATATTCATCTTCATATTTGAACGATATGTTTTCTAAAAGAATATCTGAGTTAAAACTATCTTTATCTTTTGCAGTCGGTTTGTCTTGTAGTGGAGATGTTGTATTCAAAATTGCCAACACACGCTCTGCCGCAGCATTTCCTCGTTTTACACCATAACTGGCTTTAGAAATAGCTTTTGCAGGCGTCAATATATTATAAGCAAGACCCATATAGACAATAAAAAGACTTGGATCAAGGGTTTTCTCAACGAGTACCATTTGTCCTCCAAACCATAATAATATTGCGATGACTGCAATTCCTAAAAACTCACTTGTAGGCGAAGCAAGATTTTGTCTATTTAATAAGGTATTGGAATAATTATAAAATCTTGATGTAGAATCTCCGAATTTCTTACCAAAAATCTTCTCCGCATTAAACCCTTTAATCACTTTAAGACCACCAAGTGTTTCCTCTACAATCGAAAGGAAAAAACCTTGTTCTTGTTGAACTTGATCAGAATGTTTTTTTAACTTTTTACCAATCAATGATATTAGAAAACCGGAAACAGGTATAAAGACAAATACAAAAATAGTAAGCTTCACACTGATTAATAACATCGCAAAAATTGTGAAAAGAATCATTAAAGGTTCTCTAACAATTAATTCCAATATAGAGAGAAAAGAATGTTGTATTTCTAAAACATCTGTAGAAATTCTGGCAATGGTATCACCTTTTCGTTTTTCGGAAAAATAAGAAAGCGGCAAGTCAACCGTTTTCTCATATAGTTCATTTCTAATATCTTTTAGTACTCCATTTCTCAAAAATGTAATGAAATACATCGCTAAATAGCTAAAAATATTTTTAAAAAAGAACATACTGATGACCAATATCACCATGAATATCAGAACATCTTCGTTTCCTTGCTCYGCTTTTTGGGTAACAAAATAATTGAGGTAATTCTCAGAATATTCTCTAACCTTAAGAATACCTAACCATTCTGGTTCTTCATGTACTCTTTTAGTTTTGTCAAATAAAACACTTAGCATCGGGAATAAAGAAACCATTGCTAAAGTTCCGAATAATGCGTAAAAAATATTAGAAATTATATTTAAAACAGCATAGATTCTATAAGGCTTCGCAAAGCGAAGAATTTGTTTAAAGTAATTCATTCATTGTTTAGAGACGATACGATTACCGTCATTAATTTATTTGTAAATCTTTTTTGATGGCTGCAATTTTAGTATTCAGTTTTTGTTCCACAGTATCAAAAGCTGACAAATCGTCAATAGATTCTTGCACACTCATATAGAACTTAATTTTTGGTTCTGTTCCACTTGGTCTTGCAGCAATTTTACTTCCTGATTCTGTATAGAAAATCAATACATTAGATTTTGGGATTTCAATAGTACTTTCTGTTTTGTCTAAAACATTGGTAGCAATACTGGTTTGGTAATCCTCAATAAGCACTATTTGTTCATTATTTAAATGAGTAGGAGGATTATTTCTTAAATCCACCATAGTTTGTTTGATTTCTTCAGCTCCTTTAATTCCTTTTTTAACTAAGGAAACTAGATTTTCTTTATAAAAACCATGCTCTTGGTACAGATGTAATAACTCTTGATAAAAAGAACTTCCGTTGGCTTTTGTAAAGGCAACAATCTCACAAGCCAATAGCGTAGAGGTAACCGCATCTTTATCACGTACAAAATCTCCAACCATATAGCCGAAACTTTCTTCGCCACCACCAATAAAATGCTTTTCAGGAAAATCTTTGATCAGTTTTGCAATCCATTTAAATCCTGTTAATACTTCCATGTATTCTACATTGTAAGCAGTAGCTAGATTTTTCATCATTGGCGTAGATACAATGGTAGATGCAATAAATTCATTTCCTTTTAAAAGACCTTTTTCTTTATAATGTTTTAATAAAAACCAGGTCATTACAATCATCGTCTGGTTTCCGTTGAGTAACTGTAATTCTCCATCAGTATTTCTCACGGCTATTCCCAAACGATCACAATCAGGATCCGTTCCGATCACAATATCAGCATCAACTTTGTTGGCAAGTTCCATAGCCATTGCGAGTGCTTCAGGCTCTTCTGGATTCGGAGATTTTACTGTTGGAAAATTTCCATCAGGCACTTCTTGTTCTTTCACGATATGTACATTGCTGTATCCTGCTTTTTTTAAGGTATCAGGAACTGCCGTGATGGATGTGCCGTGTAAAGAAGTAAATACAATAGTAGTATTGTCTTTGGCATCTTGGCTAGCTGCAAAACTTCCATTCTTTACACTATTTTCTATAAAAGGAACATCAATTTCGGTATCAATCTTTTGAATAAGATCTGCATTGGTATCAAACTGAATATCGGCATAGTTCAAAGAATTGATTTCTGCAATGATCTCACCGTCTTGTGGTGGTACCAATTGACCACCATCTTGCCAATATACTTTGTATCCGTTATATTCTGGTGGATTATGACTAGCGGTTAATACAATTCCGCAGTGACAACCTAATTCTTTTACAGCATACGAAAGTTCTGGAGTAGGTCGCAAGCTAGAGAAAAGATATACTTTAATACCATTAGCAGAAAATACATTAGCTACTACTTCGGCTAACGTATCACTATTGTTACGACAATCATAAGCAATAACGGTTTTGATTTCTTCTCCAGAAAATACTTTTTTCAGATAATTGCTTAATCCTTGCGTACTTTTTCCTAAAGTATATTTATTAATACGATTGGTTCCCACACCCATTACACCACGCATTCCTCCAGTTCCAAACTCCAGATCTTTATAAAAGCTCTCTTTTAATGCATCAGCATCTTGCTTTTGTAAGTTTGTGATTTCTTCTTTTGTTTGCTCGTCAAAAATTGGTGATAACCACTCTTCAACTCTGGTTTGTAGTGAGGTGTCTGATATTTGCATGTTTCTAGGTTTTAGTAACAAAAATACTATTTAATTTTCGTTTGTGGGGTGCTTAGAAAAGGTCGTATTTGGTTAAACTTTGGTTATATATTCGTCTATTAAAAAATCCTCAATTTGTCGCCTGTAATTTTAACAATACCCTTATTTCAATAGGGTTTTACAGGTGAATTTTTTCGGAAATATGATATCGTTCTTTAGTCCTTTTGCTGGTTAGCATGATTTCTCCTAGAAAGCCAGCCAGGAAAAATTGCGTTCCTAAAATCATAGCAGTTAAGGCAATATAAAATTCCGGGCGTTGCGCTATTAATCTTCCTTTTTTGGCAATAAACAATTTATCAATTCCTAAGTATAATGAAAAACAAAAACCAATAATAAATAATATGGTTCCTATCAGTCCAAAGAAATGCATGGGTCTTTTACCAAAACGCGACATAAACCAAATGGTTATCAAATCTAGGAATCCATTGACAAAGCGGTTCATTCCAAATTTGGTTTTACCATATTTTCTGGCTTGGTGTAATACTACTTTTTCGCCAATTTTACCAAAACCTGCATTCTTTGCCAATACAGGAATATATCGATGCATTTCACCATGTACATCTATATGTTTTACTACTTCGTTTTTATAGGCTTTTAGGCCACAATTAAAATCGTGGAGTTTTAAACCTGATGTTTTTCGAGCGGCAGCATTAAAAAGTTTCGAAGGCAAGTTTTTAGCAATGACAGAATCATAGCGTTTCTTTTTCCAACCAGAGATCAAATCATATCCTTCTTTGGTAATGAGATCATACAACTCCGGAATTTCCTCAGGATTGTCTTGTAAATCTGCATCCATGGTAATAATAACCTCTCCAGTAGCGGCTTCAAAACCTGCATGTAGCGCCTGAGATTTACCATAATTTTTTAAAAACTGTATCCCTTTTACATTGGCATCTTGCTGAGATAAAGTAGTGATCGTTTCCCAAGAACCATCAGTACTTCCGTCATCAATAAATAGAATTTCGTAGCTATATTGATGCGTTTGCATCACTTTGATAATCCACTGATACAATTCTGTAAGAGATTCTTTTTCGTTTAATAAAGGTATTACTACAGAAATATCCATTTATTTTGATGCTTCTTTCGTTTTATAAATTGATCCTACCAGTAGGGATATTACTGCTCCCAAAAACACAAACCAAATCGTATACATAATCACTCCAAAATACGATTTACTATGATCCTGATTTGCCAGATTTTGCTTAGTTTGCTCCACTTGATCAGGTGTAAATTGTTCTGTAAATCGCAATGTCATATTGGTTTGAAAATCCGGATCGATATACATATCATATATATATGCCATCGTACAGTAAAACAATCCAATAACTCCCATAATAATGATTCCTGTTTTTAGGGCATCGATAATGGTTAGGGGAGTTTTATGCTGTTTGTATTTTTTGATTACAAATACAATAATATATACCTCTAAGATAAATGCTAATACAAAAGTAAGGTAGTATGCAATAGGAGAGAGCTCTAGTATTCTGAATAAATAATCTAATGTTACTCTTGCAATTCCTGATATGATGGCAACTTTAAGAATGTATGAGATAAAATTTTTCTGAGAAATCTCCATGTACAATAGTAAAATGATTTGGTTGACAAATATAGGTATTCCTTCGTAAGAAAATTGCATAAAAAAAATGGATTACTTGATACTGTAATCCATTTTTCTGAAGAATTCTATATTTTCTAGTATTCTGGTTCTTTCTTTTTAACGGCAAGTGATGCTAAAAGGCCGATAATGATGTAGACTACCATCCAAATAAACCATCCTTTGATTTGAGTTCCGATACCAAAAGTATCTTGTTTCTCTAATTCGGTAATGGTTTGATCGATCGCTTCTTGAGGAGTACCAAATCGTTCCATCATGGCAACAGATACTTCAATTGACTTTTCTTTTATAGCTATGGCAGCATCAGGATCAACAAAATTAAAAATAACAACGCTTACGAGCATAGAAATTAAGGTACCCAATGCGATTGCTATAAAGTATGCGGTAAAAGCAGATTTAAAAGATATAAATCCACCGAGTAATTTTTTTGCTTTTACACCTGCTATGATACCAAGTGTAACAGGAATTCCAATTTGTATAAAAATCATCCACCATTTAGTGAATAAGTCTTGATAAACGGCATAGCCAATAACAGTAATTAGTGAAAGTATAACACCTAATGTAATCCCTTGAGATACACCACTTGATTTAACAGCTTTTTCCATATGTATAAAGTTTTGGTTATTTAGATATAACACAATAGGTATACAAATTTATGAATTTGTTACAGTTTGAAAGGAAAAAGATGTGATGTAGGGTATTAGGGTTTAGTAAATGAAGTGGTAATGAATAATAGGGTAGGCGTTTGTTTAGTTAATAGGATCTCTTTTTTTGCGGATAAATAGCCCTAGAATCAAACCAAATATAATACCGCTACATAAGTGTGACGCCATATGTCTAGAAATAATTATTAATGGAGAGTGCGCTCTTTTAGCAATAGCCATTCTTCGATCAACATCTTTTTGTGTAAATTCAGTAGAGTTTTCTACCAATCTTTTAAAATTATTCTCATTGATCTGATCTATAAACTCTGGATCTATAACATGAATTCTTAGTATGTCACATAACATGGCTACAAGCCCTCCTATTAATGCTATTCCTATACTAATTTTTAATGCTTCTTTAAGACTGATATACCCATTGTTATTTTTTTTAAAGGTCTTTAACCCTAATAATATGCTTCCAACGGTAATAGAAAGTAGAGTAAACAAACCAGTTATTAGGAAAAACAAATGAGTTATTGATAATTTGTTCTCAAGTTCTTTCAAAAAATTAAAAGAAAAAATATGAATAATAGTTACTACTCCTAAAATGGCACCATATTTAAGTATGTGTTTTTTGAATTGAATCAATCTTAGCATAAAAACAAAGAATGTTATGAATATGATTACAGAAACATGAAATAAATGATTTCTAATAGTACCTCCTTTATACAATGTAAAGAAACTAAAAAGCAACATACTAATGATACCAAAAGTAAATCCATGTTTTTGGATAAACTTTTTCGCAGACATGTTAGAAGTTTTCATGGTTAGATTTTTAGTGATTAGTGGTTGAGAGATGAATTATGTTAACGATTTTTTCTTTTTTTTTCTGATGATCAAGCCAATAATCAAACCGAAAATAATACCATTACCTAATTGTTCTATCATACGTCTAGAAATCATTATTAATGGAGAGTTACGCGTTTTAGCGATAGCCATTCTTCGCTCAACATCTTTTTGTGTAAATTCAGTAGAGTTTTCTACTACTTGTTTAAAATGATTTTCATTGATCTGATCTATAATCCCTGTATCTATAACATGCATTAGTAGTATTCTCCATAATACAGCAATAAGCCCTCCTATTATTGATATTCCTATACTAACTTGTAATGCTTCTTTAAGACTGATATAACCATCGTTATTTTTTTTTAAGGCTTTTAGACCTAAGAATATGCTTCCAACGGTAATAAAAAGTAAAACAAATAAACGAGGTCTAGTTAAATAGTCTCCAGATTCTTCTAACAATTTGAAAGGAAAATTATAAATAATAGTCGCTATCCCTAAAATGGCACCATATTTAAGTATGTGTTTTTTGAATTGTATCAACCTAAGCATAAAAACAAAGACGATTGTTAATATGAGTATAGAAACATGATATAAATGATTTCTAACAGTAAGTCCTTTATAAAATGTAAGGAAACTAAAAAGCAACATACTTATGATGCCAAAGGTAAATCCATGTTTTGTAATAAGCTTTTTCACAGTTACATTATAATTTTTTATAGTTTGTATTATAGTTGATTAGTAGCTGAGCGACACATTATGTAAGTGATTCTTTCTTTTTCTTTCTGATAATTAAGCCAAAAATCAACCCAAATAGAATACCGCTACATAAGTGTGCCGCCATAGATCTAGAAATCATTATTAATGGAGAGTTCACTCTTTTAGTAATAGCCATTCTTCGATCAATATCTTTTTGCGTAATTTCAGTAGAGTTTTCTACTAATTTTTTAAAATTATTCTCATTCATCTGATCTATAAAGCCTGAATCTATAACATGAATTCTTAGTATGTCACATAACATGGCTATAAGCCCTCCTATTAATGCTATTCCTATACTAATTTTTAATGCTTCTTTGAGGCTGATATATCCATCGTTATTTTTTTTAAAAGCTTTTAACCCTAATAATATGCTTACAATGGTAATGAAAAGTAGAATTAAAAAACCAATTGTTAGGACAAACAAATGAGTTATTGTTAATTTGTTCTCAAGTTCTTTCAAAAAATTAAAAGAAAGAACATGAATAATAGTTGCTACCCCTAAAATAATACCATATTTAATTATGTACTTTTTGAATTGTATCAACCTAAGAATAAAAACAAAGACGATTATTAGTATTAGTGTAGAAATATGAAATAAATGATTCTTAGCAGTAAGCCCTTTATAAAATGTAAATAAACTAAAAAACATCATACTTATCATACAAAAGGTAAATCCATGTTTTTGGATAAGTTTTTTCACAGATAAGTTGGAAGATTTCATGGTTAGATTTTTAGTGATTAGTGGTTGAGAGATGAATTATGTAAGTGATTCTTTCTTTTTCTTTCTTATAAAAAGCCCAAGAACATAGCCAATTACAATGCCATGACCTAAATGTTCTGCCATACGTCTAGAAATCATTCTTAATGGTGAGTTCATTCTTTTAATTATAGCCATTCTTCTATCAATATCTTTTTGTGTAAATTCAATAGAGTTTTCTAACATTCTTTTAAAATTATTCTCATTGACTTGATCTATAAACTCTGTATCTATAACATGAATTCGTAGTATTCTCCATAATACCGCAACAAGCCCTCCCATTAATGATATTCCTATACTAATTTTTAATACTTCTTTAAGACTGATATAGCCATCGTTATTTTTTTTAAAGACTTGTAACCCTAACAATATGCTTCCAATAGTAATAAAAAGTAAAACAAATAAACGAGTTCTAGTAAATTTAATCCCTGATTCGTCCAACAACTTAAAGGAAAGAGTATAAATAACAGTCGCTACCCCTAAAATGACACCATATTTAAGTATGTGTTTTTTGAATTGTATCAATCTAAGCATAAAAACAAAGACGATTGTTAATATGAGTATAGAAATCTGAAATAAATGATTTCTAACAGTAAGTCCCATATAAGATGTTAAAATGCTAAARATTAACATGCTTATGATACCAAAAGTAAATCCATGTTTTTCAATTAGCTTTTTCATAAATGCATTATAATTTTTCATAGTTTGTATTATAGTTGATTAGTACTTAGGATATAAGTTACGTAAGCGATTCTTTCTTTTTCTTTCTAATAATTAAGCCACCAATTAATGAGAATACGATTCCTACGATTAGATCTTCTGCTAAACCTTTAATAATCCAAGAAATTGGTGTAGTTTGTTCATTTGTTTTTCTTATTAATTGATCAATTTTTTCTTTAGAAATGTTTGTATTATTCTTAGTGATTTTTTCGTATTGATATTCTTTAAGATTATTAATGATATCGGCATCAAGATTAGCGATCAAGACTTCAATTATAACGGATATAAAACCTCCTAAAAGTGAAATTCCAGTGCCTAATATGATAGCTTCCATAATAGTAAGAGCCTTATTGTTATCTTTTTTATAAGATAGTAAACCTGCTATTATAGAACATGAAGTAATCAAAATAAGGACTGTTAGATGGAATAAGTTTTGATTGGTATAATCACCATTTAAATAAATTAGAAAAATAAAAAGTGATAAAATAATTCCAAAAATAACCCCATATTTAAGAATGTTACTTATTATTGGTTTTTTAAAGTTTATCATGAAATCCAGCTTATTCTGATATGTTATTTAATGTGATTTGTTTTTTTCTTAAAATAAGTCCTATTATTAATGAAATAAAGAATCCAACTATTAGATCTTCAATTATACCAATAGTTAACATTCCAATTGGCGACTTTACATTTTTTGTAATTACTATCTTCCTGTTTATAGCTGCTTCATTCAGATCTGATGAGCTTTCAGTGAGACGTTTAAACTGATCATCGATAATTTGTGTTATTATTTCTGGTTCAATTATTTTAATTAAAACAATTTCCCAGATTGTAGGAATTAATCCACCAAATATTGATATGCCAATACCAACTATTAATGCTTGCGTTAGGTTTAAGTTTTCTTTATTCTTGTTTTTAAAAGAGTTTAATGCATAAAATATAGAAGAAATAGTTAAAGTCAAGAGAATGAAGAAATGAAGCGTTCTGTATTTTCCATAATTACCAGAAATATAAAATGAAAAGCCGGAAGTTGCACAAAGAATTCCAAAAATAACTCCATATTTTAGGATGTGCTTTATCATAGATGTATTAGGGCTCATATATTATTTATAAAACATAAATATAAATACTTTCCTAATGTAAACCCTATATTTCTACTAGTTCCTTAAAAACTGGATCTTTGGATATCTTTTGTATCATCCTTTTTTTAGTATCGTATTTCTTTTTACGTACATAGGTTTCTGAATATCCCATAGTAAAAGCAATTTCTTTTGAACTCTTTTCCTCAAAAAAGTACTGCCATAACTGTTTTGTAGTATCTTTTAATGTTACAAAATAGGTGTTGAACAAATTTTGTCGATCTTTTTGAAATAGTTCTTCAGAAATAGTAGGGGTATCGTCCTGATACTGATCATCCAGAATTTCAGCCATTCCCCATTTACGTTCTTTTCGAGCATGGTTAAACCATAGATTTTTACAAATACCGTAGAAAAAACCGTTTACTGTAGTTTTAATAATTGTGTTATCAGATCGTAGTTTCAGGTATAACAGTACTAATGCATCCTGAAAAATATCCTCAGTGTCCTGTGTGCTACCTCCTTGTTTTAAAATGTAGTTTTTTACAAGGGGAAGGTTGTACTGATAGAATGATTTTAAAATAGTTTCATCTCCATCAATAATTCCCTTTATGATTTCTTTTTCATTTGTTGTTTCCATACTATTTTAGTTCCCTTATGATTCAATACTATGTGCTGTTTTGTTTTTAGTTGATTGCTAATTGAGAATATTTTAACAGATAAATAGCTCTATATTTTAGCAGTATATGTTGATAGAATTTAGTTGCTTGTATAGCACAAATGTATTAGGATAAAAGGGCTAAAAACAAGTAAAACAGGTCGGTTTTTATAAAATAAGACTCCTTTTTTTGTGGTTATTTATCTTGTATTCAGCTGTTTAATGCGTTTTGTGTGTATTCGCGATATTTCGGGAATTAATAGTAGCTTTGTAAGCTGTTTAGATACAAGATTGACAGTTTTACAGAGTTAATGATTAAAATTTTGCATGAAAAAATTAACGTTTCTTTTTTTTATTTTTTTAAGTAGCATCATACTAGCTCAAGAAACTAATTTTGATCAAAAGTTTTTAGATTCTATTCAGTCCCTAAAGTATTTCGAGCTGTATCAATCTTTTATAAAGTACAAAGATCAAGAACCCTTAAAAGCTCATATATATGCGGATGCTTATTTAAAAAAGGCAAAGAATGAAGAGAATACCTATTTTATTGCACATGGATGGATATTGTTGGCAGAGTATTATAAAGAAACCTCAGTTTATTTAACCTATACGGATAGTATTATTCAATTAACCGAAAAGAATTATAGCAAAGAGTTTCCTGCGCGTGCATATATATTAAAGGGAGAATATTTTTATAGAAAGCAGTTGTTTGCTAAAGCACTTCGTAATTATGGATTGGCAAATCAAGTAGCAATGCAAAAAACGAATCCAAGAATGATTTATGAAAGTAACAGGGCAGTAGGAGTACTCAATAGTGATTTAGGATTCCATGAACATGCATTGAAGCTTTTTAAAGATTCATATGTATATGCAGAAAATGAGGAATTAGCAAGTTCTTTAATTGATCTAGATCTTGTATCTAAAGAGTTTATTAACTTACAGATACTGGATTCGGCAATGTATTACAATGATAAAGGGATTAAAGAAACTTTTAATATTGATAAAAAAGACTTATATCATTCGTTTGTCATAAATTCAGGGATTATACTGTACCATGGAAAAGAATATAAACTAGCCATTGATAGTTTACTCAAAGGTGTGTCCTATATTGAAAAAAATGATTTGAAACTTGATTTGGTAAATGCTTATTATTATCTGGGAAAATCTTATGATCAAATTAATAATGCTTCAAAGAGTATTGCTTGTCTAGAAAAAACGGACTCTTTATTAAAGATTTCAAGAAAAGTAAAACCAGCTATTTTTGATACTTACAAGATCTTAATGAATCAATATCAAAAGAAAGAGAATCCAATAAAAACAAAATTTTATGCCGATCGATTATCTGAATTGGACAGCATCGCAAAGCAAGTGTATACAGATTCCGTGAAATCTGTCATAGCTTCTTATAAAACACCGAAAATCGTATCTGATGACGATGAGAGAATTTCAGATTTAGTGGATTACAAATTGAAATATGTTATACTAATAATAGGAACTGTTGTTGGATTTGCTTTGTTGATAGGGCTCTTAGTTTATGTATATAAAGATCGTAATCAATATAAAAAGAGTTTTAATGCAGTAGTAGCTTATAACAATACCTTGTCTGAAGAATCTAAAAAAACAATTGAGAACGAAGAAGGTACCAAAGTAAAGGAGTTAAATATATCCAAAGAAACCATTGATGCGATATTAAAAGGAATTACGACTTTTGAGAATAATAAAAAATACCTGAATAAAAAGTATAGTCTTAGTTTACTAGCGAAAGAAATCAATACGAACTCTACCTATTTGTCTAAGGTGATTAATATCTATATGGGGAAGAGTTTCTCTAATTATTTACACGATTTACGTATTGGATATGCTATAGATAGACTTAGAGATGATAGGCAATTTCGTTTGTACTCCATTAAAGGAATCTCAGAAGAGGTAGGTTTTAAGAATAGTGAATCATTTTCTAAAGCCTTCCATAAAAAAACAGGAATCTATCCTTCTGCTTTTATCAAAAAACTGAAAAATGCCTAGGGTATGCTACTAACTGAAAGGATCTCTTTTTTTGCGGATGATAAGGCCGGTAATAAAAGATAAGAAAAACCCTACTATTATATCTTCAACTAAACCTTTAATTATCATTATCCATGGAGAAGTGAACTTTTGAATTATTGCTATCTTTCTCTCAATATTTTCTTGTGAAAAATCTTTTGAAGTTTCTGCTATTTTTTTTATTTGTCTATCCTCAAATTGGGTTATGATTTCCGGATCAATAACCTTAAGTACTATTATTTCCCAAAAGGTAACCATAAACCCGCCTAATACAGTTATCCCAATTCCAATTTTTAAGGCTTCGCTGAGACTAATAAAGTAATTGTTTTTTCTTTTAAAAGAAATTAGACCAATAACAATACTAAAAAGAGTAATTAAAAAAAGAATACTATAATGAAATACACTTTTGGTTGTGTAATTCCCAGTAGAATAATTTACCAAACTATATATAATAATAGAAAGTCCTAAAAGAAAACCATATTGTATTACATACTTTTTTATAGGAATACTCTTACTTTTCATTGTGTTATTTTGGGTTTTTGTACTATTTGTTCTTTTCAAATATAGTAAAATGTTAGTTACAAGATAGTTATTTTCTGGATTTTAAGCGGATAATTGATTAAAAATGACTATATTTACGTTATAGAATTACGGGTAAACCATCATTTTTATTGTTTTTTACAAGTCAAACATAATAAAAGCTTAGATGCACTTTAGCCGTTTTTTTAGCTCTTTAACTCCCAAAATATTGTAATATGAAAACAAAATTACTCTATGTAGCAAGTTTTATGCTTGTATTATTTACAGCTTGTTCAGTAGAAGAGAACAATGAATTATCTGAACAAGAAAAAGACCTTAAAATTAAAAGTTTAGTAAAAACTTTTGTTGAAGACGTAAGACCAACTTCTAATTACAAGAAGTTTATAGAAGATGTGAAATTTAAATCCAAAAATTCTTCCGGATTATCTCAAGAAGAGTTAGACCAATTGGAGCAAGATTTTTTGAGCCAACAATCACCTGAATTTGTAGAATTATACTATTTTGTAGATAGTCTGAATTTGAAAGAGGATGAACTTAGGGCAATGGTAGTATTGTATTTTGATAGTATTAAGCAGATTGATATTAATAAATCAGATGAAGATACTGAAGATTGTGAAGCTTCCGCTGAAGGTAATAATACAGACCTTTTATGGAATTTTTTAGCTAAAATTGTTTGTGAAGTTATTGGAAATTAATTTCATAAAATGATATTTTAAAAATCATAAAAATAGTTCTTAATAACCTTGCTGTTTTATAAAAAATCCTTACATTTGCACCTCGAAAATGATAAGATATAACCATGAGAAAAGATATTCACCCAGAAAATTATAGACTAGTTGCCTTTAAGGACATGTCGAATGATGAGGTTTTTATAACAAAATCTACTGCGAATACTAAAGAAACACTAGAAGTAGATGGTGTTGAGTATCCGTTAGTGAAATTAGAAATTTCAAGAACTTCTCATCCTTTCTATACAGGTAAGTCTAAACTTATCGATACTGCAGGACGTATCGACAAGTTCAAAAACAAATACGCTAAATTCAAAAAGTAATTTAGTAGTACAACTAACAGAAAGCCTTTCTTCACCGAAAGGCTTTTTTGTTTTTATACGTTACCGTATTTTTGATTCCGAATTATGAAAATGGATAGCAATTAAAGCTTTTACTTAAGATAACTTCCTCCTTTGAAACAATATCGCGATAGCGATGGGCGAGCTTTCAGGTAGGAAAAAAAGGATGTTACAAAACACCCTCTTCCTTGTCCATCGCTCCAACTTGAATATAACTAAGGTTGTGTCGTCCTCAAGGGAAGGAGTTTAAAGAATGGCTGGAAGGTATCGAGAAGCATTTGTAAATATCTAAAGATTAAAAAACCAATTAGAAAACATATCATCTAAACAACTATGAACTATATTCTTTTTGATGGGGCTTCCAGAAATGCATTGCTACCATTTACCTATACCAGACCTGTGGCAGATATTAGAATAGGAATTTTAACCATTCGAGAAAAATGGGAAAAGTATTTAGGCTTTACCACTTCTACTGTAACCGAAGATTATCTGAGTGATAAATATCCAATGGTAGAAGTAGCAGAAAATGTAATGATCAATGCTTCTTTTTTGCCTACAAAAAATCTGGTGGTTATGATTCAAAACTTGCAACCAGAGCAGGCTATTTTTTATGAAGATGAACCGATTGCTTTTTATACCAAAGAGGATCAGGAAGTAGATTTTGATGCCTATGATGTCATACAATACAGTTATGATGTATTAACGGTGCAAAATACTTGGGATATATTTTCTAAGAATGAACGAGCGATCAAAGAAGATTTTGAATTACTCACTGAAGACCGAACGAGTGAACCGATTCCAGGGAGTGTTCAGGTGATCGCACCTGAAAATGTATTTATCGAAGAAGGAGCGAAGCTTGCGTTTGTAACATTAAACGCTTCTGCTGGACCGATTTATATTGGGAAAGATGCCGAAATTATGGAGGGTAGTTTGATTAGAGGACCTTTTGCTTTGTGTGATCATGGAACTATCAAAATGGGAGCCAAAATATATGGAGGAACTACCGTTGGTCCGTTTTCTAAAATAGGAGGAGAGGTAAGTAATTCCGTAATATTTGGATATTCTAATAAAGGACATGATGGTTTTATAGGAAATACGGTGTTAGGAGAATGGTGTAATCTAGGCGCTGATACCAATACTTCAAATTTGAAGAATAATTATGCACCAGTACGTTTATGGAGTTATGAAACTGAAGGATTTGCCAAAACAGGATTGCAATTTTGCGGTTTGATGATGGGAGATCATTCTAAATGTGGTATCAATACCATGTTTAATACCGGAACTGTCGTTGGTGTAAATGCTAATATTTTTGGAAGTGGATTTCCACGTAATTTTGTGCCTAGTTATAGTTGGGGTGGAAGTAATGGTTTTTCTACTTATTTAACCAAAAAAGCTTTTGAAGTTGCTAAAGTGGTCATGGCTAGACGTAAAGTAGATTTTACAGAAGAAGATCAAAAGATTTTAGAACATGTTTTTGAAGAAACAAAAACATGGAGAAAGAGTTATGAGTAACATCTTAGTAAGTTATAAAACAAAAAGGTAGTAAGAAAGCTTACTACCTTTTTTTGTTCATTAAAAATTGTAATCGTATTATTCTCTGGTAAAGAAAGATTTGATAGCTTCTTCTCCTGGATCGTTTACGATAAATGTAGTACCTGTAACTTCTTCTAAAGTAACAGAATAAGCATCACCGTTTTCATATGTAGCTGGATCTCCATTAGTGGTTTCGTTAAAAATAACTAAGGTAAGACTTGATTCTTCTTCGTCATATGCCCAATATCCAGTAGCAGCGTAATTATATTCTTCAACATCGCCATAAGCAGCTTGACAGTTTTCTACAGTTGCAGAATAATCAAAATTTCTGCTAGACTCATCAAATGTTTCTGATAAGGTTCCATCTGCATTAAAGGTAACCTTAGCTAAGTTAATGGTATAGCAATATGCATCGTCTATTGTTAACTCAGTATCGTTATTACAGTTTACAGTAAAAGATTCGCAGGTTTCTTGACCTACAATGTCTGTATCTGTTTCTCCATCATAAGTAATTTCTTCTTTTGTAAGATTCCAAGTACCTACTAAGTTTGGATTTCCTCCCCAAGCTTCTACTTCTACACATACTTCTACAGGTTGGCTGATATTTCCATCGGTATCATAAATACAAATTAGGTAACAGAAAGTTCCTGGAGACACAGTATCTTCAAAATCTACATCAATATTGATTTCTTGATCGTTGGATTTACTGTTGTTTTTTGATTTACCGAATAAGCGGTTTTGTTTTTTATGAGATTTAGTAGGTTGTACGATGTCCCAATATTCATCTGCCATGGTTCCGTCTGATGATTGTACTTGAATATACGACCCTGCATAATTTGTAGGTGCATTAAAAGTAATATCGAAACCATTTTTTTGGAAACCAGATAGTGTAGTTTTGTCTAAACTAAAAGGAAGTGTTCCTGTAGGTGAGGGAGCATTTCCAGTGATCTGTGTACCGTTTTGAATAATAATTCCAGAAGAAACATCATCTGGGTTTAAAGCAACTTCTTCAGTTGGATCTGGAGTTACGGTTACCACTCCAGGTCCGTTGTTAGAATCATCATCACTACAAGAAACTGCAGCAAAAAATAATGATGCCATTGCAAATAAATACGTTTTTTTCATCTGTTTTTTTCTTTTTAAGATGGTTAAGTATCAGATAAAATTCACCAAGTCAGAAAGGAGTTTTTATGCCTCGATTGTGTTGGTTAATTTTAAAAGATTTGGGTTTGTTAAAATTAATCGATCCCGAATATAGGGAAAATTTATCGACAAAACGCATTTTTGATCGATGAAAAGTTTATTTTCTTGTTTTGTAGATGATTCTGTAGCATCTATTTCCCTTTCAAGCTTGGTCTATTGCTATGAAATAGTAGCGATCTAAATAAATGATCTATTTAGGGATGTAATGTTAAAAACAGACTAATTAGAAATTTTTGTAAATCTAAAATGTACTCTAGAATTACTAGCACCATTTTGAACTTGGCCAATAATATCTCCGTTAATTCCAGAAATCGAATAATTTTCTGGTATGGTACTACTTACACGTAGTATTCCATATGATCGTTGATCTGGAAAAGATATAGTGTAATTCCCGTTTTCATCTGTTGTTGTGCAAATAAAGCCAGGACAATCATTTGTACCTAATTTTGTTTCGGCAAGTATTGGAGTTCCCGAATCGTAAACATATATTTCGACACCCATAATACCTTCATTGGTGTAGTCGTCTATTGCTCTTCCTTCTACATTTATGATTAAAGTGTCTTCCTCTTCTTCACAAGAAGTTAGTAAGAAAGTTGTGATAAATACTAGTAGAAAGAATCGTCTCATTGATGCGGATGTTTTGTTTTAAAAGTATCCAATATCTAGGGATATCTACAGACTTTTTTACGAAATTCACGAAAACTATTATAGTTTAAGTATCTATTTTTCCTTCCAAACTCTTTTAATTATGACGTATACATATTTTATAATGCTTAGTTGATGAAATTTTGAAATGATTCTTATTTGGTGTAATTTTACATCAAAGATAAAGTTATGGCGAGACAAAGTATATCATTTACAAAACCAAATGATGAATGGCTAAAAGCCCAAGTGGACAATAAAGAGTATTCTAGCAAAAGTGAATTGGTGAATGACTTGATTCGACAAGCGCGAAAACAACAAATCCAAGTTGATTGGATTCGTGCTAAACTAGAAAAGGCTGAAAATAGTGGGTTTTCAAGTGATAGTAAAGAGGATATTCTAGCGCATTCAAAGTCTTTATTGAATGACTAAATACCGATTAAGTAATGAGGCTAAAAATGACTTGATTAGGATTCATCATTATGGAGTAAAAAAATATGGAATGGCCCAAGCAGACAAATATCTCAATTCGTTTTTTGAATATTTCGATATGATTGCTAATAGACCTTTTTCCTTCGAGTCTGTGGATTATATAAAAACAGGGTATAGGCGATGTGTTTGTGGAGTTGATAGTATTTATTTCAAGGTAAACGAAAATACTGTAGATATAATGGCAATTGTCGGAAGGCAGGATTTGGATGAAATTTTATGAATTGGTAAAAAATAAAATTACCACAGCAAAGTATAGAAATACATTCCATAAAAACTGATATATCTACTTAATTTTTATTTATGAGTACCAGATTTCTTGTTTTGATGATTTCTAAGTATCTATTTTTCCTTCCAAACTCTTTTTAATACTAAGAAGTTTTGTGGATTGTTGGTAAGTCCTTTTACATTTTTTTGCACAAATCTGGTAGCCTGATCATAATACAGAGGAACGATAGGAGCGTGTGCAATTACGATAGAATCCATTTTGATATATAATTGTTCTCTCAGTTTGGGATCTGTAATGGAAAAACTTTGTTCATACAATTGATCAAAAGTTTCATTTTTAAAGTGCGTATAGTTAGGACCGTTTGGTGTAAAGTTTTTGCTATAATACGGAGATAAGAAATTTTCTGCATCTGGATAATCTGCGATCCAACTAGCTCTAAACGCATCTAATTCGCCACTCCATTTCTTTTTTCTAATGGTAGAAGGTGTCATGACATCTACAATCACAGTAAGCCCTACTTTCTCTAATTCACGCTGAATGAATTCAAATAAACTTTGATAATTATTATCCGTCGCGATTCTGATCGTTGGAGTTTTATTTCCACTAATTTTGATATACTCTTTAATTAATTTTTCTGCCTTCATAGGATTGTAAGTATATCCTTTTTGTTTATTGTATCCTGGTAATCCACAAGGAATAAAACCGCTATTGGCAGGTGTTCCCACTCCATTTTTCAAGTAGGTAATCATTTTTTGACGGTCAAAACCATAATTTATCGCTTTCCGAATCAATTCAGATTTTACCTCGTCCGTATCTCCTTCCAGATAGAATCCTAGGTATTCAGAATTCAAATACGGACTTTTAGTAAAGGTGATTTTATCTTTGAATTTTGCCCGTAACTCGCCACTTGGTGTTAAGAGTTCGTCCTTATAAGAAGCATCTAAGCTGTTTAAGAAATCAATATTTCCTTTAGCAAACTGTAAAAATTCCGTTTGTTTGTCTGGTAAAAAAGTCACGGTAATAGCTTCCAGATAAGGTAGTTGTTTCCCGTTTGCATCTTTCTCAAAATATAACTCGTTTTTACGAAGCACTAATTTGATATTTTCTTCCCATAATTTGAACTTAAAAGGACCGGTTCCAATAGGATTTGCTCTAAAATCACTACCATAAAATTCTACAATTTCCTTTGGCACTACAGAGCAATAACGCATACTCATTAGTCCTAAAAAAGCGGGGAAAGGTTTCTTTAATTGAATTAGGAAGGTAGTGTCATTAACAGCCTGATATTTTTCAACATTCTTTAATACCCAATTTCCAGGAGAAGCCACTTTGGGATCAATAAGCCGATTAAAGCTATATTCAAAATCTTTAGCAACTACAATTCTGGTGCTATCTTTAGATTTAAATTCACTATGCTTATGAAATTTCACATCATTTCTTAATGTGAATGTATAGGTTAAATTGTCATCAGAAATAGTCCAGTATTTTGCAATATCTGGTTGTACATGCAATGAATCATCCAATTGTACCAAACTATTAAATAATTGATTTGTGGGCCAAATGATGGATGGATTCCTGGCAAATGCAGGATCTAAAGTAAGAACATTAGAGTATTCATTATATCTGAATATCAAATGCTCACGATTCTCTTTGGTAGCATCTTTACAAGAAATACAAAGGATGCAAAAGTAAACTATTGCAAAATAGGAAGTTAAAGTAGTTAATTGGTTGATTTTCAATTTTAGTAAACGGATTATTGTTGGTATCTTTGACGGCTTTTAACGAAGATACTAACATAAGGTTGGAATCTTTGAATTAAAAACTAGTGTAAATATAAATAGATTTCTGTCCTTGCGGAAATGACTGTTTGAATGTTGATGAGAAAAAAAGTTGCTTTTTATACCTTAGGTTGTAAACTGAATTTTTCGGAAACCTCTACTATTGCTAGAAACTTTACAGATGAAGGCTTTGATCGAGTGGACTTTTCGGAGAATGCAGATATTTACGTAATTAATACCTGTTCTGTAACAGAAAATGCTGATAAGAGATTTAAAACCATCGTAAAGCAAGCGCAAAAATCAAATCCTGATGCTTTTGTTGCTGCTGTGGGTTGCTATGCCCAGTTAAAACCTGWAGAGTTAGTTGCTGTGGATGGTGTGGACTTGGTATTAGGTGCTACAGAAAAATTTAAAATCACAGATTACATTAATGATTTGTCTAAGAATGAGTTTGGAGAAATTCATTCTTGCGAAATAGAAGAAGCTGATTTCTATGTGGGAAGTTATTCTATTGGTGATCGTACAAGAGCTTTTTTGAAAGTACAAGATGGATGTGATTATAAGTGTACCTATTGTACCATTCCGTTGGCTAGAGGAATTTCTAGAAGTGATACTTTAGAAAATGTATTAAAGAATGCTAAGGAGATTTCCGAACAGGGAATTAAGGAGATTGTACTTACTGGAGTTAATATAGGTGATTACGGAAAAGGAGAGTTTGGTAATAAAAAACACGAGCATACTTTTTATGAACTGGTACAAGCATTAGATGAAGTGGAAGGAATTGAGCGATTGCGCATTTCTTCAATAGAACCGAATTTATTGAAAAATGAGACCATAGAATTTGTTTCTAAATCAAGAACATTTGTACCACACTTTCATATTCCTTTACAGTCTGGGAGTGATGAGATCTTAAAAATGATGCGTCGTCGATATTTGAGTGATTTGTATGTGGACCGCGTAAAAAAGATCAAAGAGGTGATGCCACATGCATGTATTGGAGTAGATGTAATTGTTGGTTTTCCAGGAGAAACAGATGATCACTTTTTGGATACCTATAACTTTTTGTCTGAATTAGATATTTCCTACTTACATGTATTTACGTATTCTGAAAGGGAAAATACAGTTGCAGCTTCTTTAGATGGAGTTGTGCCTCAAGATGTGCGAAAAAAGAGGAGTAAAATGCTTAGAGGACTTTCTGTAAAGAAAAGAAGAGCTTTTTATGAAAGTCAGCTAGGAACAGAAAGAACCGTATTGTTCGAATCTGAAAATAAAGAAGGATACATTCATGGTTTTACAGAGAATTATGTAAAAGTGAAAATGCCTTGGGATCCATCGTTTGTAAATACACTACATCCAATAAAACTTACGCATATCGATGAAGATGGAATGGTACGATTTGATCTGTTAGAAAAGTAATATATCACGATTTATCAAAAATAAAAAAGCCTGCTCAATGCAGGCTTTACTTTTTTTAATTTACTGACAGTGACTATATGTTGATGCCAACAGGAAGTAAATCTTTGTATTTTCTTCTATTCTTTCGCATAAACTTAGCGATGATAGGGCTCGTAGGAACAAGTCTAATATTACGCTCTTCGATAATATTAAAAACAGCTACTATAAAATCTTCAGAATATCCCTTTTCTATTTGTTCTTCGCTCATTACAAGCTTCGTTAGGAATATTTTTCTCTCTTGTTGAGCATACTCGATCTTTGATTTCTGACCATCGATAGTAGTTTCAAATTGTCTTAAGAATTCGTTGTCTACTATCTCTAATTCGACATCGCTCATGTTCTCCATATTTTTTTAATTTACTATTTAATAATAATTAAAAGGGTTTTCAAACGTTATAATGATGCTTTTTCGAAAAATACAGGTGGGTAAAAGTTGTATGAAATTTTACTATTTTGCAATATGCCTAACTAAGATTTGTTAGTTAAAATTTTCCCTTTTACAATAATTTAATGCCCTGTTTACTTTTTTCTGATAAAGTATTACTATAGTTTTGAGCTGCAAAGATAAGAAAATTAGAACTTTAAACTGATAAACCACTGTTAAAATACCTAGTATGAAGGAAGTTACCCATGTTTATTTTGTTCCTGGTATGGCTGCAGATGTTTCCATTTTTGAGTTTATAAAATTACCGGAAGCATCATATAAGAAACATATGCTCCCTTGGAAGATTCCAAGTAAAGATGAATCTATAAAAGATTATGCACGGCGAATGTGTGAAGAAATCGAACATAAACAGTGTGTGCTTATTGGAGTGTCTTTTGGAGGGATTATGGTTCAGGAAATGAGTAAGTATTTGAATGTCAAAAAGTTGATAATAATTTCCAGTGTTAAAAATAAGCATGAGTTGCCTAAAAGAATGCATATTGTTCGTAAGACCAAAGCGTATAAGTTGATGCCTACCTCCTTGGTGTCTAAAATCGATAATTGGGAGAAATTAGCTTTTGGTGACTTTGCTAAAAAACGAGCTGCCTTATATCAAAAATACTTGTCTGTCAATGATAAAACATATTTGGATTGGGCAATCGAAAAAATAGTATGTTGGGATCAGGAAGAAACTATTGAAGGAATTGTGCATATCCATGGAACTAAGGATATTGTTTTTCCAATTTCTTACATTGATAGTTGTATAACGGTAGAAAAAGGTACTCACGTGATGATTATTAACCGCGCAAGATGGTTTAACAAGCATTTACCAGAAATAATTGAGAATTAATTGCCGATATTCCAATAATTTACGTTATTTTGGAAACTTAGAATATATTTCCCCTATAAAACCTACTTAAAGATGAAGTTGATAAGAAAAATGCTAGTTTTCCTAGGCGTGCTATTTACCTTTAGTATTTTAGTAAACGCTACTCAAGAGGAACCTCAAAAACCAATTGCGCAAGAACTTTTAGAAGAAAAGTTGATTAATGACTATAATGTCTATGCAGTGCCAATGCCAGAAAATATAAATTTTGCTGGAGAATTAGTTCCTGTAGAAAATCCAGATATCCGTGAACGAATGGATAGAGAACTTTTGGTAAATACCTATTGGCAATCTAATGGATTATTGCTTTTTAAAAGAGCCAACAAATACTTTCCAATTATAGAACCAATTTTGAAAGAAGAAGGTGTTCCTGATGATTTCAAATATCTTGCGGTTATTGAAAGTAGTTTAACGCAAGCTGTATCTCCTGCTAGAGCTACTGGTTTTTGGCAGATTCTTAAAAATACAGGAAGAGAATACGGATTAGAAGTTAATAACAATGTCGATGAACGATATCATATCGAAAAATCTACGAGAGTTGCTTGTAAGTATTTAAAGAATGCTAAAAACCGTTTTGGAAGTTGGACACTAGCTGCTGCTGCCTATAATGCGGGTCCTGCTGGAATCAATAAGCAATTAACGAGACAAAAAGCTACTACCTATTATGATCTTTTATTAGGACAAGAAACAGGAAGATATGTGTTTAGAATTGCTGCAGTAAAAGAAATCCTAAGTAATCCTAAGAAGTATGGATTCAACTTTAATCAAAAAGACTTATACGAGTATATTCCTACCTTTAATGTTTTGGTGGATGAGCCTATTACAGATTTTAATGAATTTGCGGCAAAATATAATATCAATTATAAAATTCTGAAACTTCATAATCCTTGGTTAAGAGAAACACATCTTAATAATAGTACAGGCAAAGAGTACTTGATTAAAATACCAAGAGAAGGATATTATAAAACAGGAATGGGGCAGTAGCTCCATTTTTTTGGTTCAATAATTACATTTTTATTGGTACGATTACCACATTTGTTGTAAAATTGTGGTATGGATACAATGACTATTATTTCTTTGGTGGTTATCGGCTTATTAGCTGGTTTTCTTAGTGGTACTATGGGAATCGGAGGAAGCGTAGTGATGATCCCTTTACTGATCTTATGGGTTGGTTTTACGCAACATCAAGCGCAAGGTACTAGTCTTGCCGTGTTATCAGTTCCGGTTACCTTATTAGCTGCCTTTAATTATTATAAAGAAGGTCATGTGAATTGGAAATTCGCTGCGATTATCGCTATTACTTTTATTATAGGAGGTTATTTAGGTAGTAAGCTAGCAATTTCTGTAAATCAATCTACACTTAAAAAGATATTTGGTGGAGTCCTTTTAATAGTAGCACTGAAAATGATTTTTGGTAAGTGATAAAAAGATATGTCTTCCATGCACTACTAAATTTTCAAGTTATAAAGTACTAAAGCCCCTTTTTGTAAGTAAAAAGAGGCTTGATATCTTATAATAGAGAGTACTTTAACAAGATTGTATTAATCTTGCCAAGTTGCTAATGCGTTTACCGCTTCATCTGTATAATCGGTAAATAGACCATCTACTCCTGCATCAAAGAACAAATGATATTCTGCTTCTGGATTACCAGCACTCCATTGTGTATTTTCATTTCTAAAAGTATATGGATGTACCAAAAGATTATTTTCATGTGCTAAGGTTACAAAATCTGTTGGTGGTAATAAAGTAAGCTCTCCAGAATCTTCTGTTCTATAAGAAATAATGAAAGGCTTCCATGGACCAATTCCATCTGCATAACTTGCAGTGAACTCCATTCCTTCTCTGGTAGTAAAAAATTCATAAGTTCGTTGATCACCATTAACATAAAAATCGAAAGGAGAGCCATACGATATAAAATCACCAGCTGGCACATTATAATCTAAAGATCCATCAGTATTGATGTTATAAGTGGAAATTAACTGAACTAGTTTTACTGAAGATTTGTTATTGATATATTGTAAAGGCTCTACCTCAAAACACTGAACAAATACTGGAGCACTTTTTCGATTTATATGATATTTAGATAGTACTTTCAATAATTCATTTTCCATAAAATGTGTCCCAAAAATTTCATTGTGAAAGTATGGATGTTTAATTTCAGGATAGATACCTACTGTTCTCCCTCTTTTAATGGATTCTTTTTTTGCCAGTATGATAACTTCTTCGAAAGTAGGAATGTCAAATAGATTATCAAAATCAGTAGGTCTTCCGCTAAAAGGCTGCTTTGCTTTTAATGTTTTAATTTGCGCTAAAGTAAAATCTGATGCAAACCAATCCGTAACCATTTTACCATCTAGATTTTTAGTAGTTTTTAGGTTAGCAAACTCTGGAAGTTCAGAAACATTAGTAGTACCTGAAAGAAAAGGTTCATGACGAGCAATTAAGTGACCATCTTTAGTAAGTACTAAATCAGGTTCGATAAAATCTGCATCCAATTCAGCAGCTTTAGCATACCCTTCTAGAGTATGTTCTGGTAGTACGGATTGTGCTCCTCTGTGAGCAATTATTAAAGGCAGCTGATCATTACCCGTTCCTGGATCTCCGCTGGAATCATCTACAAAGTCACAAGAAATAACGGTAGTAAGAATCAATGATAATAGTGTAATACGTTTAAGAGTTTTCATTTTTTCGATTTTAAATTTCGAGCAAGAAATGAAACTTAAATTAGCTAAATGTAAAACTAAGGTTACACTACGATCACCTTACTAATAACTAGGTTAAATTTTTGAGAGATCGATATAAGGTAATTATTTTGTTATATCAATAGGGTATAACTGATAGTAATAAACTTCTTTTGTGAGAAGCGCTGAAAATGATTTTTGGTAAGTAAAGAAAGAAATATAAGGAAGAATTACTTATTTCCGCTTCTTCCTTGATTTTCTATAGAATCCTTTTCTCTACGATAGCGTTCGTATTCTTCATCGATATCACGTTCTTCTTGAGTTCTGTTGTCTCCACGTTTTTTCGATTTTTTTGTTTCTACTTCTGCTTCAGGAACCAATTCTCCTTTAGCATCTAAATCTGTAATTAACAATGAAACTCCTTTGGATAAAGAATTATAATGTATGGTATAAGAATTACTTAAGGTTTCACTAGAGTGATGAGTTACAATTTTTCGAATATCTAGAAGCTTCTTATCACTATCCATAAAATACATCATAGGAAAACCTAATGAGTGTTTTAGGTTATTGATAATGTAGGAATTTTGATTCGTAAGCTCATTCACGTATAGCAATTGTACATTTTCACTGTACTCATCTACTTTTTCTTTTAATCGTTCTTTGGTATCCCAAAACAGTACAATAAAGTCTATCTGATCATGAAATTTATCGGCTAAGTCATTTAGCGCTGGGATTTCACCAATTCCTGGCACGCACCAAGTAGCATATGTAATAAGGAAAATAGGTTTTTCAATTTCTTTAAATGAAATAGGTTCTCCTTTTAAAGGACTCATTTTAAAATCATCCATATAGGTTCCTACTAAATGATTTTGAACCAAGGAATCAAATAAAAATTTTGCATACTCTAGATCTTGATCTTTGTATGCCTCATTACTTTTAAGATTATATTTCTTGATATGCGCCGCAACAGCGATGGAAAAAGGAACTTTTCTTTCTACTTGCCCTACTTGTCCAAAAGTATTTCCAATAGATAAAAAGAGTATTCCTAGAATTATTATTTTCTTCATTACAACCTTATTACGATAGCTAAAGTACTATAAAGTCTTTAGAAATAACAGTTTTAATACTTCAAAACGTTATTTCTTTGATTTTAGTACGCTATTTATTTCACCCCTAAAACTAATAGATAACGTAATTATAGGTACAATTAGTGTGCCTAAATTTTTTTCATTTGTTGCTTCATCATCGTGATTTGCTCTTTCAGCATACCGTGCTTATCCAATTTTTTAGCTTCGGTAAGTAAGTTCTGAGCTTCCCGTTTTCTTCTCTTAGTCATTGCAATTCCAGCTAAGTTTAGTTTAGCAACTGCAAGATCTTGGTTCATTGATAAACCGAGTTTGATAGCTTTTTTTAAATATTTTTCCGCTTGTGTGATATTGGTTTGTGATAGCATAATACCTAAAAGGTAGTTATAATACCCTTGTTGTTTTGTAGTAAGAGCACTTTCAGGATTTTTAATTTTATCTAACCATTTTTTAGCTCCCGGAAAATCTTGTTTACGTAATCTAAGGAAAGCTAATAGAATAAATTCGTTTTTAAAATATAGGAATACAAAAAATGCAGCTAGTAAAATCAGCATAATCCCATTACCAATATATCCTTCTATCATTTGCCAAACGGCAGTTCCAACAATTAATGCAGCTATTAATAGTTTAATATTTTTGTTATACATGAAATGAGTTATTTTTTAATCGCGGCAAAGGTAATAAAAACAATTAAAAAATTTTGATATTTAGGTTTGCGAAAGTAAAAACTCTTCGTATATTTGCCCGCAGTTTTGGGATGAGATGCCCACTAGATATATAAAAAGATATTTCAAGAAGATATATAAAGAGAGATAGCAATGAAAAGAACGTTTCAACCATCGAAGAGAAAGAGAAAAAACAAACACGGTTTTAGAGAGCGTATGGCTTCTGCTAATGGTAGAAAGGTCCTTGCTCGAAGAAGAGCTAAGGGTAGAAAAAAGCTATCTGTTTCTTCTGAATTAAGACACAAGCACTAATGATTATTGTGCAGTGAAAATATAAAGGTGTTACTTTTAGGAGTAACGCCTTTTTTTATATCTAATAGATTCCAAAAATTATTTTTAAATTTTCAATACCAACACCAAAATGCCAAAAGATCAAAAACTAAAAAGTATATTAATCATCGGATCAGGTCCAATTATTATTGGACAAGCTTGTGAGTTTGACTACTCAGGATCGCAAGCCTTACGTTCATTAAGAGAAGACGGAATAGAGACTATATTGATAAATTCTAATCCAGCTACGATAATGACAGATCCTTCGATGGCAGATCACGTATATTTGAGACCTTTGAATACGAAGTCTATTATCGAAATTCTTAAAAAACACCCTAATATTGATGCGGTTTTACCAACAATGGGTGGACAAACTGCTTTGAACTTATGTATTGAAGCTGATGAAAAAGGAATTTGGGAAGATTTTGATGTAGAGATTATTGGTGTTGATATCGATGCAATAAATATTACCGAAGACCGCGAAAAATTTAGAGAATTAATGTTGAAGATTGGTGTTGGAATGGCACCTCAAGCAACTGCAGGATCTTATCTAAAAGGTAAAGAAATTGCTCAAGAATTTGGATTCCCATTAGTAATTAGAGCCTCATATACCTTAGGAGGAGCAGGAGCATCTTTTGTATATAAAGAAGAAGATTTTGATGAATTGTTAACTCGTGGATTAGAGACATCTCCGATTCATGAGGTAATGATTGATAAAGCATTGATCGGTTGGAAAGAATATGAATTAGAGCTGTTAAGAGATGCCAATGATAATGTAGTTATTATTTGTGCTATTGAAAATATGGATCCAATGGGTATTCATACTGGAGATTCTATAACTGTAGCACCAGCAATGACACTTAGTGATAAAACATACCAAAAAATGCGTGATATGGCAATCCATATGATGCGTAGTATTGGGGAGTTTGCTGGAGGATGTAATGTGCAATTTGCAGTAAGTCCAGATGAGAATGAAGATATTATTGCTATTGAGATCAATCCTCGTGTATCTCGTTCTTCTGCCTTAGCATCTAAAGCAACGGGATATCCGATCGCAAAAATTGCTGCAAAATTAGCTATTGGGTATACATTAGATGAGTTAGATAACCAAATTACAAAATCAACTTCTGCGTTATTTGAGCCGACATTAGATTATGTAATTGTGAAAATTCCTCGTTGGAACTTTGATAAATTCGAAGGTTCTGATCGTACACTAGGTCTACAGATGAAAGCCGTGGGAGAGGTGATGGGAATTGGTCGTTCTTTCCAGGAGGCTTTACATAAGGCTACACAATCTTTAGAAATCAAAAGAAATGGTCTTGGTGCCGATGGAAAAGGATATAAGAATTACGATCAGATCATTGAGAAACTTACCTATGCAAGTTGGGATCGTGTTTTTGTGATCTATGATGCTATCCAAATGGGAATTCCATTAAGTAGGATCCACGAGATTACTAAAATTGATATGTGGTTCTTAAAACAATATGAAGAATTACATCTATTAGAAAAAGAGATTTCTACCTATACTATTCAGTCGTTAACAAAGGATTTGATTCTAGAAGCAAAACAAAAAGGATTTGCGGATAGACAAATCGCACATATGGTTGGTTGTTACGAAAGTGAAGTATATAATAAAAGAGATGAACTAGGAATTAATAGAGTTTATAAATTGGTGGATACTTGTGCTGCAGAGTTTAAAGCGCAAACACCTTATTTCTATTCTACATTCGAAGCGGAAACGCAAACTCCAGAAGGAGAGGTGATCGTAGCTAACGAAAGTGTAGTTACTGATAGAAAGAAAATTGTAGTATTAGGTTCTGGTCCTAACCGTATTGGTCAGGGAATTGAATTTGATTACTGTTGTGTTCATGGAGTTTTAGCATCAGCAGAATGTGGATATGAAACTATTATGATTAACTGTAATCCGGAAACTGTTTCTACAGACTTCGATACAGCTGATAAATTATATTTCGAACCTGTTTTTTGGGAACATATTTATGACATCATAAGACACGAAAAACCAGAAGGTGTAATCGTTCAGCTTGGTGGACAAACGGCATTGAAGTTAGCCGAAAAATTAGATCGATATGGAATCAATATCATCGGAACTAGTTATAAATCCCTGGATTTAGCCGAAGATAGAGGAAGTTTTTCAACTTTATTAAAAGAAAATAATATTCCTTATCCAGAATTTGATACTGCTGAAACGGCTGATGAAGCGTTAGCAGTAGCAGATCGTTTAGATTTCCCAATATTGGTGCGTCCATCTTATGTATTAGGTGGTCAAGGGATGAAAATTGTGATCAACAAACAGGAGTTAGAAGAGCATGTAGTTGATTTACTTCGTAAGATTCCTAATAATAAACTATTATTAGATCACTATTTAGATGGAGCCATAGAAGCTGAAGCAGATGCAATTTGCGATGGAGAAAATGTATACATCATCGGAATTATGGAGCATATAGAACCTTGTGGTATCCACTCAGGAGATTCCAATGCAACATTACCACCATTTAATCTTGGAGAGTTCGTGATGCAGCAAATCAAGGATCATACACATAAAATTGCTTTAGCATTAAATACAGTTGGTTTGATCAATATTCAGTTTGCTATAAAAGATGATACGGTTTATATCATCGAAGCGAACCCAAGAGCGTCTAGAACCGTTCCTTTTATTGCAAAAGCATACGGAGAGCCTTACGTGAATTATGCAACTAAGGTAATGCTGGGAGAAAAGAAAGTTACAGATTTTGATTTCAAACCTCATTTAGACGGATATGCAATCAAACAACCAGTATTTTCATTTAATAAATTTCCAAATGTAAATAAGAAACTGGGGCCAGAAATGAAGAGTACTGGAGAGAGTATTCTATTTATAGATGATCTTAAGGATGACCAGTTCTATGATTTATATTCAAGACGTAAGATGTATCTTAGTAAATAATTTTATGCTATATATAATCAAAATCCCGTTTTTTAACGGGATTTTTTTGTTGTGATATACTTATTTTAGAATATTAGTATACCTTTAGATAACTAATTAGCTATTTTATGATTCGTATACTTTTTCTTTTTGGATTCATATTCTCAGGTATGAGTATTACTGCGCAAACCAATGTTGAAGTAATACAACAACATATCGATAAAACTGTTTGGGCTCCTTTTCATAAAGCATATGAAGAAAGAGATGCCGATGCTCTAAACGCAATTTATGCTACTAATGTCATACGAGTAACACCAAATGGTATTGATACGAAGGATGAGTTTAAGCGTAAAAATATTGAGAATTTTAAAGCATCTAAAGAAAGTAAAACTCAAATCAAATTAGACTTTTGGTTCGATTCTAGGCATACTAATGAAGATACATCATACGAAGTTGGGTTTTATAAAATTGGACTCACTACTAATGGAAAAACACAACACATATACGGTCAATTCCATATTGTATTACAAAAGATTGAAGGAGTCTGGAAAATTACGCAAGACTGGGATACTACTACAATAAATGGACATACAATATCTGAAGAGGAATTTAGTAAAAAAGAACCAATAACGTTTTTAGAATAAGTTTTTTGAAACTATTACGTAGGTCGAGGTATTTGGGAATAAATGCTGAAAATGTAATTTATTTCCCCTAAGATCTTTTTTTCAAAGGAGATCGTTAAGTTAAGATCAAATTTCGAGGCTATACTCTTTATACGCTCGATATCACAATCGTTAGAAAGAATCATATATACTTTAGTGTCTTCAGTAATATGATTCGGAATTTGCTTAAATAATTTTTCGAAATACTCGAAATTCTCTCCACAAAACCAAGCTTGTTCTTTTATGTTTTTTGGTTTATTAGGATAATATGGAGGGTTGATAACGATATAATCAAACGTTCTATTTTGTAAATTATCAAACAAATCTGATTGTATTATTTCTAGATCTAGATTGTTCTTTTGTGATGCTTTTTCTAAATATTGCAATGCAATTTTATTGATATCCGTAGCCGTTACAATAGCTTGTTTTTTAGATGCATATAACGAAATGATACCAGATCCGCACCCAAGTTCGAGAAAGGTTTTGTTTTTTATATATATTGATTCAATAAAATCAAGTAAAATTTTGGTACTTAATGTAAGATGAGGAGGAAATACCTCTGGATGGACAAGTACTTTAATTCCACTATAACTGTATTTTCTTGGTTTGAAATAAAATAATTTTAAACCTAGTTTTAAAAATGGATGTGTTATTTTCTTTAAAAAAAGTCTCACTATTCAGAGTAGAATCCTTGTATTTCTGGTTGACGATATTTCCAAATCTTGTGTAGTGCCTTTATTTCGTACGGATATTTATAAATTTGATTTTGATATCTAATACGTGCTAAAGTTTGTAATATTTTTTTCTTTACGCCTTTGATTCTAAAATCTGAAGCTGTAGGGTAATATCCATTTAGAACAGTTTCAAAATCTTTAATCTTATCCACCATTTCAGGAGTAAGCCAAGGAGTTAAAGGATTTTTTCTTAGATCAAATTTTTCCCATGAAGGATCTAGCCAATCTTCTAGTTTTTTAGGAAAACTAAATCCAGCTTCCTGGATTTGTTCATATAGTTCAGATCCTTCGGTAGCAACTGGACTGTAGAGATAAATAATAATTTCAGCATTGGGATTGATTTCTTTGATTTCTCTGATAAATTGAATATCCCAATTAATCTGATCCATTACTTTTTTAGGGGAATCAGCAGGCATGCCTAATACAAAAGAAAATTCGGGAATAATACCAATGGGAGCCAGCCTTTTAGCAAAATCTTTAATCGTTTGACCTGTTTGAGTACCTCCTTTATTCATTTGTTTTAGAATATCATCATTTCCAGTTTCAGCACCAAGAAAGATCATTTTACATCCCGCTTTTTTCATTGTGATTAGATCTTCATCACTATATTTATTGATCGTATCGATTCTTCCTTCTCCCCACCATGTGATTCCATCATTCATTATTAATTTCGAAAACTCAATAACTCTCTTTCTTGAAGTAAAGAAGTTGTTATCATGAAATTCTATGGCATCAATTCCATAAGTGTTTTTAAAATACTTTACATCTTCATATACTGTTTGTGCTGATTTTGCCTTCCAGCGTCCATCATAAATAGGAACGACAGCGCAAAATGAACAAGTGAATGGGCATCCCAAACTAGAGTGATAAGAAAAAGTCTTTTTTCCTAAAAAGGTTTTACTCAGATAATGTTTTAAATCATAAAAGGTATTTAGATGCTGATAGGGTAGCGGTGGTAAGGTATCCTGATCTAATAATTTTTCTTTTTGTGTTTGTACTATGGTTCCTTCTGAATCAAGAAAAATAAGATTTTTGATATCGTTTATTTTAGAATACTCCTTTCGCTCCAAAGCATCTAATAATGAAGGGAAAGCAACATCTCCGGGACCACTAACAATATAATCTACATAATCTGCTTCGATGCAAACTTTATACTGATTAGAAGCAAAGTATCCACCCCAAATAGTGATACAGTCAGGAAATTGCTCTTTTATCCTTTTGGTAAAAGGAATTGCTTCTTTGAGCTGAGGTCCTGGCATAACGGTAGAACAGAAATATTTAAATTCTCCGGTAGCAAAATAACTTTGTATCCTTTTCCAAGGATCCCTTTCTAAATTTCCATCTATAAAAACGAAATCATATTTTCCATAAATAGAGGCACCCACTTGTAAAATCGAATTAGGGATTCGATGTTTGGCGTTAGCACTTCTCGGATTGAATATGATTATTTTATTGTTAGTCATAATTTGAGGATACTTTTTGATCAAAGAAATAGTTGTTATCTCAATTTCCTACTCAACATAATCTATAAGTAAAAGTTGATATAAGATTTTCTCAAAACATAAAGTTTAACATTCTTTAGAATTATTTTAATTCCTTCAATATTTAATTTGATATGAGCATTTGATTTTTTTAGAAATGTCTTGAACTGATCATTACCTGCATTTATTCTAGCCATTTCACTATAAATATAACTTTTTCTATTTAGATAATGACCTCTGGATATTTTTTTACTTTCATACAAATGTTGCAGTGTTTTTAAATATTCAATAAAAGGCTCTTCGCTTTCCTTTAAAGACATATTGCCTATATGCTTTCTTAGTTTTATAAGGCTATTATGAATAAAATAGGCTTCATAATCACTGACGATTCTTGCAAAAAAATCATGTTGTCCATCACTTAAACTCTCATCTAATACACCAATGTTTTTTAGAACATTTTGGGTAAATGTATATGAAGAATATGGTTGAAATTTGTTGTATAACAGATCAATCAAAATGTTCTTTTGAAAGTCTTTGTTGTATTGATAGACTTTATCTTTATAGATTCCATGTTCATTAAACAAAGCTAGATTATGTACGATGATTTCTATATGTTTATGTTCTAGAAATACCTTTAGTGTATGTTCAAGTTTATTAGGATATAATATATCGTCAGAATCTAAAAAGGTAATAAGATCTCCTGTCGCTTTCTTAAGTCCTGTATTTCTTAAAACACTCAACTTTCCAACCTTTTTGATTTTGTGATATATAATTTTTGGATCCTTATAGTTCTCAATAACCTCTTTAGTATTATCATTAGAACCATCATCAATAACGATATGCTCATAATTTTTGTAGGATTGATTCCTTACACTTTCTATGGTTTCTCCAATTATTTGAGCTCTATTATATGTGATGGTAATGATACTAAATTTCATTGTGGCCTTTTAATTCAACTATAGTGTCATATACATCTTTAGTTTCCTTTATATGATGGGATACGGTAATAATGGTCGTGTTATTTTTTGTGATGTAAGTCTTTAAAAAATTGAGTGTCCTAATCTCTGCTTCTTTGTCTAAATTGTTTGTTGCTTCATCTAGAATTAAGATTTTTGGATTATTCATAATTGCTCTTGCAATACAAATGAGTTGTAGTTGCCCAGCAGATAAGTTGCCAGCATCCGACCCAATATATGTATCTAATCCATCAGGAAATTGATCTATTATTTTATCAAGTCTTAAGTCAGAAATTAATTTATGGAGCTCTTCTTTGTTGTATGTCGTGTTATTTAGAACAATGTTTTCTAAAATGGTTCCTTCATAGATAAAAGGTTTTTGCGTTAGATAGGTAAAAAGATTAAAATATTCATACTTGTTTTCATCAGTAATTTTAATATCATCAATATAGATAGTTCCCGAAGTAGGTTTGATAAGTTTTGAAATGATATTTAATAATGTAGTTTTTCCAATTCCTGATTCTCCGGAGATCGCAATAAACTTTCCTTTCGGGAATTTTAAATTCACATTATTTAGAATCTTTTTCTCCTCATCATAATAAAAAGAAATATCCTTTAATAAAATCTGATTATTAAATGAGATTGTAGCATCAGATGCTGTTTGGTTTTGAGGAATATTGGTTTTCTTTTCAATAATATCTAATGTATAAAGATGTGCCTTGAAATTAGTAAACGCAATGTTTAGTTTATTTACTGAAGGAATAGCTTTAAATAATAATGCGGCAAAAACTGATAGAAAAACTGTAGAGTTCGTTTTGTTGGTTATCAAAACATTTGTTACCACAAAGATTGCACACAGCACTAAAATCAAAATAATTTCTGTCTGCTTAGAACTATTAATTCTTTTAGCATGTAGCACAGCATAGCTTTCGTTCAGGGTTTTGTTCGAATTATAAAAAACATCTAGAAAATGAGCAGACATATTAGATGATTTTATAGATAGGTAACCGTTTAGCAAGTTATTAAGATTGCTAATATTCTTATTGTAATCATTAACTCGGGTTTTGTTTATTTTTTCTAAATCAGACTTATTATATCTCTTATGTACAAGGAAAATAACCACCATAATCATGATGATGAGTAGCGTAGTCATATAGTTGAAGAAAACTCCTATAAAACATAATAGTAACAATAGGAAAAATTCTGAAATGATTGTGTTTATTGATAATAATACGTTACTCACAAAATCATTAGGTACGAAAATAATATCCTTTACTATAGCAGATTTTTTTTCTTGTTTGAATGAAATATAATTCTCTAAGAGATAGTATTTAGATAATAATGAAGAATATTCAGAACCTAATTCATATGCTTTTTTAGCTTGATATTTGTTGATTTTAATCCCTAAATAATTCTTGAGTACAAAAAACAATAGAACAACACAGATTAAAATATATTTATTACTTGCTTCTATGGTTATCGTTAAGAAATCAAAGGAATTTGCTTGATCCAAAATAGATATTACCACAGGAATTAGTAAAAAGATAGAAAACCCATCAAGAAGTAATTGCAAAAATGAAAGCAATAAAAATAACCTCGAAGTCTTTCTGTACTTATTCGGAATGACTTCCTGTATTCGATTTAATATGTTCACAAAACGTATCAATATGTATTTGTTTTCAAGATAATCTTTCTCAAGGTATAAAAACCATAACCTCTTTGCGTATCCGAAAGGTAAATCAAAGTATCTTTATTAATGATTGCAGGCTTACGTTTTTTAGAAGGGTTATCTGTTATTTTAATATCATTATAATAGATCTGGTTATTATGCAAATTCACATCATAGTCAACATTTTCTATATCAATATTGGCCTTCTTTGTTTGGCTTCCTTCTAAAGTCCAAAATTTATAAGATAAAACACCTTTCTCTATATCATAATCATAAATAAGTGCTTGATGTTGATCATTTTTGAAAAGAAAATTGGTTGCTGGATTTATATCTTTCTCTGTTTTTGGTAATAAGAATAGTATAGAAATACATAGACTAAGAGATAAAACACCAACATGCCATTTTGTTACATTTACTTTTCTATAGAAAAGAAACCACCATAACAATAAATATAGGAATAGTTTTAAAAACGAAAATGGAAGAGGAAAACTGTACGTATAGTGGAATGGGAAATTACAAATAAGGAATATTGTAAACACTCCCAATATACTTATATAGTTTTGAGGTTCTTCTTTAAGTAATTGAACCAAAGGGATAATAAGTAAAATATTACTATAACTACTTCCATATGGAGAAAGCAAATAAGATGCGAGTATCCAATATGAAAACTTTAGAAGTCTTGATTTTTGATGCCAAGTAATCAAAAAACCATATCCAATAATTACTAATTTGGATACCATTAGGAATACATAGTACAGATTTGGACTGTGAATGATAGCATTTTGATTCTTAATATCATTATAGATGAATAAATGCTTGAACAACATTAAGAAAGATTGATATCCTTTAAAGAACTCTCCTGATATTTCACCTCTATTTGCTTTTGGTAATATATTTTCCACAAAATAAAGCCAAGAACTGAAGCCATTAATGTAAATGGATATAATTAATAAAACTCCAGTACAAAGAGAAAGCATAAAAAAGCTTTTAAACTTCTTCTGAAAAAGTAAGAATCCAAAGAGAATTACAGGAAAGACCTTTAGTAGTATCGCTATTGACCATAGGATACCCATTTTTATTTTTTTCTCTTGTTTATAAGCTAAGTAACCTTCAGAAATTAAAAAGAAAAGAAGTAAGTATACTTGACCAAATAAGATGTTATTTTTGATAGGAATTAAGAGCGCAAAAAGAACGGTTACATAATGAATATTTGAAATTTTATATGTAGTAAATAAATTCTTTAATGCATATAGAAAAAGAATCAGGCTTATTGCATTAAAAATAATTTTTGCAGTAGAAAAACTTACTAATGTAAAAGGAACAAAGAATAACGCTAGAAATGGAGTATTCGGAGCATAACTAGCAAAAACCTTTTCTTGAATTTCAAAGATTCGTTGATTAAACCAGGTAGGATCATAAATAATCTTAGGGAAACTTCCATTTTCTAAAAAATAGGCACCATAATAATAATTGGCGAAATCGTGGGGTAGGAATGAGAACGATTTAATTAGGAATATAATACCTACTACAAGTAGCGGTAGTATATATAAAATCCACTTTGGTTGTTTTTCTACGGTACGTATCATTCAATACACATAATTTTAGGAACTGCCAAGATGCTTTTTGAATTTAGCATACTAGTTTAGATAATTCACCTCATTAGTTGATTTTTCACGAATACTTTCGGGCACTTCCATAGATTTCCAAGGTGCTAGTACATCTACATCTTTTCGGTGATATAAGTCCCCTATAAATCCAAATTCATGATGTTTATGCGTACTTAAATGTTTTAATTTAGTTTTTACCTCTTCAATAGATATACCCCATTCATTAGAGAGATGTTCTGCAGAAGGTTCCATAAATGAGATATACGATATTTCCATTTCCGTATGTAATCTTTTATTTGTAATCTCTTTGTCTTTCCAATGTTTATCTTGATACGATCGCAATAGTTTATTATTATCATCTAATGAATCCTGCAAGGCGAGATACGTCAAATATCCTTTATGATCATTTTGTTTACTCAATAAAGGTTGTACACCTGTTTCATGACACCAAATACATTTTGCTGGTTTCCCTGCATTTGTAACTGAACGATCAGCAACATCTTTAATATTTCCATTATGATCATATATCCCAAACTTTAGTTGTCCATTATTCATGATTTCTAAAGTCTCATATTCATATATTTTTTTTGTTATCGAATCTACTTCTGTGGATATATATGCTTGTCTTTTTTCGGTGTTGTTTTTGGATATAGAAATAATTCTATCTATAAGCGATACACTAGAATCGTCGATATATCCATTGATGGTGTCAAAGGAATACAGCGCATAATACTCTTGGAGTTTATCAGGGATATCTACAATCTTGTAATAGTGATACGAACTTCCAATAGTAAGCGCAATATATCGTCCAAGATCAATAGCATTGTTTTTTTTGTATTCTTCGGTTTTTTTTAATTTAGAATTGAGTTTCTGGAGGTATTTAGTAGCATTTTTATTGAATTTTAGTTGATTAATATTCAGTGTAATCATAGGTTCGTTACTAATAGACATTCCTACGGTTGATGTGTCTGCAACCAGATCTGAACCAAGGAAAGATAGACACCATTTTAAAGCTATTACATTTTTAGTAAACGTATCTTCAGGATATGATTTATTCCACTTTAAATTAATTGTATTCTTTTTCTTAGAAGTGTCAAAAGAAAAGATCAATACTATGATTGTAATTAAAATTACCGGAATAATATATTTATATTTTTGATATTTCATAGATATAATAACTTTCTTGTTGGACAATACTACTATCAAAACTGTTTAGGAATTTATATTCTAAAGAATTTGTAATAGTTTGATACTCTTCAATATTTAAGAAGTGAGTTGATATAAAAATAACACTTTGATCTACACTCTTAAGCATTCTCTCTAAAGAATCATTTAAGGCAGCTTTAGGGTTTTGCTCCAAAGGCACTTTCCGATTCCATACGCAATAACTTTGATAACTGTTAGAGTCTAAGAAAAAAATGGATTTTTCTAAGTAACTACTCAATGGAGTTCCTCCACATCCTTGAACAACGATCGTTTTATGTGTGAGATTTGATGCATTGAGGTATGCAACTGTTTGTTTTGAGTTGGAAAAAGGTAAGAAAATATCAAAGCTAAATGCGGTAATTCCAGCAATCATTTGAATGATGAGTATACCGTATACAAGGTTTTGTTTAATTTTTTTAAGAAGCGATAAAGGAAATTTAGTATTTAGAATGTTCGCATTCAGTGGGTAATAATTATCAATCCATAATCCTGTAATAATGAATAAAAAATGTATTCCAAAATATCTAGGTGCTGATAGTTGAGTGACAAAGAAAAATATAATGGATCCTAAAATCCCTAGATATACATACACTAAAACTAATTTGTTTTTGAAAAATAGAAAACATGGGATACTAATACTTATCACTCCTAAAACCATTGCTAATGGTTTGCTTAGATTTACCATAAAATGGGTGTTCCAGAAATGAAGTATTCTAAAATCAGGAACTAAGAATATTCCTTTGAAAAATGTAATACCGCTTTTTGAGAGTTTTTCAACTATGGAAAATTCATTCACTCTTTCAAAAAATATGGTATCAGAAGGAGGAATGATTTGAATTATCGATAGCAATGTAATACCTGTGAAAATAGAAATTCCAATTAGGAATTTTCTTTTTAAAAATGTTTGTTTTTGCTGTATCATTTCAAGAAAAATGATACCAAGCAGTGAACATGTTAGTATAATGAAAATTGCATGTGCATGATTTGCAAAAGCAAGAAGAGTAGCAAAAAGGATGAATTTTTCATATCTGGATTGGAATATTCCTAAAGCGCAGAATATTAATAAAACTCCGAATCCGTAATTTCTACTGATAATATTGTACTCAAAAAATATAAAATACCCGAAAATAAATAGGATTTTAAAAACTTGAGAAAAAGGAGCCTTTTTAAGGAAAACAAATACAACAATAGTAGAAAGGATAATATGTAGAAACTGCATCCAAAATGGATTTGCGGAAAATCTGGTAATATAAAAGAGTGCAATATTCCATAGAATTGGATGCCCTTCATATTTAGTATTTGTTATAAGGTCAGTAATGGAAATACTATCTCTAGCCAATAACCAATGATGCGATTCATCCAACCAAAGTTCATGATGTGTTATACCAATAAAGCTTAGAACAAAAAAAACGAATGCTAAAAAGTAAGGAGCATATTTTTCTGAAAATAAAATAAAAAAGCTGCTCATGATCTATTATCTAAACTTATAATATTTCATTAGAACCAAAGCTGCTATAGATTTAAGTTTTAATTTATATTTTTCGATAAATCCATTACTCTTTTTGAAGTAATTTACCTCATTCACAATCCTTCTTACAGCATAGTCATAAAATTTACGATGATAGGTTCGTTTAAAGTCTATATCTCTATCTGTTGAGGTATTCCAATCAGGTTGAACTGTAATATCATTTTCTATTTCATTATAAAGCGATGTTCCTTTAATAGGGTAGGCTACTGTGATAGTAAAATGAGTAGGGTTGGCAACTTTGAGATGATGAATTGTCTCCGCAATATCTTTTTCGTCTTCTCCAGGATATCCTACCATAATGAAAGTACCTGTTTCTATGCCTAGTTTATTGGTTTTTTGAATGGCTTCTCTAACAGTTTCCACTTTTACACGGCGATCCATAGCATCCACAATTTTTTGAGAACCACTTTCAGCACCAATCCAAATACGATAACAGCCTGCTTCTTTAAGTTGCTGTAATACTTTATCATTAAGCCTTTCGGCTCTGGTAATACATTCAAACGGTATGATAGCATCTTGTTTAATTACTTCCTTATGAAATTCTGATAACCATTTATGACTTACAGTAAATACATCATCTACAAACCATATGGTGTCTGGATTATATTCTTGTTTTAGCATAAGAAGTTCTTGGGCAACTAAGTTTGCAGGTCTTCTTCTGTAACTTTGTCCATAGACAGCTGTACTACACCATTTACAGGTATATGGACAACCACGTTGCGTACTTACAGTCATCGAACTTTGTCCATGATTGTTTTTCCAGGTGTTTAAATATTGCTGCATATCGATAGCTTCTCTATTTGGTAAAGGAAGCATGGATAAATCTTTCATTTTGACTCTAGCAGCAGTTTTAATTACTTGGTCATTATCCAAATATGCAATTCCTGATACTTTATTAATATCAGTTTTGTTTTTTATAGCTACATATAATTCGTGCAGTGTTTCTTCACCTTCACCAATCACAATGTATTGCGCACCTGATTTTAAATAATTTTTGGTATTATAGGTTACGTCAGGGCCACCTAAAACTAGTTTTGGAAACCCATAGATTGCATCTGTACTAAGTGTTTTAATCAACTCTATGACTTCTACTTTAGTCATAAGATTTGCATAGATAGCTACGATATCAGGTTTTTTGTCAGCAATGAAATCTAATTGATCTTCTTTGGAACTAAAAGTGGTGTCGAACACATAATTTTCAACATCACGTTCCTTTAAATAAGAGGAAATATATAATTGACCTAAAGGAGGATAAGGTTTCATAATCCTATGTTCTTTAGGATCTGTACTTAGATAATATGCATGGGTCAGTACTATGCTCATTTTTTGGATAATGAGATTATATAATGATCACTGTAACTAGATAGAAAAGCACTATTTTTTAAGAAAGCATCTAAACGATTTAAAACTTTTAGTATACTTAATTTATTCTTAAAAAAGTTTTCGAGATATGATGGAGGAATTAAAAAACCTATAGGTTTTGTTTTGTCGGCTCTAAAATAACTATATGAGTTTTTCTTTACATCCTTAGGATTATAATACCAAGTTTTTACCAAAGTGTTTTCGACATTTGCGAGAATTGGCTCTTTTGTATTTCTCCTAAATGCTTTATTAAAATCACCTCTTAGTATAAAATAGAGGTTTTCCATAAGGCAATGCTTCGGCATAAGAACACCAATGATTTTACCGTTTGGTTTCAATTTTTTTGCTGCAGCTTCAAAAAAGTTTTCCAATTCTGTTGGAGAAAGACAGTTTAAACCACCAAAATCCGAAAAGATAAGATCAAAAGAATTACTGAAATTAGTTTCCTTCAATCTGTTGATGTCTAATTGCCTAAATTCAGGCTTATTATCATGAGTTATATGTTTAGAGTTTGCTACAGCTATCATTTTTTCAGATATGTCTGTTGCTATGATGCGATGTCCCTGATTGGAAAGCCAAATAGCATCATGACCAGTTCCACAATTAATTTCTAATATTTCTAAACTTTGATTTTTTGGAAATACTGAAGTCAAAAAATCATGCACTCGCTTTCTTTGGAATTTGCCAATATGACTGTTTGTAAAAACATCGTCGTAGGAAGCTGCGGATATGTCAAAACTTTCATTCATTTAAATGCTCCATTCTTTTTAAAACTTGTGCATCCATAAAAGCACTTGGGAAATAATATAAAAGGTAAGCCACTCTTTTAATCGCAGTCGAAGAGATATTGCCGGGACTTTTCATGATCTTTTTTAAAAATTGTAATCCTTGACTTTTTCTATATTCTTTATGTACATAACGATGTAGCTTTTTATAATACTTAGAATTATAGGTTCCTTTAAACATCATAGCTAAATCATCAGAATCTGTCCAATTAGCTTTAAACCTTAGATCATCCTTAACCTTCTCATAAAATTTAGTTCCCGGAAGTGGGTAGGAAACAGAAATCCCTAAATCATCAGGAATAAGCTCTTTTATCATCTTTATAGTTTCAGAAATGTCTTTTTTAGTTTCTCCTAGATATCCAAACTGTATAAAAAATGCTACTCGGATATTTTTTTCTTTCAATAGCGTTGTCGCTGTATATATTTCTTCAACTTTGGTGCCTTTGTCCATAGCATCTAGAATCGACTGAGATCCACTTTCTGCGCCTACCCAAACCTCTTCTAAACCTGATTCTGATAATGCTTCTATGGTATCTTCCTTTAGTAATAAATCTACTCTACTTTGAATGTAATAACTGAGTTTAGTATTAGTTTCCTTAAGTTCTTTATTAAAATTTTGCACCCATCCAGGAGTAAGTCCAAAAATATCATCACACATCCAGAAACGATACACCTGGTATTTTTCTTGTAATAACTGTATGTGTTTAACTACGTATTCTGGAGAATGATTGTTATATCTATTACCATAAATTGGTTTTGCACACCAATTACATTTAAAAGGGCATCCTCTGGTAGTAGCAAGATTTAATGTAAATTCTTTACCACTATTTGTCCAAATGTTTTTGTACGAATCAATATCCACTAAATCCCAGGCAGGCAAGGGGAGATCGTCTAAATTTTTAAGCACTTCTCTTTTCGGATTAGTGATCGTTTCTTCGTCTTTCGAAAAAACCAGCCCCTTAATTTTTTCAACGGGCTCTCCTTCTTTTAGCGTCTTAATAAGTTCTAATAAAGTAATTTCACCTTCTCCTTGAATAATATAATCTGCACCATTATATAAATATTTTAGGTAATGATCGGTAGCATCAGAACTATTAACAATAATGATGCAGTTGTGAGCTTTTCCTATTCTCATCATTTCAAAAGCAGCCTCACGCATTGTGGTTAAGCACATTTTGGTCAAATAGTTAAAACCATCATCGTATAATACTAGAAATTTTGGTTTTTTAGCAATAATTTCCTTTTCTATTTCATAAKGGTTATCTCTTAAATTGGTGTCAAAAAGATCTACAGAAAAACCATTTTCTCTCATTAAAGAAGCAGCATAGATGGTTCCTAATGGAGGATAAGGAGTTTGGTTATTCCATTGTTTTTGATCTAATGGATAATAATAAGAATGTGAAAATAAAATATCAAGCATGTTCTTTTTCTAATTCTATATTATGTTTTAATCTAAATTCCTGATATTTTTTATTCAGTTTATCAATTACTTGTTTTTGAAAGTTTTGTGGATGATGTTTCGACACTCCATTAGTAGATTTCATAGCTACTTGAAAATCTTCTTTGCTCAAAGTTTGAAATTTACTATTCCATTTTCTTAAAGTAAGTTTTAGGAATAAAGACTCTAAAAAGCTTCCAATTTTTGTTTGCAATATAGATTCTATAAACCTGGAAATTATAGGCTTTTTCTTTAATGATGCCATTGATGTTTTGTTAACTTCCAAATTAGGAAGAAAATTAGAAGCCCATTGATTTTGATTATAGAAATCAGTAAAATTACCAGTAATCGGAATTAGAGTCAAAAGCTCAGTAGCTGTAAAAATATTTTTTTCGGATATTTCTAAAGAATCATCCGATACGAAATAATTGATACAGAAAAACTTTCTAGAATTCAGTAAAAATACCTTTTTGTAAAGCATTAATAAAGTTCTGGCGACCCAAAGTCTTCCTGATTCGGTAATTACAAAATAATCAACATCTCCATCTTTATGATGATAATTTTTGGATAAGGCACCTGAAATTCCAACTGCTTTTACATAAGGGAATTTAGAAATAAAAACTCCTTTGCGAATTGCCTTGTCCATTACTGAATTGGCCATCTTATTTCCTTCAATTCTTCTTGAAACCGAAGATAGATTGTCTTCCAAAAAGTAAAAGTTATTATCGGTAGAAACAACCCCTTTTTGCTCTAAATAAGCTAACTCATTATTTATTTCATTTTGATCCGTTGCCGCCGAAAAACGGTAAACTTCCTTTGCTGAAAGGGGATACTTGAAAATAGAAAAGTATAACAGCGTTTTAAGTGAGTTCATTAGGAATATTAGAATTAGCCTTTTTTAAATGTAAAGATTTTGTGTTAAAATAAAAAGATAAATATAGGGGAGAGTTTTTGTTTTGTAAATAAATAAGAAAATATTAACTATTTCTTTGTTAAAATGAAATTCAGTGATACCGAGATATCATCTGCAATTTTTTTACTAACAATGCTTGGGATTTTGATGTCGAAATCTTCAGGTTTTGTAATAAATGTTGACGAAATAGAAATAGTATTACCTTCTTGGGTTAGTTCACCTTTTGTTTGGATTTCTTTTGATTTTCCATGTAATGAAAGTGTGCCTTTTATAGTATATTCTTTTTGAATATTATCTTTATCAAAGTTTACTAAGACACCTTTAAAAGTTGCTTTGGGGTAGTCATCAGATTCAATGTAATTTTCATTAAAATGCTCTTCCATCAGGGCATTTTTGAATCTAAAACCTTTTATCAAGGCTAATGCAGCAATTTCACCATTATCAGTATTTAAAATTGCAGTTACTGTGGAATTTTTTGCTTTTACTTCTTCAAAAGAGGGAACGGAAGCTTCGAAACTGATAGTACCTTTTTTAGTTATGTATTTCCCTTGAGAAAAAACAATACCGGAAATTAAAAAAAGTAAAAGAAATAATATCTTTTTCATACGTATAAATTTTAGTAATTGATTAGTAATAAATTAATTATAAAATAGAAAAGGTATGGGCTACTGGGCTCTCTAACTTTTCATATCAGTAGTATGAATTCACCTTTATTCCTCTAACAAACCATCTGTATTCCATTGTAAAATAACATCAATAGTAGTTTGAGGTAATCTAGGGCCTCCTGCTGGCATTAGAAAACTAATATCTTCAGAAGATACTCTATCTAATAATCCTCTGTTATCCACAGCTTCTTTTACTTGAGCAAAAGTTAATAATGGCATTGGAGCAAAATTAACAGGAGGATCATTATGACAGGCAATACAATTACTATCAATAATGGATTTTACATTGGCATCATAAGTAACTAAAGTAACTGGAGGCGTTACATCTACCAAATCATCTTCACTATCATTTTCACAACTTACAAGGAAAAATAGTGTACCAATAGCGAAGAGTTTAAGAAAATGTATTTTCATATATGACTTTTTACGTTTGACTTTAGACGGTAGAAATTAGATCAAATTTCATTCATATGCAAAAATAAGTTTCATTAGGTGGATAATTTTCATACTTTTAAAACAACTTAAACTCGAGAATTGGAAATGAAAAAGCTCATAATAGTTATCGTCATTTTAATCATTGGAGGAGTTGTAGGATACAAATATATCTACCAATCTCATAGAAATATCCAGGAAGAGGAAGCTGCATTTAATATAGAAGCTACTAGTTTGGTTAAAGAATTTTCGGAAGATGCCGATCTGGCCTCAAAAAAATATTTAAATAAAACCATTATTGTTAAAGGAAAACTTACAGAGATTGAAGCTAATTCTTTAATGCTAGCAGATGCAGCCTATTGCACTTTTGATGTAAATCATAACATTTCTGATGCTGATCTAAATTCTGAATACGCTATAAAAGGTAGATGTATTGGTTATGATGAACTCTTAGAAGTTGTAAAATTGGATCAAGCATCCATAATTAAATAGTAAAAAACTACGTATTCTTATCTTAAAAATCATTTTAATGAAAAAACTCATTTTAATTTTACTCATATTTCCTTATCTATTAATAGCACAAGATGATCTTTTGAATGAACTAGAATCGGATGTTCAGGAAGATAATAATGTTACTTCAACATTTAAGGGACTAAAAATTGTTAATTTTGAATCTACCAAATTAGTCAATAAACGAAACTTGTTTTTTATAGTAGCGCATCGTTTTGGTAGTGTAGAGAATGGAATTGATGACTTTTTTGGATTAGATCAAGCGGTTACTCAACTTAAATTTATTTACGGTATATCAGATGCTGTAAATATTGGAATTGCCCGTAGTTCATTTCAAAAAACATATGGAGGTCATATAAAATATAGATTGTTTCGACAAAAGAAAAATGGTTTTCCGGTTACAATAGTTGGATATAATTTGTTGACCATAAATACCGGATTAGAAAAGGATCAATTACCTAAACTTGAGTTTAATAATCGATTATCATATGTTTCACAGGTTTTAGTAGCTAGAAAATTTGGAAAAAGATTATCATTAGAATTAGCACCTTCTTATCTTCATGAAAATTTTGTAAGATTTGATGATCAAGATAATTCTCAGTTTATTATGGGTATTGGAGGTCGATATAAATTAACAAAACGATTTAGTTTAAATGTAGATTATGGATATCATGTAAACAGAAGTAGCACTTCAGCATTTAAAAATCCGTTATCAATAGGTGTGGATATAGAAACTGGAGGTCATGTATTTCAACTGCATTTCACTAATGCACAACCAATGTTTGAAAATGGTTTTTTGGGGCAGGCTTCTGGAGATTGGGGTGATGGAGATTTCTTTTTTGGATTTAACTTAAGTAGAGTTTTTGATCTTTAATTATTGAAAAGCGTAATTGATGATTTAGATTTCTGTGATTACAAAATCAGCGAATAGTAGTTCTTCGTCTCTAAGATCATGTGAATGCTTAAGACTTCTGTAGATTCCCCATTTAGGTCTAATGAAATCTGCGTTTGTTTTCCACATTCTTAAAGTATTACTGGTATACTCTAGTATTTTAGCGCCGGTTTTTAAGTTTTTAATTACTATAGAAAATTTGGCTTTTCCTTTTTCTTCATAGGTAACAGTTTCTGTAACATCTACCCAGTGACCTCTAAATTTATCCAATGCTACAGTTGTTAGTGTATTTTGATCTAAACCAGAAGAATACCTTAACTCTAAACGATCTAAACTTGCTTTTCGAGCAGTAAGTGTTACAAGTGGCATATCCTTGTCAAGGCCACCAACGGCTTTTAACTGATGTAGATGCGTGAATTTTTTAGAAGGTTGAAAATTCTTATCCAATTTAAATTTCCATTTATATTCTACAGTTTCTCCTAATACACCTTTAAGATTATCAGGTGAGGATTTGTAGCTTTTAATTTCATTACGTTGTCTATCAAATTTTTTACAACGATCATTATCTTCTTTGACATGAATAACAAACTTGAATACATGTTTTTGTAATTCTTGACTAAAAACTTCGCTTATATGAGTATCAGGAAAACTAGAATGGTTATCACAATCACCTTTCTTTTGCCCTGGTGCCTCAATAGGATTATAACCAGGTGCAAGCTTAGAGGTAATGAGCTCGTATGTATTTCCCGGACCATCTGCGCTAAGAGAGACTTGTGTATAAGAAAAGCTAGATATCAAAAAGGAAAATAATAGTATCAACAGTTTCATAGAATTCTATTTTGTTAATTCATTTTAACAATTTTTTTTATTGAAAAGGAATTCGTCTGTTTATTGACTAATTTGATAAAATACAATCCGTTAGAAAGATTAGCTGTAGCTAATTTGTTATCTGCTTTTAACGTACGTACTTTTTGGATTACTTTGCCTGATTCATCAATAATTAGTACTTCATAATCTTCTATGTTTTCTAAAAAATTAATGTTCAGGGATGCATTTACAGGATTCGGAAATACATCAAATAGTTTTATTCCTGATATAGAAGGTGTTGATAAAGTGGGGTTTTCAGTTACAGAGAAGTTGGCGTATAGCACTTCTTCATCTCTTAAATCAGAAGGTGAATTTAAACTTCTATAAATTCCCCATTTTGGTCTTATAAAATCTGCGTTTGTTTTCCACATTCTTAGGTTGGATGAAGCATAATTTAATATTTCGGTGCCAGTATTTACGTTGGTCATAATGATATGATACATCGCATTTCCAATTTCGCCATATGTTACAGTTTCAACAACTTCAACCCAATTTCCTTTTAATAATGAAAGATTTATTGTGGTAAGCGTAGATTGTGAGGTAGTAGGAGCATATCTTAATTCTAATCTATCTTCACTTCCTTTTCTGGCAGTTAAAGTAATTAACGGTTGACTCTCTTCTGCTGAATCTGCACCAACAGATTTTAATTGATGAAAATGCGTAAAACTTCCAGATGGTTGAAAATTTGCGTCTATTTTGAATTTCCATTTGTACTGCACGGTTTCTCCCAATACTCCTTTTAGATTATCTGGAGAAGGAGCATATGTTTTTATTTCATTACGTTGTCTATCTGTTGTGTTGCATTTGTCTCGATCAATATCTTCATCTACATGAAGAATAAATCTAAAAACATTAATACCTAAGTCCGCATCAAATATTTCGTCGATATGACGATTCCCATCTGTACCATTATATGTGGAATGATTATCGCATGTACTACCGGTAACTCCAGGAGCCTCTATAACGTTTCCGCTTGTGGGAGCAAAAACGCTATTAATAAGTTCATAAGTGTTTCCTGGCCCATTAGCATCTAATGTTACTTGAGCTGCTGTATTAAAACATATAATTAGAACAAAAAAAATAGCTAAGCGGTGCATAAGTTACAATGTTTAAATTATGGCTTTTAATAAGATATCCTTGCAAGAATATGCAAGGATATCAAAAAGTAATAAACTCAAATTAAAATCAAACTTTGATGATCGTATGTTACTTTTTCACAATTGCCTTAGTGATTTTGGCACCATCTCCATAGATATTCAGATAGTATAATCCCGTAGTAAATTGTGTTAAGTCTACGACGTCTAAATTTTCTTTTTTATCTAATAAAATTTTCCCTGTTACATCAATAACTTCTAACGACTGAACAATATCGTTTTTAGAATTTATGTTAATAATGTTGTTTGTAGGATTTGGATAAAAAGAGATATCATTCGTTAATTCTTGTTCTGTTACCGATAATGTTGCAGCTGTTGGATTTAAAGCTCCATATATTTCACTAGGGATAATATAGCCAGCAAATTCAGCTGGCGATACGCGAGCTGTGTTACCAGAGAATTCCCAATTAGGTCCTGTTCCGTCAAAAGAAGCTGCTATCCAATCAGATGCTGCAAAACCTGTAGATGATCCTTGTCTACCCCAAAAATGTACATTACTACCTGTGTTTTCTAGTACTGTAGCTCCAGTATCCGTAAAGATACTAGCAGAGTTTTCAGCTAAATCTCTAACAACGATAATTTGACCATATCCGAATTCACCATTATCACCAGAATCAATTAAATCGTCTTCATCTAAGAAACTCACTGAATCATAACGTGTCCACATAGTATGGTCACCTGTTGCATCTATGATACCATCATTGTTGGCATCGATATCGATACCGCTTGGATCACTTGGAGCTTGGATTAGCATATAAGTAGCACTCCAGTCTTCAAAATTTCCATCGTAACCAATATCCGGTGCGAAAGAAGAAACATTGCTGCTAGATGATCCCGTAACGTCATTTCCTACAAGTTCGATAGTTACAATTGTAGTTCCTGCTGCAATTACGCTTGAGTATGGATTGGTAGTAACCACACTTGTATTTTCATCCGTATAATTAGCGACAATTGATAAAAAACCATTGGAACCAAAAGTTCTTGTACCATCTCCTAATTGAATAACTTCACCAACTTCTCCATAGTCATCTCTAGATGCTTCACCATCACCTTCTACATTAATAAGATATAGATCAGTTGGTATTACAGCATTTGGTGTACCTCTAAGTTCAATATATTCATTGGTTAGATCTGGACCATTTGGACTTAAGATAAGTTTATTGATGTATATGCCAGAGCCTGATGGAATTTGAGAAAATCCAAGGGTAAAGGTTAGCATCATACAGATAAGTAATGAATTTTTCATAATTATTTCATTTATATAATTGGTGAGACATTTTATTTGGTCAACCAAATTGGTTAACCAAATATATAGAATATTTTTATTTAAGACAATTTTTGTGAAAAATTATTTTATTTATTTGTTTTTGTGATAATTTGATATTTGATAAGATGTTTTTATTACAATATCAAAATAGTGGTTAGTGGTTGTTATTTCTTAAGCTCTCCACGATGTTTATAGAGTTTTTGGTAAGCTCAGTGATTTTTGTGTAATCAAGATTTCCATCCTTGTCTTTTACAATTAGTTTAGATCCCATGCCTACGCAATGCACTCCTGCATTGAACCAGTCTGTTAAATTTTGCTTTTCTGGAGTTACTCCACCACTAGGCATAATACTTGTCCAAGGACATGGTGCTTTAATACTCTTTACAAAATCAGCACCTCCAATTTGAGCTGCTGGGAATATTTTAACAATTTCAGCTCCTAATTCTTCTGCATAGTTTATTTCAGTAAGTGTTGCGCAACCTGGTAACCAGGCAATTTTTCTTCTATTACAGACTTTTGCTATTTCAGGATTTAAAATTGGTGAAACGATAAAGTTTGCTCCTTTTTGTATAAATAATGAAGCAGTACCAGGATCAACAATAGATCCAACTCCTAAAATCATTCCAGAAAGTTCTTCTTCTATCCATTTTGAAACTTCTGCAAAAATATCCTGAGCATGATCGCCTCTGTTTGTAAATTCAAAAACTCGGGCACCTCCATCATAACATGCTTTAATTACTTTTTTTACGATCTCAATATTTTTATGATAAAATAGAGGCACTATGCCCGTATTTTTCATTTCTTGCGCTACTTCGATTCTTGTATAAATTGCCATATTATCTTTTTATACGTCCTGATAAATTTCCTTCAATTATGTGTAAAACTTCAGCTTCAGTGACCAAATTTGCATCTCCTTCAATTGTATGTTTTAAAGCACAAGCTGCATTAGCAAACTGTAAAGCTTTTTTATTGTCATAGTATAGAAGTCCGTGAATTAATCCTGCGGCATAAGCATCACCTGTTCCAATTCTATCAATAACATGAGTAATTTCTAATTCATTAGTTTCATAAAACTCTGTACCATTCCACATCCGCGCCTTAATTTTATGCCAACTTGCATTTACCGAAACTCTTGTTTTATCGAATACACCTTTGATGTTTGGATAATTTTGAATGAGAAGTTTACTAGCTTCAATAAAATCATCATTTTCAAAAGAGAAATCAGTATCTAATAATTCATTAATCTCATTTGGTCCTCCAATAAAAATATTGGATAGCGATACTAATTGATTTAAAGTATCTTTTGCGTCATGACCGTAATTCCATAAACCACTTCGATATGCAGGATCTGCGGATATAGTAATTCCCTTGCTATGAGCAATTTCTATTCCCTGTTTTAATGCGGTAAATGCATTTAAGGATAGGGCAGGAGTAATACCTGTCCAATGAAACCAGTTACAGTTTTCAAATGCTTGTTCCCAATTGATAGTATTAGGTTCAATATGACAAAAAGCAGAATTAGAACGGTTGTAAGCAATGGTACTTGATCTCATGACCGCACCAACCTCCAGAAAATAAATTCCTAGAGGATGACACGAGTCAATAATCAAACCAGTATCTACTCCCAGTTTCTGCAAGTAGCTCTTTGTTGCATCACCAACAAAATCGTTGGATACTGCGGTAATATGTTGGGTAATACTTCCTAATTGTGCTAAAGAAATAGCGACATTAGCTTCAGTTCCACCAAAGTAGTATTCTAATTGATTGGATTGCTTTAATTTTTTGTTCCCTAAAGGAGCTATACGCATTAAAATCTCTCCAAAGGTTACTACTTTTTTCATTTTATATTTTTCTATTATTATTAAATACCTAGTGCTTGTCCACCTCCAATTTGAATAGTCTCAGCAGTTATAAATCCAGCACTATCACTTGCTAAGAAAGAAACAACTGAAGCTACATCTTCTGGCTGTCCTAACCTTCCTAGCATGATATTGTTTGCCCAAGATTTAAAAACTTCAGGTTTAGTAGATTTAATTTGTTTATGGAAATCAGTGTCAATTGTACCAGGAGATACGGCATTAACTCTAATTCCATACTCAGCTAAATCTTTTGCCAATCCTCTTGTAATGGCGTGAACCGCAGCTTTAGAAGTTCCATAGATTCCTGCTCCTGGTCCTCCAGCAGTCCATCCAGCATTGGATGTATAATTGATGATTGAAGATCCTTCTGCTTTTTTAAGAAATGGGATGGCAGCTCTTGATGCAAAAAAAGTAGAATCAAGATTTAGTGCCATTACAAACCTATAAAACTCTGTTGTCATTTCTTCAAATCTAGATCTACCACCTAATCCACCAGCGTTATTTACTAGTACGTCTATTTTGCCATATTTCTCACCGATTGCTGTGATATTTGATGTAACAGCTTCTTCATTAGTCACATCAAATCCATAATATTCTGCGGTAATTCCTTGTGCTGTAAGTTCTTTAACTCTTTCAGCTCCTTTTTCATCTTCAATACCATTTAAAATCACGGTATATCCATCCTTACCTAGTCTTTCTGCAACTGCAAAACCTATTCCACCAGTTGCGCCTGTTACTACAGCAACTTTTTCTTTTAAACTCATTTTTTAAATTTTATTAATGTTGATTAATTTTTAATTCTGATTTTTTTAATTTTTAGCTCTTAGAGGTTGGATTTTTGGGCATAACCCCCAAACACTGCCTAATACAATGAGTGTCAAAACTGCTCCAACTATAAAAGCAGGTGTGTAATTTCCTCCTGCCGTTAGTGTAGATACTAATGCAGTAAGACCTACTCCAGCAAACTTTGCCGACATTCCTGATAAACCAGCTAGGGTTCCAACGGTCTTTTTACCGAATAAATCGCTAGGTAATGTTTGTATGTTACCGATCGCTGTTTGGAAACCAAAAAGAATTACAGCCATTATAATTACTGCATTTACAGGACTTCCAGGATCAGTTAAGAGGTAGAAGCAAGGGAGCATAATAATACACCCTAAAGTGATAACAAACTTTCTAGTTTTATTAATATTCCAACCTGATTTAATACGGTTTTGCGCTAGAAGACCTCCAAACCAGGCACCAATCATAGCTCCTACATAAGGTACCCATCCATAAATACCAACTGCTTTAACATCCATTCCATAAACTTCTGATAGATAAATTGGAATCCAGAATACGAATAACCACCAAATTGGATCGATCGCCGCTGAAGCAAAAATGACTCCCCAACTTTCTTTATGAGAAAGCATTTTACCAGTTTCCGGGTTATATTCATCTAGTTGATTTTCCTTTTCTGCTTGGTCTTCAGTAGTAGATTTAGATTTTTCAAGGATATAATTTCTCTCTTTTTCTGTTAACCATGGGTGTTTTCCTGGAGGCGCTTTCATAATTAACATCCATGGAATTAACCATAATAATCCCATAAGTCCAATGATTACGAATATCATTTGCCAACTAAAATTAATAGTCATAAAAGCAATAACAGGAATGGATATGATACCTCCAATGGCAGCTCCTGAGTTAAAGATTCCTTGTGCAAAAGCACGCTCCTTAGCAGGAAACCATTCTGCGTTTCCTTTGGCTGCGCCAGGCCAATTTCCGGCTTCTGCAACACCGAGAATAGATCTGAAAATTGAAAAGCTAAGAAAACCTTTTGCAAATGCATGTAAAGCAGTGGCTAAAGACCAAAAACCTATAGAAAGTGCAAAACCTAATCGTGTCCCTACTTTGTCAAAAATCTTTCCAAAAATAGCTTGACCAAAGGCATATGAAAATAGGAAAATTGAAGAGATCCATCCATAAATATCTTTTCGTTCATCTGTGGATTTATCTGGATATAGTTCTTCGGCGATATCTGGCCATAATACACTAAGTGATTGCCTATCTATATAATTAATTACGGTAGCTAATGCAATCAGTCCTATTACCCACCAACGTAATCCTTTAATCTTTTTCATTTAATTATTTCTTTTTGAAATCAATTTCTAAAAAGTCTTCACGTATTGGACTGAAAACATCTATCAGTACTCCTGCTTCCAGGCAAACGGCTCCGTGTGATACATTAGGAGGAATAAAAAATCCATCTCCTGCATTTAAGATCTTTTTCTCATCTCCAATAGTAACCTCAAAACTTCCTGATTCTACATAGGTGGTTTGTGAATGAAAATGATCATGGATATATCCAATTGCTCCCTTTTCAAAAGCTACTTTTACCATCATGATATTTACATCATATCCTATCATTTGACGGGTAATGCCTTCTGCAGCTTGCTCCCAGGGTTTGTCTTTTGTTACAAAAAATACTTCGCTTTTTATTTTTGAATAGCTCATTTTTAGTTGGTTTTTAGATTATAATTTCCTGTCCATTGAAATTCCTGATCATCAATGGTTATTGTATGTTTTTTGTGTGGATCGTGCTCTTGATTGACGATTGTTAGTGTATAGTTTTCGCCATTAGCGAACATCACTTTTACTACAGTATAAAATTCATCTGAAAATAGTAGTTGAATATGTTTTACACTCGAATGTGGATTTTGGACGGATTCCAGTTTGGGATCGAAGTTTCCATGAGGTTCAACCACGTTTACAAATACATGATCTTTTTTATCATTTTCTCTTAACATATACGAAGCATCATTTCTAAGATTGAATTCAGGATCATTTGCTCCTAACAGTGAAAACACCATTTTGCTATCTTTAGAAATAAGGCTTGAGATAGAGTAAAAGCGGTTCTTGTTAAGCCAAGTGAAGGTAGCTAGATTAGTATCACTTTTACCTTCAGCAAGTTTCCATAAATGCTGATATCCATTTTTTGTACCAAGTGGAGATAGTATACTTTCTTTTGTATACCCAAAATTGGTTTCCATTAAATGGCCTTGATACATGAAGTTGAGGTCGTACTGATGTTTTTTATCAGAAGCAATTCGATATACATCTAATACGAAAGGTGGTTGTTCTGAATTATTACCTTTTATTAAAGCAATGGTTCTTTGCATAGCAACATCTTCATAGGCATTTTCTTCTTTGGCACTAACAATTTGTATTTTCTCATCTCTAAGATTAGAAAATAATAATTGAGGACTTATTTTACTAGATGCTTTTACATTGGCATTAAATTGTGATGTTTCATCTACTGTAACTGTATTGTGAGCTATAGTTTGTTTTGCCCAAGTTTTATTTTCAGGTAAATATCGACCTCCTTGTTTGGATTCCACATTTAAAAATCTTGCCGCGCCATAATCTTGAAGAATTTCTTGCTTCCCATCATAAAGAAATAAAGAAAGTCGATCAAAATGTCCATGTCCCATTCCTTGAGATGCAAATTTAAATACTGATGTAAGCTTTTCATTATTTTGGAGATTAGGCATTCTTAGTAAAGCTAATCCGCCATCATTTCCATCCTTACCATCTGTAATTAGTAATGGCTTTTTTTCATATTCTTTAGCATCGAAATTCTGAAGTGCTTTCGCAACAGAAAGTCCTGCTCCAGATATACTTACTTTGTGATGTTCATAGGTAATGGGTAGTAGCGAACTATCTTTATAATAGGCGAAAGCAATATTGCTGGCGAATATCAATTCACTGGTTAAATAGTTTTTTTCTTTTAACGCATCGTTAAAAGGGAAAAAAGCTCCATTTTCGTCAGTAAGTTGCAATACTGTGGTTACCGCTTTGCCTAATAATTGATCTCGGTATTCGAAGATTTTAAGATCAGGTTGGTTACGTTGGATAGCTTGCCCGAAAAGCATAAAAGGCATCATAGCATATCGCTGATAATAAGGTCCTTCAGAATAATACCCTTCCGGAGAAAAAAGCATGTCTATTTGTTTAAGAAAACCGGTTTTCTTATCCTTATTACTACCGTATAAAGCACGGTCTACCATATCCTGATCTTTGAGAACATATCCCGTCATACCTACGCCCGCTACTGCCCAGGTTCCATGATTATGAATTTTATTAAAAGTTTTTTTAGAATCTACGCTTATAAATTCCACAACTTTTTTGAAGACATTATCTTCTATGATTTTTTTGTTTTCTGCTGAAATGCTACTATTCACCATACTGTAAGCTTGTATGGAATTTACCAACCAAACACTTTCATTTAACCCTTGCCAAAACAGCTTTCCTGCAGGATGATTTTCTTTTCTTTTTGGATGAAGAGGTAGTGTTGGGTATAGCGTTGCATAAGCAAGGAGCATGTTGGTTACAAACTCAGAATACTTAACATCACCGGTAATCATATAAGCAATTCCTGCTGCGTACATTTCTCCATAATTTCTTTTATGTTTTTCATGAGAATATCCACCGCCAGGATCCTGAGGGATAGGAACTTCTATTCCATTAGCTATTGCCTTGTCTGCTTTTGTTTTTTGTTCTTCAAATGAAGCTTTTAAAACTTCATTTGTGTTTAATAATTTTTTTATTTCACTGGCTTCAGAAATTGATAAAGAAAGCGTAGGGTTTTGACTTGTTACTTCTGTCTTTACTTCATCCTTTGTATCTGTTATTGCTTTTTCTTTACAGCTAAAGCTTAGAATACATAGGGTTAGGGTTAGACAAAGGATGTCTAACCTTAACCGTATTATATGTGAAGGTGGTAGGATCATTTAAGCAATTATGATGTTTGTTATTTATGTTGTTTTTTTATCCTTGATCTTTCCAAAAAGTTTCATCGGTAACAGATGATGCAGAGTAATCGACCGCTCCGAATTCTGTTAGAACTCTATCAGTAACAATGATCCAGTCGTAATCTGCCGATCTTGGTATATTATCTGAAGAACTACCTGCAGTAAGACGGAAATGGAATCGAGAAAAATCAGCTGCACTATCCATAAATCCATTTAGTCGAACCGCTACGAGTACCCATTCTCCACCGGTATCTAATAATTCTCCATTAGACTCTCTTCGTTGTGCACTTGAAGTTCCTAAATATATTTTCGTTCTACAATTGGCACCATTTATTCTTAACCAAAAGTGTAATACCGGATTCCCTCCAAATCTACCATCAGGATCTACTAAAGCTGCTGATTCTTCTCCCATTTCTTCGGTTCCGAAAGCATCGCTGAAATCATATCCATAGATAGACGCCAACGTACTTGTAGTGGCCGTAGGATAATCTAAATGTAAATACCTGCTTCCAAAAGGTTCTGTCATTCCGTTAAACATAGGTTGTTCGGAAGCCTCTTCACCTAATGATAAAACTACTTGAGTAGGATCATTCTTGTTATCTCGTACGGTTTCTAATGCTTTGGTATCAAAATCATAATACTCATAGTAAGGTCCATTGATATATGGAATATTAAATACTGTTTGACGCATTTCTGTATCTGTAATGATTACCTCTGCAATACCTGTTACAACTCCAGATGGTACCATAAAAGTTAAATCTGTAGGAGAAGTAGTAATTGTAGCTTCAATACCATCTACTGTTACTGATGTGGTAAAATTGATATTTGCCCCAGTAATGGTTACCATATTATCACGAGTCATTATTCTAGGTACATTATCTGGTTCTGGTGTTGGAATATTTACTAAAAAAGAAGAGCTTAACTCTTGAGCTACTTCACCAGTATTGCTGTTATAGTTTAAATTTATAGCTACTGGGTCTAAAGTTCCTGGATTTGGAACTGTAACTACGATCACACCTGTTTCTTGAAATGATATTACACCTGGCACATCACCGAAAGTTACACTAGACACCACGCCAAGATTAGCTCCTTCAATAATCAAGAGATCGTTTGCGGTAGCTTCATCTGGAATATCACTCGTTACAGATGGTACTGGATAGGATACACTAACATCTTCTGTAGATGTAGCAGTAAATTCTAAATTCTCTGCTCCTTGTCTACTTACATCATTAATCAATACAATAGGTCCTGATACTACTGCTGGATCTACTCTTAATAAGATTTGAGTATCACTTATTTTACTTTTGATCTCAGTAGGAATTCCTCCAATAGTTGCACGATCAACAAACTGTAGAAATTCACCATCTACTAATACATCCTGAAGGATTTCAACATTTGATGGAGAAAAGCTTGTAATTATTGGAGTAGCAGATTCAATTTCCTCCACAGTTTGATCTACTTCTACATCCGCATCGCAAGACGAGGATATTACAAATATCAACATTAAACAGAAAACTAGCAGACCTGCTAAAATTCTCTTAAAAGATGCTTCATAATTTTTCATAATTCTATGGTGTTAATTTTATTTTTTTATTTCCCATTTTAATCCAATAGCGTGTTCTCTGTTTAATGGAGACTTTTTACCTGGAATGAAGTTTTCTTTATCATCCCATTTTGGATTTTTATAGAATACATCTTTTGCAGATGCTCCTTTAGTCGCTTTTACCGTACCGCAGTCAAAAATGACACAGTTCGTAATTGTATTTTTATTTCCTTTTAAGTTTACTGGATTTATAACTTTATAGCTTTTTTCAAATACAGAATTTTTAATGTTTACCGTTACAATTCCTTTAGTTCTTAAAACAGTKCCTTTTTCTCTATTTCCAACATTACTGAATATCGAATTATCAACTACAAGTTTTCCTCCTAAGGTAGATTCATCATTACCTCCACGGAAATAATTAATTGCCCATTGATCTATATCTTTAAAGATTGTATTGTCGATAATCACAACTTGTGCACTGTATCTTCCTAAATTATCTTTCTCTTCAGAAAGGTTAATTCCTCTATAGGCGTTTTCAATTCTAGAATTGATGATACTTAAAGTATCTGCAAAAGTTCCCTTGTATCCTTTAAATACACTACCACCATTTTTGTTTTTAAAACCTTTTAAATAACAGTTGTTGATGAAAACAGAATAGGTTTCAGAGATTCCTTTGCTAGGTGATACTACCGCATATTTTATGGGGGGAGTTGAGGTGGCATTTATATCGAGATGATTCAGTCTCAAAGTTTTTCCACCTTCAACTCTAAAGAAATAGGTCGGTTGTTTTTCTAATCCTTCTTTTATTTTTAGCACAGGTTTTGTTCCTTCAGTATTTCCTTGTATGCTAACACTATTGGTAATTTTTATACCTTTTTCCAGAGTATATGTTCCTGATTTTAACTTCAGGATACTTCCGTCAGGTGTTTTTTTTAGAGCTTTACGTAATGTTCCAATACCAGGTTCTACTTCAATAACTTCTGCAATGACTTCCGTTTTTGGAGGAGTTACTTTAGAGTTCCATGAAGTTCCACTTTTTAATAGAAGTGCTTTGGGATATTTTTTATTCCCAAGATTAAATGCACCAGCAACAAATGTTGTTCTTTTAGTGCCAGTAATATCCAATCTAGTTGGTTTACCTTCAATTTTGGAATTCTTTATAAGTGCTTCGTTTTCCGCTTTTGGAATATAAAGAATGTCATCTAAAGTATCCCAATTCACAGTTGCTTTAGTAAAGCCCTTTTTATCGAAATTGCTTTTAGTATCTAAAATATTTCCATAAAATTTAAATCCATCCAAGGTATCATAAACAGAAGCAACTTTTCCATCGTTCGTATTGAAAATTATATTATTCGCAAACACCGTATTTTCTGGAGCTAATGATCTTTCTTCATCTTTACCTGCACAAAATTGAATTGGAGAACAATTTATGATTGTATTATTTTGGATGTTAACATCTTTAACTTGATGATAACGATTTGCTGGACTATTAGGTACTCCATTCATCACTACAATAGGACCTCTGAAGCCATCACCGGTTAGATTCATCATTAGGTTATTTCTGATCATATGACCGGCATTGATAACCCTGATTCCTCCTGTATGTGGTTTTTGATTTCCAATAAAAACATTGCTTTCGATCAAGCATCTATTTCCATGTCTTAGTGTTAGTACTCCTTCACTTTCTAAAAAGAGATTATTTCTATATACATTATCACAAGATTTATTGGATATAATTTCTACCTCTCCATTGCACTTTTCGAAGACATTATCTTCTACAATCGTTCTCGATGATAAAAGTGAGTTTTTACTGGTTCCAATTCTGATAGTTTCACCACCATTAAAACCTAGTGGAGGCCTTTCTCCAAAATAATTATGATCGATTCTGTGATTATTATCTATATGTTTTTCACCTTTTAGCCAAACAACTAGGGTAGTGCCTGAATGAGTTTTACCTGCAAAATAATTGTGATCAACTCTATTGTTTTTACCCCAAACGCTTATCCATTTGTAATCGGTAGACTTGGATTTGGGATTAAAATATGTAATTGCACAATCAGTTAACCTAGAGTGGTTCGCAAATTCTTTTGAATTTATTCTGAAAGAAATTACTGATTTACCTGATGAATATCCATTTTTAAACCATAAGCCTTTAATGGTTATATATTCTCCAGCTATTTTTAAACTTGAATCACCAGTTATAACAACTTTGCCAGATTCTTCCGCTTGGATTGTTATTGGATTTTGAGATGTTCCTATGCCTTTTACTACCAATTTTACATCTTTCCACTCTCCATTTTTGAGAATAATTCGGTCTCCAGCTTGTACGGATTTTATAGCTTCATTAAATTCATTTATAGTAGCTACTTTGATCTCATTAGCAGTTCCTGCGAATCCTACAAAAAATAGAATCGGTAAAATAATAGTGATAATATGTTTTTTAGTTATCATCATTAATAACCTATGTTTTGAGCTAAATTAGGATTCAAGTCAATTTCTCTTTGAGGGATAGGTAGTAATAATTGAAAGTCAACTATTGGACTAGCATCCAAGTCAGGATTATCAGGATTATTATAGGCGAATTCAGTAACGAAATGCTCATTAATAACCGTTAAAGCTCTATTAGTTCTTAAAAGGTCGAAGAATCTATGATTTTCAAAAGCAAATTCTAAGCGTCTTTCATCTTCTAAAGCAAGTTTAAACGCAAAACTCGAACTTACTTCAGATTCTGTAAGTGCAGCTAAACCAGCTCGCGCTCTAACTTTATTAAGTTCTATTAAAGCTTCTGATATTCCACGAGCATCTACATATGCTTCTGAGAGCATTAAGAGTACGTCTGCAAATCTTGTTACTGGCCAGTCAACATCTCCGTCATCCAAAGCATTAAAAGCAGAGTTGTATTTGGTAACGTGTTTGTTGAAAATTTCCGTTCCATTAGTTGCTATATAACTATCTGCCATAGAAGAAGGTTTTCTTTGATCAGCTGTTTCATATGCATCAGAAACATTTTCTGTAGGAACATTAAGCCCATCTCCATTACCAAATACTACATTTCCATCACTTTGTAGTGGAGCAAAGAAATTAGGAAAAGGAGAACCTAAACCAATAAGACCTTGTTCGTATCGAACAGAAAAAATAACTTCTTCATTGATTTCATTACCAGGTTCAAAAAGGTCATCATAATTGGCTAGTAAATCATTTGTTCCATTGTCTCTTACATATTCGAGTTGAGTAATTGCAGCTTCTAAGTCTCTAGTAGGACTTGACAAATGAACTTTTCCTAAAATTGTCCTAGCTGCTATTGCAGTAGCTCTTCCAAATTCAGAATCATCATATTGCTCTGGTAATAATGATACAGCATCCGTAAGATCTTGTATGATAAAATCATATACTTCTGTTTGAGGTTCTCTAGATAATTGAAATCCCTCTTCACCGATAAGCACTCGATCAACAATCACGATACTACCATACAATCTAGTTAGATTAAAATGCATCAATGCTCTTAGAAATTTAGCTTCTCCTTCATACTGATTTCTTAAACCTTCATCTTCCGCAACATCAATATTTGCTAAAATTCTATTCGCCAATGCTATTGTTTTGTAGCAACTAGCATAATAATTTTGATTTATTGAATTATTTGTATCTACGGTTAGTCTATCTAGTGTGAATCGCGGAGCATCTGATTCAGGTGATCTATCAGGATTTGTAAAAGTATTGTCTGAACGCAGTTCGGTAACATTCCATTCTACAGCCATTACATCATATAAACTGGAATAGGCGGCAATGACTCCTCTATTTAATTCTTCTTGGTCTTGGTAGAAGTTATCATCCGTTCGAAACGAAATTACGTCTTCTTCAAGATCACAAGAAACCATTAACAATGTCAAGCAAAATACATAAATATTAAAATTTATGAATCTGTTCTGAAGTTTAAAAATATGTTTCATTCTCTATATTTTTTAGTCAATATTTCGATTTAAACTCTATCTGCTATTCAGATGCTATTTCGAAATAGACTTTTGTTAATTGCTTTTAGAAATTAATGTCTAATCCAAGTGCAAGTTGTCTTTGTACTGGAGTAACACCTCTTTGATATCCTCTAATTAGAACATTATTACGATCCGTATTTCCTTCAGGGTTATTACCTAAGTAATCATCAGCAGTTTGATACCAGAGATTTTGTCCAGATAGGTATATTCTCATTTTTTCTAATCCCATTTTCTGTACAGAGTGTTTTGGTATAGAATATCCTAATACAACTTCTCTTAGCGAAGCATAAGAAGCATCTTGTACGGCATAATCTGTTTCTAACCAAGGTACTCCAATTCGAATTCCTGGTCTGCTTGCAGGGATATTTTCATTAAACCATTGTCCTTCTGCATATACAGAACTATATCTAGCAACTTCATTGTAGAAAGCCTCTCCCCAAACAACTTCACCACCTTGCGATCCTTGGAAAGAGAAGTTTAGGTCTAGATTTCCATAATTAAATGTGCTTGTAAATCCCCAAATAAAATCTGGAAATGGGTCTCCAATAACAGTTCTATCATCTTCATTTATAATTCCATCACCATTTACATCCACTCGTTTTAATCCACCTACGGCATCTATAATTCCGCTTGGGCTATTTGCTAAATCTTCAGCATCCTGGAAAATACCATCTGTTCTATATCCATAAAACTGGATATAAGGTTCTCCAACACGTGTAATATATTGATCGGTTCTTTCACCATTATTAATAGCTCTTTCAGATCCACCAAAGGATATAAGCTTGTTTTCATTGAAAGAGATATTAGCACTTCCTTGCCATTTTAATTTTCCCGTTCCGAGATTGGTAGATAAGGCAAATTCCCATCCTGAGTTTTGAACTTTTCCAATATTATTCCATTGCTCATCAAAACCAGTTGTATTAGAAATTTGTTGCCTTAGTAATAATTTCTCAGATAACTTATAGTAGTAATCTACAGTAAGATTTACAGAGCCATTAAAAAGACCAAGATCAACGCCATTGTTAAATTCAGTATTGGTTTCCCAAGTGATATCGGGATTTCCTTGCAAGAAATCTACTTCTCCTTGACCAGTCGTTACACCTCCTGTATTTCCTATACTATAGTTACTGAAATCTACAATAGTTTGTGATAAGAAGTCGAATAGAGGAGGAGCTGCTCCACTAATACCCCAACTTGATCTTAGTTTTAGTGTATTTACGGTGTTTCCAATACTGTTTCTCCAGAAATTTTCATTGGCAACATTCCAACCTACTGATACAGAAGGGAAAAATCCATATTTATTGTTCTTTCCAAATTTGTTGAAACCATCGGCTCTACCTGCTAAAGAAAGTAAATAGCGGTCTTTGAAGGCATAATTAACTCTGGCTAAATATGAAGAAAGTATGGTTTCATCTTTTATAGTAAATGTATTATCAAGATCTATGATGGTACCTCCATTAAGAGTAGTAATAGTTTCGTCATCAAAATTGGTAATCCTTAAATTACTTAATCTTTCAGCAGTGTTTTCATAGGTAATACCAACTAATAATCCAAGGTCATGTCCATTGAAATCTCTGTTATATGTTAGTGTGTTTTCGTTAATATACTTTACTGTTAATTGGTCTGCTAAAATACCTTCTGTTTCTCCATCACGATCACCATCTGATCCAAAAAATTCTTCTCCAGTTCTGTATCTGACATAACCTCCTAATGAAGATCTAAGGGTAAGTCCTCTCGCTATTTTCCATTTTACAGAACCATTGGATAGTAATCGATATTCGAAACGATTTCTTCTACTAGCTTCTTGTCTAGAAATAGGATTAAAGTTAGAGGAAGACCACAAGTTTTCTAAGTTTCCTGTGTTTTCTACCAAACCTGTAACTGGATCGACATAATCGAAATTTAGGTTTCTAAAATGCAAAGCATGTGCAAAGCTTCCTACTGGCTGACCTGTTAAATCGGAAGTATATTGATTATGTCTTACAGGAATCCAAGTCTCATATCGACCAACATCTGTAAAGTTTATAGAAGATCTTCTTGTAAGTGTGTAAGAAGGGTTTATTTTCAGATCGAAACTTAAATTGTCAGATAGTTTTGATTTTAATCTAGCTGATAAATTTAATCGTTCTAAGTCATTATCTTTTCTTAACCCTTCATTATAAATATAGTTAGCGGATACTAAATAGTTTGTTCTAGTTCCTCCACCAAAAATATTTAGTTGATAATTTTCGATTCTGGCTTGATCTCTTATGGCTTCTTCTTGCCAGTTTGTGGGACCACCAATATTTTGAGCAATTGTTCTTTTTCCTATTTGTACATTATCATAATTGATAAAGTTGGGTTCTCTATTTTCTTGTTGCGCGTTGAAGTTTTCTACTAATTGGTCTCTACTTCGATCTAAGTCAGAAAATTGAATTGCATCCAGAATGTCAATACTTCTAGCAGCTTGTTTGATACCAGATAATGATTTAAATTCAAAAGATGTCTTTTCTGCTTTTCCTTGTTTGGTAGTAATTAGGATTACACCATTTGCTCCTCTAGACCCATAAATAGCTGTAGAACTTGCATCTTTCAAAACTTCAATAGATTCAATGGTACTAGGATTAATAAATTGAAGACCATCATCAAATGGAAATCCGTCAACTACTACCAAAGGAGCAGAGCTAAGACTAATAGAACCAATACCTCTTACGATTATTTCTGGTTCATCTCCAACATTACCGCTCGGATTTCTTATCTGAACTCCGGCAATTTTACCTTTGATACTATTGGAAACATCAGAATAAGGAAGCTCATCTAAGTTTGTGTTTTCTAACTTAGCCACCGAAGCTGTTAAGCTCGACTTTTTCTGAACACCATATCCGATTACAACAACTTGTTCTAATTCTGAAGCTTCTTCTTCTAAAGCGATATCAAGCCTAGTTTGATTATCAATAACAACAGTAACCGTTTTTTTTCCGGTAAAGGAAAAAGAAATAACATCACCTTTATTTACGTTAATTTGATAATTTCCATCAAAATCAGTGGTAGTTCCAGTATTGGATTTAAGTATTAATACATTTACTCCTGGTATTGGAATTCCATCCTCTTGAGAAGTAACTATTCCCTCTAATGTAATGCTTTCTTGAGCAAGCATTGTACTATGATATAAAACAATCAGAATGATTGTTATAATCTTTTTGAAATACATAAGTAATTAGTTTTGTTTTTTTAATGCTTTCGTTTAAATCGATACATGGTCATTCATACTAAAAGCAAAACCTATATTCCGTAATTACTTATCTGGTAACAAAACATTAAAAACGCGATAAATTCGAAGCATTTATCTATTTTTCATATCTTTGTTGTAATCTATCTATAAGTAATTATAGTAATAATTTTACTTTTTAAACCAAGTAAAGTTTTGAAAATGAAGGGATTAGTGTGGTAGCTGTCCCTTTTTTTATTTTTGTTTATACTACATATTCGATTGGTATTAGAATTAATTTTTAGTATTTAAGTCTTTTAGTCATAGCAATATTTATATAAGTCTTTAAAGTGTTCTTCTAGTTTAGCAACAGCTCTATCAGGATCTTTATCTACAATGGCATCAATAATAGCTTGATGTTCTTTTATTAATAGATAGTTTTCATTTTTGTTACATACTTTGTTAGCGACAAAGTGTGTTATTATTTCTGGTGTAATTACGAGCATTAGCGAGTTAATTACACTATTTCCACTAGCTTCCGACAATTTCAAATGAAACATTAAATCTTCTTCAACTGCGTTTAATCCATTCACCGCTTTTTCACTATATGCTTCATGAGCGGCTAAAATCTGACGTAAATGTTCATCAGATCTTCTGGTAGCAGCGAGTCTTACAGCATGGGTCTCTAATATCAATCTGGTTTCTACCAGTGATTTAAAATCAGGTTCCTGTAATTGCAAAATATCCGTCATCATTCCATTTAGTGCAGTAACACCTATATTGGATACTCTTGTCCCACTTTGAGGGTATTTTTTTACAAGTCCATAAAATTCTAACCTTTGAATGGCTTGTCGTAATTGATTCCTACTTACGCCCAATTTTTCAGCCAGAACTCTTTCCGCAGGAAGTTTATCTCCTGGTTCAAGTTGCTTAGAAACAATTAATTCTCTAATTTTAGATATAATGATTTCTTCAGAACCTTTTTTAGAACTGGACAAAACATCCGATTCTTTCTCTGTTTTAATACTCATATACTGGTTTTGATTTTAACTGGTTGACCAATCTGGTTAACCAAAAGTATAGTTTTTTTTTATTATCACAAAATTTATATGTTAAAAATATTATGAAACCTTAAAAAAAACATTGTTTTTTCGTCGAAAATTCATTCTATATCCTTTTCGTATTTGATTATTGGTACTTTTAGTGTAATCAAACGATTTCAAAAAAATATCATTTTATTGTGGTAATAGTCTATATCTTGTTTATACTATTATATAAGGTAAGATATTAAAAAGAGCTTTATCATCTCAGTAAAATGTTTAAAATGAGTATAATGTAATTTTTTTGGTATTTTTTTTTGGTTAATGATTTATTCTAACTCATATTTTGTGAAAACCGTAATTTTTAGAAAAATTAGCTCTTTCTTGTTTTATTGAAGACTATTTTGTGTAATATTGTACTATCTAGTTAACGAAAGGGGCTTCGGCCGACGATTTAGAGTTACTATTATGAAAACGGCAACAATTATTTCGACAAAAGTGAAAGTTCAACTTCAGAACATACCAGTTATTTCTACTGTATTTACAGTACGCCGCTTTCGTCGCCCCTTGGGGGTTTAAATTCTATTTGAAGTAGGTGCGCCCTGCTTCCTTCCAAATTCCTTTTTTGATTCAGTTATTCTTCAAATAACTACGTCTTACTATATTATTTAATCATTTTGTGCTTAGATAATTATTAGGAATTCATAAACAAACTTTGACATTAAACTTAGATCTATGTTTCATTAAAACTTTGGACATAGCATCTGATATGTAGTATTTATCATTAACTATATCTGCACCTGATCTAACAACAGGTGTTAGAAATTAGCATATGAAACCAATAGAAATCATCATAGCAACCAGTAAGCATTTGCATTATGCTAAGGAAATTTGTGAAGTTATATCAGACTCTGCTAAAGTTAGAGGCACTGGTATCGCTAAACGAACGCCAGAGTATATACAAACAAAAATGACCAATGGTAATGCAATTATCGCCCTATGTGATAATAGATTTGCAGGATTCTGCTATATCGAAGTATGGGGGCATGAAAAGTACGTAGCTCATTCAGGTCTTATTGTACATCCAGATTTTAGGAATCAAGGATTAGCAAAAAGAATCAAAGAGTTCACTTTTAATTATTCTTTGCAGAAATATCCGCACTCTAAAGTATTTGGAATTACAACAGGATTAGCGGTTATGAAGATAAATTCTGACTTAGGATATAAACCGGTTACATTTTCTGAGTTGACAGATGATCCTAAATTCTGGGCAGGTTGTAAAACTTGTACAAACTACGATATTTTAAAAGCTAAAGAACATAAAATGTGTCTATGTACAGGGATGCTGTATGATCCGGCAAATCAGGCAAAGAAAAAGGAAAAATGGTACGATAAAAAAGTACTCAAAAGATTAAAAAAAATAAAACAAACAATGCTAGCAAGCAATAAACAATTATTGTTATGGAAAAAGTAGTAGTAGCATACAGTGGAGGTCTAGATACCTCGTATTGCGTAAAATATTTAATTCATAAAAAAAACCTAGAAGTACATACGATTCTCGTAAATACAGGAGGTTTTTCTGAAGAGGAGTTAACTCATACCGAAAAGAGAGCTTATGAATTAGGAAGTACTTCTCATATTAATAAAACGATACTAAATGAGTTTTATCAAAAAGCAATTAAATACCTGATTTTTGGTAACGTATTAAAAAACAATACGTATCCTTTATCAGTTAGTGCCGAAAGAATTTTTCAGGCGATAGAAGTCATTAATTATGCAAAGAAAGTGGGGGCTAAATATATTGCTCATGGAAGTACAGGAGCCGGAAATGATCAAATTAGATTTGATGTTATTTTTCAAACATTAGCTCCAGAAATTGAAATTATTACACCTATAAGAGATTTAAAGTTGTCGAGGCAAGAAGAAGTTGAGTTTCTAAAAGATCATGGTGTGGATTATAGTTGGGAAAAAGCACAGTATTCTATCAATAAAGGAATTTGGGGAACAAGTGTTGGAGGTAAGGAAACGTTAACATCACATGATCCGCTTCCCGAAACGGCCTATCCAAGTCAATTAACTAAGGAAAAAGAAGAGACAATCACTTTAAATTTTGAAAAAGGAGAATTAGTAGGTCTTGACGGTATTAAGGACACACCTGTAAATAATATCCAAAAATTAGAGGAATTAGCAAGTGCTTTTGCCATTGGTAGAGATATTCATGTGGGTGATACTATTATAGGTATCAAAGGAAGAGTTGGATTCGAAGCTGCAGCGCCGCTAGTAATCATAAAAGCTCATCATTTATTAGAAAAACATGTTCTCACTAAATGGCAACAATATTGGAAGGAACAATTGGCCAATTGGTATGGGATGCTTTTACATGAAGGAAATTATCTCGATCCTGTGATGAGAAATATCGAGGTTTTTTTAGAGGATTCTCAAAAATCAGTAACGGGAGATGTTACCGTAAAATTGAAACCATATCACTTCTTATTAGAAGGTATAGCATCTCCATTTGATATGATGAAATCAGATTTTGGTCAGTATGGAGAGATGAATAATTCCTGGACTTCTGATGATGCTAAAGGTTTTATCAAGATTTATGGAAATGCGAATAAAATATATCATAATGTAAATCCTAGTGAATCATGATAAAAGTTGGAATTATAGGAGGATCTGGATATACAGCAGGTGAATTGATAAGATTATTAATTCATCACCCAAATGTTACTCTTGATTTTGTGTACAGTACTACAAATGCTGGTGTTTCTATTAGTGACCAACACGTAGATGTTTTAGGAGATATTGATCTTGCATTTACGGATACGGTAAATCCTAATGTAGATGTTTTATTCTTATGCTTAGGACATGGGAGGTCAAGAACTTTTTTAGAACAACATCACTTTTCTGATACTACTAAAATTATAGATTTAGGAAATGATTTTAGATTAGAAAAAGATCATGTATTTGGTGGAAGAGATTTTGTTTATGGCTTACCAGAGTTACAAAAAGATAAAATTCAGTCTGCACATAATATCGCAAATCCAGGATGTTTTGCAACAGCAATCCAATTAGGGTTATTACCATTAGCGTTTTCTGGGAAATTATCTGAAACTGTACATGTAAATGCAACCACAGGAAGTACTGGAGCTGGAGTAATGCCTGGAGGCACTACGCATTTTAGTTGGAGAGATAATAACTTTTCTAGTTATAAGGTTTTTACACACCAACATCTAGATGAGATCAATCAAAGCATTGTTCAACTACAGAGTAGTTTTGAAGCCCCAATATTTTTCATCCCTAACAGAGGGAATTTTAGCAAAGGTATTTATGCTACTATGTATACAAAATATGATGGGTCCGAAGAAGAAGCAATAGATCTATATAAAACGTATTACAAAGACTCTAAGTTCACAGTAGTTTCAGAAAAGGAGATTTATTTAAAACAAGTAGTGAATACCAATAAATGTATTCTCCATATTAGTAAAAAAGATGAAATGCTGCTGATCACTTCGGTAATAGATAATTTGATTAAAGGAGCTTCAGGACAAGCGATTCATAATATGAACTTGATGTTAGGCATAGAAGAAAAGACAGGTTTAGAATTAAAAGCAAGCGCGTTTTAAAATGAATAAAATAACAATCATAGGTGGAGGAAATTTAGGTAAATCTATTATATCAGGTTTAGCTAGTAGTGATTTATTCGAAGCAAAAAATATTACAGTTGTCGATAAATCAAAATACAATTTAAAAGAAGTTGAAACAAATTTGGGTGTATCCACATCACAAGATATTTTAACTTCTATAAAAGAAGTGAAGTGGGTAATTCTATGCGTACAGCCTAGGCAACTAGATGCTGTTCTTCAGGAAATTAAAGATGAAGTAACGACAGATCAGATATTGATATCTACCATAACAGGCACTTCCATAGAAGAGATAAATGAAGTAGTTCCAAATAATAAAGTCGTGAGAGTAATGCCCAATACCGGTGCAGCAAAAAAGCTGTCGATGACCTGTATCGCTGCTAATGAAGATGTGGAGGAAGAGTTATCAATGGTCGAAAAAATGTTTGATACCATAGGAGAAACTTTAGTGATTGAAGAACGATTAATGCAAGCTGCTACGGTTTTAGGAGCTAGTGGAATCGCCTTCTTTTTAAGGTTCTTGAGAGCGATGATACAAGGAGGAATTCAAATGGGATTTCATCCTCATGAAGCTCAGATTATCGCAGTACAAACTGCTATTGGAGCAGCCACTTTGGTCGCAGAAAATGGAACACATCCTGAACGAGAAATTGATAAAGTGACGACACCACAGGGATGCACTATAGAAGGATTGAATGAAATGGAACACCAAGGACTCAGTTCTTCTGTTATAAAAGGAGTAATGGCATCCTACGAAAAAATTAATACGATAAAATAGTTGATATCATTTTATCAGAAGTAATGAATCAAAATAAATAGAAAAGTAATAAAACTAAACAGATGAAACTATTTGATGTATATCCTCTTTATGATGTAGAGCCGGTAGAAGCTCATGATAGTATTGTAGTGGATAAAAATGGAGTGGAGTATTTGGATTTATATGGAGGACATGCGGTAATATCCGTAGGGCATGGACATCCCCATTATATCAAAAGGATGAAAGAACAATTAGACAAAATTGGTTTCTATTCTAATGCTGTACATAATAGTTTGCAAACTGATTTGGCAAATAAATTAGGAATACTATCAGGCTATGATACCTATCAACTATTTCTATGTAATTCTGGAGCTGAAGCTAATGAAAATGCTTTAAAACTAGCTTCATTTTATACACAGAAGTCAAGAGTGATTGCATTTCACAATGGATTTCATGGAAGAACATCGGCAGCAGTAGCAGCGACTGATAATGCAAAGATCAATGCACCATTGAATAAACAACAGGATGTTACTTTTTTACCTTTAAATGATGTGAATTTGGTAAAAGCTGAATTGTTAAAAGGAGATGTTTGTGCGGTCATTATAGAACCTATTCAAGGAGTTGGAGGTTTGGATGAAGGAACCACGTTCTTTTTTAAAGAATTAGAAAAATTATGCAAAGAAAATGAAGTCGTATTAATTCTTGATGAAGTACAATCTGGATTCGGAAGAACTGGGAAGTTTTTTGCGCATCAATATCATGGAATTACTCCAGACATCATTTCTATTGCCAAAGGTATGGGAAATGGTTTTCCGATAGGAGGAATTATGATCGCTCCACATATCGAACCAAGTTATGGGATGCTCGGAACTACTTTTGGAGGTAATCATCTAGCTTGTGCAGCTGCATTGGCTGTTCTGGAAATATTAGAAACTGAAGATCTAATCGATAATGCAAGATTTACAGGAGAGTATTTTGTTACCAGAGCTTTAGAAATTCCAGGAGTTCAACAAGTCAAAGGAAAAGGATTAATGTTAGGGTTGGAGTTTGATTTTGAAGTAGCAGATTTACGAAAAAAACTAATCTATAATGAACAAATTTTTACTGGAGGAGCTATGAATAAAAAGTTACTGAGAATTCTTCCACCATTAACAATCGGTAAAACAGAAATAGATCAATTTATAAATGCATTACAAACGGTTTTAGTGCCAGAAAAGATTTAAAATGAATAGTGTACTCGACATATCAGAAAGAAATGCTGTATTGCAAAAAATGGCAGACTTAATAGCACAACATAAAGAAGCTATTATTGAAGCAAATAAAAGTGATCTCGAAGCATATTCTGGTGATGATTTAGCAATGGGAGATCGATTAAAAGTAGATGATTCTAAAATAAATACAATGATTGCTTCCTTAGAGCAATTGGCCAGTCAGGAAGATCCCATTGGAGTAGAACGTTTTCGATTCACTCATGATAATGGAATGCAAGTATTTAATAAAACAGCTTCGTTTGGAACCGTTTTAATTATCTATGAATCCAGACCAGATGTAACAGTAGAAGCTGCTGGAATAGCTTTTAAATCTGGGAATAAGATTTTATTAAAAGGAGGAAAAGAGTCCTTACGATCTRATCTTGCGATAGTCAAACTTTGGCATCAGGCTTTAAGTGATAGCAACATTTCAAATCATTGGATAGAATACCTAAATTACAATAGAACGGAGACCCAGTCTTTTTTGGAAAAGCCAACCCAAAATGTGGATTTGATTATTCCTAGAGGCGGAGAAAAGTTGATCGCGTTTGTAAAGAAACATGCAACTTGTCCAGTAATTGTGAGCGGAAGGGGTAACAACTTTGTATATGTTCATAAAGAAGCAGATCGCGCTTTAGCATTAGATAATATTATTAATGGGAAAACAGATAAAATCTCCGCTTGTAATGCAGTAGATAAAGTTCTTATCGATAAGGATTTACCGAATAAAGAAGATTTCGTAAAAAATCTAATCATCACATTAAAGAACTTTAATGTAGAAATATTAGGAGATACGTCACTTTCTAAATATGATGAAGTAGCACAAATATCAGATCCGAATATATGGCAGGAAGAATTTTTGGATTATAAAATAGTGATTGGTGAAATAGAAAATGTTCCTGAAGCTATTTCTAAGATCAACGAATTTAGTGGAGGGCATTCTGCGGCTATTATTACAAGAAATCAGAAAGAAGCAGAAACCTTTATGGCATCAGTAGATTGCGCAGCAGTATATCACAATGCATCTACACGATTTACCGATGGATTCCAATTAGGTTTAGGAGGAGAATTGGCAATTAGCACAGATAAATTGCACCAAAGAGGTCCTATTGGATTACAGCATTTGGTAACAAATAAATGGTATATACATGGAGATGGGCAAATCAGATAAAAAGAGAATTGTTCTAAAAATAGGATCCAATGTTCTTACCAAAGAAACGGATCATATTTCTAGAGGCAAAATTGAGGATATAGGTAATCAGATTGTTGCATTGCAAGATCAATATGAGTTTGTAATCGTAAGTTCTGGTGCAATTGCTGTAGCAAAGCAATTTGTAAACCTTGAGAGCAATGGCAAAGAGATTACCGTAAAACAAGCATTGGCTTCTATAGGGCAACCACATTTAATGAGAATTTTTCAAGAAAGCTTTAGAGATTTAGGGTTGCTTACTTCTCAATGTTTATTGTCGTATTCTGATTTTGAAAGAGAGCAGTCTAAAAAAAATATTGTGAATACGATTAATGTATTGATCGCTAATAATTATATACCAATAATTAACGAGAATGATACGGTTGCTACAGACGAAATTAAATTTGGAGATAATGATAAACTAGCGGCATTAACAGCTTGTTTGTTAGAAGCAGACTTATTACTTATTGCTACTAATACCAATGGTATATGTACCAAAGAGTCGGTAGAAAATAAAACCTTTAAAACGATTGATGAAGTAGATGATTTAGAACTTTTGAATAATGAAATTGTTTCTTCTACATCAAAACATGGTACTGGTGGAATGAAATCAAAAGTACAAGCTGCTAGTATTACTCAAGAATGTAATATAGAAACCTGGATAGCGAATGGTCTTGAAGAAAATTTTATGGTAAATGCAATTAACAATGCAGTTCCATTTACTAAGATTAAAATATCAAATAGAAAAGAGATTATAGAAAATATATAGACAAATACAAATTAAAAAAATTAGAGAATAAGTTAGAAGAGTTTCAAAGAATGACTATGAGTTTTCAAAATAAACTTTAAAAGTCTCCACTCTATTTTCTTTATTCTTAAATCTAGAAAAAATGAATAATTATTTTTCAGTACACGATATAAATGCTCTTAATTCATGGGTAGAAGAGGCGATTGAATTAAAGAAAAAGCCTTTATCTCACAAAGAATTAGGAAAAGATAAAACCATCGGTTTATTGTTTTTTAATCCTAGTTTGAGAACCAGATTAAGCACACAAAAGGCAGCTTTAAATCTTGGGATGAATGTGATGGTAATGAATTTTGGTGGTGAAGGGTGGTCTTTAGAATATGGGGATGGAACCATCATGGATCAAGGTAATTCAGAACATATAAAAGATGCAGCACAAGTAGTATCCCAATATTGTGATATTGTAGCGATACGAGCTTTTGCCAAGTTAGAAGATAGAGAAGAAGACTATGAAGAAAAAGTTTTAAAAAGCTTTATGAAATATGCTAGTGTTCCTATCATTAATATGGAAAGCGCTACTGGTCATCCATTACAGGCGCTAACAGATGCTATTACCATAACAGAATATAAGCCAATACATAAACCAAAGATTGTACTTTCATGGGCACCGCATCCGAAAGCCTTACCACAGGCGGTCGCCAATTCTTTTGCAGAAATGGTACAAAAAATGGAAGCAAATTTTGTAATCACCCATCCTAAGGGGTTTGAGTTAGCCAGTCAAATTACTAATGAGGTGCCCATAGAGTACGATCAAGAAAAAGCATTTGAAAATGCAGATTTTGTATATGTGAAAAATTGGAGTTCATATACCGATTACGGAAGTTCTTCACAAGATGAAAACTGGAGAATAACAAAAAAGAAAATGGATCTTACCAACAAGGCAAAATTCATGCACTGTTTGCCGGTTAGAAGAAATGTGGTAGTTGATGATGCTGTAATCGATAGTGAGAACTCTGTAGTTATTGAACAAGCAAACAATAGAACCTATGCTGCACAATTGGTAATGAAAAAGATTTTAGAAAAGAGTTGAGGTATGAAAGTAAAGGATAAATTATTAGTTGCTAAGATTGGTGAGGGCAGAGTGTAAGGAAAATGTCCATTGGACATTTTTAGCGAATGAGCCAGGTGGCGCGCAGGCGATAAATGATAATTATGAAAACAAAAGATAAATTATTAGTTGCTAAGATTGGTGGTAACATCATCGAAAATAAAGAAGCATTGGATTCTTTTTTACAAGATTTTTCTAAAGTAAAAGGTCCAAAAATCTTAATTCATGGTGGAGGTAAATCTGCCACAAAATTAGCATCAAAACTAGGTGTAAAAACGGAAATGATTGATGGAAGAAGAATCACATCAGCTGAGAATTTGGATATCGTTGTAATGACCTATGCAGGATTATTAAATAAAACTATCGTTTCGGGTCTTCAAAAATATAATTGCAATGCTTTGGGGCTTACCGGTGCAGATGCAAATATAATTGTAGCCAATAAAAGACCAGTACAGTTTATAGATTATGGATATGTAGGTGATGTTACAACGGTAAATAAGGATACGTTAAAGGGATTTATAGATTTAGGGATAACACCAGTGTTTTGTGCAGTAACACATGATGCTAATGGTCAATTGTTTAATACCAATGCGGATACAATCGCATCTGAAATCGCTTCAGCAATGGGAATTGATTACGAAGTGGCTCTTTTTTATTGTTTTGAATTAAAAGGAGTTCTCGAAAATATCGATGATAAAGATTCGGTAATTGAGCATATTGATTTAGAAAAATATTCAGAATTAAGAGATGCAGATATCATTGCAGATGGAATGTTACCGAAACTTAAAAACTGTTTCGATGCGTTGCATAAAAATGTGAATAAAGTACATATAGCTAATGCGGATTTTATAAAAGACAATACTATAAAGCATACGACTTTGAGTCTATAAACATTAGGTGATAAACTTTTAAAATCTGTAAGAATAAAGAGAGATAAATTATCATGAGCAAAGAAGATAATACTATAGATACTACTGTTGTAGAGAACCATAATATTATGAATGATTCAGCTTTACATATTCAGGAATTAACAAGAGAAGCAATAGATCTTTTGCATCAGTTAATAGAAACCCAATCCTTTTCTTCAGAGGAAGAAGGAACTGCTTTATTGATAGAAAATTGGTTCCATCAATATAACATACCTTTTGAAAGAGAGCATAATAACATTTGGGCATACAACAAGAATTTTGATGAAACAAAACCCACAATTCTACTGAATTCTCATCATGATACCGTAAAACCAAATGGTAATTATACGAATGATCCTTTTAAAGCTTTTGTAGAAGATGGAAAGCTATATGGATTAGGGAGTAATGATGCCGGAGGATGCTTAGTGTCTTTACTAGCAACCTTCACTTATTTTTATAACAAACTGAATCTGAACTATAATTTTGTAATTGCCGCCACTGCCGAAGAAGAAAGTAGTGGTCCTTTAGGATTAAAAAGTATTCTGAAATACCTAAAAAATGTGGAGTTTGCTATTGTGGGAGAACCAACACTGATGCAATTGGCAATTGCCGAGAAAGGATTATTAGTACTAGATGTTTCTGTAAAAGGAACTGCCTGTCATGCAGCGCATCCTAATGATGATAATGCAATATATAATACACTCGAGGTAATTGAATGGTTTAAGAATTACAAATTCGAAAAGAGTTCAGAAACCTTAGGAGATGTGAAAATGACAGTGACTCAAATTAGTGCTGGTAATCAACACAATGTAGTGCCATCTCACTGTAATTTAGTAGTAGATATCAGAGTAAATGACAAATACAAGAATAAAGAAGTGCTGGAGTTAGTGAAAGGATCTTTACCAGAAAATGTTGATGTAAAACCAAGGTCACTGCATTTAGGATCTTCTTCTATACCAAAAGATCATCCAATCGTTACATCAGGAATCTCATTAAGAAGAACGACTTATGGATCCCCAACACTTTCAGATCAATCGGTATTAAGTTGTCCATCCTTAAAGTTAGGGCCAGGTGACTCTACCAGATCACATTCTGCGGATGAGTTTATTTATGTAGAAGAAATTGAAGAAGGTGTAGCCTTGTATATAAAGATATTAGAAGGAATAATCTAAAAATGTAAAATGTAAAAGTAGAAATGTAAATGTTGTGTAACTATCAGGTTCGGATTAAGAACTTGATTAATAAACACTTTCAACTTTGTGCTAACTACTCAAAACAATAACTAAAACGAAATGAAACTTTGGGATAAAGGATTACCAACCGATCAAAAGATAGATATGTTTACCGTAGGTAACGATAGACAATTGGATTTGGTAATTGCTAAATATGATGTAAAAGCAACCTTAGCACACGCTAAAATGTTGCATAAGATTCAGCTGCTTTCAGATCAGGATATAATAGCAATCGAAAAAGAGCTCAATGTATTAACAGAACAAATTGAGCAAGGGACTTTTGTAATTGAAGATCAGTTTGAAGATGTACATTCTAAAATTGAGTTCGAGCTTACTCAAAAAATAGGAGATGCTGGTAAACGAATACATACTGCCAGATCCAGAAATGATCAGGTGCTAGTGGCAATGCATTTATATCTAAAAGATGAGTTGCAACAAATAAAAGACCAAGTAAAGGAGCTATCTCAAAATTTATTGAAGTCTGCTAAGCAGTATGAAGAAGTTTTATTGCCTGGATATACACATCTTCAGATTGCCATGCCATCCTCATTTGGATTATGGTTTTCAGCCTATGCAGAGAGTTTTGTAGATGATTTATATTTTATAGATGCTGCGATTAAGGTAGTAGATCAAAATCCACTGGGAAGTGCGGCTGGATATGGAAGTTCATTTCCAATAGACAGAGAATTTACTACAAAAGAGTTGAATTTTGAAACATTGAAATACAATGTAGTTGCGGCTCAAATGAGC
>NZ_WEKL01000015.1 GCF_019295435.1 Aquimarina litoralis
AATAACATAGGTGGGTAATCCAGTAAATAAAAAATCTTGTAGGTATACAGTGATTTCTAAGTTGGTGTATCCATTAAATAGTTGATATAAAACGGCTATGATGATTAATAGGATATCAAACAATATACTGATCACGATTAATGAACTAATTTTAGCCAAAAGAACGGTTAATGAGGAGTGCGGAGTGCTATCAATTACCTGACTGATGTTACTTTTTCTTTCTCTCCATACCAATTCGCCACTAAAAAAGACTGCTATAATCATTCCCATGATCATACTAATAGGACGGTTAAAAGCTATTATTTTACTGGTGACATGATACGACTGTAATCCCAAATATTCGAATCCGTTTAGTAGTTTGTTGAGTAAAATAAGTACTCCAAAAAAGAGTAGTATTTTGAAGGTGTTACTTTTTAAAATTGTATAAAGATTACTCTTAAAAAAGCTACTGTATTGTAACCAGAATGTATGAATATCAAAACGGCTATTGATGGTAGGCAAATAAAAGGTTTGCGAAGATTTGATATGATTGACCTTCTTTTTTAATCCTTTGATTTTTTGTTGTTTTTGAACAAACGAAAAAGAAAAATAAGAAATCATGATGGTAGCTATTGCTATAGACATCCAAAGCAATCTATTGATAAGTACCCAGCCAGAAAAAGAGACTACTTCTGTGTTTTTCTCTATTGGAGTAAAGTATTTAGTATCTATAGTATAAGCTCTTAATCCTGTTACATCAGTCAATGCAGCGAAACCTTCTGTGCTGATATCATTCATAAATGTGCCAGAAAGTAAATACAACACTATAATGATAATCGTGGCAATAAATGAAATAATGGTGCTTTTCCATTTGTTGGCAATCGCAAAAATGATTGCTCCAAAAACAAAAATATTTGGCAAAACGAACAATAGGAAGTTATTGACAAATACATAAGGAGCTAAAGTGCTGATCTTTTTAGTGGTTTCCATTCCAGATTCCAGACCTATTTGTGTGCCTATAGAAAATCCTACAAAAACACCTAATAAAGGAATTGTTGCTAAACATAAACTACCCAAAAATCTACCGAAATAATAACTTGCTTTATGTGTGGATGTGCTAAATAAGATCCCTGCAAAATTGTTTTGATAATCTTTTAAAGCAGCATTATTAAAATATGCCGTTGCAATGAGCAGTGCTATGATACTTAGATTAGCAGTATACATGCTGATTACATACGGAGCATTTTTGAAAACAGTTCCTGTGGCACCTCCAAAAGTAATATCCACATTAACGGCACCCATTGCGGATATCACGGTAAAAATAAACAAGAATATATACAGCATAGGTCTTTTAAAACCAGTGATGATTTCTTGTAATAAGAATGCTTTAAACATAGTCATAGTGGTGGAATTTTAATTGTTGTTAATTTTCGAAAAGAACACATCCTCTAGTGTTGGAGGTACTTGCTGAAAACCTTCAGATGGTTTTTCAGCGCTGAGTACATGGATTAAAGGTTGACCTCCAACCATTTTATTAGAAATTACGGTATGGGTATTATGGTAGCTTTCTAGTTCGTGATGATGAATGAGTTTTTCCCAAACTTTATTATGTAGTTCATCAATAACCTGTTGAGGTCTGCCATGACAAATTATTTGACCATGATTCATAATCGCCATATTTTGACATAGTTCTCTAACATCTTCAACAATGTGGGTAGAAAGGATAACAATAACATCATTGGCAACTTTGGCTAAAAGATTATGAAATCTATTTCTTTCGCCAGGATCTAAACCAGCAGTAGGCTCATCGACAATAATCAGTTTTGGATTGCCAATTAATGCTTGTGCAATACCTATTCTCTGCTTCATTCCTCCAGAGAATCCTTTTACCTCTTTATTGCGTTTATCATATAGGTTTACTTTCTGTAATAAGTAGTTTACGAGTTCTTTGCGCTGTTTTTTTGCAGATACTCCTTTTAGTATGGCTATATGATCTAATAATTGCCTAGCCGTAATTTTGGGATAAACACCAAATTCTTGTGGTAAATATCCTAGCACTTTTCTTAGAGCGATAGGATTTTTTATGATGTCTATTTCTCCTAAAAATGCAGAACCACTATCTACTTCTTGTAATGTGGATAAGGTTCTCATTAAGGATGATTTTCCCGCACCATTAGGACCCAATAAGCCGAACATACCGCTAGATATTTCTAATGAAAGATTGTCTAATGCTTTGACTCCGTTAGCATAGGTTTTATTTAAATTGTTGAGTATTAGATTCATTTTGTTCCGTTTTTGATTAGGAAACAAATAAATTCTAATTGCTGATCTCTAACTATTTAATTTATCGAACTCCTACTTTTAGATCGTAAAAAGGTGTGAATCATCAATCAACTAAGTTCATTTACAAAAACCACAAGTTCATGGATGAATTTTAGCTTTTCATTGATTAGAATAGGTTGTTCAAGTAGTGAATTCTATTTTTGTCGTATGATTACGATACATAAAAAGCGCTTTGTGATACATCTAATACTATTGTTAAGTATTGCTATCCTACTATCCATGCTCATGGTTTTTTCTTCAAAAGAAAACCTTTCGGTAGATGTTTTACCAGAGTTCTTTCTACAAACTGCATCGAGTATTTTTCTTTTGTTAGCACCACCAGTGTATTTCAATATCTATTGGTTGATTCCGAATTTTCTTGTCAAAAAGAAATATCTTATGTATGGAATTATTGTTATTGCTTTAGTGGCCATTTGGGGATTTGTTTTAGGATATGGAGAGCCTTGGATGGATCGAAATTGGTTTAATGAACCTAATGAAGAACCCAATTATGGCGTAGGTATTATAGGAACTGTTTTATTGTTAATTATTACCACATTACTGCATATCGCATATCGATGGTTTATTCAATTATCGACCATAAAACAAATAGAGAATGATCAATTGCATTTAGAACTGTCGTCTTTAAAAAATCAAATCAACCCTCATTTCTTCTTTAATACACTCAATAATTTATATGCGTTGTCTTTAGAAAAATCTGATCAAACCCCTTCTGTTATCCTGAAGTTATCAGAAATGATGCGGTATACCATTTATGATTGCAAAGAACAAGAAGTTTCATTAGAAGGCGAAGTAACCTATATGGAGAACTTTATTGCGCTGCAAAAAGTGAGGCATCATAAAAGAGGTGTGATTACTTTAAAAAATGACATCCGTGATACCAATATTAAAATTGCGCCCATGATTTTAATTGTGTTTATTGAGAACGCCTTTAAGCACGGTTTTGATTTATTAGATAAAGAAGCGTTTATTAATATCAGCTTAAAGAATGAAGCGAATGTACTTCATTTTTATATTGAAAATAATTTTGGTACTACTACAGAAAAACATGAAAAAGGAATCGGTCTCGAAAATGTGAAAAGAAGATTAGCATTACTATATCCTGATACGCACGAACTTAAAATTGTTAGAAACGAAACGCTATTTAGTGTTCACCTAAAATTATATGTATGATGAAATGTTTAATAGTAGATGATGAACCACTTGCGCATAGCGTCATTAATAATTATTGTGATAATCTTTCATTTATAGAGATCGAAAAGGAGTGTTATTCTGCTTTTGAGGCGATCAATTATTTAAATGAAAATCAGGTTGACTTGATATTTTTAGATATAAACATGCCAAAATTAAAAGGTTTAGACTTTTTAAGAACATTAACCAATCCTCCTTTGATTATTATTACTTCGGCATATCAAGAATACGCAATGGAGGGATATGAACTCGCTATTCAGGATTATTTACTAAAGCCTTTTAGTTTTGAGCGTTTTTTAAAAGCTGTTAATAAAGCGGCTCAACAAAAAAAATTACTAGAGACTTCTAAAAGCAAAAGTGAGCTTGAGATGACGGTCAATACTTCACCTAAAGTCATTTCTACGCTTCCCAATGATTATGAAGAACATATTTTTATTAAAGGAGATAAAAAAACACATCAAGTAGCCTTAGATACTATTTTATACTTAGAAAGTGTGGGTAGCTATGTAAAGATTTATGTAGAAGATAAAACAATTATCACTTTAGACCGACTGACGAATTTTGAAAACAAACTACCTCAAAACTTGTTTGTAAGAGTGCATCGTTCTTATATCATAGCGATTAGAAAAATTGATTTTATCGAAGGAAATCGTATAAAAATTAGCGACAAACATATTCCTGTAGGAAGTGTTTACAAACAAAATTTGGCTAAGTTTCTAAAATAGGCTTGGTTTAACTTTATAAGGTTCAATAAAAAAAGCCCTAGTTTTCACTAAGGCTTTTGGGTGGTCCCACTTGGGCTTCCTTCGAGTCGTACCTCCCTCAGGATAAACTTCTCACCCAAGATTTGTTTCACTTTGTTCCACAAAAAAAGCCCTTGCTAATTGCAAGGACTTTTCCACTACGTGGTCCCACTTGGGCTCGAACCAAGGACCCCCTGATTATGAGTCAGGTGCTCTAACCAGCTGAGCTATGGGACCTAAAACGGAGGGCAAATTTAAGTAATTGATATAAACACGCCAAACATTTTTTATAATTTAATTGATCTCTTGACAAAGCTCTACCAAAACACCATTTGTTGTTTTAGGATGTACAAAGGCAACTAGCTTGTTATCAGCTCCTTTTTTAGGGGTTTTATTGATCAATTGAAATCCTTCTTTTTCCAGTCTTTCTAATTCTTTTTCAATATCGTCTACATCAAAAGCAATATGATGGATGCCTTCGCCTTTTTTGGCAATAAACTTTCCAATAGGGCCATCTTCACTGGTGCTTGCCAAAAGTTCGATCTTGTTTTCGCCAACTTTAAAGAAAGAAGTAATCACCGCTTCACTTTCTACAGTTTCTTCTTTATACGGAGCAACACCTAGTAATTGTTCGTAAAGTGTATTGGCCTTTTCGATATCTTTTACAGCAATGCCTATATGTTCAATTTTGTTGATATGATTCACAAGTTTAAATTTTAATAATTATTAGATAACGAGGATAAAAGTACAAAATAGCTGTATGCAAAGGATTTTCTATCAAAAGAAAATCAATACATCGCATAATTAGCTATTTTTGCAGATATGGAAACAAATAGACAGAAAAAAATAGGAGGCGTATTGCAACGTGATGTAGCAGATGTAATACAACTTGCATTACGTGAAGCAGGAGTACAGGGTATTTTGGTTTCTGTAACCAAAGTGAGTGTTACCACAGATCTATCCATTGCCAAAGTATATATGAGTGTGTTTCCTCATAATGAAGGAGAAAAAGTATTACAAGAAGTAAATGCTGTAAAATCACAAATCAAACATCAGGTAGCCCAGCGCACTAAAAATCAACTGCGTCGTATGCCGGAATTATCCTATTTTATTGATGATTCTTTAGAGTATATTGACAATATCGAAAGAGCCATTAAGGGAGAAGAAAACCCTTTAGAAAATCCGGATTTATTACCAAAACGTAAGAAAAAGTAATATTTTAAGTTAATACAATACATAAAGCAGTTATAACCACATATTCTGTTATCTTTATTAAAAAATAGCTGATTAAGATTTTGCACCAAATAATTTGAAGTTTCCTTTATACATCGCCAAGCGGTATTTGTTTTCACCGGGTAGTAGTAATGCAATTAATATCATTACAGGTATTGCAGCAGCTGGTGTAGTTATAGGAGCGATGTCCTTATTCTTGGTTTTATGTGGTTTTGCAGGTTTGAAAGATTTTAGCCTACAGTTTTCTTCGTATTTTGATCCTGATCTGAAAGTATTTCCATCAAGTGGAAAAACATTTACCATTACCGAAGATCAAAAAAAGAAATTAGCTGCTATGGAAGGTGTGGTAGGTTTTTCGGAAGTTATTGAAGAACGTGTGTTTTTGGAGTTTAAAGACAAGCAAAAAACAGGTTTCATCAAAGGTGTAGATACCAGTTATAACAAGGTTATTACAACGGATAGTATCGTATTTGCCGGAGAATGGTTAACAGGAAATGATGCACAAGTAGTGGCAGGTTATGGAATCAGTAGAGAATTAGGAATGGGAGTAGAGCAGATCTATACCAACTTCTTAAATATCTATGTTCCTAAACCGGGAAAGGGAATTCCGAAAGATCCATCAAAAGCCTTTCGAAAAAAAGCAGTAGTGAACACTGGAATTTATGCAGTGAATGAAGATTTAGATAAGAAATACGTTTTTTCTACGATTGGTTTGGCAAGAGACTTATTAAACTTACCTAAAGATCAGGTTACTAACGTAGAGTTAAAATTGTCTCCTGATACAGATGAGGACACCATCAGAGCGCAATTAATTGCACTGTTTGAAGACGAGGTGATTGTAAAAAACCGTATTCAATTGAATGATACTTTATATCGAATGTTGAATACTGAAAACTTAGCAGCGTATTTAATTATCACCTTGATCGCGATCATCGCGCTGTTTAATGTAGCAGGAGCGATTATTATGATGATCATTGATAAGAAGAAAAACATACAGACTTTATATAACCTAGGTGCTAATTTGCATAAAATTAGACAGGTATTCTTATTTCAAGGATCTTTGATGACTATTTTAGGTGCTTTATTAGGACTTCTGTTAGGTTTTATCATCATTGTATGTCAGCAACAATTTGGCTTGTTGATGATTACACCAACATTGCCGTATCCTACAAAAATTACAGTGGTAAGTTTTGTAATCGTTTTTCTAACAATTACCGTGATCGGTATCGTAGCTTCTTTACTAGCGTCTAGTAGAATCAATCAGCGCTTAATACGCTTCTAGAAACTTATAGTTAAGCGAACTCAAATCCTGCAAACTTCTCTTGCACTTCATCAAAAGCGGCAAATACATCTTTAGAATCATCGCTAGTGACCATTTTGGTACGATATTCTTTAAAATGAGGAATTCCTTTAAAGTAATTGGTATAATGTCTTCGGGTTTCGAAAACGCCTAATTTTTCTCCTTTCCAATCAATCGACATTTGTAAGTGTCTACGTGCTGCAATTACTCTTTCTTCAATGGTTGGAGGTGGTAAATGTTCTCCCGTTTTGAAATAGTGTTTTACTTCTTTGAAAAACCATGGATATCCGATACTAGCACGACCGATCATTGCACCATCCAATCCATATTGATCTCGCATTTCTACGGCTCGTTCAGGACTGTCTACATCTCCGTTTCCAAATACAGGAATATGCATTCTGGGATTGTTTTTTACTTCTGCAATAGGTTTCCAATCTGCATTTCCTTTATACATCTGGGCTCTTGTACGTCCATGAATGGAAATGGCCTTACAGCCTACATCTTGCAAACGTTCTGCTACTTCTACAATTTTTATAGAATTATGATCCCAACCTAATCTGGTTTTTACTGTTACCGGTAGTTTGGTATGTTCGACCATTGCTTTGGTTAGAGAAACCATTAGATCGATGTCTTTTAAGATACCAGCTCCAGCTCCTTTGCTTACTACTTTTTTTACAGGACATCCAAAGTTAATATCTATGATATCTGGTCCTGATGCTTCTACGATCTCAACAGATTTTAGCATAGAATCCAAATTGGCTCCAAAAATTTGAATACCAACCGGACGTTCTTTTTCATAGATATCCAACTTCATCACACTCTTTGCTGCGTCTCGAATTAATCCTTCGCTGGATATAAATTCAGTATATACAACATCTGCTCCTTGTTCTTTACATAATGCTCTAAATGGTGGATCACTTACATCCTCCATCGGTGCTAATAGTAAAGGAAATTCTCCTACATCAATGTCTCCTATCTTTGCCAAAACTTCTGTTTGATAAATATTAAACGTAATTCTCTGCAAAAGTACGAATTCTAACGAATCTTCATTATAATACCATTTCTCATATGAAATGACCGTATAAAATTGTCTCTTTTGACTTGATGCTTCGTCACAAAATGTATCGATAGCTAAGGCTATCCATAAATTTTCTTCCTTGTCTAAATCCAAAATAGCTCAATTTTACATTTCAGTAATTTCATATAAGAACTGGTATAAGATTAAATCTGAAACGAGAATCATTTAAAAATCAAGTATTGATGATATAAACCTTCTAAAATCGATTATATTTGCAAACTCAATGATTTATCCACATTGTGGAGTTTGATTTTCTGTGATTTGAACAGATATATTGGGCCTATAAAAGCATTGAATGTATTCGGGCAGGGATAGAAGTGACATCCTTTTTTGTTTACTCGATAATCGAGATTTGAATGTTCCAAGGCTTGCCCAGAGGCAGTTTACTAGGGAAAAAGCGATGGAAAAACAAAAAAGATACAACGGATAACCCGGTTTAGCCCGCCAAAAAAAAGAATGATGAAGAACATAAGAAATTTTTGCATTATTGCGCATATTGATCATGGTAAGAGTACGCTAGCTGATCGATTATTGGATTATACAGGTTCTGTTACCGCTAGAGAGGCTCAGAATCAGTTATTGGACAATATGGATCTGGAACGTGAGCGTGGAATTACGATCAAGAGTCACGCAATCCAGATGGAGTATAAGTATAAGGGTGAGGAGTATATTTTAAACCTGATTGATACTCCAGGACACGTAGATTTTTCTTATGAGGTTTCTCGTTCTATTGCCGCTTGTGAAGGTGCTTTGTTGATTGTAGATGCTGCACAAAGTATACAGGCGCAAACGATATCCAATCTATATCTTGCGTTGGATAATGATTTAGAAATTATTCCGGTACTGAATAAAATAGATTTGYCAAGTGCGAATCCTGAAGAAGTTACAGATGATATTGTAGACCTATTGGGTTGTGATCCTGAAGAAGTTATTCCTGCTAGTGCAAAAACAGGAATCGGAATTGAAGAAATTCTGAATGCCATTATTGAAAGAGTACCAGCTCCTGAAGGGAATCCTAATGAGCCATTACAGGCATTGATTTTTGATTCGGTTTATAATTCTTTTAGAGGAGTAGAAACCTATTTTAAGGTAGTAAATGGAGAAATAAAAAAAGGGCAGCAAATTAAATTTGTAGCTACTGGGAAAGTTTATTCTGCAGATGAAGTGGGTACTTTAAAATTAAACCAGGTGCCTAAAAAAGATATTAAGACAGGAGATGTTGGATATCTGATTACAGGTATAAAGGATGCTAGAGAAGTAAAGGTAGGAGATACTATTACTGATGCAAAAACGCCAACAAAAAATGCTATTGAAGGTTTTGAAGATGTAAAACCTATGGTATTCGCAGGTATTTATCCTGTGGATACTGAGGATTATGAAGAACTTCGTGCTTCTATGGAAAAATTGCAGTTGAATGATGCTTCCTTAGTTTTTGTGCCAGAAAGTTCTGCAGCTTTAGGTTTTGGATTTCGATGTGGATTTTTAGGGATGTTACATATGGAAATCATTCAGGAACGTTTAGAGCGAGAGTTTAATATGACCGTAATTACTACGGTACCAAACGTATCTTACCATGCGTTTACAAATAAGAACCCTGATGATATTATTGTAGTAAATAATCCATCTGATTTACCTGATCCTTCTGCTATGAATAGAGTAGAAGAACCATATATAAAAGCTTCTATTATTACCAAAGCTGATTTTGTAGGATCTGTAATGTCATTATGTATTGAAAAACGAGGTGAGATTACAAATCAAACGTATCTTACTACTGAGCGTGTGGAGCTTACTTTTGATATGCCATTGGCAGAAATTGTATTCGATTTTTATGATCGACTAAAAACAGTTTCTAAAGGATATGCATCGTTTGATTATACTCCGATAGGTATGCGAACCTCTAAATTAGTAAAAGTGGATATCTTATTAAATGGGAATACTGTAGATGCGTTATCTGCTTTATTACATAAAGATAATGCCTATACAATTRGTAAAAAGATCTGCGAAAAGCTTAAAGATCTTATTCCTAGACAACAATTTGATATTCCAATACAAGCTGCTATTGGAGCAAAATTTATTGCAAGAGAAACTGTAAAAGCGTTAAGAAAAGATGTAACTGCTAAGTGTTATGGTGGTGATATTTCTCGAAAGCGTAAATTATTAGAAAAGCAGAAAAAGGGTAAGAAGCGTATGCGTCAGGTAGGTAATGTTGAAATTCCGCAAGAAGCATTTATGGCAGTTTTAAAACTGAATGATTAAACTAGCTGAAGTAAGAAAAAGGCTTCTTTCAACAATATAAAAAATACGACAAAACGCACTTTTTTAAGCTAAAGTGCGTTTTTTATTTTATTTTTATATCTTTGCTCGCGAATATAGCTCCCCAATATAATTTCTATATTCATTAAAACTTAATTCATATAACCCCTATTATTATGCAGAAGTTTTTAACTAGACAACCGATATACGTTTACTTCTTTATTATATCTATTGTATTAGCTTGCATATCTTAAGATCATAGCAGATAATCTTATCAAAATCAAAATCTATAGTGTAGTTTGTTTTTTTGCTGCTATCATTTTAGAAAGCATATATTCTACACCATTCTCATCGTTACTTTTTGTCATGTAATTCGCCACTTCCTTTACATTAGGATGGGCATTTTGCATGGCAAAACTATAGGTAGCTCTAGACATCATTTCTAGGTCATTGTTATAATCCCCAAAAACCATGGTTTCTTCTTTAGAGATGTCTAAGCTTTTTTGAACGTTCTTCAGTGCATGTCCTTTATTAGCGTCATTATGAGATAAGTCTAGCCATACTTTACCAGAGACTTTGACTTTTAATCTATTTTCTAGATGTTTTAAGGCTGGATATAAATATTGTTCAGAACCTTTTTCGTTGCAAATAGCAATTTTTAAGTATTGATCATCAATAACTTCAGAAAGATCTTTTACAATCTCATATTTGCCATAAAACTCATTGAGCATATTTTCAAATGGTTTTCCATAATCTTCGATATATGCTTTTTTACGACCACAAAGAATCACTTGTGAACCTTCTAATTTTTGTGTGATTTCTAATAGCTCCAAGTAGGTATCTCGATCAATTTCGGTTCTCTGCAATTCCTGATCTCTATGCATTGTCAAAGCGCCATTTTCGGCTATGACAATCATATCATCTTTAATCGCATTTAGTTTGTGTAGGATACTATAATATTGCCTACCACTTGCAGCAACAAAGGTGACACCTAGTTCCTTTAATTCATCAAATAGATAAAAGAAGGACTGACTTACTTCTCCTCTAGAATTGAGAAGCGTTCCATCCATATCTGTAGCGACTAATTTTATTTTGGATAAATCCATAGAATATTGATTAAAATCCCTGTAAAGGTATTAGAGTTTGCAATAAGACGTTCGATTATTACTGTAAAATTTGTATTAAATTGCTTTTTTTATCCATATCCTATGAAATTCTTTCAAAAAGAAATACACTTAAGACCTTATMCAAGGGGTTTTCATTTAATCACAGAGGAAGTGCTTTCTGAAATTCCTGAGATTAGCAAGATTGCTATTGGACAATTACAGGTTTTTATCAAGCATACTTCTGCAAGTTTGACCATTAATGAAAATGCAGATCCGACGGTAAGACAAGATTTTGAAAGCCATATGAACAAAATGGTTCCAGAAAATGCACCTTATTATTTACATACATATGAAGGTGCTGATGATATGCCAGCACATATCAAGGCTTCCTTAATGGGAACTTCTATACAATTACCCATCACTAAGGGTACACCTAACCTAGGAATATGGCAAGGAATTTATCTTTGCGAACACAGAGATTATGGCGGTTCCAGAAAATTAGTACTTACAGCTTTTGGTTCTTAGAACCAATTTGCCCAAGGAATCATATATAACATTGCAGCAAAAGCTATTGTATAAAAAATAGCCAACATTTTAAATTTTGGCGTGGAAGTCAACTTCTTTTTATGTTTTGAATATCCAATTGTAATCAAAGTAACAACTACTATCATCGTAAACGGATGTTCTACATTATACAAACGAAGCAAAGGATCTCCCATAATATCTTTTACGGGTACATTTTTAAACCACATAATGGTAGGGGATACAAAAAATATGACAATCCCAATAAGTAATTGTATATGAGTTACGATCAACGCAAAAAGAGATATTCTAAAATCTTTTGGCGCATATTCTCTTTTTGTAAAAAAACCGATAAGCGCATTGATAGTTGCTAAAGTTACAATAAGAACAACTAGATATGCCCAATAGGAGTGAACGATTTGTATTGCTTCGTACATAATGATATGTTTAGTTTATCCAAAGGTAAACATTATGCATAAAAAAACCTCGCTCTAATTGAGTGAGGTTTTTGTAATAGCTTCATCAAAATTATTCTACAACAATTTTGCGAACATAACTTTTTTCCGGAGTTTCCAATAGGACAAAATACAATCCAGTTGGAACAATTCCTTCCAGATTAAAGGGAATTGTATATGCTGTTTGTTGTTCATCACTATATTGGTAGATCAAACTGTTATTTGCTATGCTAAATAATTTAACGTCTACAGGAGTTTCTTTGTCAAAAGATAACTCGATTGTAAAGTTCCCTTTGGTAGGGTTTGGATACATCAAGTATTGTTGCAATCCACTTTGATTTTCATCATCTCGATCAAAAACAGCTTCTCTAACTGTAATTGTTTTAGAAAAGAATGTCTCACAATCTCCAATAGTTGTTCTTAAAGTGATGATATATTCACCTTCTTCTGAGAACATGATTTCTGCATAGCGGTCCGTAATATCAACTTGTTGTGCAGCTTCTGGAAGAATCCATTCCAAGGTATCTGGAAGAGGATTACTAACATCGACAATAATAAAGCTTTCATTGACGAATAAGTCTGTAGAAACCAAGAATTCTGCAGATATTTCATTCTCTAATGCTATAATTTCTATCGTATCGATACTTATACATCCAAGTGAAGTCGTTACAGAAACAGTATAACTTCCACTTTCGGATAAGGTTACTTCTGATGAAGTAGCTGTAAATCCGTTGTCTCCTGTCCAGGAATAAGTTGCGCCAGGATCAGAAATAGCAGCATCGACCGTATAGGACTGCCCAAGGCATAAGGTTTTGTCAGGGCCAAGATCTATGATCAACTCATCAGGATCAATAAGCTCAAAATCTTGAATTATAGAACATCCTTTACTATCAAAAATCTCTACAGAATATGATCCTGATGAAAGTCCTGATAGGTCTTCTGTATTAGCTCCATTATCCCAGAAGAAAGTATATGGAGGTGTTCCACCTGTTGGTGTTATATCAATAGTTCCATCATTTCCATTAAAACAAGTTGGATCATTAGTTACAAAACTATTAGTGAGCGGTTCTGGAGGTGTTAGCGTAATCGTTGCACTTTGACTACATCCTCTACTATCCTGTACTGTTACTACATAAGTTCCTGGAAGTACATCTACTAAATTAGGAGCGGTTCCATTTCCTCCATCCCATAAATAGCTATAAGGAGCGGTACCTCCGGTAACACTGCTCTCAATATTCCAATCATTGCCATCACCACATAATATAAAGTCAGCAGATAAACTAATTAGAAGTTCATCAGGTTCAGTAACTATTATATTTGGACTTTGAACAGTATTATTATTAGCATCTGTAACAATAACATAGTAAGTTCCTGCTCCAATATTGTCTAAAAGCGCATCAGTTCCGATAACTGTATTGTTACCTTCTTCAAACCATTGATATGTATAGGTTCCGATTCCTCCTGTTGCTATTGCTCTAATACTTCCATTTGTATCCGAATTACATAATATTACATTTACGATATCGGTAGTTACCAATAACTGATCAGGTTGATTCAATGTAAAGCTTTGAGAAGTCTGACATCCTAATGCATCAGTTACTGCGATAGTATATGTTCCTGCACCAATATTGGTAAGTACGGAAGAAGTTTCATTAAGGATTCCATTCGTATCATTCCATTGGTAGGTATATGGTGGTGTTCCACCAGCAATTGTGGTAGCAATACTTCCATTCGTTAATCCAAAACCTGTCGGATCAGTCAATACTACTGAATCCAGAATAAGCTGATCAGGTTGATTTAGTCGTATGGATAATACACCAATATTTCCATTATCTTCATAAAAACATCCATTACTATCCTGTAATTGCACTTGGTAAATTCCATCAGCAAGATTCGTAATTTGAGTAGTCATTCCATTATCAAAAGGAATCCAATTGCTATAAACCCCGTTTATTAGTCTATATCTATAGGAGTAACTATTATTTCCTCCAGAAGCGGTAATGGTAATACTACCATCAGATCCGCCAAAACAATCGGGAGCATCTCCAACAAGATTTCCGGTTACAGGCAACGGTTGAGTTACATTAAATATGGCACTTTGTTCGCTAACTCCTTCAGCATTGCTTACAATAATGTAATAAGAACCAGCGCCAATTCCATTTAATATATTACTATTTCCGATTTCTGTATTATTAGTAGCATCAAACCATTGATAGGTGTTTCCTCCGACACCACCAGTCGTAATAACCTCTAATATTCCGTCACTTCCGCCAAAACAACTAACGGCTTGTGTTTGAGTTATCTCTACTAATAATTCTCCTGGATTTGCAAGATTATAAGTATCTGTAATTGTACATCCATCCGCATCTGTAATAAGGATATTATAAACACCCTCTGATTGGTTGGATAGTGTACTAGTAATTGAAGTTGTATTAGACTCTAACTGCACTATTGCGGCATTATTATCAGTCCATTGGTAGGTGAAAGGAGCAACACCACCAGTGATAGTGATAGAGATACTACCATCATTAGTTCCGGTTCCAGAAGGTCTTATTATTGCAGTATTTATAATATCGTACACTACCGGTTGACCTACGTTGATTATTTGACTGTCTACAGAACAAGTATTCTCATCGGTAACAGTTACTTGATATGCTCCTTCTGGTATTCCGTCTAAAATATTAGTAGTGGATCCTAAAGTATTCCATCGATAAGAATAAGCACCTGTTCCACCTGCAACAGTGATTTCAATGCTTCCATCACTACCATTATAACAGCTTACATCAGTTACTACAATATTTGTTACTTCTAGTAAATCAGGTTGCGTTAAGTCTATATTTGGCACTTCCGTTTGGTTTAAATTCGCATCCGTAACCACCACTCTATATTGACCTGTAGGAATTGGTCCTGTATTACTAGTTGTACTTATTACAGTATCAGTGCTATCAAACCATTCATAAGAATAAGGGGTTACTCCCCCAGTAACAATAGCGAATAATTCTCCATTTTCACCGAAACAAGCAATAGAAGTTTCATCTATAGTAACTAAAAGAGGATCTGGTTCGCCAACGATGTATTCTATTGGTCCAAGAATACAATTATTAGTATCTGTAAGTGTTAGGAAATAGCTTCCAGCTTCTACATTGTTTAGTATGTTGCTATTGGTTCCGATAGGAGTATTCGTATTATCAGTCCAATTATAGGTATATGCAGGAGTTCCGCCATTTGCTACAACTTCAATACTTCCATTACTAAGTCCATTTCCTGAGGCATCAGTGATTGTAAAATCAGCAATATTTAACCCAACAAGAGGTTCTGTGATCGTAACACTTAGTGTCGTCTCACAAAGATTAGCATCTCTAATGGTAAGATCATATGTTCCGATACTAAGCCCAGAAATATCTTCAGTATTAGCTCCGTTACTCCAGAAAAAGCTATATGCTCCAGTACCACCAGTAACCGTTATATCGATACTTGCATCATTTCCACCATTACAAGAAACATTTTCAGAAGTAAAGGACGCTTCTAATAAAGGAGGGTTTACAATCGTTGTAGTTTCTGAAGTTTGATTTCCGTTGGCATCTATAATTTCAATGATATAGGTTCCCTCTCCTAAGTTAGTAATGGTGCTAGTAGTGGATAAATCAGTAGTTGGATTGAGTGTATTGTACCATCTATAATTATAAGGAGTTACACCACCTGCTACGGTTGCTGTTAAGGATACTGTAGTATCTCCAAAACATTGCAAAGGGTTATCCAATTGTATATTTGTGATTTCTAAAAGGTCTGGTTGATCTACAAAATAATCTTGGATTAAGATACAATTGTTATCATCTATAATGGTAACTTCATAGGTGTTTGAAGCAAGATTTTCAATAAGACTAGCATTTCCTATTACAGTTGTATTTCCTTGTACACGCCATTCATAAGTATAAGGGCTTGTACCTCCAGAAACGGTAATATCAATACTTCCATTACTAGTTTCAAAACCAGAAAGCTCTTGAATAGTTTCATTTGTAATTTCTAAAGGCGCTGCAGGTTGCTCAATGTTAATGGTAGTAGAGGAAAGTATACAGTCATTAGCATCTGTAACGATTACTGAATAATCTCCAGTTAGAAGCCCTGAAATATCTTCGGAAGTTTCTCCGTTAGACCAGAGGTATGTATAAGGAGTTGTACCTCCAGAAACGGTAATATCGATAGCACCTGTTGCATCACCAAAGCAGTTTATTTCAGTTTCAGCAATACTTATTCCTAATGGATCTGGTTGGTCAACATAAAATTCATCAAAAGTCATTGCTCCATTAGGATCACCTATCTCTACTCGATAATTTCCTTCATCTACTCCCATTAATAATGCTGTTGTATCTGCTAAAGGATCGAAAATACCAGAGCCTACAAAAGTTTCTTTAAACCAATTATACGTATATGGAGTGTTTCCTCCAGATACAGTTGCCAACAGACGAGCATTATCATCACCATTACATTTCAAATCGCTACTTGGTGTTTCATAAGCTATAGTTACCAATAATTCATCTGGCTCTGAAACAGTAAAAGTTTGACTTGCTGTACAACCACTGTTATCAGAAGTGCTACCAAAACGATTATCTCGTACAGTAACTGTATAGGTTCCGGCAAATAAGTTAGATATATCTTTATCTGTACTAGAAAATCCATTTGGACCTGTCCAGCTATAGGTATATCCACTATTTCCACCTGTTGGGTTGATTGTAATGGCTCCTGTATTTTGACCAAAAATAGTAACATCAGTTTCTGTTCCGGGAATCGTAATCGGATTAGTTGGCCCGGTTACCGTTTCGGTAAATACAGAAGATTCACAATTATTAGCATCTTTTACGATGATTTCGTAAGTGTTTGCAGCTAAATTGGTAAATATAAAGGTATCGGTATTGTTTGTTTGATACGTACTTCCGTTATCGATAGAATATTCTAAAACGCCTGTTCCACCCGTTGCATTGATCGTTAGTGTTCCATCATTGCCACCAAAACAATTCACTTCTGTTGGGATTACCGAAGTAATAACTACGGGATCTGGTATATTTACATTTACTGCTGCGGAAGTGACAGAAGCACCAGTTCCATCATTTACAATAACTACATAATTTCCATCTGTAAGTCCGTTAATAGTTTGATTTGTGCCAATGCTATTGGTTAGGTTATTTTGGTTGTACCAATTATATGAATAATTATTATCTCCTCCAGTCGGGTTCGCAGTGAATCCAGCAGTATCCGTATCGCAAAAAACTTCTTCTCCAGGTGTTATGGTAATGGTTACATCTAGTTCGTTCAGTGTATAATTTTCAACTGCAGGACATCCATTAGCATCTCTAACGGTTACGCTATAATTTCCATCAGCTAAGTTACTAATAGATGAAGTAGTTGCACCGGTATTCCATAGATAGGTATAGCCGCCACCAGTTCCTCCTTGACCCTGAACCGAAATACTACCATCAGCGTTTCCAGATGTTGGACTGGCAACACTTAGTGTATTTACACTTACCTCAGTTGTGGGTTCTCCTACTGTGATTATGCGATCTACAGTAGGATTGATAACCGTACATGAATTACTATCGGTAAGGGTTAAAGTATAGGTTCCTTCTGCTAAATTATCAATACTATATCCTAAACTATTGTTGGGAATGTTACTAATCACTCTATTAAATCCGGCATCACCGCTTTTCGTCATACTGATTTCATAAACTCCTGTTCCTCCAATGATATCTAATTCAATGCTACCATTAGCTTCTCCTCTACAAAGCGCATCAATAGGATTGATATTTTGGATTTGAAAAGGATCAGGTTCTTGTATGGTAAGAGTGATAGATTCAATAACCACATCAGGATTGGAATTGTTACGATTATCAGTAAGTCGTACTTTATAATCACCTCCACTTAATCCAGTGACAGAAAAGGTAGCTGTCGTAAGGTTGGAGGTATCTAGTTGATCACCTGTGGTTGTAAAAGTACCGGAACCATTGTCTTTTAGGAGTTCAAATCTATAGTCTGGTAGACCACCAGATGCAGTAATTGAAATCGCTCCGGTTGTATTTCCATTACAATCTACAGAGGTAATGCTAGCCGGATAATTAAATAGTAACTGATTAGGTTCTGTAACTATAAAACTTCTAGAGGTACTGCAGCCTTCAGGGTTATCTCTAACAGTAAGTGTATACGTTCCTGCTCGTAGACCAGATATATTTTGTTGGCTAGATGAAAATCCGTTGGGTCCTGTCCAGCTGTAGGTGAGTGGCGGAGTGGTTCCTCCAGAAACACCAGGAGAAATACTACCATTAGTTCCTCCAAATTGGGTAACATTTACAGGTGGTGTATTGGCAATGGTGATTGCTGTAGCTGCGTTGATGGTTTCAGAAATTGAGGTGTTTCCACCGGAAGTTGCATCACAATCATTGTTATCCTTTACTCTTATTGAATACGTTCCTGCTCCTCTTGCGAGTGTAATGCTATTTCCGCTAAAAGTTGTAAAACTACTACCATTAATACTATACTTATATGGGGGTGTTCCGCCATTTACTCCACTAATTGTTATACTTCCATTATTTGATGTTCCCTGACCTGAAACGCAGGAAGGACTGTTTGATGATGTATTAAATGTAACAGCAGTTGGCGTTCCTATGGTAAATTCATAGTAAGGAGAATCAGAACCTACTTGACTACCATTGAAAATAGATTGATACTTAACTCTATAGCGCCCTGGTGCTAAATCATTAGGCCAAGTATATTCTAAACTAGCATTTAGATCTCCAGGATTAATAGAGACCAATGGAGTCTGCTGAATCCATTGATTACCAACTTCTAGTTTATCCAAAGGAGCAGAAATATATTCTTGCGAACCAATATCTCTGTCAAACGTCATTCTAAATCTTCCGTTTGTATCTCCACTACAGATTGGATTGATTGGTTCAGGGTTTGGACTTATATTAGGATCTAATTCTGGAGAACAAGGGATCAGATTATATTCAATAACATCAGAATCCATTGTAATAGATTGAAACAATCCAGTACTTATGGATATTACTCCTCTAAAGTATAATTTCCCAGTATAAGATGGTGGAATATTTAAAGTTGTAAGATCTAATTGTGCTGTATTATTGGTTGATAGAGTGGTAACTGATGTGTTTTCATAGTTTACTCCATCCAGACTATAATGCCACCCAACTACTTGTTCTGAAACACAGGTATTGGAAGTTAACGAGATGGTTTCTTTTCGACATACAACATCATCTGTTGGTTGCACTAAAACATTATTTGAAAATACTGTAACCGAGGTACAGTTAACAGGGTAATTATTACATTCTACACCAGTAATCGATATTTCCTCATCTGTATAATAACAGTTGAATAAATCTAAATAGCTGGTACGCCAAGAAACGACAACTCTGGTTGGTACGACGTCAAATACCTCCCAATCTTTATTACCACCAAATTCAATGCTAGGAATAGTTCTGGTTTGTGTACCACTATCTACTAATAGGGTATTTCCTCTATATACTCTATATCTCATTGTTTCAATCCCTCCATTATAAAAAGAACCAGGACCTCCACCTGGACGAGAAAATCGAAAAGTATATTTGGTTTGTGCCTGTAAAGAGCCAGTTACAAAAACAATGAAAAACAATATTATTCTCAGCATACTTAACTAATATTTTATTACGATTTTTTTTGATTTGGAATATGTTCCATCAAAAAACACTGCCCTAATGATATATTTGTATGAAGAGTTGATAGTTAAGCCTGTGTCGCTAAACCTTTTTGTACCAGCAGGAAGTACTTTGTATAGAGAAGAGGGTTGTTCATTGACAGCTCTGAATAATTCAAAACTCGATACCTCTGCTTCTTTATATCGCCAACTTAATAAAATGGTTTTGTCAAAGGTGTTTACATTTCCATAAAAGCCTTTTACCGCTGGTTTTAATGTAGTTTTTGGGATCAATACAGAAATAGGAGGCGATGGTTGAGATTCTAAGCCACTGATATCTCTCGCCAAAATAGTATAACTATAGTATTTCCCTTCTTCTACTTGTTTGTCTGCAAAAGTAGTTTTTTTATTCGTATCACTACTATGTATAAATTGCCAGTTACTATCGTCTTTAGCCTTTCTATAGATATAGTGTGCTTCTACATCATCACTAGAGCTATTAGCCCATTCGAGTTGTACTACTCCATTCTCAATAGAGTAGGACGTAAAAACGGGAGAAGTTGGAGGAATTATATCTGGTTTTTTTAAGGTTAATACTTCCGAAGGTTTGGACATATTGTACCTTTTGTCTACTGCTATTAGTTGATAATAAACTTTAGAGTTTAAGTTATCTACTTTTATTGTGTCTTTGAAGGTAAAATTTACATGAGGAGACTGCGTTAATTGAGAAAATTCTTCATTTTTTTGATTTCCTCTATATATACGATATCCCATTAAATCTTCTTCGGTATTTGGCGTCCATTTTAATTGTACTATTCCTGTACTATCTATAACTCCCTCCAGACCAACAGGTCTTTTAGGAGGGATTGAATCTATAGGTTGTACCAACATCGAAAAAGAATCTCTCTGGTTGTTTTCTTTCCCTATTGCTGTAATCTTGAAATAGTTGGTAGCTCTAAGTTTATTATAGGAAACTTTTCTAGTGTTAGGAGATATTTCTGTAATAACAGGTTTGTATCCTCCTTGATCAGAATCTGCTCTTTTTAGTGTAAATCCTGTAATATCCTTATTTCCTTCTTCAGGGAAATCCCAAGTTAGTTCCACCTCATTTTCTGATTTGAGATTTTTTGAAATTAAGTGAGGGACATATTTTAATACCTTTTTACCTTCTCCGTTAACAATATTTGAATAGGGACCAAATTCGCCAAATGATGTCACTCCTTTTATTCTATAATAGTAGTTGAGATTATTTGTAATTGAATCCAGATATAAAGTTCTGGAATCTTTTTTTGATGCTTCCTTATTGACAGATGAGTAAGGCACATCATTTAGTTTTTTATAAAAATTCCCATCTTCTGATCTTTCTATGATGTAACTATTATAGGTGTTTTTTAGAATTTTGGAGTTCCAACTTAACAGAGTGGCTCCATCTTGAAAAATTCCTACAAAATCTACTGGTTCTGGTAATGGTTCATAATCTAATATCCCAATGAATACACCACCTTCTTTAGTTTTTAATTCAGTTTCGGGAATATTGGCGATTACTTTGTATAAATATTTTTCATTAGGTTGTATAGTGGTATCTATATATCCCAATCCGGCTTTTTTAGCGATTTCAAAGTCTTGATCAGCAGCATATAAGGCAAAAACAAATCTTTGTTGTTGTTCTTCGGCTCGATTAATGATAGAAGCCATTCCTCCTCCTCCTTCAACAGAAAAGCTTTCACCATATAATGCTTGCGCCATAACTGCTCCATTATCGCTAGTTTCAGCGATACCTTTCCAATCCGATACGGGAAGTGGTTTAAAATTCTGACCAATAATTATTTTTTCTGGTTTAGTTAATGTTTTTCTATTTCTTGAAACTGTATAACGTTCCAATGTATATCCATATCGATTTCCTTTACGCCAGGATACAGGAGTATTTAAAGTCCATCTGAGTAAAATTCGATCTTCTTGCGCTCTTGCAATAACTCTTACTTCTGGCACTTCTTCTTTTGTTTGCGCAAAAGAGAGTTTTGGTGTAAAAAACGAAAAGAGTATAAGGAGAAATATAATCCTTGAGAATGAACATCCCCCTAAGCCTACTTCGACATAGCTCAGCACATGCCTTCGAAGGGGGAATCTACTTATTATTACTGTAATTAATTTTTGATTCATTTTTATATTTTTCAACTTTTTGTCTTGATCTGGACTTCGACAGGCTCAGTCTGACATTTTGTTTCTAGTTTTTTAGCTTTTTTGTCACCCTGAGCCTGTCGAAGGGCTAATTTGGATTTACGTATTTAAAATTAGCTGAGGTTCCTTGAATACCTCCAGGTAATACATATTTATATATGGCTTCGTAATTACCAGGTTTAATGTAAGGGAATACACCGTTTATTAAATAATCATATTCTGCAATTTGATTTTGAAATGCCTCAGGATTTCGTGTAAAAGCGTTTACTACTTTATATCGAATATCGACAAAGTCATTTTTGTAATATATTGGTAAATTATAAGTATGTGGTAATCGTTCATTCAAATAATCAATATTTACATTTTGTGATAAGTATGTTTGATACCAAGTCAACTGATCCATTCCTTTCGATGGAGGTATCCCAAGTATCGAAGGGTCTCTATCAATCGTAAAGTCAGAACGTTTAGGGTAGTCTTGGTATATTAAAGGATATATTTCATTTCGGTAATATTCATCATTTAAGTTAGCTTCTACTATCATAAGTGGAGTATTTTCAGAATATTTGGTACCAACCAATTCTGTTAAATCAAATGATTCACTATTATTGACTACTGCTTTTAGCTTGTGTACATCTGCATAAATAATTTCACGTAAAGGTTCAGTTACCTTTTTATTATTCATTTTTTCCTTGAAACTGTTATGCGCACTTGTATTGAAGTCGTATGATAGTGCTTCAATAGTATCCGGATTTGTTGTTAACCCTTCAATATTCACACTTTTGGTCTCCACAGTATTATTTCCATCATCAAAGTCAGTAGTGGAATAATTTTCTGATGTTGAGCTGTTAGTTGCATTCGGTGGTAGTGTAAGAATCCTTAGCTGATACTCTTTTGAATTTAGAAGATCAGGTAATGGAATTATTACTTTCTTTTCTCCTGCATTATATGAGATTGATGTTTGTAAGGTTTGATCGAAATCATCAGTAAAAAATACCTTTTGAGACCATCCAGGTTGTAAATCAAATAAATAAGATTGTCCTCTTTTTAATTTTATATATCCATTATTGTATTCTTTCGGAAAGAAATACTTTTGGTTAATCACTGGATATGTGTATACAATATTATTTTCTGGAATATGATCAGGAGCTTCTCCCGTTGTAAATGTTACATCTTCAACTTCTTTAAGAGGTTGTCCATTATGAGTAATTCCAGCCCAAGTACCATTTATCTTTTCTTCAAAAGTTACAGATACATGCAATTTCATTTTCGTATTGGATGGTAATATTTCTTCTGAAGTAAAACTTAATAAGTCCTTATTTTCATTAAGATTCTTAGTACCTATTATTTCTTCTCCATTTTCTTTCTTGAGATAGAACTCATCTAATTTAAATCGGTAAGTACTTATTTCTCCAGTGTCATTTTCAAGTTGAAAGGGTTCTTCAATTTGCATATTAAATGCTACTTGAGGTACAGCAAATACATCGATATCCGTGTTTTCATCTCGGGGTTTTATATCCGCAATAATTTTAAAATCATTTAATGGTGCTCCTTGACTTATAATATCACATTCTTCTCCAAATTGAAGTTCAAATCTAAATCTTCCTTTGATAAGCCCTCCGAGTAAATTAAAATATCCACCGATATATCCTCTTAACCATACAGGGTTTGGAAGTTTTGCTTGGACTAAAGTGGCAGCACCCGCTTCAATAATTGGAATTTTTTTTCTAATACCAAAAAATTTGATTTTAATTCCAAGTGAACCTTGTAGGTATACATATGCTTGTCCGTTTGCATACCATCCATTAACTCCGATTTGCCCACTTCCTCTACAAATAGTTTCTCCATAATCTTTGACCATAATATCAAATCCAAAACCAGCATTAAATCGGGCATAGAAAATTAAGAATGTCATATCTCCTGTATCAAAATCGAATTTAGAACCAAATGCGATACCACGACCACCAGCAATGGCATTTTCATCACGCATATAATCGAGTTCTTCAAGTTCTAAACCTAGAATTTGTGCTACTTTTTGATCTGGTGGAGGGGAAGGGTGTAGATAATCTCCCATCATAAAATAACTTTTAGATGTAAGTGCGATACTTCCAATCCCCACTTTTAATCCAACAGGGTCTCGTGGAGTCCCCACGTGGATATACCATTCTCCTGGACCAAAATGCACTACAGCCCAACCAGCACGTCCACCGTTACCTACTCCTTGAAATAATCCACCTAAGAGATCAATATAGAGTTCAAATGTTCCATGAAAAGTATTACGAACAAAATCAAATTCAATGGCTACATATGCATTTAGTCCTTTTTGTCCTTCCATAGTTGCTGGATAGATAGCTTTGGAAGCTTCCATAAGATCCGCTTGCTTCAGTTCATTTTCAGCGGCATCGGGCATTTGAGATTCGTTTTCTACAATACCTTCAAAGTTTTCGGTGATTTCAGAACCTGCGTCATTCCATTCGGGTTCCTGCATCAAGTGAGCTTCACCATATAAGCTCATTCTATTAATTCCACCACTACTATTAAATGCTATTTCAAAACCAAAACCACCATTAACAAGTGTTTCACCTCCTGCAACAGAAAATAACATCATTGCTTTTACTCCAAGCCCAGAATCTCGATCCGGCACATAATTTGCTCCAGAAGACCCTAACCCAAGATTTGAACTAAATCCATCTTTTTTCATTCGATAGTAGGCTCCACCACCGAAACCAGTAATCGCAAGGCCAGTTGGAACTACTATATTAAGGCCTTTTACTAATCCATCTATATACCAATATCTGAAATCTGTTTTTCCAAAAGTAGCACTGATGGTAACTACAATTCCACCTTTGAATTCTGCAGTAACCATGCCTGCGAAACCATCCCCATAAACGGGATCATCTTCTCTGAATTCTACAAAACCTTCTATTTTGAATCCAATGTCGGCTTCGATCTCAACTCTGCGGAGTTTGATTCGTTTAAATTTCCATTTTTCAAAACCTTCTCCTTGATTTAAATTTCCTTCTATGGATAAACTTGCGTTTCCAGCGAAACCTCCGCTATCCATTAGATTAATAGCTATTGTAAAATCCAAAGCAGCTACTGTATTTTCGGCGCGTATGCCTATATCTGAAATGGTAGCCGGAAAATTTCCAACTTTTACTTCACCAGTATATCCTGCATGTCCAATTTTGATAATCGGACTGACTGTTTGTAGCTGAAAATCTTGAAAAGTAATTCCTTCAAAATCAGCAGTAGCTGTGGCAGAAGAAGATCCATTATTAGAACCTTTGATTGCCATATTTCCATGTAATACAGCTTTGGGTCTAAACTTCCCTTCCGTAAGCCGCAGTTCCACAAAACTATTTTTGGTAAGTGTGGCTTTTGCTTTAAAAATATCAAAGGCTATTGTATGAGCCGGACTGGCATTGAGTACATATTCTTCGTTAACTGGGTCGATTAATGCATTGTATACCAAAACGGTTGTACTATTCGATTGATAATCCAAACCGATAAGTTCGCTCTGTTCATTTCCATCTTCATCAATCGTTATTTCGGTATGTGTACCTGAAACTGTTTCTGTGGTTACAGGTAATACAATTGCACCTCCAAAGCCAGCTCCAGCAAGGCTACCAGCTACAAAATTAACTTGTAATCGATCTACAGAAATTTGCCACCCATCCGCGTTTCCTTGATTAATTGGTAGTATGTTTTCTCCTTTGAAATTACCAGAAACACCATTGTTATCAATCAATAATTTTTCTGCTCCAAAACTAATCCGTTCATTACTGCCTTTTCTTTGAAACTGTTCTGGTAGTACTACCGTTACAGATTGCACATATACTCCTCGCCATAGATCTTCTTCTCCAGAAATTAAATAGGTTTGCTGATAATCTTTAGGCCATTGCATATTCGGTGAATTCCTAAGATCACTAAAATCAAAAATGGCAGTATTTAATTCGAAAATGGTATTTTTTAAAGAGGGCACCTGGAATCTAGGCATATCAATTTCTACTAAAATATCGTTCCAATCACTTGCTACCAACTCGAAGCTAGTGGTTACCTTTTTTAGTCTATTGGTGCCAGGAATAGGTGTGTTATCAACTTTGTTGTTTGCATTAACCGGTAATAATTTATTTCGTGAAAACTCTACATCTACAGCTAATCCTAATTCTTTAAAACCATCACAATCTATAGTTACATAGGTTTTCTTACTTAAATCACCGGTTCCAAGATCACCACCTTTTAAGACCATCATAATCTCTTTCCCTTGGAAAGGTATTCCGACATCCCCAAGTAATACCAGATCTGCTTCCCCAAACAATCCTCCTTTATGGGATAGTTTTACACCTTGCGCACCAAAAAATAATTGACGCCGTTTACCGGTATCATCTACTTGTGGTAGCATTAATCGAACAAAGACTTCTAGCTCAGAATATTCTTTACCAATTTTAATCTGGCTTACTCCCATGATGAAATCAGAATTACCTACTTTTTTCTTGATTCCAATGGGTAAGGTTACAGGTTGCTGACCTGTTAAGTATTCTTTTAGTGACTCCAGAAACTTATCACCTTCAATGAGTTCATCGATAACAGCTTCTGCTTTTCCTCTTAGGTTATTGATGGTACTATCGCTTTCGAAACGATCGTATAATTCATTTTGCCAGAAGTCTTGCCCTTCAGAACTTTTGATCAGGGTTTGTATATCTTTTTCGATTTTGATATCCAAATCTGCAAAAGAACGGTTCATCATCATGGCTGGCAAAGGTGCAGGAGCTACTTCTTCTGAAGTACTTTTTTTATCCTCACCGTCTTCCGTACTTGCCAGGGAAGGAAATATGGAGAGTAGTAATAACAATAGTAGGTAATATTGCTTCATATTTTGGGTTTTATATTTTGGAATTCGCCAAATCATTTCGTTGATAATTCTCAAAATTTCTTTGGGTCATTCTATATTCTTTTTTCTTCCGTCTTTAAAAGAGTTATTTCTTTTATTAGTTATGTTTGGTTTTTAGACCATTTGTTACTATCTATAGTTGTTTTTTTAAAGGTTCTAATGATATTATTTTTTTAACTAGTGGTTTGAATAATAAATACCAAAACTGACCAAACTAATAGAGTCATTATTGTTAATACCATTCTTCTAAAGCGAATAGAATCAGGTTTTAAACTGCATTGTTCTGGGTCATTTTTAACCACCTTTATTTTTATTGTATCACCAACTTTTGCGTTTATAATATTTTTTTTTATTCGCTCCTTTTTAATGAATGTTTTTTTATTCAACGTATATTCTAGCATAACTTTTACTGCTTTTTTTTGACCTTCAAAGGCTTTGGTTGAAGGCCTTTGAAAAACCTCATATTCTTCGATTTCTTTAATAGTAGCTTCGACTAAAATCGATCGATACTTAAAAATGAAGTATTTATAACTCTCATAAACCATAAGAGCTAATAGCAATATTTCTATAATTATTAAGTATGCTGACATTATTTAAGTATTCTGATTTTTTAATTTGTTTTTAATAAATAAAAAATTCGTTCAGATGAATATGTTTGCACGAACTTTCCGAAAAAATCTTTTGTTTTTCTAATTATCCAATCAATATCGTATTCGTTTATCTCACTTTCATTTAAATAATCTTTAGGTGCTACAGGAATTTTTGTTGCAATATCTCGGATAACACTTCTTCTAATTAAATCATCTACCGCTGACAATGTTTTTAAATTGGGAGAAAGTTCTTTTAACACTTCAAAAGATTTAATTATTTGAATTCTTTTTTTTCTAAACTCTTCATAATTCGAAATTCCAATTTCCTTTAGTTCATTATTACCCATCCTAAATGAGGATCGAACTTTATTAAGGATTTTCAACTCTTCTATTATGTAGTCCTTTAGAAATTCAAAAAGAGGATCAATAATTTTATGAACCATTAACTCGTAATTTGAGCCATCTATATCGTATTTCGTAATATCATCAACAATATTTTTCATCTTGTATTTATTGTTTTGTGAAAATAACTTCATATCCATATACCCCATCTTCTGCTTCAGTAAGCTTTTTAATTTCCTTTACTTTGCTGAAGTCTCTCGATTTAGAATACCTACCAGTAACTGTTTCAAAAACAGCTTTAGATTCTTCCATTGTTTCCAAAGCTTCCTCAAACTTTATCAAATTTATTGATTTATTATCCGGCAAATCAGGATAGAGATTAGCATTTCTTACCCATAATGCCTTTAATCCATTAACGTCGGATTTACCAAAATGGAATAGGGCCATATCAAAAGCATCTTCGGTAATGCCTTTAATTTTTTCATTATTCATTTTTGTAGGTTTTTTAATATTACCTACTAAGAAACCATCTTCTGTCATTGCGATTTTTCCAAAGACATCTTTACTATTTGCATTTGGTCCAGAATTATATTTAAAACTAAATGTTAATTCATCAGGATATCCTGTGCTTAAATCTTGGTTTGATGGTGATTTTTGCATGAAAAATGTACCATCATTTCTATTATATGTTAGTAAGGCATTTTCATTTTTAACAAATAATTTCGATTTTTCGGCAAAACTTAAGTTTTCAGCTGAGTTAGCCAATTTAAACCCAATCTCATCACCATTTCTTAAAATATCATCACCATCATATTTTCCAACTACATCTCCATTTTCGATGAATTTTTTCTTCTCCAGAGTTTTGTCAATAATTCTTGCTACTTCTTGTCCTTTTCCATTGGCATCTACTATAGTAACTTTTACATCGCCCTTTTTGATTCCACTAAATTTTACAGGTAAAGAAGAATCAAAAATTTCGTCAACTTCTTTTAGGCCATTAATGATTTTTTGTCGACTTGCTTGACTGCCTTCATTTAATAAGCTATTAATACCTTCAAATGATGATTTTCCTCCATATTCAAATCTAGAGTGTACTTGTTTTAAAATTCTTAAGTTATCAGGTTTAGCCCTAATAACAGGGGACTTACTTAACGCTCCCCAAGCAGATAGTAACTCGATATCATTGAAATCAATTCCTATACCAGTTAAATCTTTAAAATCATCTCCAAGTCTCGAAATATCGCTAATCCCATTCTCATCTACCTTCCCGGATATAGTTTCTAGCTTATTAAGAAGATTTCCATCTTCTAAGTTGTTAATCCAATTTTTTAAATCTGCATATTTTTGATTATCTCCTAATTTTTCTAGGATGTTATTTTTGAGTAAATCCTTAAAGTTTCCTGTTCCTGAATAAAGTTTTCTTGAAAATTCTAGTTCTTCTTGAATTAAATCTGGAATTTCATTTTCTAATTGATTTACAGTTTTTCTTAAATCATTAGACATTGCTTTAATTTGCTCTTCTGCAAGCTCAGCTGATGCCTCTCTTAAGGATTGTTCGAAAACATCAAAAAATTCATCTTCTCCATATGTTTTAATGGCAGCATACCCTCTAGCTAACTGTTTTTTTGTAGCGGCAGCTGTAAGTCCGGTAACGTCTGCGGCTGATTTGGCTAGGAAAATATAGCCTATACCATCCCATCCGGATTTTAGGTAATCTTTAAATTCTTCGTTATCCGTTTTATCATCAAAATTGTCATAAAGTACTCGTACGGCATCATTTGAAAAAGTATAAGTTAAATCCGCAATTGCCCAATAAGCAATTTGACCAGTGGCTCTAGCTGCAGCAACTTCCCCAAAACTTAAAACAGTTCCCGCTATTACAATTGTGTTAATTCCCCAGTTTTCAAATGATTGAGTGCTTTTCTTTTCCTGTAGATATGGAAGAAAAACGGCTGGAACTTTTATTGCTTTACCACACCATTGAACATTAGGGTTGCCACACATAAATGATGGTAAGATATTCGTGCTTTCTAAGATAGTAAGTGTTACAAAATCGTTAAATGGATGTAAAGGGTAATTGTCATATAAATATTCGTTACATCCATTTTCAACACTTTCCCCATTTCTAGAAACAGTGTATCTTTTTTGTAGACACTCTCCTGTGACAAAAACCTGTTTGCCTTCAAAGTCAAATTCATAATCATTGTCAGATACAACATAATTCAGGATAAAACTTTCGTTTCTTGCTCCCCATTCTAAAGTAATTTTTGAAGGATTTTCAGAATAAGTCTCTAAAGAAAGTTTAGTGAATCTTAATATGAGTTCGGAAAAATTATCCTTACCAAAATAATCGTCTAATTTCTTAAAAAGGTTTTCATATAAGTATTTATCTCCAACTTTGTAATTTTCACTTAGCAAACCTTCAAGAAATAATCTCGATTGATCCGTTTCACCTCTGTCATTATTTACAGATTTGATAACTTTTAGCGCAAGTGCTTCAATATTATAATTTAAACCAAACCAATAACCTCCAACAAATCCTTTCGTCATTATTTTAAGCATACTAAGTTTCTCTACCGCACTTAGTGTTTCCAGTTGATTTAAAGAAAGGTTATATGCTACTCTAAGAAGAGCTTCTTTATCTGTACTTGTTTGTACAATTGTTTTTGCTTCTAGATAGTATTCGATATATCTGTTATATGAGTCATAAAAAGCTTTATATGCTTCATAATCATTTGGCCACATACCTTCACTATAGAATTGTTTTTGCCAGTCTAGAAGGTTTTTGTAGCCATTTTTGGAAAATTCTTCAAAAAAGGTTGTATCCACATTTGGATCACAAATAAGTTTAGAAACTTTTAATACAATTTCTCGTATGTTTTCATCATTTATATCCGCATGGAGGCTATAGAATTTTTCTCCTTCAGAACATAAATCACAGGCTTCGGGAGAATTAATGGTTGGCCCAATTGGACTTAAACCATTGGTATATTCAGTATTAACAATAAGGTCATCATTTCCTCCACTATTCCATTCCGTTGGATGGGCATTATTTGGATGAGCTTTAGAATAGATATCTATACCGCAAGATTCCGAGGTCTTTTTTAATTTACCAAGATAAACTGTAACTTGTTGAGATAGATCTCTTGATAAAATGTCTTGATATACTCTTTCGTTCCAATTATTTTTATTTCCAGTTTCTTTAAGGTATCCTGCGAATTTGGATTCACCATTTTTAACTCTTTTAGCACCAACGTATCGTTCTTCTTTTCCATTTTTGGTAATTGTAAATGCGAATAAAGAACCTTTATTGATAAAGGTAACATCTTTAGCCGTAGACGGAATCGAAATTATTTTGCCAGTAGGAGAAACAAATGAAATACTAGATCCAGAGAAGTTTTCAAGATGAGAACTAAATAATTCTGGAACAACGTTATAACCTACTAAGTATTGATAACTTGCGTATTCCCCATCCTCATCACCTTGGAACCAGTAGATCTGAATACCTGGTGCATGCATTTTTTCCCAATCCATATGAGATAAGCGCACTCCAGTACCATAATCCATCAAGAGATTTGTTATTCCGGTAGTATTATATTTTTTAAACGGATGCTCTAATCCAAATACGCCATGCCCCAATTCGTGGGCTGCAGTTCGGCCTTTATCATCTCCGGCAAAGACAAAACCAAATTGTCGTTTTAGTGGCATAAACCCTTCAGTACCTGAATCAGAAGGAGGAATATCCGTAACAAATAAATAATAAGTGTCACGTTGATATCCTGGTAACGTCTTAAACTGGCTAATCCATGCTTTTTCACCTTTGGTATATTGCGATAGTAAACTACTATCGCCAACATCTAAAGTGGTATCTGATACAGATAATGGTGATGCAGAAGTAACATTAAATCGAACGCCAGCTGGATTGTAAATTTCATTGATACGCTCACCGATGCCAGATAAACTAGCACCATTAACCGAGATTAATTTTACATTGATGGTAGCTACATCCTGATTGGCCAAATGCCATAGATTCGCTGTACCAGCTACTGTGTACTTATCAGTAGAATCTTTTGGTCTTACAGTAGCTATGATTTGTTGTTTAGCAAAATCAAAAGCTTTTTTAAGGGATAAGGTAGCGGTTGTACTATCACTGTCCCAATTGGCTTGTACTTTGGTTCCTTCTTTGGTTTTAAAAATAATATCAGATGCACTGTAATCACTTGTTCCAAATGACACTTCTGCCGTTAAGAAATCTGTTGGACGATTAGGTAACGCTGCTATCGCTTTATAGGGTATGTAATACTCGCCACCACCAGAGATAGGTACTTTATCATATTGATTGGCGATAGAACCTCCTGCATTTTCAGGTACGGTATCAAAACTATAATATCCCTTGGTATTGTTAAAAGTAACGGTAACATCACTCGCTGTAATTTCATTAACACCACTGTTATTTACACCATCGGTATTTCCGGAAGTAGCGGGTCCTCCTTCTGCTTGTTCTCCTTGTGATATATCACCATCGGCATCTACACGCCACTCTTCACCGGTACTATCAACAAATATGATATCATTTCCACCATCGAAGGTGTCAGGAATAGGACCATCAGTACTAATGATTATAATATCACCATTTTCATCGATTTGAACATCTACAATATCTACATCGACGTCTATAACTTGAATATCTCCATCATCTCCAAGAATAACATCCACAACTGCATCTCCATCTATGATACTTCCCCAATTAGGATCATAGGTAGTGATTACAAAACCGTCTACCAATTTCATATCGGTATTGATTTTGATATTCTGGAATTTCACAGGAATACGAACTGTTGCCAACCAAGGTGTGCTGATATATCCTTCTCCTGTAAAAGAAGTGGCACCAGAAACTTCTTTTACGTACACGGGAAAGTCACCTGCAGTAAAAACATCATTCACAAAAAGTTCTGTAAGTAGTTCCTGATTCGAAAGATCTACAGGATCTGGCTGAATACCACAAGAGGCGTACTCTGCTAATTCTTCACTAAGTGTTCTAAAGGTATCAACTGGTGATTCTCCAAAACTATTCTGAGTACAGTTTCCGATAACTCGATACTCATAAACGGTGTCTGCTTTAAATTCGTCTATGGTCACATAATCTCTAGGTGTAGTTTTACTATACCAACGATTACTACCTGCTTCTCTATATTTTATCGTATAATCTAAATGATCTGGATGCCCAATCCAGCTAATAGTGGCATTGGTCATACTTACATCCTGAACTTGGATATTTGTGGGCAATTCACAACTAGCTTGGTAATCGAACCAAAAGATTTCACTATTTCCATTATTATTAAATACTGAAACTTCTTCGCCATTATTGGTAGCAAATGCTCTTACCCGCCAAGCATATCGTTTACCTGCTAATAACAAAGGCTGAATAGGTCCGTATAGCAAGGAGGTATTGGTCGTAACTTCCTGGTATAATGGTGGCGATGCTACAAAAATAGCTTGTGGATCAATATAAGGATCCCAAACTTCTACAATACTAAATTCATAAGAGACATTCGGTACGTTGATGTGTCTTGGTGTCCATTGAAAAATAATATTCGTTGGATTTTGTTCACTTATTTTGGCTTCGTTATCAGGTTTGTTTAAAAATGGGGGATCGTTATTAATCAGAAAAATGGAAGCACAATTTTTTGAAGACAATCGATTACCGGTAAATGCATCAAATACTTCAAAACAAAACCTGTAGGATCCATCAGGTAGTGGACTATTATACTGTACTGAAGATATGCCTTGTAAATTCTGTTGTTCGAAATAAGGGGCTAATTCTGTTATGGTTAAGTTTAGAGGAATACCACCATCTAGAATCAAGGTTGGCGCTCCGATGACTACTGGCGCACTAGTTGCATTGATTCCGTTACCTTCTATAGAAACTGCTAATCGAATTTCTCTGCTGGATGCAGTAACATCGCTTAGTACTAATTGAACTCTTAAAGGGCTATTTACAATTCCTGAATTAGCATATCCTGACAAATTGGTAGGATAAGGAGGAATTGCTTGTGAAGTAACACGGACAGGAAAAGTTTGTGCTAAGACAAAATTTAGCTGTAATAGTGCTATTAGTATCAATAATAATTTCTTCATACGCGATTTGGGGTAATTACCGTCTAGTTATCAGAACTACGATATAGTTTGTCAAAATAGATGATAATTTGTTCCTCTAAATATATGTTAATTTTTTCTAAATCTTTTTTCTCGGAATACATTCCAAAAGTGGTTTCCTGAGTCAGTTCCTTTATGTTTTTAGTGTGAGTACTTTTGGTAATCAGTCTATTACCATTTAATAATTTGTCAACCTCGATTCGTAAGAAGAGATATGCTTCAAATTTTTCACCTTCCACTTTATATTTCGTATTGATCTTCATGTATTCGAATTGCGCTTCTTCTGAAGCTGTATTTCTTTCGGATTCACTTAGTGAGTGAAGTGGATGGTTTTCTAATTCAAATTTTGCTTTGGCATATACATCCTTCATTTTTTGATCTTTGTTGACCAGCTCTTTTCGTAAACTCAATAAGGTGGTTTGTAATCCGTTTTGGTATACTGGGATGTAATCTTTTCGTAAGTAAATACTATCTAGAAAATCAATTGCCAAGTTTTTGAAGTCTTCATCGGTTTTGGCATTTTCCTTTAGAGCAGCAAAAAGCATTTTCATTTTATCTTTTGCAAAAGCCTCTTCATTATCATAATATTCTTTCTTTGCTATCGCTTCAATCTGATCAGCTACTGCCAAGGCATTGTTATCATAAATTTCTCCTCGATAACGGAATCTATAGTAATTCTGTTTATCAAGTTGTTCTTCTAACTGCTGAAGTGTATCTTTTGATTTTTGAGCATTCTTTTTATTATTTGAAGAGTTAGGGTCTCTTTTTCTGAATCGCAAATCAGGTTTTTTGACATCAAAGGAATAACTATATCCAAGGGTAACTGTAAAGTCGTTTGAACTTGCAGTAGTAGAGCTATTTCTAAACAAGGCTAGTGCATTGAGATTTAGGTTATGCTTTTCTTTATATACATAACCAGCATTAGCTCTAAAATTAGTAACATTTCCTTGTGAAGTTCCGTTGGCTAAACTTTGATTATAAGAAGCAGAAAATCCTGTTCTTAGTTTTTTATCAAAGAATTGTTTATTAACAGATAGTGTTGGACCATAGGTTAGTGCATCATTTTCTTCAATGACATTATAGGCAGCATTAACTGCACCGTTTACGGTTAATGCGCTTTCTGGATAAGCAATGGAATAGTTGGCTCCTAAATTGTAAAAATCTGTTTGGTTATTGGTTTCATCTGCTGTTCCTTGTTCGTCTTTAGTGGTTTGATATGTCAGATTCAAACCTATATTTTGTTGTTTTTGTTTGCTTTGCGAAAGGATATAGCCAAGGTTTAGAGAGGCGTTTTGTGATACCTGCTTAAAGTCCAAGGTGTCAAGATTTTCTACAGGATCAACTTCATTAATAATGTCAAATGCTGTTCGAATATTGGTAAAGGATTGAAAATTAGAATAAGATGCTGCAATATTTAATCGGTCAGAGGCTTTGATATTTGTATTCAATGCAGCGACAATTCTATTCGATTGAGATTCTTTTTCATTCTTAAGATCATCTCTTTGTAGTCCTGCATTTAAGGCAAGCGATACACGACCGTTAAACAATTCTTGTGTAGCATTTGCGGTGATATTTTCTAGATCATTATTAAAAAAATATGCTCCAAAAGTTCTGTATTGTGGATCGATTCGTTCATAACCAATACCTAGACTACCTTTTCCAAAGGCATAATTTATATCTGCATTAAAAGCAGTATAATAATCGGTAGAAGCTTTTTCATCGATTAAGAACCCAAGTATATTACTGTTGGAATCTGTTCCTGTGTCGTTTAGGTTTTCTGTCACCGCACTTTGGGCAACTTCTAGATTGAAATTCAATCCTTTGGTAATCTCTACGGAAGAGGTTAAACTAATTACTAAATTTTCTTTAGGATCAATATTGAGATCATCAGGTATCGGAATTTCTAAAGAGGACGCTTCGTCTTTTGCTTTGAAAAAAATCAAACCGATATTAAATCTATTGAAATCATATGAGGTTTTTAATCCGTATCCCATTCTTTTATATGCAGGGATTGCTTCGGGTACTTCGGCATTGTATTCGGTTGCTTTTAAAAACCTACCATATAGTGCACTAATCTTAAATGGACCATTTGGTGTAAGATCTGTTCCAAAACCGGTAAATTGGTGTCCGCTCACCGTATATGGAGAAAAAGTCATCGCAACATCTCCAATATGTGTCGCTACCCATTTATAAGAAGGGTGTATACTAAGTCTGTTAATTTTAAAAGGTGTACTATAGGCAAAATCCTGATTGGTATAAGAAAAGGATAAAGGGATGTTATAAATTCCGCTAATGTTAAAATTTAAATTACCATTGAGAAAATACGTAAAAGGTTCTCTATTAGCAGTGCCGTTATAATACACAGAATTTGCAGAAATTCCCCCGTTAATTTTAACTAAAGGAGCCTTTCCAATTTGACCAAGATCTTGGCCAAGAAGGGGAGAAGTGAGTAAAACCAGTAAATAAAGTAATCTTTTATTCAATATGGGGCTTGATTTGGGGTTGGCGAATTTAAGTTTTTTTTAACATTTAACAAAGGGAAAATTCTAACTTTCAGAACTTTAACAGAATATGTAATCTTATTCTTACTTGCAGCTTAGTTTTTGAGCTATTTTTCCGACTTTTCTATAAGTAAGTGTCTTTAAGGACGATAATGTTACCATGTATATATCGATTTTTTTAAAAAGATGGTAATTAATACCATTTCATATGAGAACTGGTATAACAAAGGGATATAAAAAAACCTCGCTCCATTAGAGCGAGGTTTTACTATTTTGGTTTTTAACTTTTCCTTAGTTAAATATATATCTTAAACCAACCTGCATTTGCCATCTTGACGATTGATTACCAAAATCATCAATTTGTTCTACATCATCAACTACATTTTGATTTAAGCTGAAAGTAGGAACATTATCCGAGTCTATATCTACTACATCTAAAAGGTTTACTTCATTAGATATAAACTTTCTTACTCCCCACTCTTTGTTTAACAGATTTCCAAAATTAAGGATATCCGCTGTAAACTGTAATCCATGTGTTTTATTACCAATCTTCATTGAGAAGTCTTGAATAAATCTAAGGTCAAATATATGATTCCAAGGACCTCTGTCTCCATTACGTTCAGCGTATTGTCCTCTTCTGTCACTTAAATAATCATCATTAGCGATATAATTATTAAAAGCTTCCCATTGAGCAGCTTGCTCTTCTGGAGTACCTGCAAAACGAATTTCACTTGCGTTATTAGGAACATAGATTAATGCACCATCATCAAAATCATCTGCAAGAATTAATTCATTATTTTCATTTCCGTAAGTATATGAGAATGGTCCGGCTTGTGATCCTTCATATACTAATCCTATAGTTGTTTTGATATTGTCATTCCACTTTAATTCATAGGAAACGTTACTGATAATTCTGTGACCAGCTGAGAAATTAGAACGAGCTAGAGGAATTCTTGCATTTTTACCATTTACAGTTACCTGATTATTCCACTGCGAACTGTTCTGTGAAGACGTAGCATCAAAAATATTCTTGGAATCTCCGTAAGTATAAGAAAGACTTCCTTGGAAACCGTTTTGGAAAGGTTTGGTAATAGTTACCGAAGCGTTATATGAGAATCCTTCTCCTGTATTCGAAGCAAGATAAATACCAGAACCATATGTGTTATCAATTCTATCAAAAAGATTGTAACGTGGTCTGTCATCAGGTCCGTTGTTTAAGGTTTCTGTAGTATTTCTTATGTTCAGATTTTCGTACTGTAATTGCGTAATATTATCTTGATATAATAAATCTACAGATGCTATTAATCCCCACCAAGGTAACTTTTGATCAACTGCAAGGTTATATTTCATAATTTGCGGTAGTTTAGTATCTGGCGCAAATAAATCAATTTGTCCACCAAAATTACCAGGTCCTGATGCAATATGTCTTTGTTGTGTGTTTACATCTGGGTTAAAGAATATATCATCTGCAAAATCTCTAGCATCACTAACACCTTGTGTAACTCCATTGTTGTTATAAGTTCCACCTGCCCAAACTAATGGTACTCTAGATGTGAATATTCCTAAACCACCTCTAATTTGAGTTGTGTTATCACCTTTTACATCCCAGTTAAAACCAACTCTTGGTGCAAGATGAGCTCTTGGGTCTATAGCTTTACCAACTCTCGCTCCTTGAAGATCTTTACCATTTGCTTCTAATAATGCAACGGTTCTAGTGTTAAAATCTTCATTGGTTAATCCATCTTCCCAGAAAGGAACATCTACTCTTAAACCTGCAGTTACTTTTAAGTTATCAGTAAACTGAATTTCATCCTGTACATAGAATCCTAAAACAAAACGTTGGAATTCTGCAGCACCGGTTGATGCATCTCCAATTCCTCCACCAGGAATTAATGAGTAGTTATAATCATATCTACTTACAGCTTCATTATTTAAGAAACTAGTAACACCACTTTGTACAAATTCATCCTCTCCGTCGTTATTTAAATCATCAAAAACATCGAAGTATCTGTAACGCCCAAAGTTATTTCTGAAGAATAAATTTTTTGTTTTAGCAAATTCATTTTGTGTACCGATTGTTACCGTATGTCTTCCAGCATAGATACTAAAGTTGTTTGCTAAAGTAAATACGTCTTGATCTAATAGGTTTGCTGTACTAAAACGCTCAGCACCAAAATTGATCCCACCATCTCCATCATCTAAAAATACAGTAGGGAATGGGTCTCCATCAGGGTCTCTATCATCTCTAACAATTGAGTACCCTAAAATTAGGTTATTAGAAAATTTATTTCCGATGGATGAGTTCCATTCTAGAGTAGTTGTATTCGCAACACTTGTAAAAAACTCTGATCCATTGCTAAAGTTGATCGTTCCGTTTGACGATCCTCTTCCTTCAAGGTTTTCAGATTTTACATAGTTATTTTTGATAAAGATTTGGTTGTTGTCATTGATATTCCAGTCTAGTCTAACAGTAAACGTATTTCCTAGTAGGGTAGAAGCGTTGTTTTCGTATCCTCCAACATCATAGTTATAACGATCTAAAATAGTTTGTCTAAGATTAGCAAGATCTTGTGCGCTTGAATTCCCTCTATAATTTGATATATTAAAAGGAGCAGGAGTTTCATTATCAACTCTTTCTAAATTTGCAAAGAAGAATAATTTATCTTTTACAATAGGACCTCCTACTCTAACTCCATAAGTTAAAGCTGTAAATTCTCCAAGTTTTTCTCTTTCTTCTCCTTCTCCAACAAGATCTACAGGTGTTTTACCAACTAAGTCTTGATTCTTAAAGAAAGTATAAGCTGATCCTTCCCAGTTGTTAGATCCTGAACGTGTAATTGCATTAATAGCACCACCCGCAAAACCAGATTGTCTTACATCAAAAGGAGCCACGTTAACCTGAAAAGATTCTATAGCATCGATTGAAAATGGATTAATACCCGTTTGTCCACCATTGGTTCCTGATCCAGCTAATCCAAAAACATCATTATTTACTGCTCCATCAATATAAATACCGTTAAATCTATTATTTTGCCCAGCAATAGATATAGAAAAGCCATCATTTCCTTCAGTTAACTGAGCTTGAGGAGTAACTCTTACAAACTCGGCAACCGATCTTGAAGTATTCGGTAATGTGCTAATTTCTCGTTGTGATACTTTTCTACCAGCTCCAGTTTTGTTAGAATCAAAAATACTGTTTCCAGTCGCCGTAATCACAACTTCATCTAATTGATTTGTCGCTTCTTCAAGTTGTTTACTTACTCTTTCAGATTGTCCTAACTGAAGAAATAATCCATCTCGTACAAATCCTTTAAATCCAACATAAGTGATAGTGATTCTGTATGGTCCCCCAACACGCATATTTTGAATACGATAAAATCCATCAAAATCAGTTGTTGTTGCATACTTCGTAGCTGTCGGACCGTGAACTGCTATCACAGTCGCTCCTGGTAATGCACCGCCATTATTATCGGTAACTTTACCATTAATCGACGATGTCGTAACTCCTTGTGCAAAAGTTTCTGCCACTGTTGCTAAAAGAATTACAACGAATAAAAATGTAATCTTTTTCATTATCATGAATTGCGTTAATTGTTTGGCGCAAAAGAACGAATCTTTGCGCAATCTAAGTTTATCTAAACGTTAAAATTTTTACATAAAATTTTAACGGTTTTAAGGTAACTCAAATTTTTACCACATTGGTTTTCAGATAATTGAAAATATTAAAAAGTTGTTAACCGGAAAATAGTTAGCTTAAGTACTTTTTAATTAACATTTTCGTTGACGAATCATGGTCAGAAATCTGCGATTTATCGATTTCGTTTAAAATATTTGTAGCTAATTGCTTACCTAGTTCCACACCCCATTGATCATAACTAAAAATATTCCAGATGACTCCTTGCACAAAAATTCGCTGTTCGTACATCGAAACTAACGCTCCTAAACTTTTTGGAGTGAGTTTGTCAATAAGAATTGTAGTTGTGGGTTTGTTTCCTGAAAAAACTTTAAACGGTACTAGCTGTTTTAGTTTCTCATCAGAAAGATTTTTGGATTGTAATTCTTCCAGAACTTCTCGTTCTGTTTTACCATTCATTAAGGCTTCTGTTTGCGCGAAGAAATTAGCCATTAATTTATCCTGATGATCTTTATCTCCAAATAAAGGTTTTTTAAAACCAATAAACTCAGCAGGAATTAATTTGGTACCTTGATGTATGAGTTGAAAAAAGGCATGTTGTGCATTGGTTCCAGGTTCTCCCCAAATGATAGTTCCAGTTTGATAGTCGATTAGATTTCCAGCACGATCCACACTTTTACCATTACTTTCCATAATGCCTTGTTGTAAGTACGCAGGCAATCTATGTAAATATTGAGAATAAGGAATGATGGCTTCGCTTTCTGCTTCAAAGAAATTATTATACCAAACACTTAGTAAACCTAGGATTACAGGAATATTATCCTCAAAATTAGTTGTTCTGAAATGTTCATCCATTTCATGAGCTCCTTCTAATAAAGATTCAAAGTTTTCGTATCCTATGAATAAACTAATCGATAGTCCAACCGCACTCCATAAGGAGAATCGACCGCCTACCCAATCCCATAGCGGAAATATATTAGTTTCTGCTATTCCAAAATCTACTACTTTTTGAACATTACTAGAAACCGCTACAAAATGTTTGCTTACAGCTTCAGCTGTAGCTTGATTGATAAACCAATTTCTAGCAGTAATAGCGTTAGAAAGTGTTTCTTGAGTTCCAAAACTTTTGGATACTACAATGAAAAGCGTAGTTTCCGGATCTAGTTCTTTTAATCTCTGATGTACATGATCTCCATCTACATTGGATATAAAATGAAGGTTTAGATGGTTTTTATAGTATTCTAAAGATTCTGTAATCATTACGGGCCCCAGATCTGATCCGCCAATACCAATATTTACAATATCTGTAAATGGCTTATCAGTATATCCTTTTAGATCTCCTTGGATTACTTGATCACAAAATGTTTTGATTTTAGCTTTTACTTCTGATACTTCGGTGATTACATTTTTTCCTTGTACCTGAACAATCTGGTCACTAGGAACCCTTAGTGCAGTATGTAAAACAGCTCTCTCTTCTGTTTCATTGATTATTTCTCCACCAAAATAGCTTTGTATCGCCTTGTCAAGTTGTACCTCTTTTGCAAGATCAACTAATAATTTTTTAGTGGTTTCGTCAATCCTGTTTTTAGAATAATCTATATAAAAGTCTTTCCATTCAACAGATAATAGGTCTGCTCTGTCAGGAGTTTTAGCAAAAAGATCTTTCAGATGAGTATCTTTTATACTCTCATAATGGTTTTTAAGTGCTTCCCAGGCTTTTGTGGTGGTGGGATTAATAGTTGGTAATGCCATGTGGTTACAATATTTCTTGTTTTGGTTTAAAAATAATACTATCTAATCTTGTTTTCAGTGGTTCTATATGCTTGTAAAAAGCAGGTCTTAGACTATCTTGTAAGGGTTTAGAAGCTGGTAAGTCTTCTTTAAATGGATCTACTTCTCTACCATTTTTCCAGAAACGGTAACAAACATGAGGACCACTAGTATTACCAGTCATTCCGATATATCCAATTACTTCTCCTTGCCTAACAAATTCGCCAACCTTTACGGCTCTTTTGCTCATATGAAGGTATTGAGTTTCATAGGTTGCATTATGTCTAATTTTTACATATTTACCATTTCCACCTCTACGTTCTGACTTCGTAACAGTTCCATCTGCAGTAGCCATAATAGGTGTTCCAATAGGCGCGGCAAAATCTGTTCCTCGATGGGGTCGGATTTTATTTCCGTAATATTTTATTCTTCTTTTAAGGTTATATCTTGAAGATATTCTACTAAACTGAACTGGTGCTCTTAAAAAAGCTCTTCGAAGATTGTTGGCTTCTTGATCAAAATAATCTGATGTGCCATTAATGCTATCATCTTCAAAGCGAAAAGCATATATAGGTTTACTTCTATGTTCAAAATAAGAAGCTTTAATTTCTCCAATTCCGGCAGGAATTGTGTCATTGATATACTTTTCGGTATATACAACTTTAAATAAATCTCCTGCTTGCAGTCTCGTGAAATCTATAGTCCAGGCATAGATGTCTGCCATTTTATACGCTACAAGAAAGCTAAGATCCATATCATCAAAAGTCTGTGAAAGATTGCTTTCTATAATTCCTGAGGCTACTCTTTCTACAATTTTTACTGGTTTTGCACTTTTTCTTGCAGTAATACTATCTCTAAAATCGACAACAGTATAGTCAATCAATCCATTTTGATAAACGAAAACTTGTGCCTTTTCTGTAGTGTCTTTTGATTTTAGTACTGTATATGCTTTTCCTGCGGTAATTCGTGCAACATTAAAAGTGTCTTTTATTTTATTAGAAATTTCAAAAACTTTAGCTCTCGAAATCCCATGACTGTCTAAAATAGCTCCAAAACTATCACCAGGACGGACAGTATCTCTAACTACTGTAAAATCATTAAGATTGTATCCAAATTCCTTGATTGTGGGAGGTTCTTTTACTTCTTCAATTGTTTCTGGAACAACAACAGCTGGTGCTTTCTTTTGTTTTTGGCATGAAATCAATACTACCAAAACGAGTAGTATATAACCTAAATTCTTCAACTCTGACTTTATTTTGTGGTATTAAATTGATGGGTAACCCATTGCTGACCCCAATTTTCTTTTTCTTCTGCGCTCCAAAGATTAGGAAAAAACATAATCCTTTGAAAACTTGGGGGTAGAAACTTTTTCCAGTTGGTTCCTCCTGTAGCTAAAACCTGACCTTGATCTCTATTAAGATATCTGTAGGCGGCGCCCATATGCATTAATAACCAATTAATATTTACATTGGTGTCAAAAGTACGCAATGCATTAATAAGGTGCACATTATTTTGCTCTTTTTCTGGAAGTTCCAGATATCTATGATAGATGGTACTCTGTTTAACTTGATGTGCAATACGCATCATTCTAGGCGTATAACGGTACTCAAATTGCTTAAGAGTCAATGTTTTTTCACCGGTTTTTATGTCCGTTGCTCCGGATTTCCAGTATAAATGTTCGTATACATCCTCTAAAGGATCGTTTTCAGAAAATTGATCTCTTTCTTTCGTGTTTACCAAGTTTACCAGAGGAGTTGCATATATTTCAATCATCCTGAATTGAACTGATTGAAATCCACTAGCTGGCAACAAAGACATACGGTATTTTAGGAATTGATCTTTATCCATTCCTTTAATCATCACATCAAAGGAGTCAATTAGAACTCTAAAATATCGATTAATTCGATCTAATTTTTTAGTAAAAAACTCTGCAGTTTGTAGCTTATCATCAATGATTTGCTTTAACTCATGTATGATTAATTTAAAATACAACTCTGTAATCTGATGATACATGATGAATATTTCTTCATCAGGAAAATGTGTTCGAGGTATTTGTAAACTAAGTAAAGTGTCTAAATGGATATAATCCCAGTAAGTAAGATAACGGTCATGTAAAAGACCATCCAGATAGGATCCTAGATCTTGACCAGAGTTTTTAAATTTCTTTTCAAGCTGCTTTATTTTTTCAGCAATTTCTGGTTGTATGGATTCTTCCATTAATCTATAACTATTTTAAGAGGATGTTTTAATCCTTTATACGCTATTAAGTCTGCATTAATAGAACCTACCAGAATATCTGCTTTTATTCTAACAGGCATACGATTATCATCATCACTTACCCAAACAGTTAAGCTTTCTTCTTCTTTAAATACTCTTTCTGCCTGAACAATTGGACGAAATTTTAAACAGCGTATTTTGTTGCCATTCATTTTTACTATTTCCCTTCCTAAAAAGCGCAGCTTGAATAAATAGTTTTCATTATCGAAAAACATATTTACAATTTGCTCATCACCTTTTTTTAACGAAGATACGTTAATATTATTTCTTAAATAATAAAAGGAAGACATCATATCCTGGATATTGTCCTTTATAGTGAAGGTGTTTTTGGTGTTATGTTTTTTATTAAACACCAAGGCTTCTTTTTTTTCGTGATCAAAATTTATTTCTATATCCTTAGTATAACCACCTTCATTAATTTTTCGAATGAAACGATAAGGTTTTACTTCTTTTTTGTCTATATAAGTTTCATAATAATCTTCAACTTTAAAAAATACACTTAAAAGTCCAGATGATTTTCCTGTTCCTACAATATGATGTACCGGCATGCCATTAAGCATCTCATCTTTAACTTCTAAAGTTGCATAACTTGCTGTAAAAACTCCATATCTGATTTTAAACTTGAACCATTCTCCATTTTCAAAAGATTTGTGGTTCTCTTGAGCATTCAGAGCGGTTGTAAATAAAACTATCAATAAAAGAAGAAATCTTTTCATAACTAATTTTGGGTGTTGTTTAATTGCGTATATGTACTACTATTGAAGCTTTTACAATTTCCATTCCAAAAGTACTACATTATATAAACAGATAAAAGTTTGTAGTATTACTAAATACTGAAAAAAAAGTAATAAAAAAGAGAGCCACCACAGCTCTCTTTTACTTTTATTAACCAACTAAAAACTTAAATTATGAGAATAATTATTGTTTTTGGTATAAGCGGTAACCACTCCGCTTATAATACAAACATCAGCTTTTTTTGCATAATTATCAAACGAAAACGTTTTTTTATTATGATATTTAACAAAAATTTAGGCAGAAATCCATTATTTTTCAATAATCTTAATTTATTAACAGAGCTTACAGAAATTATTCAAAAGAAATTGAAGAAAATTTTTGATCTATAAAGTACCTCTTTGTTCTTGCTCTCTTTCAATGGCTTCAAATAATGCTTTGAAGTTTCCTTTTCCGAAAGATTGTGCTCCTTTCCGTTGTATAATTTCAAAAAACATGGTTGGCCGATCGAGGACAGGCTTTGTGAAAATTTGTAATAAATATCCTTCATCATCGCGATCAATCAAAATACCCAATTCTTTTAAGGGTTCGAGATCTTCGTCAATTTCTCCAACTCTGTCCAAAACAGTTTCATAATAAGTAGCGGGAACCGTTAGGAATTCTACGCCACGATTTTGAAGAGATGACACTGTTTCTATAATATTATCAGTTGCCAATGCCATATGCTGCACTCCAGCACCGTTATAAAAATCAATATATTCTTCTATCTGAGATTTTTTTCTTCCTTCGGCTGGTTCATTAATCGGAAATTTTATTCTTCCGTTTCCGTTACTCATTACCTTACTCATTAGTGCGGTATACTCTGTAGAAATATCTTTGTCATCAAAAGATACTAATTGAGCAAACCCCATAACTTTTGCATAAAACTCGCACCATTTGTTCATTTCATTCCACCCTACATTTCCTACCATATGGTCAATATATTTTAGACCTGTGTCTTGCGTAGTGTATGGTTTATTCCAAGCAATATATCCTGGAAGAAAAGCTCCATTATAGTTTTTACGTTCTACAAATATGTGAACAGTTTCTCCATACGTATGTATACCAGAAAAAACCACGGTACCATTTTTATCCTCTTTTGTAATGGGTTTCATATAGGATTCTGCTCCTCTTTTTGTCGTTTCTTCGTAGCTTTTAGTGGCATCATCTACCCAAAGAGCAACTACTTTTACACCATCTCCATGAGCGTTAATATGTTTGTTGATTTCACCATCTGGTTGCAATGGAGAGGTAAGTACGAGTGTTATTTTATCTTGACGAAGAACGTAAGAAACACGATCTTTTAATCCTGTTTCTAGGCCTGCATAGGCAATCGGCTGAAAACCCCAAGCGGTTTGATAATAATAAGCAGCTTGTTTTGCATTTCCTACATAAAGCTCTACATAATCAGTTCCTAAAAGTGGTAAGAAGTCTTCTGCTTCTGGGATTATTTTTTCTAAATTTTGAGAGGTTGTATTTGTTGACATAATTTTGTTTTAAATGTTAATTAGAAATTTTCAAGTGTAACTTGTTTGATCCAGAATTTTTAATGTCTGGATAATTTCTATGCTACCACATAGCTCTTAAATGGGCAGATATGTCTATTCTATAATTCAACATAAAATACGTATTATTAAACTATTCCAACCAAGATTTATGATAGTCATCATCGGCAATTTTCATAGCTTCTTTTGTAACCATTAGCGGTTTAAAGGTATCTACCATCACGGCAAGTTCATCTGTTTTGGTTTTTCCAATACTTCTTTCTACTGCTCCAGGATGAGGACCATGCGGAATTCCGGCAGGATGCAGAGATATATGGCCTGCTGCAATATCGTTTCTACTCATAAAATCACCATCCACGTAATATAAAACTTCATCACTATCAATATTACTATGATTATAAGGAGCAGGAATACTCTCAGGATGATAGTCATACAATCTTGGAACAAAGGAGCAAACTACAAATGCATCTGTTTCAAAAGTCTGATGTACTGGTGGTGGTTGATGAATTCTACCAGTGATGGGTTCAAAATCATGAATTGAAAATGCATACGGGAAATTAAATCCGTCGTATCCTACAACATCAAAAGGATGTGTAGCATAGATCATGTCAAAAATTTCGTCTTGCTTTTTTACTTTGATCAAAAAATCACCTTTTTCGTCATTGCTTTCTAGCTCATGAGGAGCACGAAGATCACGTTCACAAAAAGGAGAATGCTCTAATAATTGCCCAAACCAGTTTCTATATCTTTTTGGAGTATAAATCGGTCTTCTGGATTCTACTATAAATAAACGATTTTCATCAGTATCGAAATCTAATTTGTAAATGGTTCCTCGAGGTATTAGGATATAATCTCCATACCTAAAGTCAATGTTTCCGAGATGACTTCTAAACTTACCACTTCCTCTATGTACAAAAATCAATTCATCAGCATCTGTATTTTTATAAAAATAGTCTGAAGTTGATTCTTGTGGAGCGGATAAAATAATACTTACATCACTATTCGTAAGTACATTTTTTCGGCTTTCTAAATAATCTTTTTCAGGATTTACTTTAAAACCGTGTAATCGATATGATTTGATATTATTCTTGATGGCAATTTCTGGAGCGACACTATAACTCCCTTTGATTTCTTTTACCTGTGTAGGTCTATGATGATGATATAAGTTGGTAGACATTCCATCAAATCCAATCGTTCCGAATAATTGTTCGTAATATAGATTTCCGTCAGGTTTTCTAAATATAGTATGTCTCTTAGGTGGTATGGTACCTAAAGAATGATAAAAAGGCATGATTTTTAAGATTATATTGTTAACTATTAAGTTTGAAAAAGTAATGCAATAGTAATCTGATACCTTATTCCGGATTACGTTTAATAAGGTAGTGTAGTAGCAATAATAAATCCTGCCAATACAAAGTCATAGTATTACAAATATCGTAAATATTTATATTTTTTTGTTGTAAATTTTGCTAAAACCAAAAACCAATACTAAAATACCATTCTCCTTCTTTCTGTTCAGGAGAATATGAATATTTAACCTGTACAGGTCCTGCAAAAGTTTCTAATCCATACCCTAAAGCATATCCTGAGTATTCAGGAGATTCAAGCCAGCCACCGTTATCAAATAATCTAGAACCTACATTAGCATAATTTGCAGATAGATTTAGGTGATTTTTAGGAAATATTTCATAGTCCAAAGTCATATTTGCTTTAATGAAACTATCACCAACGATACTTAAAAAATCATATCCATAAAAAGGAATATTATTATTGATCATCCTAGCTCCAAAACCTCCAACAAAAAAATTAAGGCTTCTTATGTTCTGCTCTTCCCATCGATTTCCAGCACTCAGCCCAAGATTTACTGAAGTTTTCCTAATAGGTTTAAAAGCATATCCAAAATCAGCTTTCGCAATGACAAAATTGCTATTTTGACTATTAGGGTTGTCATCGATCAAATAATAATTGATATTTCCATCAAAGAAAAAGCCGGAAGAAGGGAAGTACTTATTGTCATAGCTATCAAATTTTAGATAGGATAAGACACTCCAGTAATTACTGTTGTCAAAGACAACACGCGGTAATTGATCTTCATCTTCACCAATGGTTTCTGAAATGAGTCTAAACCTTCTATACTCAGCACCAAGACCAAATGAAAAGGTTTGATTGAGTAAGGTTTCCAGATAGAATTGGGTTTTAAAATCCAAATAGTCTAAATTGATTTTGTTTACTTCGATATCTGGTAAATTAAAATCATCTCTTACTAATTCATATTCTACATTTCGATTGAACCGATTTAAACTATTTTTTACACCAATACTCCAATAAAAACCTTTGTCTATATAATAATCAAGATTATACCGTATGTTGTCTCCTAAAGCTACATCCAAGGAAAGTACATCATTATTAAACAATAAACTTTTTTTAGTGAAGTTGATTAAAGCTGCTGTTTGATACAAATCATCATAATGAAGAGCAAACCGCAATAACATTTTATTTTCAGATTCTTTTACATTTAAAACTAATTCTTTACCACCATCTTTGTCAATTAATCGATGACTAACTCTATCGAAGTTCCCAGTGGCGGAAAGGTTGTTGATGCCTTCATACAATTCTTGATAGGTTGTTAGTTTAGGATTTTTTAGTCTTAGTTTTAATTTACCTTTTATATAAGATCTGGTATATCTTTCGTTTCCAGAAATTATTAAACTTTTTATTAGAAGGGTATCGGAGTTTTTAGGAATTGTTGTTTTTGGCTTTGCTGTTTTCTGAAGCCTTTTGATAGCTCTTAATTTTTCATAATTGGCAAAAGCCGCTTTTTCACCATTTGCAATGATTTTATCTGCTTGATCAAATGATATTAGATTAAATTCTGAAATAGATGGTTTTACATATACATCTGTATCAGGTATTTTGGTTTTCATAGCATTAATCGTCCTGAAATTACTAATCTGCAACATGATATTGGTAACAGAATTAAGCTGATTTCTTGGCATTAAACTATCTTGTACATCTATACCAATAACGATATCGGCTCCTTTTTCGCGAATTTCTTTAATGGGATAATTATTAGAAACTCCACCATCTGTCATTAAAATCCCATCTAATTCTATTGGACTAAAGATGGATGGTAACGCGCCACTTGCGGAAACTGCTTCTGGAAGATATCCCTTATCTAAAAGGATTTGTTCGCCAGTAGCAATATTTGTAGACATGCAGAAAAAAGGAATAGGAAGTTTACTAAAATCTTCAATTTCATGGACGTGAGAGGTTAAACGAGCAAATTCATTAAAAAAGTTCTGTCCTTTAGATAATCCACGCGGCAAACCAATCTTAAAATTATCAAACGGCAATGTTAAAGCATATTTTTCTGAATCTTCACGTTCATAAAAAGTTTTAGCTTTTCTGGGTAAGTCATCTTGGATTAGTACATTAAAATCTACAGCTCTAAAAATAGAGTCTAGTTCTTTAGCGCTATATCCCGAAGCATATAAGGATCCAATGATAGCTCCCATACTTGTTCCTCCAATATAATCTATTCGTATTCCAGCTTCTTCAATAACCTTTAGAGCTCCAATATGGGCAAGTCCTTTGGCACCGCCACCACTTAATACCAATCCAACTTTAACATCTTGATCTTTTGTGATATTGGAAGGAATAGTATCGTTTATCTCTTGAGAGCTTAAGTTTTTTGTAGCAAAGAGTAGCGCAATTAGCAAGGAGACATTTAGAATCTTATTTGAGGTACGCCAGATCAAAAATTTATTCTTTTTTAGAAAGATAGTAATTATATACTTTGGTTGCGCGAGAATCACCAACTACTTCGGACAATTCCTTTTTAGTGGCTTCTCGTATTCTTTTTACAGACCTAAAATGTTTAAGTAATTCTATTACTGTTTWTTCTCCAATTCCTGGAATAGAATCTAATTCTGTATCCAATGCAGCTTTACTTCTTTTCTGTCTGTGAAAAGTAATTCCAAAGCGGTGTGCTTCATTTCTGAGGTGCTGAATAATTTTAAGAGACTCAGATTTTTTATCTAGGTATAGCGGAATAGAATCTCCTGGATAATAAATTTCTTCCAGTCTTTTAGCAATTCCAATAATAGTAACTTTTCCTCTTAAATCTAAACTTTCTAGCGCTTTCAATCCCGAAGATAGTTGACCTTTTCCTCCATCTACTATGACAAGTTGAGGTAGAGGTTCTTCTTCTTCCAAGAGCCTTTTATACCTTCGATATACTACTTCTTCCATAGAAGCAAAATCGTTAGGTCCTTCTACCGTTTTTATATTAAATTTTCGATATTCCTTTTTACTAGGTTTTCCGTTTTTAAACACTACACATGCAGCAACAGGGTTGGTTCCTTGTATATTAGAATTATCAAAACATTCGATGTGTCTTGGCTCTTCTGGTAATCTCAGATCTTTTTTCATTTGAGCCATCAAACGTTTCACATGTCGATCAGGATCAATAATTTTGATTTGTTTGAATCGCTCCTGCCTATAATACTTGGCATTTCGTAAAGATAAGTCTACGATTTTCTTTTTATCACCTAATTGTGGAATTGTGATTTTTAAATCTTCACCAACATCAACTTTTATAGGTACAAATATTTCTTTGGATTTAGAATTGAATCGTTGTCTTAATTCAATGATTGCTAATTCCAATAATTCCTTGTCCGTTTCTTCTAGCTTCTTTTTGATTTCTGTAGTATGAGATCGAATGATAGAGCCATAGGATAATTGAAGGAAATTAACATAGCCGTAGGATTCATCAGAAATGATGGAAAAGACATCCACATTACTGATTTTTGGATTGACAACTGTCGATTTTGCTTGGTATTTTTCTAAAACGTCAATCTTTTCCTTTATTCTTTGTGCATCCTCGAATTCCATGTTTTCGGCATGCATCATCATTTGCTTTCGAAACCTATTCAGAGAGTCTTTAAAATTACCTTTTACGATTTGTCGAATTGCCTCTATGTTTTGATGATATTCTTTTTCATCTTGTAGTCCTTCGCAAGGTCCTTTGCAATTGCCTAAATGATATTCGAGACATACTTTGTATTTACCGCTTTCAATTTTTTGTTCAGATAAATCATAATTGCACGTTCTAAGTTGATATAATCCTTTAATAAGATCTAATAGCGTATTTACAGTTTTAAAATTGGTGTAAGGACCAAAATATTCAGAGCCATCTTTTATCAGATTACGAGTAGGAAAAACCCTTGGGAAACGTTCTTTTTTTATACAAATCCAAGGATATGTTTTATCATCCTTGAGCATTACATTAAAACGAGGTTGGTGTTTCTTAATAAGATTGTTTTCCAATAATAACGCATCAGTTTCAGTTTCTACTACAATATGTCTTATTGTATTGATCTTTTTTACTAATACTTTGGTCTTATAATTATCATGATTTTTTGTAAAATATGAAGTGACTCTTTTTTTGAGATTTTTAGCTTTTCCAACATATAATAGTTTATCATCTTTATCATAATACTGATAAACTCCTGGACCTGTTGGTAAAGTTTTTAGTTGTATTTCTAGTGAGGGTTGTTGCATATTCCAAATGTAAATTTAATGCTTTGTTAGCATTAATAAATGCACTTCATACTATTATTATGTTAAAAACAAGAGCCGAATTCAAGCATAAAAGGAATTATACTATAAAATGAATCTGGTTTTTTATTACTTTAGTGTTTATATTATTTTAAAGGTACTTTTTTGAAAGATCAGAAAAAAATAATTGGAAGAACAGATAAGGTAGATTTTCCACTTTTAGATTTATACGATATTGATGTAAAGGTCGATACTGGAGCGTATACTTCATCTATTCATTGTAAGGAGATTAAAGAAGTTGGTCAGCTTTTGGAGTGTCGTTTTCTAGATCCTACTCATCCTGAATATAATGGTAAAAAATTTACTTTTAAAAATTATGATATTACCGCTGTAAAAAGCAGCAACGGAAAGGTTGAAGTTCGATATGCAATTAGAACTAAAATCACATTATTCAATTCTACACAACCAATAACATTAACTTTATCTTCTCGAGACGATATGCGTTTTCCAGTCTTAATTGGGCGTAAATTTCTTAGTGGAAAATTTTTGGTAGATCCACAATTAGAAGATCAGTCTTATAACCTAAAATCCTAATGAATATAAAAATTTTGTCTCGTAGTGCAAGTTTGTATTCTACTAATGCATTAGTTCAGGCGGCGATAAAACGTAAACATAATGTACAGGTCATAGATCCGTTAAATTGCGATATTGTTATTGAGAAGAAAAAACCTGAGATCTATTATCGAGGTAAGAAACTAGATCATGTAGATGCAGTAATTCCGAGGATTGGTTCTTCTATTACTTTTTATGGTACTGCGGTTGTGAGACAATTTGAAATGATGAATGTTTTTACCACTGTGCAATCTCAAGCATTGGTGAATTCTAGAGATAAATTACGCAGTCTGCAGATCCTCTCTAAAGCTGGATTGGGATTGCCTAAAACTGTATTTACAAATTATTCTAAAGATGTTTCAGAAGTAATTTCTCATGTGGGAGGAGCACCATTAATTATCAAGTTGTTAGAAGGAACACAAGGTTTGGGAGTTGTTTTAGCAGAGACAAAAACAGCGGCAGAATCGGTACTGGAAGCATTTAATGGGTTGCAAGCAAGAGTTATAGTTCAGGAATATATTAAGGAAGCAAAAGGAGCAGATATTAGAGTGTTAGTTGTAGATGGCCAGGTAGTAGGTGCTATGAAAAGACAAGGTAAAGAAGGCGAGTTTCGGTCTAATCTTCATAGAGGTGGTAGTGCTAGGATTATTCAATTATCTGACGAAGAAGAAAATGCAGCTATAAAAGCGGCGAAAGCGTTAAAACTTGGTGTTGCTGGGGTGGATATGCTTCAGAGTGAGAGAGGACCATTAATTTTGGAAGTAAATTCATCTCCAGGATTAGAAGGAATTGAAACCGCCACAGGAAGAGATATTGCTAAAACAATTATTCGTTTTATAGAACGAAGTGTTTAGAATCATATGAAAAAGACCGAAGAAAAAGATGTTCTCAGTATATTAGGAGAAGGTATTCCGCTTGGAACAAGTAAAACGATAAACTTTAATATTGCTAACCTATATACTTCTACAAAGGTAGAAATTCCTATTATAATTGAACGTTCTAAGAAACCAGGACCAACAGTTTTAGTTACCGCTGGAATTCATGGAGATGAGATTAATGGAGTAGAAGTAGTGAGGCAAATTATTTCAAAAAAAATTAATAAACCTGCAAAAGGAACAATTATTTGTATTCCTGTACTTAATGTATTTGGCTTTTTAAGTATGAATCGTTTTTTCCCGGATGGGAGAGATCTTAATAGAGTATTTCCTGGTACTAAAAACGGTTCTTTGGCAAGTCGTTTTGCATATCAATTTGTAAATGAAATTCTGCCAGTAGCAGATTTCTGCTTAGATTTCCATACAGGAGGCGCTAGTAGGTTTAATGCACCTCATATTAGAGTAGATGGAAAAAATGAAAGATTATTGAATTTAGCAAAGATTTTTAATGCTCCTTTTACCTTATTATCTAAAAACTTAGATGGTTCATATCGTGGAACTTGTGCAAAAAAAGGAGTGGATATTTTGCTGTTTGAAGGTGGGAAATCCCAAAACAGCAACCGAGATATTGCTAAAGAGGGAGTGTTAGGAGTGCTTAGAATATTAAGTCATTTGGATATGCTAAAACCATCATTTGCTATTTCTGATTCAACTAATGATACAATTGTAATAGAGAAAAGTTTTTGGATAAGAGCCAAATATAGTGGGTTATTACATATTAAAATACCATATGGAAAGTTAGTAGAAAAAGGAGAGCAGTTGGCTACTATTACTGATCCTTACGGAAAAATGAGACATGTTGTAAAGGCACCTAATCAAGGGTATATTATAAATGTTAACGAAGCTCCAATTGTATACAAAGGAGATGCTATTTTCAGAATTACAACACAATTAGCTTCCTAAAAATGAATAAGAAAGAGCTAAGAATAAAATATAAAGAATTACGATCAAAGTTAGAAGTTGATCAGATAGATGATTTAAGTCTTGATATTTCTAATAACCTGTTAAAATTGAATATATGGGAAAAATCGTTTTACCATATTTTTCTTTCCATCCAAAAACAAAAGGAAATTAATACAGAGTTCATACTCCATATTCTTCAAGGAAAGGATAAAAACATTATTGTTTCCAAAAGTAATTTTGAAGATAATAGTCTAGAACATATATTACTTACTGATAACACGGTACTTAAACTAAATAACTGGGGAATTCCGGAACCGGTAGATGGTATTCCTATTCCAGAATCTAAAATAGATATAGTTTTTATTCCTCTTTTGGCATTTGACCAAGAAGGAAACAGAGTGGGCTATGGTAAAGGTTTTTATGATAAGTTTTTGTCTAAATGCAATCCTCAAGTTATTAAAATAGGAGTCTCTTTTTTTTCTGCTGAAGAAAAAATTGAAGAGATCTTGTCTACAGATATAAGATTAGACTATTGTGTTACTCCTTTAAAAATATATGATTTTAATACGTAAAGAAACCTTTTGTTTATACAGTTATTACGCTTCTTCCTTTTTTGGAAATGCTTTTTTGTTAAATACTAATAATAAGAAAACACCAATGCTTATAGCGGAGTCAGCAACATTAAATACTGGATCAAAGAAAGAAAAATGCTTTCCTCCCCAAAATGGAATCCACTCCGGTAAGATATCATCGTAAAATGTAAATTGAATCATATCTACAACTTTACCGTAAAAGACACTTTCATAACCTCCAGCTTCAGGCATGAATTGTGCTATTTGTGTAGTAGTACTTGCATCAAAAATAAGACCATAGAAAATAGAATCTATAATATTTCCGAAAGCTCCTGCAAATATTAATGCGATACAGAAGGTTAAAATCTTAGGGCTATTTTTTCGAACCGAATCATAAAGCCAGTATCCTATTCCAGTTATCGCCACTAATCTAAATAAAGTCAGAACTAATTTACCATAGTTTCCTGGAAGCTCAAATCCCCAAGCCATTCCTTTGTTTTCTACAAATACAATTCGAAACCAACTAAAAACTGGTACTTCTTCATGTAATGAAAAATTAGTTTTGATATATATTTTGGAAATCTGATCAATTAGCAGAACCACGATAATGACTAAAATAGATTTCTTTAGAGACATAAATTTCTTTGATTTCAGAATAGTGACGGACAAAAATAGTGTTTTATTTTGTTTTGTAGACACTTATATTTCCTGTTATGGATTTTAGCTCAATCTGATGCTTTCCAAAAATTTTATCCTTGGAAATAACACCTGATTTTGTTGCTGTTTTGATCTTTGCATTTTTTGTGTGTAGCTCTATATTTCCTCCTAAAGTATTGATCACAGCGTTTCCGATAAAATTTTGTACTAAACAATCTCCTGAATTTAACTCCACAAATAAGGATTTTAAGTGTCCATTGAATTCTAATGAACCAAGTTTTGAAGTTATTGTAACGGCTAAATGTCTTGGTAATTGTATGTTGACCTTCAAAGCTATTACTTTATGGGCACTTAATTTATCATTATGTTTTTCAGAAAAAGGTTGAATATCATCAAGAATGGTAAGCATATGTTGATCTCGTTTTACATTTAATAAAACATGGTTCTGATATTCACCTTCAGCAACAGCATTAATTACAATCTTGTTTTCGGAAGTGTTTGTAACTTCAATTTGAAAAGTATTATCTAGAATAAAAAAGGTCTCGGTTATATCTGTAGCATCAATAGTTTTGCTAAAACTTGATTGTGATTGTGCAGATGACCAAAATAGGAGTAGTGTTAAAAAAGAAAAAAGCTGCCTCATACTTTTCTAAGGTAGCTTTTTTCTTGATTTTAGGCGCTTTTTTTTAAAAATAAGCTATTGTTTTCGTATAAAAATATCACCACTTACGGTTTTGAGCTCCAACTCACTTTTAATATCTCCAAAAGTCCCGGTTACTTTACTTCCTACAACCCTGTTTTTTCCTTGATCAAACTCTAAATCTTTATCTGAATAGATCATTCCAGTAACTGTTTCTGCTCTAAGTCTTGACTTAGCGATGTGTACGTCTATAGTACCACTAATTGTTTTTAGGGTTAAATCTCCTTGGTATTTTTTGATATCAATATTTCCACTAATGATATCTATCTCCAATTCTCCGTTGTAGTTTTCTGAGGCTACACTTCCAGAAATACTTTTAACACGTAACTTCATATTTTCAGGAATGTATAATGTATAATTTGCATCCATATCTAAGTTGTTACAAGGTCCCCAATTGCCTTTTTTGTTTTTATTCCATTTTTTGAATAAATCACCGTAGCTGGATTCTATGTTCAACACAGTAGAAGAGTTATCTATGTTAAGTTCAAAATAGTCATTGAACTCTCCATCGTTAATATCTACTTCAGCTTTCACATATACATTACTTTTATCCCAGGTTTTGATAATGATGTCTTCCGCAAATTTGAATTCTATCCGTATTTGATCTGCTGATGTTGTTATTTCTTTTTCAATTACTTTTTGCGCGTTTGTTTGTAATACTATAAAACAAAATGCGATAAGGTTTACTAAATTTTTCATGATTATTGATTTTCGATTGATGTTTGACCTCTTTATTGTTTTCTTAGGTAAATGTTTCCGGTTGAAGATCTAAGACTAATTTCTACTCCACCGTTATTAAGTTCTGTTTTTATGGTTCTTTTACCACTAACAAGCTTCATATTGCTTTCTGGAACTGGAAATTTAATGTCGAAATCTGTGAAAATTTCTCCCATGGTTGTTTTGAGCTCTAAATTTGCAGATGTATTTGATGGAAGACTCACGTCAATTGCACCAGTAGCTGACACTAATGAAATAGGAGAACTTTGGCTTACTTTATCGAATACAATATTGATTTCTCCAGTAGCAGTTTTTGCTACTATAGGTCCAGTGACATTTTTTAATATAATATTACCCACATTTGTTGAAGCTTCAATTTCTGAAGAAAAGCCTTCTGCTTCAATTTTTCCAAGATTACTTTTTTCAATTTTAATATTCACGTTTTTTGGAAGGAAAATTTCTAAAATACCTGTATAAGCACTTTTAAGATTTCTAATCGTTAATGTTCCTCCTTCTTTTTGTACATATACTCCATATCCAGTATTATCACTTCCGCCTGCGTAAACTGCTTTTAAACCTCTTGCTTTTTCTGGCATTTTTCGATCTTCTCCAACGATCATTAATTCATTTTTATCATGCGATTTAATGATTACACCTGATGCCGAACCGATAACTGCTGTTTTTACTCCTTGCAAAGATTGCGTGTAGTTTTCTTGCGCTTTTAATTGTCCGATAGTAATAAAAAGTACTATTGCGATTGCTATATTTTTCATTTGTTTTATTTTTTAATGTCTTTTGATTGAAATTTTAAATTAAATTAGGAAGACCAATAGTTACTTGATCTTTTACATAACTTGGTGTTTCTTCGTTTTGAAGTAACTTTTCCATAGAAGGAATTGCGCGTTTTTCCTGTATGGAAACTAATATTTGAATTAATTCAATTTGCATGCCTGGATCTTTTTCTATCTCCAGAGCATCTATTAATGATTTACGAACCATCTCTGAGTCTGAGAACTTAGTAAGTGCTTCTGCTGCAGCTAGTCGCACATTGATATGATCATCGTAAAACATTTTACTTATTAAAGCCTCTAATATGTCATTACTTGGTTTTTCGAATTCTTCAGCATAGTTTACTGCTTGTAAGCGTTTACTAGCGGATTCATTTTCGATAAGTGATATGGTAACTTCTTGTTTGAGTTGTTTTTTTTCTTTTTGTAATACAGCCATTTCTTCATAGAACGATTCCTGATTCTGCTGTTTTCCAAAGAAATATGCGGAAACTATCAATGCAATTGTAGCTGCAATTTGAATAGCTGTTTTCCAATAGGTTTTTGGTGGTTGATGTAGAGAAACTACTTTTGAATCTTGTAATAATGCTTTTTCGGTTAGTAGCATTTCTTCAAAATTCGTCTTTATATTTTGATTAGGTACTTCTTCTTTTTCATCTTCGATTTCCTTAAACATTTGTTGAAGTTGTTTTAAGGATTCCTGGCAATTAGGGCAAGAAGAAAGATGTGCTGTAATGGCATCATATTCTGTAGGGTCAAGATTATTATCTAAATAATCGATCAATTTTTCTTCTATTTGTTTACAGTCCATATCCATGGTGTTATATATTTTGTAGGTAAAGATCTTTTAGCTTATGAATGGCACGATGTACTTTAGTTTTTACAGCTCCTGCTGTAGATCCTGTTATTTCGGCAATCTCTTGATATTTAATTCCTTGATAACGATTCATAATCACAAGTTCTTTATCACTCTGATTTAATTTTTCTAAAGCATTTTTCAGTTGCTCGTTGATTTCACTTTTTTCTATAAAGCTTGTTTCTTCCTCTTCTAGTTTGTACTCGACTTCATCTAATCGTTGATCTTTATTTTTCTTACTTTGATAGTGATCAGAAAAAATATTTCTAGCGATGGTATAGATCCAAGATGAAAACTTTCCTTTTTTATACGATTTTCTATATTTAATTGCTTTATAGAAAACCTCCTGAGTAATATCCTGACTGACATCTCTATCTTTTGTCATCTTCAATAGAAAATTAAATATTCTTATATGGTATCTTTCGAATAGGATACGCATCATATCTAAATTATCTTCAGATACTAGAATCATTAATTCTTCGTCAGTTAAATTTTTCAAGATGTCACTCTTTTTGGTTAGCTTCTATTAGTAATACCTGTGTTTTTTAAAAAGGTTACATTAGGATAAAAAAAAATGCTTTCCAATTTGGAAAGCATTTTAAATTTACAATATTTTGATATTTATTTTTGCATGTTCTTAGCTTCAATACTAAGGGTAGCATGCGGAACAAGTTTTAATCTCTCTGGGTTGATTAATTTTCCTGTTACTCTACAAATACCATATGTTTTGTTTTCAATACGTAGTAATGCGTTTTTTAAATCACGCACAAATTTCTCTTGTCTAATAGCCAACTGCGTATTTGCTTCTTTAGACATAGTCTCGCTTCCTTCTTCAAAAGCTTTGAATGTTGGAGAGGTATCATCTGTACCATTGTTACCATCATTTTTGTAAGCGCTTTGAAGTAATTCCAAATCTTTCTTAGCTTTCTCCATTTTTTCTACAATGATTTCTTTAAACATTGATAGATCAGAGTCACTGTACCTTACTTTTACATCTTCTGCCATACAATTACTGTTTTTTTATTACCAATTGGGTTGCAATGTCGTCAAACGCAATTTCTGTACCATTTATTACATCTGTTGCAAACTCAATTGTATCGGTTAAGGTTTCATTCTTGATGTAGGTCTCATTCGTCGCTACGGCTTCTTGTATAGATTTATTCTCTTTTATTACAATTTCTATACGATCAGTCACCTCTAATCCACTATCCTTACGGATATTTTGAATTCTGTTTACAAGCTCTCTTGCGATTCCTTCTTTTTTAAGTTCTGGAGTTATGGTAATATCCAAAGCAACGGTAAGGGATCCAGAATTTGCAACCAACCAACCCTCAATATCCTGGGAACTGATTTCTACATCATCGGTACCTAAAGTAATAATTTTATCATTAATTTCTAAGTCAAAACTTCCCGTTTGTTCAAGAATTTTAATAGTTTCCTGATCAAAAGACTGTATTTTGCTGGCTATCAGCTTCATATCTTTTCCAAAACGAGGACCTAAATTTTTGAAATTTGGCTTGATTTGTTTCACTAATATACCAGAAGCATCGTCTAATAGCTCTATATCCTTTACATTTACTTCACTTTTAATCAAATCTGCAATATCATTGATCTCTGCTTTGTCAGCATCATTTAGAACAGGAATCATGATTCGCTGTAATGGTTGGCGAACTTTGATTTTTTCTTTCTGACGTAATGAAAGAACCAAAGAACAAATAGACTGCGCTTTTTGCATTTTATGTTCTAATGCTTTGTCTACATAGCTTTCGTCAAATTCTGGGAATTTAGATAAGTGTACACTTTCAAAAGATTCTTGTTCACAATTAGCGACAAGGTCCTTATACAAACGATCCATAAAAAATGGCGCTACTGGAGCTCCAAGTTTTGCAACTGTTAGCATACAAGTATATAATGTTTGATATGCTGAAATTTTATCTTGTTCGTAATCACCTTTCCAGTATCTTCTTCGGCTTAATCGAACAAACCAGTTACTTAGATTTTCCTGTACAAAATCTGAAATAGCTCTAGTCGCTTTTGTAGGTTCGTAATCATTATAATATTCATCCACACTTTTGATAAGTGTATGTAGCTCACTTAAAATCCAACGATCTATTTCTGGACGATCAGCCAATGGTATATCAGCTTCTGAATAATTGAAATTATCAATATTCGCATACAGTGTAAAGAAAGAATAGGTGTTATAAAGGGTTCCGAAGAATTTTCTACGTACTTCGCCAATTCCTTCAGAATCAAATTTTAGATTATCCCAAGGATTTGCATTACTGATCATATACCATCTAGTGGCATCAGGACCATAGGTTTTTAAGGTTTCGAAAGGATCTACCGCATTACCTAATCTTTTGGACATTTTTTGTCCATTCTTATCCAATACCAAACCATTAGACACTACATTTTTATATGCGATATCATCAAAAATCATAGTTCCGATCGCATGTAAGGTATAAAACCAACCACGAGTTTGATCTACTCCTTCTGCTATAAAATCTGCTTTTTTCTCTCCAGCTTCTACTTTTTCTTTATTCTCAAAAGGATAGTGCCATTGCGCATATGGCATTGATCCAGAATCAAACCATACATCGATAAGATCACTTTCACGTTTCATTGGTTTTCCTGAAGGAGAAACTAAAACAATCTTGTCTACAACATTTTTGTGAAGATCTACTTTGTCATAGTTTTCTTCACTCATATCACCCACTTTAAAATCAGCAAAAATATCGGCTTCCATGAAACCTGCATTTATTGCTTTCTGCATTTCAGATTTTAATTCTTCTACAGATCCGATCACCATTTCTTCTTTGCGATCTTCTGTTCTCCAAATAGGTAATGGGATACCCCAGAAACGAGATCTGGATAAGTTCCAGTCGTTTGCATTTGCTAACCAGTTTCCAAAACGTCCTTCTCCGGTCGCTTTTGGTTTCCAGTTGATTCCTAGATTTAGTTCATGCATGCGATCTTTAAAATCCGTTACTTTGATGAACCAAGAATCTAAAGGATAATATAAAATAGGTTTGTCAGTACGCCAGCAGTTTGGATAACTGTGTACATATTTTTCTACCTTAAATGCTTTATTTTCTGTTTTTAATTTGATAGCGATTTCTACATCAACTGACTTCTCAGGAGCTTCACCATCAGTATAATATTCATTCTTCACATATTTTCCACCAAGCTCTCCTACATGTTTAGTGAACTTACCTTGTAGATCTACTAGAGGAACTAAATTATCATTATCATCTTTTACTAATAATGGCGGAACTTCTGGAGTTGCTTGTTTAGAAACCAGGGCATCATCTGCTCCAAAAGTTGGTGCTGTATGTACAATACCTGTACCATCTTCAGTAGTTACGAAATCTCCTGATATAACTCTAAATGCATTTTCCGGATTATCATGCGGAAGCGCATAATTTAGTAGTTGCTCATATCTGATTTCTATAAGATCTGCTCCTTTAAATTCTTTAAGAATGAAATAAGGGATTTTTTTATCTCCTTGTTTAAAATTGTTTACTTCTTCTTGATTTTCTGCTAAAACAAATTTTCCACTAAATTGTTTTCCAACCAGATTTTTAGCAAGAATTACATGAATTGGTTCGAATGTATATTGATTGAATGTTTTTACTAAAACATAGTCAATTTTTGGACCAACAGTTAAAGCTGTATTGGAAGGCAATGTCCAAGGAGTTGTCGTCCACGCTAAGAAATAAATATCCTCATCAATATCTGTTAAAAATGATGGTAATGTTTCTTTTGTAGCTTTAAACTGAGCTACCACTGTGGTATCTGTTACATCCTGATATGTTCCAGGTTGATTTAATTCATGAGAACTTAAACCAGTTCCTGCTTTTGGAGAATACGGTTGTATGGTATATCCTTTATAAAGCAATCCTTTCTTGTAAATTTCAGAAAGTAACCACCATACCGTTTCCATATATTTGGATTTGTAGGTAATATATGGGTCTTCCATATCTACCCAATATCCAATTTTTTCGGTAAGATCATTCCAAATATCTGTATAACGCATTACAGCTTTTTTACAAGCTTCATTATATTCTTCTACGGTGATTTTCTTACCTATATCTTCCTTAGTGATTCCTAATTCTTTTTCTACACCAAGCTCTACAGGAAGTCCATGCGTATCCCATCCGGCTTTTCGTTTTACCTGAAATCCTTTTTGGGTTTTATAACGACAAAAAATATCTTTAATAGCACGAGCCATAACGTGATGAATTCCTGGTAATCCATTTGCAGATGGAGGTCCTTCAAAAAATACAAAAGGAGTCGCATCTTCGCGCTCAGAAATACTCTTTTCGAAAATATTATTCTGTTGCCAGAATTCTAGTATGTCATCTGCCACTTTTGGCAAGTCAAGTCCTTTATATTCAGGAAACTTCGTGCTCATTTGATCGTTCTTTCTATTAAGTCTGCGAAAATAATGATTTTCTGGAAAAATGACGAGTGTAAACTGCTCAAATATTGAGTATTATTATTAGGTAAAATTTAGGTTATTGAGTCATTTCCGACCTTTATTTTGAGCTTTTTCTATTGTAGGAACAAAAAGTACATAAGATTAATGATCATTATCTAATGAAAAGTTATTTTTGAAACCTAAATCACAACTATGAGTTTAAAACGTTCCATGCTTAAAGTACAAGCAGCTCTGGGTAATATAAGGGCGATGGAAAAATTACATGTAGATACCCATACTGAAAATATTATAATCCAAGTAGATGGAACAAAGTTTGCCAAATCACCATCCAATGAAATCTATATGGATGTTATAGAATTAGCAGGATATTATTATGTAAAAACAATTATTATAGGAAGTTTTCATATCAAAACCTGGAAAGGAGCAGAGCTATTAATCACAGGAAAGAATTTTGAATTAAATTTAGCTTCGGATATGCAGGAAATAGAATCAGATTTTTCTAATGTATCTAATAAAAGTATCACACAGGTAGATTTTGTTATAGAAGAACAGGATATTCATAAAATAGATACATCGGTGGTCGAAAGAATAACGGTTTCTTCAAAAAAGAAATCAGCACATTTTGATATGATCATAAATGATGAAGAGGAATAATAGTGCCAGTTTCATATAATTTAAATTTAATTCATCTTTAGTTTATGAGTACTACTTTACAAATTGCATTAATTCAATCTCATTTAGCTTGGGAAAATCCTATTCAAAATAGAGCTGCTTTCGAGCAAAAAATTAATGGTATTTCATCAGAGATAGACATCATCATTTTGCCAGAAATGTTTACTACGGGTTTTACGATGAATGCCGTTGAAGTATCGGAAACGATGGATGGAGAAACAGTACAATGGCTTCTGAAATTATCTAATGAAAAGAATTGTGCGATTGCTGGAAGCGTTATTATACAAGATCAAGGGAATTATTACAATCGTTTTTTGTTTGTAAGACCAGATGGAACTATCCAGAAATATGATAAACATCAATTATTTACATTAGCTAAGGAACAAGAAGTTTTTACTGCTGGCGATGAAGAAGTGTTAATTATCTATAAGGGTTGGAAGATCAAACCTCAGATCTGTTATGATCTTAGATTTCCCGTTTGGGCAAGAAATACTATTGATTATGATGTATTGCTATATGTGGCTAGTTGGCCGAAACCTCGCATAAATGCTTGGGATACGCTTTTACAAGCCAGAGCTATTGAAAACATGTCCTATTGTATAGGTGTTAATCGAGTTGGTTTGGATGGTAAGGGATACGAATATAACGGTCACTCAGCTGTTTATGATGTGCTAGGTAATACTGTTATAGAAGAAAATCCTATAGAAAGAGAAGCTGTTTTATATGCAACCTTGGATAAAGAACATATCGAAAAGACTCGTGAAAAACTACCTTTCTTACAGGATGCAGATCCTTTTAGGATTATTCCAAAATAAAAGTCTGCTTTAGTTCCCAGTTAGCTCTTACTTCTAATACTTCGGGATAATAGATTACTTTTTCTGGTTGAATTCCTTTCAAGAAATTACCGGTATCCCATTTTCCATTTCCGTTATTATCAAGAATGACACGTAAATTATATTTTCCAGGATCAAGATTGTCAAAAACTGCGGTTTCTTCTTTTGTGATAATCTTTTCATCAATAAAATTCCCTCTGTCGTCTGTAGCCTGGATGATTACAGGATATTGTTTTACATTTTCTAGCGTAAAAAAGATGGTTCCGTAGTCTGCTAACTTTGTTGTTCTAAAGTTGATAGTAATACTATCGTTTACATTTCCAACAAAGTCCGTAATGGCCTCAGGTAATAACTCTAGTTTGTAATTATTACTTTCCGTTCTTTCAAAGGTGAATTTAGCCTGATTTTGAACTTTGTCTAATGCAACAGAAAAAGGCACGTCTAGGGTATCTTTATCAATTAATTTGATTAATTTTTCATCAATCTTTTCTAATGGAGTATTAGAATAGAGCGTAAAATCCTTATTAAAAGCTAAACTTCCTGTAACATTGCTAGTTAATTTAATAGAGTCTTTGTATTGATCTTTGAATCTGGCTACTAGCGTATCCCGAAAGTTTTTGCTATTCGTTACCTCAAAAATTAAAGAATCTGCTTCAAAAAAAGGTCTAAACCAATAATTTAAAGTGTCTTTTTCTCGCTCTGGAAATATTCTAGTTTCAAAATTTTCTGGAGTTTTACTAAGCAAATTAATTTCCATAGCATCAAATTCGCCTTCATATCCAAAAACATAAGAGTTTTTTGAAAGTTGTTTGGGTTTTAATGCTTTAAAATCTAAAATTTCCTTGAATAAATTGATAGTAAATGCTTTTGCTGTATCTTCTGGTAATGTTACTATCTCTTCGTAAAATCCAATTTTATCTTGTTTGGGTTGATAGGTGTAATTAGAAGAAGCATCTTTTAAAGCAATGAGCTTGTATTTTCCTTCTTTAAGATTATCTAGGTTAAAATTAATACTATCTAAAGTACTGGTTACATATCTGGGAACTTCATTAAAGACTAATGAATCTGAATAATTCTCATCTACTTCGTATAAAGCAACACTGATAAAAGAGTCTGGTTTTTTTTCTAAAGCATCAGTTACAGTACCTTGTATTTGCAAAGAATCCAAAGAATCTCCAGTGGAAAAAACATATCTGAAAAAAGGATTTGGATTACCTTCATTATTATCCACAATACTTTGGCCAAAATTTATACTATAGGTAGTATTTTCTAACAACGTATCTAGGAATTTAATTTTCACATATTTATTAGCCGATCCTAAAGGAGTGATTTCAGGTTTAGGATCCATAGGAGGAGATATGATAATCTGCTTTTGAGCATCTTCTAATTTGATATACTCATCAAAATAGATTCGAATTTCATTCCGATTAAAATTAGTCGAATAATTAGGTGGAGTAGCTTTTACAAATTTTGGAGGAGTTTCATCTTTTTCACCACCAGTTATGGTACCTTTTTTTGCACAACCAACGATTAATAATAAAGAAGAAACAGTAAATAATACTGTATAGAATCTTTTATACATAGCTCCATTACGATTTTTAAAGACACAAAGAAACGACTATTTATARCAAACAAAAAATCTATTGAGTGATCGCCATGGTGGCAATACTAATTTTAATACTAGGTATGGATTTCAAAACCTGGATGCAAGCTTCTAAAGTTGCTCCAGTAGTTACGATATCATCTACAAGTAATATATGTTTGTTTATTAATATAGACTCATTTTGGATTCCAAATGTTTCAGAAGTGTTTGACCAACGAGATAAACGGTTTTTTTTGGATTGTTTTTCGTTGTAAGAATTTTTTTTCAAAACAAAATCAATGTAATCCGCTTGTAATTGCTTAGCAATTTCTTGTCCAAATTTAGCGACCTGATTATAACCTCTTTCTTTTAGTCTTTTAGGATGAAGAGGTACAGGTATTATGATGTCAATGTTCTGATATGCATCAGATTGCGTAAGTTCATGCCCTAGCCAAATGCCTAATTCTTTTCCTATTTCTTGTTGCCCTCTATACTTCAAATTATGAATGAGATTTTGGACTAAACTGTCCTTTTCGAATACTAGTAATGAGGTCGCATTTTCTATTTTGGCACGCCCATAAAATACTTTTTCGATCTTTTTAGCGTTAACCTTATGAAAATTACCCAACGGAAGCTCGTGTCTGCAAGAGGTGCAAAAGATCTTTTCGTTTTTGTATAATGGACTGTCACAAGCAGCACAATATATAGGGTAAAATAAATAAGCCAAGTCGCTTAACATATTAGGTGAATTAACATTAATTATTATATTTAACTAAATTTACTATATAACGTAACCATCAAAAATTAGAAATTTATTATGACAACTCAAAACAATAACCTGACCCTTAAGATACTAATCGGTGTTCTGGGAGCTCTTCTATTAATTCTGGGGATCTTTACGTATAAGTTTTACAACGAAGAAAAGAGAGAAAAAGCAATTTTGCAACAAGAAAAAGATTTAATTGAAAGCGAATTAGGAGAATTAATAACAAAATATGATAATGCAATTGCTCTTAATGAGGTAATGGATGATCATTTATTAAAAGAAAAACAACGTGTTGTTGTTCTGTTAGATAGTTTAAAAGATTATGAAGCTAACGTTGCATTAATAGCTCGATACAGAAGAGAAGTTAGCAAGCTGAAAAAAGAACGTGAAAGATTATTTAAACTTGCGGATAGTTTAACAACTGCTAATGCTCAGCTAGCAACAGATTTAGATAGTACGTCTACGGCATTATCAGAAAGAATAGTATTTTCAGATTCTCTTGCCACTCAAAATAGTAAGCTTGCTGAAATCGTAGAAAGAGGATCGGCACTACAGGCTTCAGGTATTAAAGCAGAAGGTGTAAGAGTTCGTAATAGTGGTAAAATTACTACAACGTCTAGATCTAGTAGAGCAGAAAAAGTAAGAGTATGTTTTACACTATCACCTAATAAATTAACAGAAAAAGGAGACAAAGAATTGTTTGTTCAGGTTATTAACCCAGAAAACAATCTTATTGGAGATAAAATTTCAGTTAACTTTGACGATGCAGTGCTAACTTATAGCGGTCGTAATAAAGTATTTTATGAAAATGATGCTTTAGATGTTTGTGTATTAGTAGACGCTGAAGAAGGAGAGTTAATGAAAGGAAATTATGTAGTGAATTTATTCTCTGGCCCAAGAATGATTTCTAACACGCAATTTGAATTAAAATAATATAGTTTACAATAATATTGTAACCACCGTATTTCTAGGAATATGGTGGTTTTTTTATGTTTTTGTCAGAAATTACTTTGCTTAAACATTAATTGGATAAATTCGTTTTCAATTGTTGTAAATTCGACTATTTTTGCGCCATGGCAAATCAAGAAGATAAATTTAAGAAGGTTATTGCCCACGCCAAAGAGTATGGGTATATTTTTGGTTCTAGTGAAATCTATGATGGATTGAGTGCTGTATATGATTACGGACAAAATGGAGCTGAGCTGAAGAAAAATATTAGAGAATATTGGTGGAAAAGTATGGTGTATATGCATCAGAATATTGTTGGTTTAGACGCTGCAATATTTATGCATCCTACCACTTGGAAAGCCTCTGGTCATGTGGATGCATTTAATGATCCATTAATAGACAATAAAGACTCGAAAAAAAGATATAGAGCTGACGTATTGTTGGAAGATTATGCAGAAAAGCAATACCAAAAAGCTCAAAAAGAAATCGCTAAAGCTAAAAAACGTTTTGGAGACGCTTTTGATGAAGAGCAATTTGTAACAACGAATCCAAGAGTTGTTAAATACCTTTCAGAACAACAAAGGGTATTACAGCGTATGGCTAAATCATTAGAAAATGAAGATTTAGCGGATGTAAAAGCGTTGATTGAAGAACTTGGTATTGCCGATCCAGAAACTGGATCCAAAAACTGGACAGATGTTAGACAGTTTAATTTAATGTTCGGAACCAAACTAGGAGCTTCTGCTGAGTCAGCTACTGATTTATTTTTAAGGCCTGAAACGGCTCAGGGAATCTTTGTAAACTTCTTAAATGTCCAGAAAACAGGAAGGATGAAAATTCCTTTCGGTATTGCACAAACAGGAAAGGCATTTAGAAATGAAATCGTTGCCAGACAATTTATTTTCAGGATGCGAGAGTTTGAACAAATGGAAATGCAGTTTTTCGTTCGACCAGGAGAGGAAATGAAATGGTATGAATACTGGAAAGAAACACGCTTAAATTGGCATTTGTCTTTAGGATTAGGAAAAGAAAACTATCGTTTTCATGATCATGATAAATTAGCGCATTATGCCAATGCTGCTGCTGATATAGAATTCAACTTTCCTTTTGGATTTAAAGAATTAGAAGGGATACATTCCAGAACCGATTTTGACCTTAAAGCGCATGAAGAATATTCAGGTAAAAAATTACAATTCTTTGATCCTGAATTAAAAGAAAGTTATGTTCCTTATGTGGTAGAAACTTCTGTTGGATTAGACAGAATGTTCCTAGCAGTATTTTCTACGGCTTTGCAAGATGAGGTATTAGAAGATGGATCTAGTAGAGTTGTACTAAAACTTCCTGCAGTAGTAGCACCTGTAAAAGCTGCAATTTTACCATTAGTTAAAAAGGATGGTTTGCCGGAAGTAGCAGAAAAAATTGTAGAAGATCTAAAATGGAAGTTTAATGTGGCATATGATGAAAAAGATGCTATAGGAAGACGATATAGAAGACAAGATGCTGCAGGTACGCCAATATGTATTACAGTAGATCATGATACATTAAACGATCAATCTGTTACTATAAGAGATAGAGATACTATGGAACAAAAACGTGTTCCAATTTCAGAATTAAAATCAATTATTTCTGATAAAGTAGATGCAGAAAACTGGTTGAAATAGAATTTTTAATTCTTACTAGGATTTGGGATAAAAGATTATATCTTAAATCATATAAAATAAAAAGAGGTCTAAATTTTTAGACCTCTTTTTTTATGATATCATATTATCGTTTATCGAACAACGAATCTTTTGATTTTAGATTTATTTTGTTTGTCTTTGATTCGAACTAAATATATCCCAGCAGAAGCGTAAGACATATCAAGATCATATACATAACCTACATTATTTATTTTGTCTAATCTATAGTTTAATAGTCTTTGACCACTAAGATTGAAAATATCCATATCTAATTGATCAGTAACAGCTTCAGATTCAAATCTAATTTCGAATTGATTATTTTCCTTGTAAATAATTTGTAGAGGGTTATTTGGATCAAGATTTTCATCAACACCTAATGTAACCTCTTCAACTTCACAGAATTCAATATTCCAATTTAATAATTGACCACCATCTTGGTTCGCTCCATCTGAAACAGTAAGTGTCCAAGTTCCTGCAGAGGATAATCCATTAAAATCTGCTAAACTTCCTTCTGGTTGGAAAGTTCCTGTAAAAGGTCCTGTTCCTCCGGTAATAGGATTAGCAGCTTCATCATCAAACATAGTATTTATATAATTATCACTATTTCCTCCATTACCACTTGTCAATTCAACAGAAGTGGTGTTATCTGGCGCTGTTAACGTAATAGTCAAATCTTCATTCCAAGTATGTTCTATATTAACTGATACGTTCAAATCTAAAATGATAACACTATCTGTGATTTCTATCTCAGAAGTTATGGTTGGAGTACCGCTAGCACTAATTGTTACAGGAGTTGTGTTTTCAGCAGTATTACATGTAAGATTTTCTACTGTAGCGGTAAAACTATTGTTACTAGCATTTGCATCTCCAGATAATAGTGTCGTTACCACAATTTCATAAGAGCCTAATTGTGATAAGTCTGCAGTCTGTGTAAATGTATAATCCAAAGTACTATCTGCAGCAAGTGGTCCAGTTACTGTTTCGGTCACTGCAGGGTTTCCATTTACACTATAAGAAACGTCAAAGTTTGACTGCTCTTGAGTACCAAAATTTTCAATTGTTATCGTAATCGTTTCATTTCCTAATCCATCGCTAGAAACTGGAGAAGTTAATGCTACAGCTCCTATATCATTTGGAGCTAAATGAGTAACCATAATAGAAGTCTGATCATTGGTGTCTAGTTCATCATTTGTTAAGTTTGTAGACGCTGTGATAGTGTATGTTTGACCTTCTACAGATAGATCTGCTGTTTGCGTAAACGTATAAGTAGCAATGCTTGCAGATTCGATAGTGCCAGTAAATGTTTCTGTTACTGTAGCTCCACCATCTACTTGATAGCTAACTTCAAAATTAGAAGCAGGAGCGCTTCCGAAATTACGAATATCAATCGTGATATCTTCAGCGTTTGTGAAAGTTGCTTCTGCAGGAAGATTAATTGAAATTACACCAACATCATTAGTGTTGCTTGGAGCAATTTGAAATACACCTGCAACATTTGCTCTATTACCAGCAGCATTTACATATTCGTTTACAAACCAGAATTTTTCTCCGTTGGAAGGATCAATATCTATTTTACTATAATCTCCATATCTTTCAGAACCTGGTATATTTCCTCCACCAGCTGCAATTAAAGTTTCATCTATTGTCATAGTTCCTAATGGATCATCAGCAAATCTTCCTGTATAATATGAACTTACAAAAGTATCAGTAGTACCACCCATACCGGTGTACCCCATTCCTATATTTCCATTGTCGTCCATAATTAAACTTGCATTCCAGGCATTTTTTCCATCTGGAGAAGTATACGTTCCTTCTTGGTAGATTGTCCATGGCTGTCCATCACCTGATTGACGTAATTCATACCAACGTACTCCAGCTATTTCTCCAGCTCCACCATCAGTATCAACTACAAAATTAAATAAGGCTGAGTTATGAGTAGGAAATTTTCGGAATTGTGCTTGGTTCATAATAGTATTTTGTAAAGCATCGATATCCTGACCTCCTGGTTGTGTAAGATTTGCAAAAGAACCTCCATCAAACGCTCCAATAAAAGGAGTAGTTGCTAACTCAGTAGGTTGAGAAATTGTAGAGTTAGCAGGTGTTGTAAAATCTACATTAATTGTCCATATTTTGATATGGTCTTCAGTAATACCACTAAAGGCATCATCTTGCATATATACTATTGGAGCATTTCCTGTAGCAGGTAAGTTGTCATTACTAACATTAAACGCTTGTGGAGCATAAAAACCATCTGTGGCGATTCCTGGTAAAGGAAAAGCAATGATCTGAGCACTAGCTGCCCCAGCTAACATTGCGTCTCTTTCTAATGCAAAAACAGCATCAGATGTAGCTGCACTTCCTGAGTTTACATTGGCAGTCATATAATACCCATCTGACCATACAGATACTTTTTGGTAATCCTGAATATTATCAAAAGAATATACAGACCAAGCATCATTAATTGGGTCAGGTCCTTGGGTTACTGCAACTTCGACATGACCATCAGTTGAATATAATATAGACATTACCCATCTATCAGCAGCATTATCATATGATATGGTAAGATCACAGCAACTATTAGGAGAAAAAATATTGTTTGGTGAAATTTCAGCAGTAAGAGGATTCCCAGTTTTATCGAAAATTCTCCATCCTGTATTAAATACTGCAAGAACGTGATCCGGACCAATTGCTAACGAAGGATCAGTAGGTTGACTATTTTTTTCGGTTGTATCAAAAACGAGCTCCGGATCTAATCCAGGAATACGTTGTGAATATGAATTTTGCGCTTTTGCTAAAATGTCATCTCCAGTTGATCCTTTACCAATAATCAATTTACCTTTAGAGCGTCTATTGTCTTTAGAATACCGCCCATCTCGAATTTCTTCATCTGAGTTTTTAGGTGGTATAAGTGTTTTTTTAGAACTAATTGGAGGTGCTACTCTCATCGAGGTAGACTTGGAGTAAGAGTTAGGTTTTGCACCGGGTTTTGTTTGTGCAAAAGTTCCCAAACTAATAAATAATAGTAATGGGATTAATAAAAGTGAATTTTTAAACATGATCTTTATTTTGTTTGATTTGTTATATAATAAACATACTTAGTGTTAATATCCCTACATTTAACTTTGTGTTTTTGTAAAAAAGATGATTGTTGTTGATTATTTTGAAGAATACTTAATGGGTTTTTCAAAAACTTAAGTTGATTTTGTAAGAATATTTTTGACTGTTTATTCGTTGTAATGATAATTACTTAATGCGATATATCCCAAATTTTGTTGGATTAGTTGTATTTTGCTGTAAAAATTAAGATATTTCTCGATTCAAACTCTCTTTAATAAGCTATGAAAAGGATTGTTTTCTTTTCTTTTATGTTTTTTTGTGTAGCAAGTTTTTCTCAAAATAAAAAAACTAGTAAGGCTACCTTAGTTACTTCTTCAAGTTACATGAAAGAGGTTGGTTCCTTAATAGGTAAAAAATTAATTCCTGAAGAACCTAGAGAAGGAGAAGTAAACCCCAAAAGAACAGATGCTAACAAAGTAGTGCCCGGAAAAGGTCTGCCAAAGCGGCAAGATGCCTTGGTTTCTAAACAGAGAAATATGGCTAACTATAGAAATGGTAAAGCCCCTTCATTAATATTTGAGACTAATTCCAGTACAGTTTCTCCTTCAGATCCGTCAGGTGCAATTGGTCCGAATCATTATGTGAGTGCCAAAAATTCTGCTTTTGCAATTCATGATAGAAATGGAAATGTATTGGTGCCCTCTAGCTCATTAGCTAATATTTTTCCTGGTGAAACACTTGGAGATCCAATTGTGTTTTATGATAGTTTTGCAGATCGATTTGTGATTACACAATTCAGTGATACTCCAAATGGTTTTTTGGTTGCGGTATGTAGAGGTTCTGATCCAGTAAATGATGGTTGGTTTACGTATCGTTTTAATACAGGAAGTTTTCCTGACTACACTAAATTTTCAATCTGGTCTGATGGTTATTATGTTACTGCAAACAAGGATCAAGGACAACAACAAACAAGTGATGTTGTATTTGTAATTGATAGAGAACAAATGCTTGATGGAGTAGAAACAGTTCAAATGATAGGATTTCCTTTGCCGGGAGCTAGAATAGGTGGCTTTTATAGCCCAGCTTCTTTTAATGCTATTGGTAATACTTTACCACCAGAAGGAGATGCTAGAATTATTTATTTTCAGGATGATGCTTGGGAAGGAGTAAATGAAGATGCATTGAAACTATGGACTATTAGTGTAGATTGGATTAATCCTCAAGAATCAACTATTACTGAAGCTGAAGAACTTACAGTAAGTAACGGAAATATTACTCCTTTTGACTCCACTTTTGATGGAGGTTCTTTTGCAAATTTACCACAACCTGGAACTGATGGTCAAGATATAGACGTTTTACAAGGAACTGTAATGTACGCTACTAATTACAGGAGGTTTTGTGACTATAACTCTGTAGTACTTAATTTTCCGGTTGATATTGATGATCGTCAGGATTCTGATAATGTTTCTGCTATTAGATGGTATGAGCTTCGGCAAAATGGTGATGGTCAACCTTGGTCTGTTTTTCAAGAAGGAACGTATACTTCTCCAGATGGTAAAAGTGCTTGGTGTGGAAGTATGGTAATGGATATTTTTGGAAATATCGGAATGGGATATACAACGATGGGTACGGTAGCTGATGGAGCTAATCAAGATAGTTTTGCATCAATCAGATATACCGGAAGATTGGCGGATGATCCTCTGGGAACCATGACTTTTGCTGAACAAACAATCGCAATAGGAACAGATGTGGATCGAACCACACGAAATCGTTATGGAGATTATGCTCAAATTACCGTAGATCCAAGGGATGATCAAACCTTCTGGCATATCGCAGAATATTTTGAGAATTCAGGTAATAATGCTAGAAATATTGTTGGAGTATTTAAAATTGCAGATAATGTTGCTAACGATGTAGGAGTGATACGTATTGATGAGCCAGAAGATGCTACTTTTACGACTTCGGAGAGTATTACTGTAACCATTAAAAATTTTGGAAATACAGCACAAAGTAATATACCTGTTAGTTATTCCATTAATGGGGGTTCTGCAGTAAATGAAATTTTTACAGGAACTATCGCTGCTGGACAAACAGCTTCTTTTACATTTAATACCACTGCTGATTTAACTGCTGGTAATATCTTACTAATCGAAGCAGAAACGAATTTGACTGGAGATGCAACACCAGAAAATAATTGTGCAAATAGAGAAGCAAATAACCTATTTCTAAATGATGTAGGGATTATTAGTTTAGTATCCCCAATATCAGGTGGTGGAATTTCGTCTGCTGAAGAGATCACGGTTCTTATAAGAAATTATGGAGGTTCAACACAATCTAATATCCCAGTATTTTATGCTATTAATGGTGGTGATGTTATTACTGAAACTTTTGCCGGATCTATACCAGTTGGAGCGTCTGTAGAGTATACCTTTACTGCTACTGCAGATTTATCTGAGTTTGGAAGATACGATTTTGAAATAGGTACTACTTTAACTACGGATCAGGATACTACCAATGATGTAATTTCAAGAGTAGTTATTCATCAACTTTGTGCTCCTACATCAGATTGTGGTAGATTTGGAGACGGATTATCTTCTTTTGAACTTTCTAATATTTCAAATAAAAATATCACATGCGGAAATGGTTATGAGGATTTTACATCTATGATTATTAATCTAGATCGATCTCTTGGAGTGTATTCATTGACAGTTCAAGCCGGTTTTGCAGAAGGTGACGCAGAACAACTTTCTTTATGGATTGATCTCGATGATGATGCCATTTTTGAAGATGAAGAATTGATTATAAGAAATGAAGTTATATCTCAAGAAAATGTGGACCAGACATTTCTTTTTACATTACCAAGTGATGCTCCTTTAGGGACACGTATATTACGAGTGAGAGCAGGAGATACGAATACTAACAATGGTGCAGATCTTAATGATCCTTGTGGCTCTATGCAATTTGGAACTACACATGATTATACGGTAGAAATTGGTGAAAACACAAACCCAAATTCAGACCTTACGGTTTTTAGTCAACCAAATAACCAATTTTTAATTACTATGAGTGATAGTAATGCTGATGATATTCTTAGATTGAATATATATAGCATTACTGGAAAAACGATAGTTTCCAATTTGGTTGAGAAAGATGCCAATAGCAGATTTACATATTTACTGGATATGTCTTTTGCCAGTACCGGAATCTATTTTGTTAGATTAGGAAGTGGTAAGACAGGAAAATCTGCAAAATTTTCGGTTAATTAATCAGCTCTTTTACTAATTTCTATGATAGTTACAGGTCTGGCTTCTACGCATCTGTTTCGCATTCTTAAGTTACCGTATTTTACCCATACTTTTTCAGGAACTTCATTTTCAAAGAAATCCAAAATATTGATAGGATCTAGCTGTTCTTTAGAATCATCTACACTTAAAATATATGGACAGTCTTTAGATTTAGAAGTAGATAAAGTAGCTTTTTTAAACCCTTTTTGTGTCATATCCGTTGCAGCTACATTTTGAGCACTTTCTTTTCCGTCATTTCCATCAGCCGTTTTTGTAGAACTACAACTATGAAATGAGAGAATTAGTAAGAATAAACAAATTTTGAAGGTATTTTTCATTGTAATTGAAGAATTAAGAGATTTGTGTTTGTAAAGATGAGAAAAATATTAGAAATACGCTCTAAGTTGAATACTTCCTGTATGAATTGTACTGTTGTTTTCACTATTTCTTCCTAAATAAGATACGTTAAGATCTAAGTATTTTGTTAATTTTTTTTGCACCAAAAGAGACCAAGTATAATTATCGCCAGGCTGTAAACCACTGAGTAGTTGATATCCAACAGGCGAAAAAGCATTTCCTGTAAAATCATTTTTAAAATAATTAAATTCACCTGTAATAGATACCTGTTGTTTGTTGGCGTACATAAAAGAAACCCCTAATTTTTGTTGAGTTAATATTTCTTCTCCAGAGGTGTTTTCTTGATCATTTAATAAATAAAATACGCTAARCTGTGTTTGAGATGAAAGTAAATAAGAAAGTTTGGGTTCGATCTTATACCCTTCTAAGATGTAATTTCTATTGCTAAAGTTTTCAGAAATACTTTCTGTAGTAATGAGCTCGTTCTTTAAGTCAAAAAGCCATGTTTTTGCCATTTTGTGAGCAAATGTTAATTGATGACTATCTACACTATTTTCCTGAAGTCCGGTTACTTGTAAGTTGGTGTTTTTTGTGGAAAGAAATGTATAAGAAGTAGTGTAGTGCTGTTTTCCTCTATTAAAGAATAAGGTGTTCCTAAAACTCAAGTTGAGGGCTAATTCGTTTTCATTGCTACGAAACGGATTGATATCAAAAGAACTGTTATCACGTAGATTTTTACGGTCTACGATATAGGAAGTTTGATTGTAAAAATGTGACAGTAATTTTTTCGTTTTATTTTCTGATCCTGACCATGAAAGAGGATTTAGCGTAATAATTTGACTAAGTCTATTTTGATGGGTTTTAACGAAAACCTGATTGGGTAATAAAACTCTTAAATAAATAGCTTCATCCGTAAATTGCGCAATTTCAAATTCTTCTAATTCTTGTACTCCATTATTGTTATAATCATTCCAAGTATACGTTCCTTGTCCTGGATCTACTTGTACATATGTAAATTCTTGTTGAGGTAATGTTCCACTATTGGTTTCTAATACAGTGTTCCAATTGATTTTACCGCCAAAAAACCGTTGATTGTAAAGTAATCTAGAATTCAATGATTGCTCATCTTCTCGATTGATATCTTCATTATCTAAAGTTCTGTAGTTAACAAATAATGACAACTGGGTATTTTTTGTGTTTAATAGATTAGATTTTAAAAAGTATGTATTAGAGGTGCTTATTTTGTCTAATAGATTATTTCTTACACTATCATTAATACGATGTCTATATCCAATTTCTGCATAGATTTTGGTGCTGTCTCCTACTCCGCTATATATTTCATAAGATTTAAAACGTTGTGTGTTTAGGGTAAAGGTTTGGTCACTTACGTTGATTTCTTTATTCTCCTCTGTAGCTATTTTAGCACCGATCCAGTTTTTAGGAAAACTATAGGTAAATGTACTATACAGCCGAAAGAACCTAGCATCTAGGGTTTCATTTTTACTATTTAATAAACTGGAGTATACAGCAACTCCTAATTTATCTAGATTTAGTTCAGTACTTAGAAAATGTCTATTTCCATTGTAGTTTTCAGAAAAATTAAGATGTTGGAAAGAATACCTCGTAAAGCCTTTTTTTGGATGAATAAGTTCCAAGCCAGAAGTGAAAAATTGTTGATCCCCAAGTGGATTGTTCAAGTTCCAATCTCGATTAAATTCTACGTTATAAATTCGTTCAATACTTTTAAATTCTTTCTGAATATAATCTCCATTAGCAAAAGCATTCATAGTCCAGCTACTATCTCTAGAAAAGATATTCTGTTTTATTTGAAGTCTTCCAGCAACACCATCATTATCATCATCATCGATATCAGAAAATAGATTCAGGTCATTTTTACTACCGGAAATTTCAAAGGATATAGCTGTTTTCTTGGTAGGAACATAAGACCCTTGCACAACAGCGGTTTGAAGTTTTGTAGGAGCCACAAGTTGTACAATAGGAGCATAATTACCTTGTGGAACACCATTGATAGGAGGCACATATTCGAAAATCCTACTAATCGTATTTACATCACCAACAATATAATCTCCTTGATTATCTCCTACTAAGGAAAATCGTACATTAAATAATTCATCCTCGGGATTATTGGAAAACACAAAAACTTCTTGCCCATTGATCATATCTCTTCTATACAGAATTTTATTTTCGCTAAAAACGTCTGGAACAGCCGACGGAGAAATCATTTGTGTAGTATTGTCACCAGCGTTGGATAAAATTTCTTTTTGAGGATCACTTAAATTTTGTTGTAAAGGTTGATTTTTTGCATCATTTTCAGAATATACAAAGGCACCGATTTTTAGTTTCTCACTTGTATGTTCCCCACCACCATACACGATAATTCTGGAGTAATTCCGCTCAGTAGTTTGGTATTCGATAGATATTCGCATATCAGATGTAATGGGATAAGTAGGGTTAAAACGAACTTCGCCAGCATTGTAATCAATAATATAGTCTTTATTTTCTCCTCGTTCTAATAATAAACCATTTACATATACACGCTCACTACCGGATACAATAAGAATAAATAGTTCTCCATTTGGTCCTGTTAATTTATACGGACCTTGATTTCCTTCTTGTCCGGTAAATTGACTTCTGGTAAAAACACCTCTAACCAATGCACCCGAAGCAAACAAACCTGTTTTAGATTCTGGGTGATTCAAAGTTCCATTGATAGAAATACCTTGTACATTTTTAGTAAATCTATTAAAGTAACTAGTGGTGTTTTGTAATTGTACATCACCAGCTCTCACATTCCAATTTTTACTGTAGAGTTCAATAAAGACTTGGTCAAATTCATCAAGATTTTGCGAATATCCACTTTGTTGTACAGGTACATTAGCATCCTGGATAGAAGCTCTTAAGGAGATATTGTCACTTATTTTTCCAGAAATTTGTAAGTCCAATTCAGAGTTTAAAACGGTATTTTGGTTACTACCTACGGTAACTCCTCTAGATATACTACCATTGGTAGTGAGTCCATCAAAAGGCGTAAACTCTTTTTTATTATTCGCTTCAGATAAGCTGTATAGTTTTTGCAAATTCCCACTTTCTTCAACAATAATCGACGGATCAAATTCAAAATACTTTTTAGTCAAGAAATCAGGGTATCGATAGTATTGTAAGGTAATTGAATCATTTTGCGATTTTATTTTTGGAGATACTATTACAGATGCATTTTCAAAGTTCACGTTGTATAATGTACTGTCTATAACGGAGCCTTCTTTGGAAAGTAATTTGAACTTAAAAGAATTAATACTTACAGAATCTATATGAATAGTATCAGTAACAGGTACTTTTTTACTTCTGAAATTTCCAGAAATATCTTGCCCATATGCACCATAAGTGCTAACAAATAATAAAAAACCTAAAACCGTAAAAATGCGCATCGATACAAAACTAAAGTTTTTCAGAAATAGAGGCACGCCAAGCCTTTAAATTACTATGATTTGTGCAACAACTATTGATTGGAAAGGTTTTTATAATAGCGATAACGCTAAATATAGTGGTATGTTTTGTGAATTCGTGGGTATTTAAACAAAAATTTATGATAGATAGCATAGATAAAAAGAGTTGGTGGCAAAAAAATAGGGGTTGGGTTTTAGGTCTTTTAGCATTGATAAGTGGTTTTTTTATTACAATATTAGTGCTGCTAGGAAAACCCATTGGAGATTTTACAAAAGCCGTAGTGGACCCTTCAGTATATAGAAATGCCTTTGAAATAGTACAAGAAGATCAACGTGTAATCGCGTTATTAGGAGAGCTGAAGCCAATAAGGGTTTTTGAGTTGCTTGAAGGTGAAGTTCGATATACAGAAAAGAATAAGGCTATTATGACTGTTGGTATCAAGGGATCTAAACAAAAAGGGAAATTAGATATTGTTGCTAATAAATCCAATAATACTTGGCATTATGAAATGATTAGAATAAGAACTAAAAAGCCAAAGAAGATGATTGAAGTTTTTGGAGAATGAAAATTAATAACTGTTTTGTCATTCCAGCATAGGCTAGAATCTATAATTGTGATTTTAGAATTTTGTTGTAGAACGGAAAACAAAAGTATTAAGATTCCCTTATTGAAACTTGTGTTGAGCTTAGTCAAAGTAGGAGCTAGAGATGTGTTTTTAAGAAAGTTTAAATGCTAACCAAGCATACTAAAAATTTCTAGTTTTTGCTTTTTGGAGCAAGCTGAAATACTATCTCTCTTAAGAGAGAAATCTATTCTTGAGGTTTTAAAAGATTAGCAGCTAATATGTGAAAAATCAAAAATTTAAGGTAACATTTTGCTCCACTTGGGTACCAAGTAATATAAGATATAGTAATCTCAAAAGTAATTTTCCAGTATCTTGGTAATGCTTTTATAAACCATATCCCTATGAAACCACTAAAAACCCTCGTCATTTTTGTATTGTTTACCCATTTTGCATTTTCTCAAAATACAGTTAAACAAGATACATTACAAGCCTTTCAATATTTTAAAAAGGCAGATTCTTTATTAGTGGATCGAAAGTTAGATAGCTCCATTGTTTATTTTGAAAAAGCACTACCTATTTATGAAAAATCAAAAGCATGGGAGAGAGTAGTTGGTTGTTATAATGGGATTTCTAAAAGCTATTTCGAATATTCAAAATATGATGCATCATTAAAATCAGCTGAAATTGCGTTAAGCATCTCTAATAATTATTTGGATGTAAGTAATTTAGAAAGGGCTAGAGCATGTAATAACCTTGGACAATACTACTTAAAAAAAACAAATTGGAAAAAAGCTAAAGATTATTTCAGAATTGCCAAAGGTGTATTTACTTCTAAAAATAAAACTTCAGGAATTATTGAGTCCTATAATAATCTGGGTCAAGTTTACTTGGCAGAGAATGATTTTACTTCTGCAGAAGAGGAATTTAAAAAAGCTATCAATGTAGATAAAAGTGAAGACAATTCTTTTCTGGCGTTTTCATATAACAATTTAGCTAGGATTTATTATATAAAAGCAAAGTATGAGGTTTCTATAGAATTTATGAGTAAGGCAATATTTTTAGAAAAAAGGAGATTGGGAGAAGATCACCCACAAATAGCTAGATACTACAATAATATTGGAACCATTTATGAAAGATTAGGAAAAGATGAAGAAGCGTTGGCCTATTATAAAAAAGCCTTAGCTATTCAATTACAAGTTTCAGGAAATAGTCATAGTAGTATAGCATCTTTTTATAATAATATTTCTAAAATCTTATATAAAAAAGGAGACCTTGATGGTTCAATAGAATATTTGGAAAAGGCAATAGAAATAGCCAAACAAGTCTATGGAGAGGATAACTTGAAGCTTGTGAATTATTATAGTAATATTTCTTATAAATATGGAGATAAAGGTAAGTTCCAAAAAGCTCTTTTTTATACTAAGAAAGCTCTAGAAATTTCTTTTAAGTTTAATGAAGTTGATAGTTACTATGTTGCATCGACGTACAATAATATGGCTTCTATTCATATGGCTTTAGGCCAATATGAAAAGGCCTTACACTATTCAATTAAATCTAATGAGATTAGAGAAAAATTATTTGGCAAAATTCACCCAGATGTTGCTACTTCGTATTTAAACTTAGGTCAAATTAGTTTTTTAAAAGAAGATATGAAGCAAGCATTGTCATATTTTAAAAAATCCGAAAGGATTAAGGTTAAAACCCTTGGGAAAGACCATTTAGATCTTGGCAAAAACTATTTTGATATTGGAGAACTATATTTAAAAAACAAACAATATGATTCTGCTTTGTACTATCAAAACAAGGCATTAAAAGTTTATAAGAATAATGTATATGAAAAGGATTATAGGGTTTTAAGAACTTATTGTCAAATAGGAAATTCTTATCGAAAGAAAAAACAGCTTAAACAAGCAATGTCCTATTATGATATGGTTTTGGATTTTGACAAGAAAAAATCTTTAAATAAATTAATTGAGAATAGTGATTTTAATACCTTAAAAGCATTGTTGTATGCGTATACTGGTAAAGGTGGAGTATACAGAGATCTTTATTTTAAAGAAAATGATATTAATTATCTTAAAAATAGTATTGATAATTACAAAAATGCTGACACTTTGGCGATTACAACAAGACACTTTTTATTTGGCTATAAAGAGAAGTTGCTCGTTTCCGAAGCTGTAAAAAAGATGTATGGAGGAGCAATACAATCAACTTTACAATTATTCGTAATTAATAACGATCCGAATTTACTACAAAATGCTTATGAATACTCTGAAAAAAGTAGATCCAGTGTTTTAAAAGATTTGCTGCAAGACTCAAATGCTAAAAGCTTTTCAGGTTTATCTCCTGATTTGATTGAATTAGAAAAGAGTGTTAAGATTGATAAAGCCTACTACGAGTCTAAGGTTAATGAACAATTATCAAATGTAAAAATTGATTCAACAAAATTATTTACCCATCAAAGCAAACTCTTCGATATTTCTCGTCGGCAAGATTCTTTAACTGAAGTTTTAGAAAAAAACTATCCCAAATACCATCAGCTTAAATATGATAATGAAGTGATTTCTGTAACTGAAGTACAACAAAAATTGGATGATCAAACCACTTTATTAGAGTTTTTCACTGCCGATAGCACTACTTATGCTTTCACTATTTCAAAGAGTAACATCGCTGTAAAAGAACTATCAACTTCAAAATTAGAAGAGCAGATTAAAGAATTTCAAAGTGCTATTACCAAGGATTATGAGGCCTATAAAGAAATTTCGTATGAACTCTATGAAACATTAATTGCTCCGATCCGAAAAGAATTGGTAGGTAGCCAATTGATTATTGTGCCAGATGGTCCCCTTTGGCACCTTAATTTTGATTTGTTATTGACTGGAGAAAGTGCTTCTAACAATCCTACAAACTGGCCATACTTACTGAAGGATTATGCAATATCTTATGCCAATTCTGCAACTTTATTGTTTAGAGATAAACTGGAGCAAGAACCAGATTCCAAAACCTTGCAAGAATGCTTGGCATTTTCCTTTTCAGGAGAAGATAATGCTACAACAACCACAAATGTACGTTTACGAAGTCTACGAGGTTCAGGTACTGATCTACCAGGAACGCGAGAAGAAATCGGTGCCATTGCAAATATTGTAGATGGACAATATTTCTATGGTTCAGAGGCTACAGAACAGAATTTTAAACAGCATGCAGGTGCTTATAATATTTTGCACCTTGCCTTACATGGAGATGTAGATAATGAGCGGCCAGAAAATTCTAAGTTATATTTCACAAAAAGCAAGGACACTGTAGAGGATAATTATTTATACAGTCATGAATTATTTGCCTTAGATATTCCTGCAGAACTAACTGTTTTGAGTGCCTGTAATACAGGAACTGGCAAAATTGCAAAAGGAGAAGGAATCATGAGTTTAGGAAATGCGTTTCAATATGCAGGAACCAAAAGCTTATTGTTAACCAACTGGGAAGTTTCTGATGAAACCACTCCTAAAATCATGGAGTATTTTTATCGAAACTTAAAAGACGGTAAAAATAAAGCAGAAGCATTGCAGCAGGCAAAGTTACAGTTCCTTACGACTACCAATCAAGAAACGAATCATCCCTATTATTGGGGAGGATTTTACCTATTAGGTGATACTGCTGTCATTGAGTTGCAAAATGATACTTCAAAATATTGGTGGATTGGGTTTGGTGTTTTAGCATTGATCTTAGTAAGTTTGTTTTGGTACAGAAAAAAGAATGCTTTGACAACTAGTCAAGCACAATAATAAACCTAAAATAGAGCTTGTGAAAATAATATCGTATAACGTAAATGGAATCCGTGCAGCCTTAAAAAAAGGATTTATAGAATGGTTACAACAAGCAGATCCAGATGTCATCTGCTTACAAGAAATCAAAGCAAATAAGGAACAGCTAGAACTGGATGTTTTTGCAGAAGCAGGATATTCCTATAATTATTGGTATAGTGCTCAGAAAAAAGGATATAGCGGTGTTGCTATTTTATCTAAAACAGAACCGAAACATATAGAATATGGTACTGGAATTGACTATATGGATCATGAAGGTCGTAATCTACGTGCTGATTTTGATGGAGTTTCCATAATGAGTATGTATCTACCTAGTGGGAGTAATCTAGATCGATTGGATCATAAGTTAAAGTATATGGCAGATTTTCAGGAATATGTTAATGAACTTAAAAAAACATATCCTAATCTGGTTGTTCTTGGAGATTATAATATCTGTCATCAGGCAATAGATATCCATGATCCGGTGCGTAATAAGAATGTATCGGGATTTTTACCAGTGGAAAGAGAATGGATTGGCAATTTTATGGAGAGTGGATTCATAGATTCCTTTAGGCATTTTAACTCAGAACCTCATAATTATTCATGGTGGAGTTATAGAGCCAATGCCAGAGCAAATAATAAAGGTTGGCGATTAGATTATGGAATGGTTGCTGAACCTTTAAGAGATAAATTAGAACGCGCAGTGATTTTATCAGAGGCTAAACATAGTGACCATTGTCCGATTATGGTAGAATTAAACGTATAAAAAATAGTACTAAGAATTGTCGTACTAAATTGTCACACTAAGCTTGTCGAAGTGTTATATTAGTATAGTAAGAGGTTGTCAGTGTTCGACTTGTTCGCCTATAGAGGAAGCTCAGACTGACAGAAAAAACAAAAAATATGTTACAAAGAATTTTAATAATCATTTTTATCGGAACGTTTGCTACTTCTTGTGTTTCTTCTAAAGTTCACAAAGAATTGGAAGGCAAGTATGCAAGGTTGAAAAGAGAAAATCGAACCCTACAGGATAAGTATAAAGCGTTACAAAAAACAAGTGATGCTGATAAGCTGGCAATGGATCAGCTGAATGAAGTGTACGAAAAAACAAAAGCGGAAAGAGATGAGTTACGCACTAAATATGATGCCCTTTCTTCGAACTATGAAAATCTGAAAAACTCCTATGATGCTTTAGGAAAGAATAGTGCTGCTGCGCTAAATGCAAATAATAAGAGAAATAGAGAGCTATTATCACAATTAGAAGAAAAAGAGAGAACCTTAGCGGCAGAACGTAATCGATTAGAGAAGCTACAAAGAGATTTAGACAGCCGTTCTAAACGTGTAGATGAATTAGAAGGATTGATTGCTGCCAAAGATGCTAAGATGCAAGCATTAAAATCTGCTATTTCTAAAGCCCTTCGAAATTTTGAAGGAAAAGGACTAACTGTTGAAGAAAGAAACGGGAAGGTGTATATCTCTATGGAAAATAAACTGTTATTTGATTCGGGTAGTTGGGCAGTAGGTACGCAAGGAAGACAAGCCGTAAAGCAATTAGGATCTGTTCTTGGAGAGAACCCAGATATCGCAGTACTGATAGAAGGGCATACCGATAATGTACCGTATACCGGTAACGGACAACTAAAAGGAAACTGGGATCTTTCTACCAAGAGAGCCACTGCCATTGTAGATTTATTATTAAAGAATCCACAAATAGATGCACAAAATCTTACTGCTGCAGGAAGAGGAGAATACTCACCAGTTGCTTCTAATGAAACATCAACAGGTAAAGCTAAAAACAGAAGAATAGAAGTGATTCTAACACCTAAGTTAGATGAAATTTCTAAGCTGCTAAATGATATATAATTTGATATATCTGCATAAAAAAAGCGCTCAAGTTGAGCGCTTTTTTTATGTTTGGATTTTGAAGATTATTTACCTCCTCCATCAAATAAATTTCCTAAAATTTCTTCTACGTCAGCATCTTGATTGACTCTTAGCTCTTCTTTTAATTTAAGGAGTTTTGCTTGAAAAGTTTCGATTACTCTTTCAGAATTCATCTTATCTAACAAAATAGATTTTCCACTAGAAGTCAATAGCGTATATTGATAATGCTTTAACTCTTTTGCTTTCTTTGGATCTAATTTTTGTTCAACAGAAATAGTCCCTTTTGCTGTTGTAATAGATATCACACTTCCTTGCGCTGTAACTTTATTTGTTTGTTCATTGAGATCTGTGGCAAGACTATATACTCTCTCGAAAATTTCGGGAAGTTGTTTCCAATCTTCTTGAGCCTGTGTAGTTACTCCAGCGCCTACTAAGAATAAAAGTAGCATTAGTTTTTTCATAATATTTGGGTGTTATAAATTTAGTATCAAAACTACGTATTTGATTTCACGTATTCCAAAACGGAATAATTATAGATTTATTATTAAAGTTATCTTAAAAAATAGGGTTTAAAATAACCATTTTAATTTGAAGTTTCCAAAAAGTGTGCCATGAATTTAGAGGTCAAAAATAAAATCCTTAAATATGCATATAGTAAAACCTATAAAAATCAGGAAAACAGATAACAAAAGAACAGTATCAGACGTTTATAATACCCAGATCAATTTAAAACTATGAAACAAATGAAGAAGACACCCATTTTTATACTACTAGTATTGTGTGTATTTACGGGAGTAAGTCAGGAAAGCGAAGAAGAAGAGTATAATGAGGAAGAAGAAACCCAAAGTGATGAATATTCTGAAGATGGTGAAGAGCAGGAAGAAGAAGAAGATCAAGGTAGTTATTTCGATTTCTATCAATATTTTGATTTTACCAATGATGAGTATTCCAATGTGCTGGATAAGGTAAATGATATGGAACCCGAAGATGAAAACTTGTTATATAAGTTTATTGTAGAGGTTCAGCAGGATCAAGTAGTAAAAAGACGCTTGTTTGATGAGTTGGTTACAAAGCCTAAGAAAAAGAGTCGCTATAAGGGAAAAGATAGCCCAGGTTTTACCTGTATTCTAAAAGGACTTATTGAAAACAAATCGGTATATGACGCTATTATGAAAGATGGCCGTGCTTCAGAGAGTCATGCGCGAAATGCCGCAGCACTTTCAGAGAGAATTGTTCGTAGAAAATGTGGCGTTTCAAAAAAAGCGAATAAACAAATAGATAAACAAGAAGACAAACAAGATGATTATGATGATGAAGATGACTATGATGAAGATGATCAGTAGTATTCTTATCTAATCTCTATAATAAAAGATCTTTAAAAAAATAGCTATATTTGCAATGTACGAAAGTACAAGTTCTTTGTAAAAACCATACTCCATAGTTTTTGAATTAAATATTAATTTTTAAAACTATGATTATGAATTGGAAAATTCAAAAACTATTGAATGGCGAGACGATTGTCTCCAAAGAACCTGGTAATTCTATGTTACCTATTTTACAATCTAAACAACCTGTTGTTTTAGAACCCGTGAATTGGGAAGACTGTGAAGCAGGAGATATTGTTTTTTGTAAAGTAAGAGGAAACTGTTTTACACATTTAGTAAAAGGAAAAAATGTAAAACGAGGATTACTAATTGGTAATAACCGTGGTCGCATCAATGGATGGACCAAAAATGTTTATGGTAAAGTGATAGAAATATTACCAATGTCATAAATGAATGTAGCGCAATAAGCGCTTTTTTTATTTAAGAACTTTTCTTAATGCTCTGAGAGCAAATTCTATATTTATTTTTTTTAAAACTTTCTTGTCAATAGTTGTATAATACAATCTATTATTTCCCTCACTCAAAATACCGTTTCCCTCAATCATGGTTTTATAAATAACCCTTTGGTAATACCTTTACATCAATCTAAAAAGATAATTAAGGTTGGATGCGAGAGGAATTAATTTTTTAGGTTGGTTAGTTGTTAAACGGATGTAGTTATGGGGTAAAACTGCGTCCGTTTTTTTATAATATTCCCACATTTTATGAAACGTTATTTCCCTCAACCAAAGTAATGGTTCCCTCATTCTTCATTTTTTACTGCAGTCCTGTAAAATACATTTGGAAGTAACTAAATAACTTATTATGATGAAGAATAGAATACTTATCAAGTATGGAATAGCTCTTATATTTTTAATCTCAATCCAGGCATTTGGTCAGGAAGGGGTAGTCTCTGGAACTCTTTCAGATGAAAGTGGTTTACCATTGCCAGGAGTAAATATAATGATTAGCGGAACCACTATTGGAACACAAACAGATTTCGATGGAAATTATAGTATAAAATGTAACATCGGCGATATTCTTGTTTTTTCATATATAGGCTTTAATCGTAGAGAGGTGTTAGTTACTCCCCAAATGTTTGGAGAAGAAAGTAGTGCTGCTATGATTAAGAAAGAACCTATCCAAAAGATAAGAAGTGATGCTTATGCTAATGCGATCAAGAATATCTCTGAAGAAAAAGTAGAAATTCCGGGCCTGGAAAGTGTATTCAAAACGTATAATAAAAATGGGGCATATTTCGATCATTCGAGGATTAGAAAAATTGACGTTAGAAATGATAAAGTAAAACTCTCTTACTTCCGTCCCTCTATACATTATGAACTAGGATGGAATTCTAATGTCGGATTTCAATTTGTAAAGAATACCAATCTTCCAGAGCTTCAGTCGGTGTATGCCCAAGGAATTCCATTCAATGGCCAGAATACCTTTTTCGGTCCGGAGACCAATGAAATTTTTTCATTTGGTCCTAGAATACAATCCTTAGAGTTTGATGGAACTGCATATGACTTTGATCAAAACGGAAGGTTAGTCTCTTTAGGAAATGGGAATGGTAGCCCAGCAAATATTTATAACAATAGTATTTTTAGAACATCCGTTAAAACATCAAATAATTTGTTTGTTAACGTTTCAACACAGAATGATTTTTATAGTGTTGATTTTCAAAACAGCACCGTTGAAGACATTTTTGGAGAAGAACGAAGTACACATAATGAGTTTACATTAGCTTATAAGAATTCGAAAAGATTAGACAAACCTGTCTTATGGGATGCTTTTATTAAGTACAACAATACTATCGATAACCAACCAAATATTAATGGTTTTCATAATAACTTGTTACTTAATGCATATACAACTCCGATAAGTTTTGAAAATAAGCAAAGCATCCAACTTTTGGATAATATGCAACGGAGTTTTAGTAATAGGTTTAACAATCCAAAGTGGTTGTTAAAAACGAACCAAAATCAAGTAGCAAACAATATCATTATTGCAAGTCTACAAAATAGATTTAGAGTTTCTAATGATGCCTATTTTAAAACTATTTTTCACTATTCTAATGCTTCACGTGAAGAAAAGTTTGGCCTGCCAAGAAGTACTGTTGGATTTTCAGAAGGATATACAAGCGGGAAAAATATTGATGCAAATGAATTCGATTCTAATGTAGTATTTAGATTGGAGAAATATAATGACCGCTCTAAAATAAAGGTTGACTCTAAAATTAATTATAACTATCAGACTTTGAATTATCGTCTTTTTGAGGCAGCACAATTTTCTGGCTTTGATTTTAATAATCCACAAATAAGTAGTGAACGTACTCAAAGTTTAGAAAGAAATACCTTTAGTATGTTGCACAAATTCGCATATACTATCGCTGATCTGAGTACCACAATAATTGCAGGTAATAATTCTTATGCCTCTTCCATACAAAATAGCAAGTGGTTGTTACCAACACTTCAAATTAAAGCTGATCTTGAAAATCATATGCATATACATTGGTTAAGAAGGTTCACTCTTTCTGCAAGAACAACTTTTGATGTAAATGACACCCCATTATTCTATAAAAATCAAAGTCATAATAGTTTGTTGATCAATCCACAAGAAAGCTTTTCATACACAGCCAATAATGATTTATTTGTGACCAATGATATAGCTCTTGAAGAAAAAGAGAGTTATGAACTTGGAACAAATATAGGGATAGAGCTATTCTATAGAGTCAACCTTGATTTTGGGGCTACTTATTTTCACAATAGAATAGACAATAGCGTATTTCCTGTTTTGAAACAAAACAATTTTCAACTTAAGAATATAGCTAATGTCATTAATAAAGGGTTTGAGGCAAATATGAATGTGAACATATTCGGTTATGATAATTTTTCTTACACTCCTGGAATTGTATTTTCTAGTTATAGAACTGAAGTATTAGATATTTTGGATAGTAGTGATCGTATACCGATTGCAGGATTTTCCTCGGTTTCAAAAAATCTAATCAAAGGCCAACCTGCTGGAGTATTTGTGGGGTCTGCATACGAAAGAGACAATCAAAATAATATCATCATTGATGATCAAGGGTATCCATTAGTTGCTTTAGATAAAAAGGTTATTGGAGATCCAACTCCAAAGTATACGATAGGGTTTACTAATTCATTTAGTTGGAAAAGATTTCGATGTAGTTTTTTAATCGACTTTCAAAAAGGAGGAGATGTTTGGAATGGTACACAAAATGTACTGAACTACCTTGGTGTTTCTGAATTATCGGCAAAGCAAAGAGAGATTACGGGTTTTGTTTTTGACGGAGTCAATGAACAAGGAGAAAGAAATACAATTCCAGTAGATTTTGCTAATCCTAATAATGGGCTTTCTGGAAACAAATTTGTTCGATATGGCTTTTCGGGAGTTGATGAAGATGCTATTGTGGATGGAAGCTATATCAATTTGAAATCAATCAATTTTTCGTATGATATTGCTAAAAATAAGACCCATCACTTTTTGAGAGATTTTACCATAGGGGTTTACGCAAACAACCTTTTTACATGGTCTAAATATCGAGGAGCATCACCTTATAGTAATTTGTTTGATCAACAATCTAGCCAAGGACTTAACTTTTTTAATACACCAATCACGAGCGAGATCGGTTTTAAAATCAACTTAAAAATATAACTATGAAAATAGATAGTAAACATATAAAAAGAGGAATTGTTTTATTTCTATTAAGCGCTATATCAATTGCTTTTACTGTAAAGGAAACACAACCTAATCTAATAGAGAAAATATATACACAAACAGACCGATCTTTCTATTTTCCAGGCGAGACGATTTGGTTTAAATCATATGTTACCGATTCAGAACATAAAATCACAAAACTAAGTGAGGTATTATATGCAGAACTAATTTCTCCTAAAGGAGCTATTGTAAAATCTTGGAATTTATCTATCCAACAGGGTTATTCATATGGACATTTTGATATACAAAAAGATTGGGTTGGCGGCATATATACCTTAAAAATGTACACACAATGGATGAGGAATTATGGAGAAGATGCTTTTTTTACAAAGAAGATTACTGTCCAAAAAATAGTACAACCGAATTTATTATTGAAGTTAAAATTTGAGAAAGAAAGTTATGGTAAATCCTCAGAAGTAGTTGCAAATTTTGAGGTAAAAGATTTAAAAAATAATCCTTTAAAAAATAAAGAAATAACTTTTGAGGTAGCCATTGCTGGACAAAAGACATATTCAAAGAGTATACAAACGAATGAATTAGGTAAGGCAAATCCAGCTTTTGTATTACCTTCTGATTTAAATACATCCGATGTTATTTTAAATATATTAGTTCCTCATCAAGGTTCTACAGAGTCTATTTCTAGAAGCGTTCCTGTGTTGTTAGATACGATTGATTTACAGTTTTTTCCAGAAAGTGGTAAAATCATTGCAGGAACGAAAAATACTATAGCTTTTAAAGCAATAAACGAGTTCGGAAAACCAGCAGATATTTCAGGGGATATTATAGACGAAAAGGGAAATTATATAACAAAATTTAGCAGTTATCATGATGGTATGGGTGGATTTGATATTGATAAAGTATCAAAAAATAGCTCATATTATGCTCAGATAAAAGAACCATTTGTTTCAGAAAAGAAGTTCCTACTACCTAAAGTATATGAAGACGGTGTTCGTTTCTCCGTGATGAGTGATTCTTTGCAAACAAGGTTAAAAATCTTTTCCAATAACCCGAAAGAACTTAAACTTGAGATTTCTAATAGTACAGGTGTTTTAGCAAATAAAAAAATAAAAAGTAACCAGAAAATCGTTACAGTTGATACAAAAGACTTTCCAAAAGGTATTGCCAAGTTTACGTTGCTTACCGAAGAAAATATTCCAATTGCAGAGAGACTCGTATTTCTAAATTTACATAAAGAACTGAACATTAATATTTCTCTGAATAAAGAACAATACGAAACCAGAGAAAAAGTAGAAATGACTATTGAAACTACCGATTCGGATGGTGTTCCAATTTCGTCAAATCTTTCGGTTGCGGTTGCGAATAACAAATTACTTTCTTTTGCCGATGATAAACAGGATCATATAATATCTTATTTTCTAATGTCTTCAGAGTTAAAAGGAAAGATCCATAAGCCTGTATTTTATTTTGATCAAGAGGAACCGAAAGCTTCTAAAGCACTAGATTATGTAATGTTGACTCATGGTTGGAGAGACTATTTAATTAATAACGAAATAACAATGCAGAATAGCAAATTCGGACTAGAACAAAAATCTATTCAATCTGGAACAGTAGTAAATAAAAAAGGCGCACCCGTGAAAGCATATCTAATTGTATTTGACCCAAATGGTAATAAGGCTTTTACAATGAAAACAAAAGAAGATGGACGTTTTTCTTTTAAGCTAGAAAGAAAATCTTACACAATGATCGCATATACAGATACGAATACTTCGTTGCGAATAATTAAAGATAAACCTAATCAATCAAAGTACGCTAATGTAAAAAGCTCAATAATCAAAGACTCTTCAGAAATACAAGGCTTTTTTGGAGTAAAGAAACCTTTACAAAAGAAAATTAGTAAAAAAGCCAAAGCTTCTATTGCACTAGGTGAAGATGGCGCTGCCTTAGAAGAAGTTGTAATTGTAGGTTATAGTGTGACAAACAAAAAATCAATAACTGGTAGTAAAGCAATAGTACAATCAGAGGAGATAGAAGAAGGAACAGATCCAATAGGGCTTTTGCAAGGTAGAATAGGAGGAATACAAATCTCAAATGCAGATCGTGTTTATGGTAATAGTTCAAAGATTAATATTCGTGGAGCAGCAGCGCTATCGGGCAATAGTCAGCCTTTGATAGTAGTGGATGGCGTACCGATGAATGTTGCGGATTTTAATGTTATGAATACCTCAAATATAGAGTCTGTAACAGTACTAAAAGATGCGGCTGCAGCTTCAATTTATGGGTGTAGGGGTAATAGTGGAGTCATTCTGATTACTTCAAAAAACGGTAATTATTTTAACAATTGGAATAAAAAGAAACTGAACAATGCTAAGTTTAACAACTATGCAGTTGAGTTTTTTAATGATAATGTTTTAAAAGTTAATTACATAGAAAAAAAATTTTATATTCCGGTTTATCAAGGTGTTTCATTACCGTCAGAACGAACTGATTTTAGACAAACAATATATTGGAATCCTGTAGTACAAACGGATGAATTGGGACAAGCGAAAATATCATTTTATAACACAGATGAAATAACTTCTTTTAAAATAACAGCAGAAGGATTGGGCTACAATGGATTGATCGGGAGAAAAGAAAAGAACTATAGTACTAAAAAATTACTTCGCTTAGCTTTTAAAGCACCTAACTATTTAACGATCAATGATACTGTAGTTTTACCGGTTACTATTATTAATGAATCTACCCAAAGGTTAAAAACTGATCTAGCTTTAGAATTACCTGAAAGTATAAAATTATTAGATAGTATAAACTCTGAGGTTATCGTTGAAGCTAATTCTTCGATGATAAAAAATATCAAAGTTGTTCCAGTTCTTAAAGAGAATAAAACTTTCATCACTGCCTCTGTGAAATCAAATGAGTATAGTGATACAATTAAGAAAGAGGCAACTATTTTAAGCCCTTATTTCCCAACACAAGTTTCCATATCAGGAGATAGGGATCAATCTTTTGATTTTCATATAGATAATGTTGTTGGTAATAGTCTCAAGGCGGAAGTTACTGTTTATACTGATATTGTTGGAGATGTAATGAACGGTATTGAATCCATGATACAACAACCATATGGTTGTTTTGAGCAAACTTCATCAAGTACGTATCCTAATATTTTGGTATTAAAATATCTAAGAGAAACAGGGAAAAGTAATCCAGAAATAGAAAAAAAGGCAATGGATTTTATTAAAAAAGGATACAAAAGATTAATAGGCTTTGAAACAAAAGAAGGAGGATTTGAATGGTTTGGGAAAACACCTCCTCATGAAACATTAACAGCTTATGGACTTTTAGAATTCACTGAAATGAAAGAAGTATACTCCGAAGTTGATCAGAAAATGATTGACCGAACTGTAAATTGGTTAATGAGTAGAAAAGATGGAAAAGGAGGATTCAAAAAGAGCAAAAAAGGATACGATAGCTTCGCCAGTTCTCCATTGAATGTAGCTAATGCATATATAGTTTATGCAATTAGTGAGTCTGGTATACAAACTGACCTAAGCAAGGAGTATCAAGTAACTTATAATGAAGCTTTAAAAAGTAATGATGTTTATAGAATGGCTTTGTTAGCAGCAGCTAGCTTCAATTATGGTGAAAACGAAAAAGGTAATACGCTTCTTGCCAAAATAAAAGAACATATTGAGGAGTTTGGTTTTGGGAAGTTAGCTGTAGAAAATACAATAACTAGATCGTACGGAGATTCAAAAAATATAGAAACAGTAGCTTTTACTCTTCTAGCATTAATGAAAGAAGAACATAAAGATTATGCATTAATATCTAAAGGAATTGAATATTTAGTAAGTAAGAGAAAGCATGGAAGATTTGGCGCTACACAATCAACCTGTATGGCCCTAAAAGCACTAATTGAGTATACAAAAAGCCAAAAAAGTAAAATAATTGGTCAAGATGAAGCTTTAGAAATAATTATCAATAGTAGGAAACTAACTCAAAGGCTTCAAATTAATAAATCTGGAAAAGTGGAGGTTAAAGGTTTGGAAGATTATATAACAAAAGGCAAACAGAAAATAGAAATTAACTTTCAAAATTCTGAGCATACATTTCCATATGCAATAGATATACAATGGGATAGTTTTTTGCCAGATTCCTCAGAAAAATGCCAAGTGGATTTGAAAACTACTATAGCAAATAATCAATATAAGGTTGGTGATAATGCAAGAATGAATATTGAAGTAAGTAATCTTACCTCAAATGGATTGCCAATGGTTACAGCAATTATCGGTATTCCATCAGGAACATCAGTACAACCATGGCAATTAAAGGAAATTTTAGAAAAAGAAAAGGTGGCATTTTATGAAATCTTTGATAATTATCTAGTCTTTTATTGGAGAGAGTTTGCTCCTAACGAAGTAAAAAAGATAGCCATAGATCTAAAAGCTGATATCGCAGGGAAATATCAAGCTCCAGCAAGTACAGTATATGAGTATTATGCTAGTGAATATAAGAGATGGATTTTTGGTAATCATCTACAAATAGCAGAATAGTTATGAGTTAAGAAAGTATGAAACGGATGTAGTTTTTGGGTAAAACTGCATCCGTTTTTTATGCGGTCATTGAATACTCTTTATAAATTTCACGAACTAGTTTGTGGTATGAATTTTTATGTATAGCAATCCTATTGTCTTTAATTTCCATAAGTGGATTGTAACGTTTTAATACCTTTTCTACAATTTCTTCGGTAAAATAAGTTTTAGAGGCAATTCTTTTGATAGCAAATTGCTTCTCCTTTTTAGTGAGATTTCTATAATATGTATTGAGCATGACTTTAAGTAAGCATAAATTGTGTGAATTTATTCTAAAGATATAAAAATATATACAAAAAACATAAATTGTATATAATTATATATGTTTTTGAAAATTTTATGTGTAAAATAGTTTTGATATAAAAAAAGAGCTTCTTTTTTAAGAAGCTCTTTATCAGGTTAAAAGAGTACAGAGTTGAAGAATGAAACAACTCTTTATTATAGAGAATACATGATTCTCTTTTTTTTTGGTTGGTACGTGTGAATACTATTTTTTATTCATCATTGCAAAGTTCAAAGCGCAACTAATTATATATTAGAAATAATTATGCCATGAGATGAAAAACAGTACAAAACATTAATAATCAAATAATTGTGTTTTTTTTATGCTTTTTAGTTGTTAGTTAATCTGTGTAACGAAGTATGATAACTGTAGATAAGATCCCCACTTTGGAGGTTAATTAAGATAATTTTTGGAATATCTAAAAAGAGAGTTTTTAATTTTGGATCTTAATATTTTCCAGAAAATTAAATAATTGCATGAAGTATACTACGTTACCCAATACAGATATAAAAGTTAGTAAAATTTGCTTAGGTTCCATGACTTGGGGTGAGCAAAACTCTGAGGCTGAAGGTCATGAGCAAATTGAATATGCAATCAGTAAAGGAGTTAATTTTATAGATACTGCCGAATTATATTCTGTGCCAGCAAAAAAGGAGACACAAGGAAGTACAGAACGTGTAATAGGAAGCTGGCTAAAGAAATCAGGTAAGAGAGAAGATGTAGTGATTGCCTCTAAAATTGTTGGACCTGCAGAGTTTTCTCAACATATAAGAACTGGTGGATTTAGTAAAGAGGAAATAGAAGATGCGATTCACAAAAGTTTAGAAAGACTACAAACCGATTATATAGATTTATATCAATTACATTGGCCAGAGAGGCATACGAATTACTTTGGAAAGCTTGGATATACTCATGACGAAAATGATCCTTGGGAAGATAATTTTGCTGAGGTTTTAGGATATTTAGAAGAGTTTATAAAACAAGGAAAAATTAGACAGGTAGGGGTTTCAAATGAATCTGCATATGGTTTGATGAGATATGTTGAAGAAGGTAGAAAAGGAGCTCCTAAAATGATAACAGTGCAAAATCCTTATAACCTTCTTAATCGAAAAGATGAAATTGGTCTTGCAGAGATTTTACATCGAGAAAATATGGGACATTTACCTTACTCACCATTAGGTTTTGGTATGCTTACTGGAAAATATTTAGAAGAAATTCCTAAAAACTCTAGAGTAGATCTTTTCCCAAATTACAATCGATATATGAACGAGAATAGTTATAAAGCGACTCGATTGTATAATGAAATCGCCAAGAAATATGATATTAGTTTAACGCAGATGTCATTAGCTTTTGTAAATCAGCAACCTTTTGTAACCAGTAATATTATCGGAGCAACTTCTCTACAACAGTTAGAAGAGAATATTGGTAGTATCGAGTTAACATTATCGGATGAGATACTCAATGAGATTAATGAAGTTCATGCACAAATACCAAATCCAGCTCCATAAATAAGCAGAACTAAATAAAGACGACCTTTTACTCGTTAAAAAGTATAGTTGGCTCAATCCTTGTGTCAGAATATCTTGTGATATCCTAGATTGCACTTAACAACAATATACTTTTATCATGAAAAAAATAGTTTTCTTTTTTTCCTTTTTGGTGACATGTTCGTCGATAGCTCAATCAGAATTTAATGAATTTGAAAATGGATTAATCTATTCCCCAGAAGCTATATCCAAACTTCAGGAAATTGTTGGAGATAAAAATGAAGCTTTTCGTAAATGCGACCTGTCTAAGGAGTTTTATTCATTTTCCCAAACCAAAGGTTTTTTCATAGAAGTCAAATCAAACACCGAGAAACTTGTAAAGGATTTGCAGTCTAACATTACGTTGGATGACTTTCTAAAGAAATATGAAATTAAAGAGGAGCCTAAGTTTCATTTGATAGTGAAATCGGTATATAAGAATTACAGGAATGAAGAAGTAGTTGAAATTAGTGAAGAACCAGAAGGAAGGTCTTTAATAATTGGCGCTGATAATTTTACTAGTTTTCAAAATAGAAAGTGGATATTTAAAAAGTATAAAGATAAAAGTATAGGTGTTTTTTACTTAGATGAACCATTGATTTCAAAATTAATACCGAGATCATATGCAAGGATGATACAGTATTCTGAATGTTTAATAGATACAACTACGACAATACATCCTAAGCAAGCTAGAAAAACTGGTAGAAGATCAACAATAATAAACGAAGAACTAAACAAAAGAACTGCTTTCTTCAAGTATATAGATCAAAATTTTGATGAAAAAGAACCGGAGTATTCTGATCTTGATGAGGAAGATTATGAATTATATTATCAGAAGTATAGAATATGGGATAGAAATAGGACTAAATTTATAAAAGAAAATTTATCAAAAAAGTTAGAATTTAAGCAATTACTTGAAGAAGCCTGCAGTGAAGCTATTTTGAGTAATAGTGGACATGATGAGTTAGAAGGTTATATTGCTTCATATTATTCCAAAGAAAAAGCATTAGAACTTAAAAGGGGAAGAATAGTTTATGGCAGTTGTAGTCAAGATCAAAGACCAAGAATTCATGCTATGAATATTGCTCAACTTTCTGCAGAAAGTTATAATTGGGATGTGTTTTTAAGGGCTCATCTTAATATAATGAATGATCGTTTTCACAGAAATTCAGATGGCAGCTATGCATGGGCTAGAAGGGAGACGTATATTAAGGAGTTGGAAGTTTTAAATATTAATGTTTCTGATTTGATTTATGGTATAAGCTTTAGGGTTAAAAACCCAAGTAAGAATCACTATTATTCTAATATTAGAAGAGTTGGTAGGGCATTAGCCGAAAGTGATCAAAAAGATGAAATAGCTTCAGAATTGGTAAAAATTATTAAAGATTCTGAATTAGACGATTACAATAGGTTGATTATGTTTTATTTATATCATAATTTTAGATATAATCAGAAGGATACTTATACAAAAAGTCATATTGAATATATAGCTAGTTTACTACCAGACTATTTGAGACCTAATGTAAAAACCTAATTATCCAAAAAGGTATTCTACAACATCTTCAATTTTACCAACAAGTTGAATGTTGATCGTATTATTTCGGTTAGAAATTTTATTGTATTTAGAAACAAAAATGGTCGAGAAACCTAGTTTTTCGGCCTCCTGAATCCTTTGTTCTACCTTGGTGATGGGTCTAATTTCTCCAGCAAGTCCAACTTCGGCTGCAAAACAAAAGTCTTTAGCAATTGGGATATCCTCATTAGAGGATAAAATAGCACCAACAACTGCTAGATCAATTGCAGGATCATCTACAGAAATACCACCAGTAATATTAAGAAAAACATCTTTGGCTCCTAATCTAAAACCAGCACGTTTTTCGAGAACAGCTAATAACATGTTTAAGCGTTTTAGATTATAACCGGTTGCGCTGCGTTGCGGCGTTCCATACACCGCAGTACTTACTAATGCTTGAATCTCAATCATTAATGGGCGCATGCCTTCTACAGTAGCGGCAATAGCAGTACCACTTAATTCTTCTTCCTTTTTAGAGATTAGAATTTCGCTAGGATTAGAAACTTCTCTAAGCCCACTCCCTAGCATCTCATAAATTCCTAATTCTGATGTTGAACCAAAACGGTTTTTTAAGGCTCTTAAAATTCTATATACATGATTACGGTCTCCTTCAAACTGAAGTACCGTATCTACCATATGTTCTAATATCTTTGGTCCCGCTATATTTCCATCTTTAGTAATATGACCTATTAGAATTACAGGAGTTGCTGTTTCTTTTGCAAATTTGATTAATTCTGTAGTACATTCTCTGATCTGAGAAATACTTCCAGCACTACTTTCTATATAATCACTGTGTAAGGTTTGAATAGAATCAATAATGACGATATCGGGTTCTGTCTCTTCTATTTGCCTAAAGATATTCTGAGTTTTAGTTTCTGTAAGAATTAAACAATTATCAGTTTTAGAATGAATACGTTCAGCACGCATTTTTATTTGTTTCTGACTCTCTTCTCCTGAAACATATAGGGTTTTATAAGGTAGTTTTAGACTGATTTGTAATAATAATGTACTTTTTCCGATACCAGGTTCTCCTCCTAATAGTGTTAGTGAACCAGGAACCAATCCACCACCAAGCACGCGATTCAATTCTCCATCATCCGTATTGTATCTAGCCTCCTGACTCGAATCAATTTCCGAAATTTTTAATGGTTTTGAAGCTCTACGTTCTTTGGAAGTGTTACTACCAGCATCTTTCCAGTCATTTTTTGAAGCCTTTTGAACTACTTCTTCTACGATAGTATTCCATTCTTTACAAGAAGTACATTGTCCTTGCCATTTGGCATACTGAGCGCCACAATTCTGGCAGAAAAAAGTAGTTTTTGTTTTGGCCATATCCTATAAATTGATGGTAAAAATACTATTATTTAAGTTGTTTTTTTATAAAAGTCTAAAAATGAAAAGATCCCTTTAAGCAGGGATCTTTGTATATGGTAATTCTTAAAATATCAATTTGCTAAAAACCAAAATCTTCTTTGATTTTATTTACCTTTTCCAACATATAATCTTTAGTAAGAAAAGCAACCTCATTTAATAAGAATCCATTTTCATAAGCTCTCATAGCTTTTTTAGGTTCTCCTAGTTGCTCATAACCTAAACCAAGGTAATAATATCCTAACATGGTTTCAGGATGTTCTTTGATAGCTAATTTACCTAGTGGTTCTAGCTCTTCCCATAATTCTTTCTTTTCTATAGCAGTAGAAATAGCAATAAAATCATTGATTCTTACCTGACGTTTGAATCCGTATAGTTTCTCTGTAGTATCATAAATATCCACTAAATAATCATACAAAGAAGTTTCCAAAGTAAGGATGTCTTCCTTATAAGTTTTCTTACTTATTGGGCGATACATTTCAAAAATAGTTTCTAACGCTTTTGGAATTGCTCGTCCAACTAAAGTGTAATGAGAGGATTCATCAAAATTATCAAAGAAATAATTCACTTCTGGATTCTCTATAGTAGAAAGTTTTTCGTCTACAGCGATTAAGTTTTTCTTGATATTATCTGCATCATTTGTTGCTGTAGCTAGGTAGTACCATAGATCGGATTTTGTCCCACTTAGCACATTAAAAAGACGTTCTTCCATTGGAGGTGTCAACTCCGGACTTAAGTTGATGTAAGCCTGAAAAATTGGATTGTCTTTAAATAGGAAATAGTTTATAAAATTAGCGGTATAATCATGACCAACAATCATCTTTAATTGAGCAGTTCTATATGTTTCGTCAATATAAGGTAAAAGCTCTTGACCAATAAACTCAAAAAATTCCGCTCCTTTTCCTTCTGGCAAATAACTAGCTAAATCGTATCTGCAATCTTCCTCTCTGGTTTTACGTTGTAAAACACCTACTACAATTGATTCTGGCATATCTTCCCAATAAGAAAAATAATCCACATTACCAGCTACAGGTTCAAATAGATGATCTCCATCTAAAACAATAATAACTGGATATATTTTGTCTTCGTTTTTCTCATAGTTACGCGGCAATTGAATCTTTAAATCTCTATTTTGATCTAGTTTTATAGATCGGAAAGTTTCATATTTTACCTGGCCATATGAGACACATGTAAAGAAAGATACAAGAATTAGAAATATACTTTTATTCATAAGTAGTAAGATTAAGGTTAAGCGAGTGACAAGATATAAATTATTTTAAATCTGTAAAATTAGTTGTAAAAATAATCAATCTATTGTTTATAAGGGGTTTAATGTTTTTTGTTAGGTTGTTTTACTTCTATTCAAAATTGGGAGGAATAAGAATGATAACGCGCCCACTACAATATTTATTGCAGTCTGAGATCCCCAAAGAATCCAGCCAAAGGCTTCCCCATCACTTTTTTCAAAACCAAAGAAAACAAAAACTGCACCTACTACAATAGGAAAAGGTAAAATACCAATACCTCCATTTGTGGTAGACATAGAGAAGGAACCTACAACAAAAGCTACTAGAATTACTCCTATACTTGAATCATGTAAATTGGGAACAGCAAATTTGATAACATAAAACATCAATATATACAAGAACCAGATGAGAATCGTATGAAAAAGAAAAGCCCATTTTTGCTTCATATTAAATATGCTTTTCATTCCATCTAAAAGCCCCATTCCAAAATCTCTAATTTTAATAATCCATTTATTGGAGGATTTTTGGAGGATTTTTAATCCTAAAAAACCACAAAGAATTAATAAAAGGATAATTCCAAGAGTTAATAAAGGGTTTATATTTTTCTCTTCAAGAAAGTTTAGTAAATATTCTGTTTGTAAAATACCAGCAGTTGTGGTAATTATGATAAGCATGATAAGATCTGTGATTCTTTCAGATACAATAGTTCCGAAAGCTTTTTCGAATGGGATTTTCTCGTAAGTGGATGTGGTTAATCCTCTTAATACCTCTCCAGAACGAGGCACTCCAAGATTAGCAAGATACCCTATCATTATAGCCATAAAACTATTATGTAATTTTATATGATAACCAAGTGGGTTTAACAAAAATTTCCATCTATATGCTCTCGAGAGGTGAGAAATAATTCCTAGGATAAGAGAGGCGACAATCCAATAAGGATCCGCATTTTTAATGTTGTGTAATAATTGAGTTCGATATTCTGGAGTTGCGGAACTTAAAAAATACCAAATTAAAAAAACTCCCAACAATAGTGGGAGCACGATTTTTAAAAATTTAACGAGTTTAGGGTTCACTCTTTTATTTTAGTAAGTTATTTTCCTCATTTGGAAATAATAACGCAGGTTTAAAATTCTTAGCATCTTCAATATCCATCATCGCATATGTAATAAGAATTAACACATCTCCTTTAGCTACTTTTCTGGCTGCAGCTCCATTCAAAGTGATTTCTCCACTATTCCGAGGGCCTGGAATTGCATAAGTTTCTAATCTTTCACCATTATTATTATTAACGATCTGCACTTTTTCTCCTTCAATAATATTGGCGGCATCCATCAAATCTTGATCAATGGTGATACTACCAATATAATTTAGGTCTGCGCCAGTTACTTTAACGCGGTGAATTTTTGATTTAACAACGTGTACAAACATGTTACAAATTTAGTTATTTTTAATTTAGGGCAATGTTATCAATAAGTCTTACTTCTCCTGCAAAAGCAGCAATAAAAGCTCGATATTTAGTGTTCTTTTGTTTTCTTTGAATTGGTTTCAAATCAGATACTTTAGCAATTTGAAAATACTCTAATTCCAATGTTGAGTTTTCTTCGAATTGTTTTGAAACCCAATTCTTTAGATATAGTACACTTTTTGTGCCAAAGTCATTCTTAACTTGTTTCAATGTTTGGTAAATGAGGGGAGCTTCTTGGATTTGTTTTTCATTAAGCCTTTTATTTCTAGAACTTAGCGCTAATCCGCTTTCTTCTCTATAAATTGGACAGCCTATTATCTCAACTGACATTTTTTCAATCTCCACTAACTTTTTGACAATCTGTAATTGCTGAAAGTCTTTTTCACCAAAATAAGCTTTTRTTGGTGATACGATTGAAAATAAATGTTTTAATACAGTACCTACGCCGTCAAAATGTCCAGGTCTAAACTTACCTTCCATTTCGAATTCCAATCCTTGAAAGTCATACTTCAAAGAAGAAGTTGTAGCACCATAAACTTCTTTAGGTTGTGGGGCAAAAACTATAATGTTTTTTGAAACTTTTGAGAGTAACTCAATATCTGCATCCAATGTCCTTGGATAATTTACTAAATCTTCAGACTTATTAAATTGAGTAGGATTCACAAATATGCTTACAACTACAACTTGATTTTGATCAATCGCTCGTTGAACCAATGCAAGATGTCCATCATGTAAAGCCCCCATTGTAGGGACAAAACCTATAGTTTTATTTTGTTTATGTAAGTCTGCAACATCTTGTTCGATGTCCAGTCTTTTCTCGTGTACCCGCATTTATCTATAAGTTAAAGGCGTGCAAAAATAAGATATTACTAGCAGACTACATAAATTTTCGTAATTTTGCAAAAATTTATTCCGAAGGAGACGAGAAAAGTAGACCATATGAAAGATAAGAGGATATTGTACGTATCATCAGAAGTAATACCTTACCTACCAGAGACTGAGATTTCATCCATGTCTTTTGAAGCGCCGAGAATGGTAAATAGTAAAGGCGGACAAATTAGAATTTTTATGCCAAGATACGGTAACATAAATGAGCGAAGACATCAATTACATGAAGTAATTCGCCTTTCTGGGATGAATCTGGTTATTAATGATTTGGATATGCCGCTAATTATTAAAGTAGCATCAATCCCTAAAGAAAGGATGCAAGTTTATTTTATTGATAATGAAGATTACTTTAAAAGAAAGGCAACATTAACAGATGAAGACGGGAATTTATTTCCAGATAATGACGAACGAGCAATATTTTTTGCAAAAGGAGTGATTGAAACGGTAAAGAAATTAAACTGGTCTCCAGATGTGATTCATGTACATGGTTGGCTAGCATCTATGTTGCCACTGTACTTAAGGAATTATTATGCTAATGAACCATTATTTAATGATAGTAAGATAGTGACTTCTGTATATGATCATGGATATAAGGGTACATTAGATAAAAATATGTTGGAAAAGGTAAAGTTTGACGGTATTGCAGAGGAGAAAATCGCAGATTTAGCCAAGCCAACGTATAATAATGTTATGAAAGTAGCTATTGATAATTCAGATGCCATAATCGTAGGTTCTGAAGAAATACCAGAAGAGCTTTCTAAACATTTAAAGACTATTGATCAACCTGTATTAGAATATAAAAAACCAGATGAATTTGCAGATGCCTACGAAGCCTTCTATCAAACGGAGGTTCTGGTGTAGCAAGAAAACTATTATGAATTTGAAGAAAGTTTGGATCAAAATAACGGTTATGATAACTGTTGTTATAACTGTGGTATCGTGTGATGATGATTTTAATTCAGTCGGAAGTGAAGTAATTGGAGACGTAAATTTTGAAGATAATGAGTATAATGCTACTCCAGTAGCTTATAGTCAGCAATTCGGTAGAGTACAAACCAGTGGTTTGCCTAATAATCTATTGGGTATTTATAATGATCCGGTGTATGGTAAATCTACATACAATATAGTAGCACAGGTACAACCAGAGGGCTTTAATCCTGATTTTGGTAGAAACCCTGTTCTAGATAGTGTAGTTTTAACGATCCCATATTTTAGTAGATTAGTTGAGACAGAAACCAATGATGATGGAGAGATTGTTAATACATATGAGTTGGATTCTATATATGGGTCAAATGAAATTAATATATCCGTATATCGATCTGGATATTTCTTAAGAGATTTTGATACAACAGGTGATATAGAGGAAAGACAAATATATTATTCGAACGATATCAATGACAATTTTGGAGCAACAGTTGAAGAACGATTGTTATTTGAAATAAACAATTTTATACCTGAACCAGATGAAATTCGATTGTTATCAGAAGCAGATGAATCAGATGATGATGCTGATAATGGCGATAGTGATGGTGATACTAATGGAGAGCCTCAAGTTGCTACCTCAGCTCCAGCTTTAAGACGAGCGTTGCTTTCTGATGCTGCTGCGGATGCCGCGAATATATTGAACTCTGATTCTGATGTTTTGAGAACGGGAAATCAGGAAATTATCAATTATTTTACAGAGGTTTTTTTAGATAGAGATGGAAGCATTGAGCTAAGTAACGCCAATAACTTCTTTAACTATTTTAGAGGGCTTTATTTTAAAGTCGATTCAGCTCCTAATGATGGTGTGCTAATGTTTTTTGATATAACTGACGCTGATTTTACCCTTTATTTTACCTCTGAAACAGATGAAATTGATACAGATGATGAAGATGGAGATGGAGATACTACAGAGTTTAAGAGAGGAACAGCTGATTTAGCATTCAATTTTTCTAATAATATTGTAAACGGTATTGTCACTGATCTCAATAGCTCAATTCAAGATGAATTGACGAATCAAGATGTGGAGAATGGTGAGGAGAATTTGTATCTTAAAGGTGGTCAAGGCGCGTATGCTGTAATAGATCTTTTTAACAAATATGTAGAGGTTGATGCTAATGGAGATTTCATATTAGATGAAAATGAAAATCCTATTATTATTGAAAATCCTACTGAAGAAGAAAAGGTTAAAACAGAGCTTGATTTCCTTAAAAGTAGAGATTGGCTTATCAATGAAGCGAGTATGAAACTTTATATAAATCAAGACCTTGTGGTATCAGGAGAAACAGAACCTGAAAGGATTTATATTTTTAATATGGATACAGGAGCTGTTCTTTTTGATTATCCTTTAGATCCTACATTAAATACAACAAGCCCAATATTATCAGCGACTGATCATTTGGGTCCTATTGTTAGAGATAGTGATCAAAATGGTGAGTTTTACAAAATAAAATTAACAAGATATTTAATTAACTTATTAAATGAAGATGCTGAAAATGTAAAATTAGGTTTGTCAGTGTCCCAAAATGTTAACGTAGTTGTTAATGCTGAAGGATTTACCCCCACTAATAATGAAGACGAATTAATTATCCCCTTTTCGTCAATAATATCTCATGAAGGAACTATCCTTTATGGAAATGGGACAAATGTTCCTGTAGAAAAACGATTAAAACTTGATATTTTTTATACAGAATCAACAACCAATTAATCAACAAAAAAAATAAATCATGTGTGGAATAGTAGGGTATATAGGTCATAGGGAGGCCTATCCAATTGTATTAAAAGGATTAAAAAGATTAGAGTATCGGGGTTATGACTCCGCAGGAATTGCTCTTTACGATGGTAACGATATAAAACTGTCTAAGACCAAAGGAAAAGTAGTAGATCTTGAAGATAGATTAGTAAAAGAAATTTCTACCGACGGAACTGTTGGGATTGGTCATACAAGATGGGCAACTCACGGTGTTCCCAATGATGTGAATTCTCACCCACATTACTCAAATTCTGGCGATTTAGTGATTATCCATAATGGGATTATTGAAAATTATGAATCACTTAGAAAAGAGTTGGTAAACAGAGGGTATACTTTTACGTCTGAAACAGATACAGAGGTATTAGTGAATCTTATTGAAGATGTTAAAACCAAAGAAAATGTTAAGCTTGGAAAAGCAGTTCAAATAGCATTAAACCAAACTGTTGGAGCATATGCAATTGCTGTTTTTGATAAGCAAAAACCAGATGAGATTGTAGTAGCTAGATTAGGAAGTCCATTAGCGATAGGAGTTGGAGAGGATGAATTCTTTATAGCATCAGATGCGTCTCCTTTTATTGAGTATACTAATAATGCTATATATCTCGAAGATGGTGAAATGGCTATCGTTCGAAGAAAAAAAGGAATTAAAGTAAGAAAGATAAAAGACGATAGTTTAGTAGATCCATATCTTCAGGAGTTACAAATCAATCTGGAGCAAATTGAAAAAGGTGGTTACGATCATTTTATGCTGAAGGAAATTTATGAACAACCAAATGCTATTAGTGATACCTATAGAGGTAGAATAAGAGTGGCTGAAGGAATCATAAAAATGGCAGGAATTGATGATAACTTGGCTAAATTATTGAATGCGAAACGTATTATCGTAATCGCTTGTGGTACTTCATGGCACGCAGGTTTAGTGGCAGAGTATATTTTTGAAGAACTTGTTCGAATTCCTGTAGAAGTAGAGTATGCTTCAGAGTTCAGATATAGAAATCCAGTGATTCATCAAGATGATGTTGTAATTGCAATATCTCAAAGTGGTGAAACTGCAGATACTATGGCTGCCATAAAACTAGCGAAAGAAAGAGGTGCTTTTGTTTTTGGAGTATGTAATGTAGTTGGTTCTTCAATTTCTAGAGAAACACATGCAGGAGCTTATACCCATGCAGGTCCAGAGATTGGTGTGGCTTCTACTAAAGCTTTTACTACTCAAATAACGGTTCTATCTCTAATTGCTTTAAAATTGGCAGAAAGAAAAGGAACTATCTCAAATAGTGATTTCCACTATTATCTTCAGGAATTAGAGCGTATTCCAGAAAAAGTTAAAGTAGCATTAGAATCTAATGATCACATTAGATTGATCGCTGATACGTATAAGAATGCAAGAAACTTCCTGTATTTAGGAAGAGGATATAATTTTCCAGTTGCATTAGAAGGAGCTTTAAAGTTAAAAGAGATTTCTTATATACATGCTGAAGGATATCCTGCGGCTGAAATGAAGCATGGTCCTATTGCTCTGATAGATGAGCATATGCCAGTGGTTGTAATTGCAACCAAAAAAGGACATTATGATAAAGTAGTAAGTAATATTCAGGAAATTAAATCCCGAAAAGGAAAAATTATTGGAATTGTTACAGAAGGTGATGAAACAGTAAAGGCTCTAGCGGATCATGTAATCGAGATACCTGAGACGATTGAGTTTTTAACACCGCTTCTAACTACAATACCATTACAATTGTTATCATATCATATAGCTGTAATGCTCGATAAAAATGTAGATCAACCAAGAAATTTAGCAAAATCAGTTACGGTTGAGTAAATAAAAAATCGATAAAAAACATCATTTTTAAGCAAAAAAGTACGATATATCGTACTTTTTTGCTTTTTATCGATAAAAAAATGAAAAAACATTATGCATGAATAATATTTTTTCGTTAGTTTCGCGACCGAATCTTAATAGATTCATTTTCTTGAATTTAAGTTCCCCCAAATAAACTTAAAATTAAAATAACCTATTTATGAAAAAAATTACATTTATTGTAGCGTTGCTAATGTGCGTCATTGGTAATGCTCAAACTACAATTAATGGTAGGGTGGTTGATGATTTTAACCAGCCAATACCAGGGGCAAATATCTCTTTAAAAGGAGAATCTATTGGAACGGTTACCGATTTTGACGGTGTTTTTACGCTTACAGTAACCAAAAAACCTCCATTTACAATTACAGCTAGTAGTATTGGATATGAGGATGGATCCATTGAAGTAACTTCGGAATCAGAAGAAGTAGTAATAGTGCTTACTGAAGGTAATGTCCTTGACTTAATTGTAATATCTGCTTCGAGAGCTCCAGAACGTCTTTTTGAATCTCCTGTAAGTATTGAAAGATTTGGTGTAAAAGAGATCAAAAATACACCATCTGTTGATTTCTATGATGGTTTGGAAAATCTTAAAGGAGTTGATATTAATACAAATAGTTTGACTTTTAAATCTATTAATACCAGAGGTTTTGCGTCATTTACAAATACAAGATTCGTTCAGTTAATTGATGGTATGGATAATACATCGCCTTCATTGAATTTTGCCTTAGGAAACCTTATTGGAATGAATGAACTGGATGTAGAAAATGTGGAGCTTTTACCAGGAGCTTCTTCTGCACTATATGGAGCGAATGCATTTAATGGTATATTGTTTATGACAAGTAAAAGCCCTTTTGATAAACAAGGAATAAGTGCATATGCCAAAGGAGGTTTTACATCTCAAGACGCTGCAGGTAATAATGATTTTTATGATGTAGGTATTAGAATGGCTCATGCTTTTACAGATAACTTCGCTGCAAAAGTGAATTTTTCTTATTTAACAGCTACTGATTGGTTTGCAGTAAGTGAAGACAATATTGAAAATCCAGGAGAAAGCAGACTTGTAGATCCAGCTTATAACGGATTGAATGTTTATGGTGATGAGGTAAGAGCAATTCTTCCTGGTGCGGGTGTTGTTACAAGAACAGGATACAATGAAGCTGATTTAACAGATTATAATGCAGAAAGTATTAAGTTCGATGGAGCGATTCATTATAAGCCTTTCAATAATGATTTTGAGATTATTTATGCTGGAAAACTAGGAAAAGGTCAAACTATATTTCAGGATTCTAACAGATTTTCTTTAAATGATTTCTTTTTCCAACAACATAAATTAGAAGTTAGAAATGATAATTTCTTTGTAAGAGGTTATATTTCCGCTGAGGATGCTGGGGATACTTATGATTTGCGTTTTACAGGGATAAATATAAACAGAAGATGGAAGAGTGATACAGATTGGTTTAATGAGTATGCAACAGCATTCGCTACAACGGTAGGTACTGATCAAGAAAGACATCAAGAAGCAAGAAGAGTAGCCGACACAGGTCGATTAGAACCGGGTACAGATGGTTTCCAGACTGCTTTTAATGAAGTTACAAGTACGCCAGATTTTCAGACAGGATCTCGATTCAAATCTAAAACAGAATTAAGACATGCGGATGCAAATTATAATTTTGGTCACATCACTAATAATTTTGCGGATATCCAGGTTGGAGGATCATTTAGAGAATATTCTTTAAACTCTGCGGGTACTTTCTATACGGATTTTGATGGAGCTATTAATTATTCAGAAATTGGTGTGTATTCTCAAATTCAAAAGAAATTATTAGATGATAGATTGAAGCTTACAGGATCTGTTCGTTATGATAAATCTCAATTATTTGACGGTAATTTTTCACCAAGATTCTCAGTTGGATATACCTTAGGTAAGAATAGAAATAGAAATTTACGTGCTTCCATACAAACTGGTTTTAGAAATCCTACAACTCAAGATTTATATTTAGGTCTAGACATTGGAGAAGGAGCGATTGTTGGTTCTGCACCTGATAACTTGGATCGTTTTGTTAGAACATCAACTACAGGAGTTACCTACACAGGTAGAATTGCCTACGAAAATTCATTTACGGCAGAGTCTGTTGAAGCTTTTATTAGATCTGGAGGAACTGCGGCATTGGAAATAGCTAATCCTGATATTGTGAAGCCTGAAAAGGTTACAGCAATTGAAATTGGGTATAGAGCAGATTTTGGCAAATTATTGCTAGACCTTAGTGGGTATTATAATATGTATCAAGATTTTATCTCTACGGTTGATGTGGTTAGTCCACTTGATGGTTCAGTAGGTAGTGCAGAGGCTCAAACAGCTATAGCATCAGGTAATTTTGCAGGATTTCAGGCTATAACAAATTCTGATGTAGATATCAATTCTTATGGAGCAGTTCTTGGAATTAGTGCTAAAGTATTCGGAGATTTTGATTTAGGTGCTAGTTATACATATGCTAAGCAAGACTTTGACCAAGAAGAAGATCCAGGATTTAGAACTAATTTCAATACTCCAGAACATAAAGCTAAAGCAAGTTTTGGACATGATAATTTGTTTACAAACTTTGGATTTAATACGGCAATTAAATGGAGTGACGAATATACTTGGGAATCTGCTTTTGCAGTAGGAGAAGTTCCTTCTTTTACAGTTTTTGATGCTCAGCTTAATTATAGAATTCCTTCTTTAAAAACTACGCTTAAGCTTGGTGGTACTAATATTGGAGGAAGTGAGTATTTTACTGCTGTAGGAACAGCGCCAATAGGTTCTCAATATTACTTAGGACTTACGATTAACAATTTTTAATTTGATACTTAATTAACAGTCGATTCGTTAATAAGTAATAAAATCATACAAAAGCCTGTCTAAAATACTAGACAGGCTTTTGTCTTTAAAAGACTGAATACTTGAGGGTTATGTATTGTGTATTGATAGGTTTAGAATTGTTTAAAAGATAATTATAGTTAATATAAACAGAATAATTTTCAAAATATAGGACTTAAGTTTGTGAAAAACACATGATTTTAACTTTTTTTTAAAGAATTGATAAAAAAACGTATATTGTTGTCATAACATAAAAACTAATTCAGGATATGAGGACAATCACGTTAGTAATAATGCTTTTTATGGKCGTTATTTCTACTGCACAAACAACAATTAGTGGGAAGGTTGTTGATGATAACAATCAACCCATACCAGGGGCTAATATAGCTTTGCAAGGAGCTTCAGTAGGGACAGTTACAGATTTTGATGGACTGTTCACACTAACATTGGAGGAAACACCTCCATTTACAATCATTATAAGTAGTATAGGTTTTGAATCTGCTAGCGTAGATATTACATCAAATACATCTGATTTAACGGTTACGTTAAAAGAAGGAACAGAGTTAGATGAGGTTGTTATTTCTGCTTCTAGAACTCCAGAGCGAGTATTTGAATCTCCGGTGAGCGTGGAACGTTTCGGAATTAAAAAAATTAAAACTACCCCAGCAGCTGATTTCTATGATGGTTTAGAGAATCTAAAAGGAGTTGATATTAATACAAATAGTTTAACTTTTAAATCTGTTAATACCAGAGGTTTTGCAGATTTTGCGAACACCAGATTTGTGCAGCTGGTTGATGGAATGGACAATTCAGCACCTGCCTTGAACTTTGTTTTAGGGAATCTATTAGGTATGACAGAATTAGACGTAAACAGTATTGAATTACTTCCAGGAGCATCTTCTGCCCTATATGGTGCGAATGCTTTTAACGGGATTTTATTCATGACAAGTAAAAATCCATTTGATCATCAAGGAATAAGTGCATATTTTAAAGGAGGAATAACTTCTCAAGAAGCAGGTGGAGATAATGAATATTATGACTACGGAATCAGGATTGCTCATGCGTTTTCTGATAAGTTCGCAGGTAAAGTGAATTTTTCATACTTAAGAGGTACCGATTGGTTTGCAACCAATGAAGTGAGCGTGTCTAACGATATTATAACAGGGACGCGATTAGATCCTAATTACGATGGACTTAATGTATATGGGGATGAAGTTAGTACTAATATTAGAGGTGTTGGTGTTGCCTTGGTCAATGCAGGTATATTACCAGCTGGAGCAGAAAATTTATTGCCTAATGGTGAGGTAAGTAGAACAGGATATCTAGAAAGTGATTTAAATAATTATAATGCAGAAAGTATAAAGTTTGATGCTGCATTACACTATCGTCCTTTTGCGGATGATTTTGAAATCATTTATTTAGGAAAGGTTGGTCGAGGAACTACAATTTATCAAGGAGCAAACAGATATTCTATTCGTAATTTCTTTTTACAACAACATAAGTTGGAAATTAAAAATGATAACTTCTTTATAAGAGGGTATATCACTGATGAAGATGCTGGGGATTCTTATGATTCCAGATTTACAGGGATAAACATTAATAGATTATGGAAAGATGATCAGACTTGGTTTGGTGAATATGCAGGAGCTTTTGTTCAGGCAACTTTAGCTGGACAATTACCAGAACAAGCGCATCTAATTGCAAGACAAACAGCAGATACAGGAAGATTTTTGCCAGGTACACCGGAATTTGAAAATGCATTTAATACAGTAACAACAGATCCTGATCTTACTAGTGGATCTAAATTTCAAGACGCTAGTCAATTGAGACATGTAGATGTTAATTATAATTTTAGTCATATTACTAGTAATTTTGCTGATATTCAAGTTGGAGGATCTTTTAGAGAATACAAACTAAACTCTGCAGGAACTATTTTTACCGATTTCGATGGGCCTATCAGATATTCAGAATTTGGAGTTTATACTCAAATTCAAAAGAAATTAATTGATGATAGATTAAAAATTACTGGTTCTATTCGATATGATAAGTCCGAATTGTTTGATGGAAATATTTCTCCGAGATTATCACTCGGATATACTGCAGGAGCAGATAGAAATCACAATATCCGTTTATCTGCTCAAAGTGGTTTTAGAAATCCAACTACTCAGGATTTATTTATTGGGTTAGATGTAGGTAGAGCAATATTAGTAGGATCTGCCTCCGAGAACTTAGATCGTGATGTTAGAACTTTTGATTTAAGTGGTGATGGTCAATTATTAACTGGAAACAGCAGTGTAGATGTGGTAGGTCGACAAGCTTACGAAAATTCATTCTCTCTAAATTCTGTATTAAATGGAACTCCTACCGTCTCAAACGTTGATCTAGTAGAACCGGAAAAGGTGATTGCTGTAGAGCTTGGATACCGTGCTAAGATTAAGAAATTTGTTATTGATTTAAGTGGGTATTATAACATCTATACTGATTTTATATCTACTGAAAATGTTTTAGTCCCACTTTATGGACAAGTTGGAGATGGAACTTTATCGCTTGCTGCATTGCAGAACGGAGATACAGAAGTATATCAGGCATATACGAATTCTGATGTAGATATTAAATCATTTGGTGGTACTGTTGGTGTAGATACTAAAATATTAGGGAACTTTGATTTTGGAGTGAATTACACATTTACAAAACAAGATTTTGATGAGAACGAAGATCCTGATTTCAGAACAAATTTCAACACTCCTGAACATAAAGTAAAAGCATCTTTTGGTCACACGAGTTTGTTTAAAAACTTTGGTTTCAATACAAGCTGGACTTGGAGTGACGCTTATTTTTGGGAGGCTGCATTTGGTGATGGAAATGTGCCTTCTTTTAATGTTCTTAATGGACAAATTAATTATACAATTCCTAAATTAAAAGCAACGCTAAAAGCCGGAGCAACAAACATTCTTGGCGAAGAGTATTTTACAGCTTTTGGTACAGGGTTTATAGGATCACAATATTATATAGGGATATCTATAAATAACTTATAATTAATCTAAAAATATTTTAAATATGAATATTCAATATAAATGGCTATTGATTCTATTAGTTTTTGGATTTATAGCTTGTGAATCTGATGATGATTCAACAACAACACAAGAAGTAGTTCTTACAGCGGGAACGGCAGATTTCTCTAATTATGTAGCTTTAGGAAATTCGCTTACAGCTGGTTTTACAGATAATGCTTTGTTTATTGCTGGGCAAGAAAATTCGCTTCCTAACATTTTGTCTCAACAATTTGGGTTAGTAGGAGGAGGAACATTTACACAACCTTTAATGAATGATAATATTGGAGGACTTCTTTTTGGAGGAATGCCAATGGCGGATGGTAGTTTTGGGCCAAGATTATATTTTTATAGTGATGTAAATCCTGATGATGATTTTGATTCTGGACCTTACCCTTTGGGCGTAATACCAGACCAATTGGATTTTTCTCCAGAGGTGCCGACAACAGAAGGAACTGCCAATCTTGGTTCAACTTTTAACAATATGGGAGTTCCAGGTGCTAAAAGTTTCCATTTATTAGCTCCTGGTTATGGTAATCCTGCTGGTTTAGGAACAATGCCTGCTACTGCAAATCCATATTATGTGAGAATTGCTTCGGATCCAAGTGCATCTGTGATTCAAGATGCTATGGCGCAGAATCCAACATTTTTCTCTCTTTGGATTGGTAACAACGATGTGTTAGGGTACGCATTATCAGGTGGTGATGGAACAGATCCAATTACAGATACAGCAACATTTGCTCAGGCTTATAATGCATTAATTACTTCTTTAACAGCTGGTGGAGCAAAAGGTGTGATAGCTAATATTCCAGATGTAACTTCAATTCCTCATTTTACTACAGTACCACATAATCCTCTGGATCCATCAAGTTCTAGTTTTGGACCTTTAATCCCAACTTTAAACGCTCAGTTTGCTGGATTAAATCAAGTGTTTACCGCGTTAGGAGTTCCTGAAAGATCTATTGTGTTTGCAACGGACGCAGCTAGTCCTGTTATTATTAAAGATGAAGATTTAATGGATCTTTCTGCCCAAATAAGTGGTGCTTTGCAAATGAATGGTGTTGACCCTGGAACTGCTGCGGTTTTTGGTATGTTATATGGACAATCGAGACCGGCAACCGAAAATGATTTATTAGTTTTACCAAGTTCCTCTATTATTGGACAGGTAAATATGGCTGCTGTAGCTAATTTAGTTGGATTAGGACTGCCTCAGGAAACTGCCGGTCAATTAGCTGTTAATGGAATAACATTTCCTTTGGAAGATAAATGGGTATTAACACCTGAAGAGCAGGCTGAAATTGCAACTGCAACTGCTGCATTTAATACTACCATCCAGGCTGCAGCAAATCAGG
>NZ_WEKL01000016.1 GCF_019295435.1 Aquimarina litoralis
CCTGCTACTCTTCCCGACCCAAAAACTCATAAAATATATTTTGATTTTGGAACTGAAGGATTAGATGCAGAATATGAACCTTTTCAAAAACAAGTAGATCAAATGATGAAAGAAAAAGGATATACCAAAGGCACTAATTGGGTTACTAAAAAGTTTGAAGGTGATGGGCATAATGAAAAAAGCTGGAATGAGCGCGTTCATATTCCAATTGAGTTTTTATTAAAATAGTTAAGCATTAAAAATGAATAAGTTTTTTTTTATTGGATTTCTTTTTAGTTCCTTATCCTCGATCATCGCGCAAACTTCCCTTTTTAATGAACATCAGAATTTTACAAGACAGGATACATTAAGAGGTTCTATTACTCCTGAAAGATCTTGGTGGGATCTTACCTACTATCATTTGGACATAACGGTAGATCCCGATGAAAAAACAATTAAAGGAAAAAATACAATTGTATATAAAGTTTTAGAAAATCAGCATATACTTCAAGTTGATCTTCAACCTCCAATGACCATAGAAAAAGTGGAACAAGATGGAAAAATACTAAAAGTTCGATCTGAAGAAAATGCTCATTTTATTGAGTTAAACAAAAAACAAGAAAAAGGAAGTCTTAATTCTATAATTGTTTATTATAGTGGTCACCCAAGAGAAGCAGTTAAAGCTCCTTGGGATGGTGGTATTTCTTGGAAAAAAGATACCAATGACAAACATTTTATAGCATCTTCTTGCCAAGGTTTAGGAGCTAGTGTTTGGTGGCCAAACAAAGATCATATGTACGATGAAGTAGATAGTATGCTAGTGAGTGTTACTGTTCCTAAAAACCTGATGAATATATCCAATGGAAGATTACGTAAAATTGAGGAAAGAAACCCAACTACAAAAACATATCATTGGTTTGTAGATAATCCTATCAATAATTATGGAGTCAATATTAATATAGGAGATTATGTTCATTTTGGAGAAAAATATACTGGAGAGAAAGGCGAATTAGATATGGATTATTATGTGCTAAGAGATAATCTCGAAGCTGCTAAGAAACAATTCAAAGATGCTCCAAAAATGATGAAAGCTTTCGAACATTGGTTTGGGCCATATCCATTTTATGAAGATAGTTTTAAATTGGTAGAAGCTCCCTATTTGGGAATGGAACATCAAAGTTCGGTAACCTATGGCAATCAATTTAAAAATGGATATTTGGGTAATGACCTATCAGGTACCGGTTGGGGTTTAAAATTTGATTTCATCATTATTCATGAATCTGGTCATGAATGGTTCGCTAATAACATCAYCAATAAAGATATTGCAGATATGTGGATACATGAAAGTTTTACAGCGTATTCCGAGAACCTATTTCTGGATTACTATTATGGTAAAGAAGCTGCAGCGGAGTATGTAATCGGAACAAGGAAAAGAATAAGAAATGACAAACCGATTATTGGTCATTATGATGTGAATAATGAAGGATCTGGTGATATGTATTATAAAGGTGCTAATATGTTACATACGCTCCGTCAACTGATTGAAGATGATGAAAAATGGCGATCTATCCTTCGAGGTCTAAATAAAGAATTTTATCATAAAACGGTAACTACAAAAGAAATTGAAGATTATGTTAGTCAAAAATCAAATATTGACTTAACTGCTTTCTTTAATCAATATTTACGTGATACAAGAATACCTACCTTAGAATATAGTCTAGATAAAAAAGGTTTAAAATATAGATACACCAATATTGTAAAGGATTTTGATATGCCAGTACGATTGAAAATTGATGGAACATATAAATGGATACAACCTAATTCTCAATGGCAAATCATGAAAATAAAAGGCGATAAAATTGATATCGATCCTAATTTTTATGTAGATACAAAATCAATCTAGTTCAAACAAAACTCAACATTAAAATTAAAACTCGTGAAGTTATATTTTCCACAATGGCAAGGATCAGGAACAGGTAAGATTATAGAGGATGGAGCCCGTACAATTTTAGAATACTTAAAAGATCCAGAATTTATTAATGTTCCTCTATCTGAAATTAAAGCAGGTTCAAATGGAGAAAAGAAACACAACATTAATAACTATGACGCAATTTTTGAGCAATTAGCTAGGCTTCAAAAGAAAATAGAAGAAGAGCAACCAAAAAAAATTACAACAATTGGTGGGGATTGTGGTTTAGAGATTATTCCTGTTTCATATCTTAATCAAAAATATCCTAATCTTGGAGTTATCTGGTTCGATGCCCATGCTGATATTAATACTCCAAATGATTCTCCTAGCTGTAATTTTCATGGTATGCCCTTACGTACTCTTTTAGGTGAAGGTTCAAAACATATGGACCCATTACTTTTTTCTACCATTGATGCCTCACAAATTCATTATATTGGTGTTCGTGATATTGATGATGGAGAACAAACAAGGATTCAAAATGGAAACATTTATGCTCCAAAAAAAGTAGATATCCAAGAGCTTATTACTCTTTTAAAATCAAAAGAGATTACGAATCTCTATCTACATTTTGATTTTGATTGCTTGGAACCAGATGATTATGACAAAACTTATTATCAGGTATCTGAAGGTGTAAAAATTCTCGAAGCAGAAATGTATATCGAAGCATTACAAGAAAACTTCAATATTGTAGGTAGTAGTGTTTTAGAATCTACTACCGTAGAAATTTCAGAACTAACCCCAATAAAAAAAATTATTCATTCATTAGTTTAGTATCTTTTCATTTCTATATACAATTGAAAAATGGAAGTCATTATTACAAAAGGTAAAAAAAGAAATATTCTCACATGTAAAAGAGAAGATGGGACTTCGACGAGTATAAACTTAGGTCCTGATATTCCTAATCATGATATTGCTCATTATATTGTAGAAAAACAATTTAATTTGCAAAATGGTTTTTATGGGAAAATCAAATCTGGAATGACGATCGATGAATTATCAAATAAAGAAATCATAAAAACCTTGGGTTCCGAAACATGGTTGTCTGAAATCATGGCAAGAAATTTACAATCTATTGGTTCGGGAGCAGCAAAAACAGAACAGTTTATTGAATTGATCAACTGGGAAGCGCAAACCATAGATGGAATTCAAGTACCTGCTATGAGTTTAGAAGAAATTAGAAAAATGAAAATGGATTTTGATCAACTGTGTAATGAATGGGATTTAATACCTGAAAATGGAGAACTAAAACTACTATTTACATAAAAACACAACATATATAAAAACATATTTCATCTAAAAGCTTATACCATATGTCAGGAGGAAATTGGAAAGATATGCTACTAGCATCACAAACAGGAGATTTTGAACTCGTAAAATACTATATCAAAAATGGTATTGATATCAATTATCAACATCCTGAAGCAATGACTACACCTTTGATTGAAAGTATAAGATTTGGAAACCTTGAAATTGCAAAATTTCTTTTGGAAAATGGAGCTGATCTTCATGCTAAAGAAGGTTTTAGTGGGGAAACAGCGATGTCCGTTGCAACAGATAAGGGTAATAAAAAAGCATTAGTTTTATTGAATAGCTATCTTAAATAATACTATTTTACTAGTATATATTATCTAGAATCTATATAAAGACTCTTATAAAAAAGTTATTTAAGATAACTTTCTCATCTGTTTAAACCATTACCGTTTATCTTTAAATAAAACAAAAACTATGTTTACTTTATTTAAGAAAAAAACGGAGAGAGAACGTTTACAAAAAAAATACAAAACGTTAATGGAAGAGTCTTACAAGTTATCACATACTAATCGTAAGGCAAGTGATGAGAAACAAGCTGAAGCTGCTGATGTCCTAAAAAAAATTGAACAACTCCCAGAATAATAACAAAGTGCTGATTAATAAAAAATGTACTTATCTTATTTTTTTATTGTATTGACAACTTCTTTTCTTATCATTTTCGATTTTAATAACACCAGTGATTTATCTAATTGGAATGTGATAAACGATGGTGTTATGGGTGGTTTGTCCCAAGGAAAGTTAACACTTAACAGTGACGGTAATGTTATATTTTCGGGTACTGTTTCTTTAGAAAACAATGGTGGATTCTCTTTAGTACGTTATCGCTTTCCTTCTAAATCGGTAAAAGGATATACGAAAGCATTGATAACGCTAAAAGGTGATGGAAAGAAATATCAATTTAGAGTAAAATCAAAAGCACAAGATCCTCATTCCTATATCTCACATTTTGTCACCTCAGGAGATTGGCAAACTATTGAAATATCATTACCTGACATGTATCCTGCTTTTAGAGGAAGACAACTTAATATGCAAAAATATCCATGCTTAAATATGCAAGAAATTGCGTTCTTAATCGGAAATAAAAAACAAGAGAATTTCAGATTAGAAATAGATAAAATTATTTTAAAATAAGCGTGACTAATTCTTTAAATGAATTTCTCTAAGATTTTCCATTCTATTCCTTTCTAAGAAAGCATCTATTGTTTCAAAGTGTTCAATTACTCTTTTATCTTTAAATTCAAACACTTTGTTGGATAAACCTGTCAGAAAATCTCTATCATGTGATACTAATATCAAAGTACCATCAAAAGACAAGAGTGCTTCTTTTAATACATCCTTAGATCGAATGTCCAGATGATTCGTAGGCTCATCCAAAATCAACACATTTACAGGTTCTAAAAGTAACTTCACCATTGCCAATCTAGTTCTTTCTCCACCAGAAAGTACACCTACCTTTTTATCAATATGATCACCGCTAAACATAAATTGTCCCAGAATATTCTTTATTTGCGTGCGAACATCTCCTTTCGCAACCTCATCAACGGTTTGAAAAACAGTAAGGTTTGGATCCAATAATGCAGCTTGGTTTTGGGCAAAATATCCTACTTTAGCATTATGTCCTAAAGCGCATTCTCCTTCAAAATCAATTTCTCCCATAATAGCTTTGATCATGGTAGATTTTCCTTCTCCATTTCTACCCACAAAAGATACTTTTTCTCCTCTTGCTATAGACATGCTTGCTTCTCTAAAAACAATATGATCCCCATACTTTTTTGATAGATCTTTAGCTATCACTGGATAATCACCAGAACGCGCAGATGGCGGAAACCTAAGTTTTAACGCAGAAGTGTCGACTTCATCAATTTCTATAAGCTCCAATTTCTCCAACATTCGCTCCCTAGAATTTACTTGATTAGTTTTGGAATATGTTCCTTTAAACCTTTCTATAAATTGTTTGGTATCTGCGATAAACTTTTGTTGTTCCTGATATGCTTTTATCTGATGTGATCTTCGCTCCTCTCGTAATTGTAAATAATGGGTGTAATTTGCCTTATAATCATAAATTCTACCCATTGTTACCTCTACAGTTCTATTGGTAATATTATCAATAAAAGCCTTATCATGAGAAATTACAATGACCGCTTTGGCCTTATTGATTAAAAAGTCTTCTAGCCATATTACAGATTCTATATCCACATGATTCGTAGGCTCATCCAATAATATTAAATCTGGTTTTTGTAATAAAATCTTAGCCAATTCAATTCGCATTCTCCATCCACCACTAAACTCACTTGTAGGTCTCGTAAAATCTTCTCTTTTAAAACCTAATCCTTGTAATGCTTTTTCTACTTCTGCATCATAATTAATTTCTTCAATTGCATAAAATTTCTCTCCTAGATCCGTTACTTTTTGAATAATTCCCATATACTCTTCAGAATCATAATCTGTTCGAGTTTCCAATTCTTTGTTTAACCGATCCATCTCTCGTTGCATTTCATGAATTTCATGAAAGGCTTTGGAGGCTTCTTCAAAAACAGTACAATCATCATCTGTAAGTAAATGCTGAGGTAAATATGCAATTACAGTTTCTTTGGGGCAGCGAACACTACCACGTGTTGCTTTTTGAGCTCCAGCGATAATCTTCATCATTGTAGATTTCCCAGCTCCATTTTTCCCCATAAGGGCAATCTTATCGTTCTCATTAATAACAAAAGAAACGTTACTAAATAAGGTTTCTCCGCTAAATTCTACAGCAAGTCCATCTACAGAAATCATATGTTTTCATTTTTAAAAGTGCAAAACTATAAAAAAGGATGAGATCAACTAAAATCATAGTCTTAGAATTTCTAATATCTTGCTTAAATCATACTTCTTCCAACTTTTTTAGGGAAAACAACCCTTTTAAAATCCGTCATACACCTGATTCAAAATAGTTTTTCACTTATTGATTAACAGACACTTACACTATAATTTTGTTTTCAAATGATGCTTCCGGAACATCTTAATCAATTATTTAAATACTTTTAAAACTTAAACAATGAAAACAACAATTTTTAAAACCTTTGCTTTTGCAGGAATAATAGGTATTTCACTTTTATCATGTGAAAACAAGGAAGAAGAATTATACGATGATGAAGTACAGGAGATTCAAGAAACTCCTACTGAAAATGCTAAATATGTTGATATATTAGATCAAACTTCTTTTGAAGTTGCTAAAATTCAGAAAGATGGTCATGAATATCATTTTATTGCTGTAGGTGATGATGATGAAATGATCGTAGCAGAAACCTTATATGGTGACGCAGCTAAAAACACTGAAGAAAGTCTTCACAGTATTGACCAATCACCATTTAATCTATTCATTTCATTAACTAATACTTCTATTTCTGTTCCTGATAGAATTGCAAAGACCGCACAACAATCAGAACTAGTAACATCTGGAAGAAAAGTTGACAATAGTAGTTCATTACTTGAAATTAACGATCCTGAATATTTGAATATCAACCAAAAATCATGTTATGATATTGGGGCCACTAACTTTATGAATTCTTATTGCGGAGGAGTTCCTGTAACTTCTACGCCTACAGATATTAGATTTTGTGATAACGGATTATGGAACTCATTAACACGTAGTTCTTATTATGGAGGTGATTGGAAAGAATTAGATGATACTTATACACGTACCAATGTGGTTTGTGGTTTAACTAGATTACAATTCTACGCATGGGAAAATACTGCTTCCTGGCCTTTTAGTGACTGGAAATGGGTTCTAAAATATCAAGTAGATTTGCCAAATGGATATTGGTATTACTATTACTATACTTCTACGAATACAGAAAGACAAGTAAAACGTACAAGACCATATAATACTGGAAACTTTAGAGCCTATACCAGATTCTATTAAAAAACGGATTACACAAAAAATTCAACCCATACTATTGCAATTATAGTATGGGTTATTTTATAAAACTTCTCATTTTTTTGTACATTCCATAAAAGAAGACAAAGAATATGTTTCATCGATATATACTTATTTTGACATGTTGTTTTTCAGTTACTTCCACCCTATCGGGATATGCTCAAAATAAAGTTGAAAAAGAGTATAGAATAAAAAAAACTGAAGTCCCAAAGAATGCCCTGGATTTTATTAATAAATGTTCTTTCAAAAAGAAAATCAAATGGTATGCTGAAGAAAGTCAAGATGGTAAAAGTATAGAAGCTAAAACCTATCACCAAAACAGAAAATATAGTATCGAATTTGATAGTTCAGGAAAACCTGAAGATGTTGAAATAAAAATACCTTTTTCAACCATCCCTAATGATCTACAAAATAGAATCCAATCTTCATTAGATAGTATTTTCGTAAAATCAAAAATCAAGAAAATTCAGAAACAATGGATCAGTGATCGATCTACACTAATTTCTTTAATAAAACGAGAAACTACTCGGAATAAACATACCACCAATTATGAATTAATCATAAAAGGCAAAAAAGAAAAACATTCGGATTATTATGAATTACTGTATTCTGATAAGGGAGTTTTATTACAAATGTTACGAATTGTTAGTGCTAACACAGATAATCTGATCTATTAACGATGAACTTTAAGTCTGTTATAGTTACTTTTTTCTGTTGCTTGTTATATCATTATAATCATGCCCAAGTATCATTTACTACTGGACTATTACCTAAAATCGTAATCTCTCATAAATTATCAGATCGTATTAAATTAATTCATAGCGTAGAATCACGTCAGCAATTATGGGAACTTGAACCTTCTGAAGATTTTTCTTATGATTATTTGCTTACAGATTTCACAAATATTCTCTCCTACAAATTATCTTCTGATCACGTATTTAATATTGGGTATTTATTACGAGTTGAAAAAGATCAACTTGTGCATCGTTCTATATTTCAATATTCAATAGCACAACAATTAGAAACAATAAGAATAGCGCATCGTTTTGTAACTGATCAGACCTTTAGTTCTATAGAATCTGCAGAATTCAGATTACGATATCGATTTACAATAGAAATACCGTTTAACGGTTATAGAGTTGACCCAAAAGAGTTTTATTTGAAAGTTAACAACGAATATCTTGGATCTTATCAGGATAATAACTCAGATCTAGAATTACGACTCATTCCTTTAGTGGGTTATGAAGTAAATGATAAAAGTAAAATCGAAATTGGTCCTGATTATAGAATAAGTCAATTCTTAAAATCATCAACTAAAAATAGATTGTGGTTCAGTATAAATTACTATTATGCTTTTGCCCACAAAAAACTATAAGCATATGGATTCAAAACCCGAATTATATTTTAAAAACGATAAAGAATGGAGACGTTGGTTACATAAAAACCATGCAGATAGTGACGGAGTTTATTTGATTTTTTATAAAGTAGAAAGTAATCATCCAAGTATGCGCTGGGAAGAAGCTGTAAAAGTTGCTCTTTGTTATGGCTGGATTGACTCAACGGTTAAAAAAATTGACGATGAAAAACGAAGGCAATATTTCTGTCCTAGAAAACCCAAAAGTGTTTGGAGTAAACTCAACAAAACTTATATCGTTGATCTAATTAAAAACAATTTGATGCAGGAAAGTGGGTTAAAATCTATAGAAATTGCTAAACAAAATGGATCTTGGATCGCTCTTGATGATGTAGAAAATGGTATTATTCCTGAAGATCTGAAAAGAGCATTTCAGAAATCTCCAATAGCATTTAAAAACTATGAAAACTTTGCCAAAAGTTATCGAAAAAACTATTTGTATTGGTTAAATCAAGCAAAAAGACAAGAAACCAGAGACAAAAGAATAAAAGAAATTATAAGACTTTGTAAAGCGAATACAAAAGCCAGAGATCAAGGGAGATAAATACAAAAAAAAGAATAATCCATAAACTCTAAAATTGATATTCTTACTTAACAACTCTTTAAGACATTTTGATTTCTTTATCCTTATTTTAGATTTAAAACAACCACACACATGCAACTAGCACAAGTAAATATTGCGGAGATGTTAGCTCCTATCGATGATCCAATAATGGCTGATTTTGTGAACAATTTAGATAGAATTAATGAGTTAGCCGAAAAGAGTGATGGATTCATTTGGCGATTAAAAGGTGACGAGGGGAATGCAACCGCAATTACTGTTTTTGACAATCTGTTCTTAATAATTAATATGTCTGTTTGGAACAGCATGAAAGATCTTTTTAATTTCACTTATAATTCTGCACATGTAGAAATTTTAAAACGTAAGAAAGAATGGTTTCATAAAATGCCTAGGATGCATATGGCATTTTGGTATGTTGAGGATGGACATGAACCAAGTCCTTCAGAAGCTAAAGAAAGATTATATTATTTACAAGAACATGGCGAAACACCTTATGCTTTTTCTTTTAAAAGTAAATTTACACCAGAAGATGCTATCAACTATCAAAAGCTATAACATATAAGTCTATGTCAGCAATTATTAATGTTATTCCATTAGGATTTACTTGGGAAACTCAAGATCCATTTCTATTTTGTGCGTATCATGAAGATCTGTACCCAAAAGGAAATTCTAAGTTAGGACCAGACGCTTCTTTGGCAGGTCGAAATATTGGACAAGATTTTCAAGGCAAAGATGGATGGAATATGTATCACGGTAATACGGTTCCAGGTTTTCCCGCTCATCCGCATCGCGGATTTGAGACCGTTACGATTGTACAAAAAGGATTAGTGGACCATTCCGATTCTCTAGGTGCTGCAGGACGCTTTGGAAATGGAGATGTACAATGGATGACTGCAGGAAAAGGTGTACAACATTCTGAAATGTTTCCACTTCTCAATACTGAAAAGGAAAATCCATTCCTATTATTTCAAATTTGGTTAAATCTACCTAGAGCTAAAAAAATGGTAGCTCCACATTTTAAAATGTTATGGCATGAGGAAATACCCAAAATCAATATTGTAGATGCAAATAATCACAATACTGAAATCACCTTAATTGCAGGGAATATAAATGATGCAAAAGCAGTTGATCCCGCTCCAAATTCTTGGGCTAATGATGTAGATAATGAAATTGCCATTTGGACTATAAAAATGGCCCCAAATGCTAGCTTTACCTTTCCAAAAGCCTCTAAAGAAACGAATCGTTCCCTCTTCTTTTTTAAAGGAAATGAGATCCAAACCGAGGAAGGTAAAATACCTGTTAACCATGAACTTCGTGTGTTTGCTGACAAAGAATTAACGATTTCTAACGGTAATATCGAAGCACATTTTTTATTTCTACAAGGAAAACCTATAAATGAAACTGTTGTTAAACACGGACCATTTGTAATGAATAGTCAGCTTGAAATAAGAGAAGCGATTTTAGAATATCAACAAACCGAATTCGGCGGTTGGCCATGGCCTAGTCATGATCATGTACATGAAAAATCTAAAGCACGCTTTGCATTATACCCTGATGGTACAGAAATTATAAAAGGCTCTTCATAAGCCTTTATATAATGCAATAATATAGGATATTCATAGTTTTCGGAAAATTCTCCTTTCAAAACTATGATTAAAGTACTATCTTTATTAATGGAATCAAAAAAGTTAAGTATTTAAATCATGAATGCATATGCAAAAAAAAATACTTCGTTTACTTCCATTACTCCCTCTACTATTCTTGATACATTCTTGTTCAAACTCCTCATTACTAAATGAGAAGGAAAAAGAATGGTTAGCACAAAACGATAGTATAACAGTTGCTATATATCCGTATTATCCTCCCTATCAATTTATAAATGAGCAAAATCAAATTGATGGAATTTTTATAGAATATCTGGAACTTTTAGAAAAAAAAATCAATTATAAATTCAAAAAGAAAAGATATGATCATTGGCCTGAATTGTTAGAAGGTGTAAGACAAAATGATGCACAGTTTATACTAGAAATACAAGAATCTGAGGAAAAAGAATCTTATTTAAAGTTTTATGAAGCTTTATTTGAATCTCAAAATGTGATTATTACCCGAAAAGATGCCAATTTTGGAGATAATCTCGAAAGTCTTTCGGATAAAAGCATTGTGCTTCCGCAAGGTTATGCAATTACTCAAAATCTAAAAAAACGGTATCCAAATTATAGTATAGCCACGCTTTATGATGAACTGACCTGTCTCACTAAAATAAATTCTGGAGAATATGATGTTACGATTGGACCTAAGGCAGTAGCAAACTATTACATTCGATCAAAAAAACTGGATAACTTAATCGTAAAATCTGGAACTGATTTGTATTACACTCCTGGAGTTGCCATCAACAAGAGTAATACTATTTTGGATAAAATTATTTCTAAAACTATCTCGAACATTACAAAGGAAGAAAAACAATCTATTGTAAGTAATTGGTTTTATACAACTGTTACTCCTTTTTACCGAACCTCTAAATTTTGGACAATCATTTCTTTGGTTGCACTATTATCTTTCATTTTTGGAATATCATTTAATTCTTATTTAAAATATAAAATCGAACAGCGAACAGAAGAATTAATTATTGCCAAAGATATAGCAGAAGAAAGCGATCGATTGAAAACCAACTTTATCTATAATATCCCTCAAGAAATCAGAACACCAATGAATGGTATTATAGGTTTATCAGAATTTTTAAATGATGAAAACCTCAGTAGCGAGGATAGACAGAAATACACTCAAATGATTATTGGAAGTAGTAAGGAATTGTTATCTATTATCGATAATATTCTAGAGATTTCTCAATTGCAAACTAAAAGATTTACTATCAAATTAATTGAAGTAAACCTTCAAAATGTATTCAAAAATATTATCGCTAATCACCAAATAAAAGCAGATGAAAAAAATGTCGAATTTTCCATTGAAAATAACTTAAATGACTCTGAAAATATTGTTTTGATGGATCGACCTAAATTGAACAAAATTTTGAACGTTCTTGTAGACAATGCTGTAAAGTATACGGATAATGGTTCTATCAAACTTTCTTGTAATATCGAAGGAGATTTTCTAAAATTTGAAGTCATAGATACTGGTATAGGTATTAGTGAAACCTCGAAAAACAAAATAAAAGAAAGTCTTCATTTACATCCGAATACAGAAAAAACTATTGGTGATTACAGCGGAATGGGATTAGGTCTTACCATTGCTAAAAAAAATGCCGATTTTATTGGCGGGAAATTAACTTTTACCACTAAAGAGAATGAAGGTACCACTTTTATACTAAAAGTACCTTATAACCCTTTAAAAAGAACCACATCTAAAAACGATACAAAAAAATTAAAATCTACTTCCAAAGAAGAAAAAAACATCATTCTAATTGCTGAAGACGGAGAAACTAACTTCCTGTTTTTAAAGACTATTCTTACTAAAATGAATGATTATGATTTTACTATTTACAGAGCTAAGAATGGTCAAGAAGCAGTAACCATATGCCAAGAAAATAAAAACATTGATTTAGTATTGATGGACATCAAAATGCCAATAATGGATGGGTATGATGCTACTTCCTATATTAAAAAAATGAGACCTGATCTACCAATAATTGCTCAGACAGCCTTTTCTATTGAAGAAGATGTACAAAAAGCACTAGATGCGGGTTGTGATGATTTTGTATCCAAACCGGTAGATAGAAAAATATTGGCTCCTATACTAAATAAGTACTTCACTGTTCTTAAAAAAAGAAATAAAGCTTCCTAATATCTAATATGAATCTATGCAAAATAAGATCACACATATTATAATTTTAGTATGCCTAATTATTGGCTGCTCGGCTTGCAAAAACGAAACCATACTAAGTACATCTGAAAAAAAATGGCTAAAAGAACAAGAGGCTATCAAAGTAGCAATATACCCTTATTATCCGCCGTATCAGTTCATCAATAAAAATGATAGTATCGATGGTATTTTAGTAGATCATTTTGGCCTAATCGAAAACAAAATCAATTATAAATTTGAAAAAGTATACTACACAGATTGGAGTTTGTTATTAGATGATATAAAAAATAAAAAGATTGATGTTATCCTCGAAATGCAGGAAACTCAAGGAAGGTCTGAGTATCTAAATTTCTACACGAAGTTTTTTGAGACCCCATTTGTATTAGTAACCAGAAAGGGAATTGATAGCACATTAACGTTCTCCGATTTCATGGATAAAAAAATAGCAGTTCCATTTGGATTTTCTATCGATGACTACCTAAAAGAAAATTATCCCACATTAAAAATCAATAATTTTCAGGATGATATTTCTTCTTTACGAAGTGTTCAAAGAGGAGAATCTGATGTTTTCATTGGTGGCAAAACTGTAGTTAATTATTTGATTAAATCAGAAGGACTTAATGATCTTATGGTTATTGATCAAATCAATCATAATTATATTCCCAGTATAGCTGTTCGTAAAGATTTAGAAATCCTAAATGATATTATTGAAAAAGCTACTAAAAACATTTCTAATCAAGAAAAGCAAGCTATATTAGATAATTGGCTATTTGATATCGTAAAACCATTCTACAAAAAGCCTAAATTTTGGGTGATTTTTGCTTTAATATTTTTATCTGCATTGCTTGGTATTGTATCCATATATTTTTATTTAAAATTTAAAATCAAACAAAAAACCAAAGAACTTCAAATTGCTAAAGATAATGCGGAAGAAAGTAACCGAATAAAAACAAATTTCATTCAAAACATATCACATGAAATTAGAACTCCTATGAATGGAATTATGGGATTTTCTGAATTATTAAAATCAGATTCTTTAACAGAAGAGGAGCGACAAGAGTATACGGATATTATTATAAAAAGTGGTAAAGATCTAATTACATCAGTCGACAACATTTTAGAAATCTCTGTGTTAGAGACAAAACAAAGCAAAGTAAAATTCTCAAAGACAAATTTACAAGAGGTATTACAGCGTCTACTAGATGAATATACTTCTCGAGCTCAAGAAAAAAATCTTGATTTACATTTCAAAAATGAAATTACGGAAGAACAAAATATGATCATTACAGATCAGCCTAAACTCCACAAAATACTAAGTAACCTAATCGATAATAGCATCAAATTTACCAATACTGGTTCCGTAACAATATTTTCTTATATTGTAGAAAATTTTGTTAATGTATCCATAAAAGATACAGGAATCGGAATTAAACAAAAAGATCAGGATATTATTTTTAAAAGTTTCTCGCAATCTGAAAAAGAAATTTCTAAAAATTTTGGAGGTCTTGGTTTAGGTCTGGCAATTGCAAAAGAATATACTGATTTAATTGGAGGAGAAATTTCATTCATAAGCCAAGAAAATGAAGGTAGCTCCTTTTTATTAAAAATACCATACACCCCAAATTCAATGCTAAATAACCCTGAAACTCTAACTGCTAATCAAGAAGAAAAAAACTTACAAAAACATGTAGTACTTATCGCAGAAGATGGAGAAATAAATTTCCTATTCTTAAGAACAGTTTTAACGAAAATGATAGATTTTGAATTTGTCATTTATCGAGCAAAAAATGGTAAAGAAGCTGTAGAAATATGCGAGCAAAATGATAAAATCGATTTGGTACTTATGGATATCAAAATGCCTATCATGGATGGTTATGATGCTACCAAGCAAATTAAACAAATTAGGCCAGAATTACCTGTAGTTGCACAAACTGCTTATTCAACCGAAGAAGATATCGAAAGAGCTCTAGCTGCTGGATGCGATGATTTTGTTGCGAAACCAGTAGATCGAAAAATACTAAGACCTATCTTGGATAAGTATATTTCTATTTTTAAGAAATAGTACTATCAATTATGGCTATTCATGATCAATATCTTGGATTTCTAGATAGTAAACTGTTATGGAAAAATGACACGCTTTTTGAATTACCCCAATTTGATCTAAAAAAAACTGAATATAATCCTTCACTACCAATAAATGTAGCTATTCATGATAACGAAGTATTAGGAAAAAGAATCGAATATTTCTATGAGTACTATATCAACTCATGTACGGACTATAGCGTTGTTGTAAAAAACCTTCAGATATTTAAAGATAAAATCACTATCGGCGAATTAGATTTTATTGTTGAGAATATCAAACAAAATCAATTATTACACATAGAACTAATCTATAAATTTTATATCTACATTCCCAAAAAAGGAGACAATGAGTTAGAAAGATGGATTGGCCCTAATAAAAAGGATAATCTGTTAGAAAAAGTAGCTAAACTAAAGAATAAACAGTTACCACTACTCTATCGCCCTGAGACTATTGAAAAGTTAAAAGAACTTGGCATCTCTGCCGAAAACATATCACAAAAAGTTAGCTTTTTTGCTCAACTTTTTGTTCCCTTGTCTTATCAAAACAACATAATTCCGAAAATTAATAATGATTGTATTTCAGGTTTTTGGATACATAAAAGCGAATTCATTTTAGATGAATATGATCAGTATCAATATTTCATTCCTCAAAAAAAAGATTGGATAACTGCTCCAAGACATCATAGAATTTGGCATTCTTATCAGGAAATTTTAGAACAATTAGAAATACATCTCATCAAAAAAAAGTCTCCATTGGTTTGGATCAAACACAATGAAGACTCTTTTACCAAATGTTTTATAGTATGTTGGTAATAATACTGTTACAGATCATTAATATAGCTGCCATATAGATCCCTAAATCTAAATCCTTCTGATAATCTATATTTACTTAGTTTTTTATACTCTACTAATCCCCACAACAAAAATTCTTTCATAAAATAGCTATCTTTTTTATTGATATCTTCTTGATATTTATTCATAAGATCATTTAGTGGTTTTATAGCATCTAATTTACTGGTGTATTCTGACTCAGGTATATCATCTAAAAGTTCAAAACCACTCTCTTCAAAGAACCAGTCTATTAATTCTTGATACGGACTTCTTTCACTCTCTTTTTCAAGACGTTCAATTTTTGGAAAGTAATCTGGAAAAAGTGTTTTTATAGCATCAGAAATTAACGTATGTGCTACAGCCGCTGCTCCTTCTTGTTCTCCTTCATACACTAATTCTACCTTACCAGTTATTGCCGGAACTACTCCCATAAAATCACTAAGCCTTAATAAAGTCTCATTATCTCCAGATTTAAGCGCTCTATATTCTGCAGTACTTAATAAATTCTCAAAAGCCGTAATACTCATTCTTGCACTAACACCACTTTTGGCATCAATAAACTCACTTTCTCGAGCTTGAAAACTAATTTGTTCTAGTAAATCTTTAGCCAGTTCAGGAACATGTACTAAATCACTTTGTCTAGAATCTAATTTTGCCTCTTGTTGTGTGATTGTTTTAGCAATTTCAACAGTTTCTGGATAATGTGTAAGAATTTGAGATCCAATTCTATCTTTTAAAGGCGTAACAATACTTCCACGATTTGTATAATCTTCTGGATTTGCTGTGAATACAAATTGCATATCCAGTGGAAGGCGTAATTTAAAACCTCTAATCTGAATATCACCTTCTTGTAAAATATTAAACAGTGCTACTTGAATACGCGCTTGCAAATCAGGTAATTCGTTAATAACAAATATACATCGATTTGCTCTTGGAATCATCCCAAAATGTATCACTCTATCATCCGCATAACTTAACTTTAGATTAGCAGCTTTAATAGGGTCAACATCTCCAATAATATCTGCCACTGTTACATCTGGTGTGGCAAGTTTTTCAGCAAAACGTTCATCTCTATGTATCCAAGCAATTGGTGTATCATCGCCTTTTTCTTGGATAAGATTTAATGCATATCTAGAAATAGGTTGAAGAGGATCGTCATTAATTTCTGATCCTTCAACAATTGGAATCCATTCATCTAACAAGTTTACCATTTGCCTTGCTAAACGAGTTTTTGCCTGCCCTCGTAATCCTAACAAGTTAATATTATGTCGAGATAAAATCGCTCTTTCCAATTCTGGGATCACAGTGTTTTCATATCCATGAATCCCTGTAAAGGTCTCCTGATCTGCGCTAATTTTTTCTCTAAGGTTATCTCTTAATTCGTCTTTTATACTTTTACTTTTATATCCTGATGCTTTTAACTGTTCTAAAGTTTTTATGCTTTTAATGTCCATATTTTCTTTTTCAGAAGTATTGTAAACTCTAATTTTATCCTTTAATTCTTTTTGTTCTATTAGTTTCGTAGTCCTCGAAAATCATTTCTCCCAAACCTTTTAATCCTGTATAAAAGGCTTTTCCCTGATTAGCATATGTAAATTCTCTTACAAACTGCATCAAGTAAGGATCTTGTGCGATCATAAAGGTAGTAATCGGTATGTGTAATTTTCTCGCTTGTTGTGCCATCACGTAGCATTTATTAACAATATTGCGATCTAAACCATTACTATTTTTATAGTATTGACCATCTGGGAGCTTAAGACAACTAGGTTTACCATCTGTAATCATAAAGATTTGTTTATTGGTATTCCGTTTTCTTCTTAGCATATCCATAGCTAACTGAAGTCCAGCAACTGTGTTGGTATGATATGGTCCTACTTGAAGGTATGGTAAATCTTTAATTGCAATTGGCCAGGCATCATTTCCGAATACAAGAATATCGAGCGTATCTTTCGGATATCTTGTTGTGATAAGTTCTGCCAAAGCCATAGCAACTTTTTTTGCTGGAGTGATTCGATCTTCTCCATACAAAATCATACTATGACTAATATCGATCATAAGTACAGTACTCATTTGAGCTTTGTACTGCGTCTCCTCTACTACAAGATCATCTTCCGTAAGGTGAAGATCTCCAATTCCATGATTGATCTGCGCATTTTTTAAACTTTCGGTTATCGATATTCGCTCTAAAGCGTCTCCATATTGATAGTTTCTATATTCTCCTGCGTGTTCATCTCCTCTTCCAGTGTATTTTGTTCGATGATTTCCTGATCCGCTACGTTTTAGGTTTCCAAAAATCTGATCCAAAGCTCTTTTGCGAATAGCGCGTTCCGTTTTGGCAGTGATAGACATTTCACCTTTACCATCAGGTTTAATCTCTTCCCGGATATATCCTTTTTTCTTAAGATCTTCCACAAAATCATCTAAAGTATAATCTTCACTCGTGAGTTGATATTCCTTATCTAATTCACGCATCCAATCCAGTGCCTCATCAAGGTCACCAGAAGTATGTGTTATAATTTCCTGGAAAATATCAAAGAGTTTTTCGAATGGAGATTGTTCCGGAGCTTCGTAATGCTTAAAAGCAAAACCTTTTTTAAAAATTCCGTTTTTCTTTTTCATTATATAAATTTAGTACATTTTGTAAAAGATACCGACTGAACAACTGAGTAATCCTTTATAATTAACAAATGTTTTGGATTTGTTAGAGAACCAACTAATTTTTATGACCAATAAACTCCAAAAAACAATTCTTATATTTGGATATAGGCATTCATTAATTATACTTTTTAAAAAGTTATATATGAAATTTAAACTTATATTAATCGTAAGTATTTTGACCCTTTCTTGTGCTTCAAAAGATCCTATAGAACAAATTTTATCTTCAGAAGATACAACTATAAGAAGAGTAGTTGATAATCTTGAAAAACATGAAGTACAAATAATATACAGCCAAATTCATCGAAACGAGAAAAATAAAATCTCTTTTACGGATTATGAGTTTAATGTTTCGGATAGCACCTATTTTTATCCGGCTAGTTCTGTCAAGTTTCCAATAGCACTGATTACGCTAGAAAAATTAAATGAATTACAAAAAAGTGGAATTTCTATTGATAGAAACTCCACTTTCATACTAGAACGAGATACACTTTATACAAATATTGAGAAAGAGATTATTAAAATTTTTGCGGTAAGTAGTAATAAAGCATATAATCGGTTGTTTGAGTTTTTGGGACAAGATTATATCAATCAAAAATTACAATCCAAAAACCTCAAAGGTCGTATTTCACATCGGTTATCTGCATTTCATTCTCATAATTTAAAAACACAGTCAATTGCATTTAAAAAAAATGTAGACGACAGTATAGTTATGTACCAACAAGAAAGTATTACAAATACTCCTCAATCCAAATTATCTTTAGAAAAACTGTTAAAGGGAAAAGGGTATATCTATAATGATTCATTAATGCAACGACCTAAGGATTTTTCAGAAAAAAATTATCTTCCACTACGATCTTTACACGAAATGATGAAACGCATTCATTTCCCTAAAAATTATAGTGAAAAAGAAGGCTTTAATATCTCCAAGGACGATTATAATTTTGTTATTAATGCTATGAAAACTTTACCGAGTGAAACTGGCTATGATAAAAAAGAATACTATGATGGATATGTTAAGTTCTTTATGTTCGGAGATACTAAAGAAGATATTCCTGAGCATATTCAAATTCATAACAAAGTAGGATATGCATACGGTTATCTAACTGATTGTGCCCATATCAAAGATTCAAAAAACAACATTGAATTTCTATTATCTGCAACTATACACGTAAATGAAAATGAAATTTATAATGATAATCAATATGAGTATGACGAAATCGGAATTCCGTTTCTCGCAGAAATAGGTAGAAAAATATATCAATTAGAGCTAAACCGAAATAAAATAGACTAACGTGCGGTATAATTTTAAGAATTATTCAAAAAAACATTGTTAAAATTCATAATCTAACACCTATTTTAAGATTTATTAATCTTTTTTTAACAAAGTTCTATATTTAAAAAGGAAGTAAAAGAATTAACTTTATAATCCCCCTTACGTTAAGAGCGTCAATTAGAGTACAAAATAACAACATTAATATGGTTACAGAATTTATAATGGAGTAATCATATACTACGTACGATCCGATAGTATATGATTCTAAAAACTTACTAAATATGAAAAAACATATACTATTGTTCTTCTTTCTTTTTACTGGAGTATTATACCCAAATGACCTTTTGATAACGTTGGAAACTTCATCTTTTGTTTCAATTCAAACAGATAGAAAACTTTCTGACGAAGAAGTACAACAAAGAGGACTCGATTTACTAGCAAACGAAGTGATAGAAAAAATCGACGAGATCGATTTAAGAAAAATGGCAAGATCTGCAATTTTTGAAACTTCTTATGGTTTTCGATGGAAAATGATCAATCTTCACACAGGAAGTATTATTATCGTTAAAGTAAATAAAGATTTTAAATTAATTTCTGCTCGAAATAGTAAGAAAACTAAAATCATGAATCCTTGATGGAAAATAATTAAGAAAGTATTTCCTTAATGGTATCATAATTGTCGTGGTATTCCCAATATATTACTCTATCAAAAGCATACTTTATTAAAATATATTTTTCACTTATTGATAAAATTCTGTCAACAGCTACCAACTTCTTTGACGGAGAAGCGACCGTAACTTCTTCTGTTATTTCTTGATTTCTTGCATCAAATCCATGTACGATAATATGACTCTGTAACGTTAGTTCTATAAATTTCATAATCCAGATTTTATACTTCAAAGGTATCGCTTTTTCACCTTAACACCCCTTTAAGAGTTTCGCATTCTCATTTTCTTAACTTTAGCTTTTCAATTTCATAATCAATCAAAAAATGTTAAAAAGATACTTCCTTTTAACTTCTATATTATTAGATAATCCTCATTATATCTACCTAATATCATCTTATTTGATGGAAATACAATCTGTAAAAACACAATTTTCAAAATAAAAGATCAAATTCAATTTAATTAACTCACTAATACTAAAATGAAAAAATTACTATTTCTAATATCTCTGATTCTAGCATCGGGGATATATGCGCAAGACTTTTCGATGGACTATGTCAAAAATATGCATCCAAGAAACATTGGTCCTGGAGGAATGAGTGGTCGTGTAACATCTATAGATGTAGTGATTTCTAATCCTGATATCATTTATGCAGGTACCGCTTCTGGAGGATTATGGAAATCTACTTCAGGTGGAATTAAATGGGAGCCTATTTTTGATAATGAAAGTACTGCTTCTATAGGAGCTGTTGCAATCCAGCAATCTAACCCTTCGGTAATATGGGTTGGGACTGGTGAAGGAAACCCTAGAAATAGCTTAAATGGAGGGTTTGGAATTTATAAGTCTCTAGACGGTGGTAAAAACTGGAAGCTAATGGGGCTTGAAAAAACCAGACATATCCACAGAGTAATAGTGGATCCTACAGATCCTAATACGGTTTATGTAGCAGCGATAGGTTCTCCTTGGGGAGAACATCCTGAAAGAGGAATCTTCAAAACAACAGATGGTGGAGAAACTTGGAAAAAAATTCTCTTTGCAAACAATAAAACTGGAGCCGCTGATTTAGTTATGGATCCAACAAACCCAAACAAATTAATAGCTGCACTTTGGGAACATAAACGTGATCCTTGGTTTTTTAAATCAGGAGGAGAAGGTTCTGGATTATATATCACCCATGATGGAGGAAAAACTTGGAAAGAAAAAACAGATAAAGATGGCTTACCTAAAGGAGATTTAGGTAGAATCGGAATCGCCATCTCTAGAAATAAACCTAATATCGTCTATGCACTAATTGAAGCTAAGAAAAATGCATTATACAAATCAGTAGATGGAGGTTTCAATTGGAAAAAAGTAAATGATAAAAACGATATTGGTAATCGTCCTTTCTACTATTCAGAAATTTATGTAGACCCTCAGAATGAAAATAGAGTATATTCCATTTTTACATATGTAAATGTATCTGAAGATGGTGGAAAGAATTTCACCCAGCTAATGCCTGCTTATGGTGCGAATAATGGTGTACACCCAGATCACCACGCATGGTGGATTCATCCAGAAGATGGTAATTTTATGATTGATGGAAATGATGGTGGATTAAATATTACTAAAGATGGAGGAAAAACTTGGAGATTTATTGGTAATCTTCCCGTTGCACAGTTTTATCATATCAATGTAGATAATGAATTCCCTTATAATGTTTATGGAGGAATGCAGGATAATGGAAGTTGGAGAGGACCTTCATATGTTTGGAAAGCACAAGGAATAAGAAATTCTTACTGGCAAGAAATTTCGTTTGGTGACGGATTTGATGTTGTACCGGATAAGGATGATTCTAGATATGGTTGGTCCATGAGTCAGCAAGGATATGTGAGCCGCTATGACTGGATGACTGGAAATAATTATACCGTTCGTCCTACACATCTTGATCCAAAAGTCGAATTACGATTTAATTGGAATGCCGCCATTAACATTGATCCTTTTGATAATAACACCATCTACTTTGGAAGTCAATTTGTTCATAAAAGTACCGACAAAGGATTAACTTGGGAGATTATTTCTCCAGATCTTACTACAAATGATCCAGAAAAACTGAAACAATCTGAAAGTGGTGGTTTAACAATGGACGCTACTGGTGCCGAAAATCATTGTACTGTATTGGTAATAGAGCCATCTCCTTTAGAACGTAATATGCTTTGGGCAGCTACTGATGATGGTAGAGTTCATATTACAAAAAATGGTGGAGCTAATTGGACGGATATTTCCAAAAATATTAAAGGTTTACCAGCAGGAAGTTGGATTGTGCAAATCAAAGCTTCTAATAAGAAAAAAGGTGAAGCTTTATTGGTTGCTAATGATTATAGAAGATTCAACTATACTCCATATGCTTATAGAACTGTTGATTATGGAAATACTTGGCAACGAATTGTAGATAGTGGAGATGTTAAAAGTTATGCATTAAGTATTGTAGAAGATCCTATCGAGAAAAACTTACTTTTCTTAGGAACAGATGATGGGTTATATATTTCTGTAGATGCAGGAAATAAATGGACAAAATGGACGTCTGGATTTCCAACAGTTTCTGTAAAAGACTTAGTGATTCAACCAAGAGAGCATGACTTAGTGATTGGAACTTTTGGTAGAGCTGCATGGGTGTTAGATGATATTAGACCATTAAGAGCTGTTGCTAAAAATAAAAGTGTATTAAGTCAAAAGTTGCAATTATTTGAACCCCCAACAGCTTATCAAGCTGCATATCAACAACCTACAGGAAGTCGTTTTGGTGGTGATGCATTATTTAATGGTGAGAATCGAAAAGGAGGAGCTCATATTTCATTTTTTGTAACCGTAGAACAAAAGGAAGCGTCTAAGACGAAGAAAGATGATGATAAAAAGGATGACAAAGCAGATGAGGAAGAAGAGAACGATGAAAAAGAAGAAAATAAAGTAAAATGGGATTCCATACATCTAAAAATTTATGATGGAGATAGACTCATTAGAACACTTAAACAAAAAACTCCTGATTCTACAGGAATGCATAAAATGAGATGGTTCATGGATGAAAAAGGAGTAGCACGTCCATCGAGAAAGATTCAAAAGCAAAAAAGAGAACCTGGAGGAGTAGGTGTAAAACCAGGCACCTACAAATTAGTTATGGAATATGGAGATCAAAAATCCGAAACAAATATTGTTGTAAAATCGGATCCTAGATTACAAGTTTCGCAAAAGAATATTAATGAAATTTATGATGCCTCAAAAAAACTGGAAACTATGCAAAAAACGGCAGCAGATGCAGTTAAACAATTAGTAGAAAGTAAAAATGTTGCCTCAAAATATCAGAAAGAACTTAACAAGTTGGATAAAAAGAAATTTAAAGAACAAATAAAATCTTCTAAGGAAATTATCAAAAAAATAGATTCAGTAATAGCCATTTATATTGGTAAAGAAGATAAAAGGCAAGGGATCACAAGAAATCCTGAGGTTACAGTTATGCAAAGGTTTGGAACTGCAAGCTGGTACACTGGAACTAGACAAAATGGATTGACCAGTACTGAAAACACATTAATCAAACAAGCTAAAGATGCATTAACAGATGCCATTGATAAGACGAACACTTTCTTCAGAGAAGAATGGACACCTTATCAACAAGCCATGGAAAAATTAGACACTTCTCCTTTTAAGGAAATAAAGACTTTCACAATCAATTAAAACATTTATCAATGAAAAAACTCGTTATTTTAGGAATGGGACTTCTCTTATTCTATTCCTGTAAAAATGAAACCAATGAGGAAAAACCAGAAATTGCACAATCAGTACAAATAGAAGAATATTCTATAGAGCAATTCATGGATAATGAAAATGCCTTTGCTAACGGCTTTTCTAAGGATAAATCTAACGTTCTGATGACTAGTAATCGTTCTGGAATCTACAATATGTACACTACCTCAGTAAAAGGAGGCGAATTGATCCCGGTAACAAAGTCTGATAGCTCTTCTGTTTATGGAATATCTTATTTTCCTAAAGATGATAGGATTTTATTTAGAATGGATGGTAATGGAGATGAAATTTTTAAAATCTTTATGAAAGACAGCTCTGGAATTAAAAGACTTACTCCAGAAAAAAATGTACGAGCTCTGTTTAGAGGTTGGTCTAAAGATGGTAAAAGCTTTTTCTATGGAAGTAACGAAAGAAATCCAAAATTCATGGATCATTATGAAATGAACATTTCTGATTTTTCATCAAAAGTGATTTATGAAAATAAAGATGGGTTGGATTTTGCTGGAATGTCAGAAGATCGAAAATATATTGCTTTATTAAAGCCTGTAAATACAAATGATACCGATCTATTTGTAATGAATACCAAAACAGGTGAAAAAACTAAAGTTAATGAGAATCTAAGTGGTAACTCTCCAGCTGATTTTTCTCCAGACAGTAAATTTCTATACTATACTTCTGATGACGGTGCAGAATTTAGTTATTTAATGAAATATAACCTTGAAGATGGCACAAGGGAAAAAGTAGCACAAAAAGATTGGGATATTACTTCGTTTTATTTTACAAGAAATGGAAAATATAAAGTAATGTTTACCAATGAAGATGCTAAAACGGTAATGAGTGTAGAAGAAGTAGCTACAGGAAAACCTATAGATTTCCCTACATTTAAAGACAAAGAAATTTCTAGTGCAAGTTTTTCAAGAGATGAGACTATGGCATTTCTTAATGTAGCCGGTTCTAGCACACCAAGAAACGTATATTCTTATGATATCGCTACAAAAGAATATCATCAGCTTACAGATGTTCTAAACAAAGATATCAATGCTGATCATTTAGTAGCTTCTGAAGTAGTACGTTTTAAATCCTTTGATGGCCTTGAAATTCCAGCGATCTATTACAAACCAAAACAAGCAACCACAGATAATAAGGTTCCTGCTTTAGTTTGGGTACATGGAGGTCCAGGAGGACAATCAAGACAAGGATTTAGCTCTGTTATTCAGTATTTAGTAAATCATGGATATGCAATTTTAGCGGTTAACAATAGAGGAAGTAGTGGTTACGGAAAAACATTCTATAAAATGGATGACCAAAATCATGGTGACAAGGATCTAAAAGATTGTGTAGCTGGAAAAGATTGGCTAGCGCAGCAAGATATTATTGATCCTAATAAAATTGGAATCATTGGTGGTTCTTATGGTGGTTATATGACAATGGCTGCATTAACTTATACTCCAGAAGAGTTTAAGGTTGGTGTTAATATATTTGGTGTGACCAATTGGTTAAGAACCCTAAAAAGTATTCCGCCATGGTGGGAATCTTTTAAAGATGCTTTATATACTGAAATGGGAGATCCAAATACTGCAGATTCTGTAAGATTACGTAAAATTTCTCCTCTGTTTCATACAGAAAAAGTGACTAAACCACTGATTGTATTACAAGGTGCTCAAGATCCAAGAGTATTAAAAGTAGAATCTGATGAGATCGTTGAAGGAGTTAGGAAAAATGGTGTTCCTGTAGAGTATGTTCTATTTGAAGATGAAGGTCATGGTTTTGTTAAAAAAGAAAATCAAATTGAAGCTTACGGAAAAGTTCTAAAATTCCTTAACACCTATCTAAAAGGTTCAGGATCTGATGTCATTAACGATGGTAAAAAAGAAGTAAAAACTGTAGAACCTCAATCTTAAAAAATCTAAGAGTATATATTTATGAAGAAAACAATTTTAGTAATTGCATTATTAGCTACTGTTATTCAAGCTAATGCCCAAAATACTGGTGAAGACGAATTAGGCGCATGGTATATGTATTTTGGAACGAATCGAATTACTGACAAACTCAGTATTCATTCAGAAGCACAATTCAGGTTCTACGAAATAGCAAATACATTTAATCAATTGTTATTACGTACTGGACTTAATTATCATTTAACTGATAATGCAATTGCTACAATTGGATATGGATATATTAATACAGATGGTACCTTTGCCGATATTCCTGGTGAAGAGAATAGCAATGAACATCGAATATTTGAGCAATTCATTCTAAAAAACAAAGTAGGAAAAGTAGCATTCGAACATAGATATCGTTTAGAACAACGTTTTATTAGTACACAAGCAGACGATTTTACAGAACATCGTGCGCGCTATCGTTTGCAACTTACCTATCCTTTTAATGATAAATGGTTTCTGAATGTTTATGATGAAGTTTTTATCAATTTACAAGAACCTATTTTTGGTCAAAACAGATTATATGGAGCTATTGGATATAATGTAAAGTCGAATTTTAGTATTCAAGTAGGATATCTTAAAAATCACTTTACAGGTATCAACTTTGACAGATTACAATTGGGTATAATCTATAATACTGACTTTAGAAAAGAACAATAGAAATGAGCATTCCTACAACAAAAAATAATCCTGCATTACTATTAATTGATGTTCAAAAAGGGATTAATAGTCCAGGTTATTATGGTACTGAACGTAATAATCCCGAAGCTGAAAAAAACATTGATACTTTATTAAAAAAATGGCGAGCAGAAAAACTTCCTATATTTCACGTAAAACATTGTTCTACCAATCCAGATTCGCCATTAGCTAAAGGAAAATCAGGAAATGACTTTCAGGACTTTATTATTCCCTTACCCAGCGAGCCTGTAATTGAAAAAGATGTAAACAGTGCGTTTATAGGAACAGACCTAAAAGATCAATTAACAAATGATGAGATCGATACGCTAGTAATTGTAGGACTAACTACCGAACATTGTGTTTCGACGAGTACAAGAATGGCTTCTAATTATGGTTTCAAAACTTTTCTAGTAGAAGATGGTGTAGCAGCTTTTGACAAAATTGGTTCTAATGGTGAAAAATATAGTGCTCAAATGGTACACGATATTGAAATAGCTAATCTGAAAGATGAGTTCGCCACTATTATAAAAACTGAAGATATTATAAAATCCTTATAATAACACACATCAAAACTGCTTTTTTCTGACATATATTCACTATTTTTACACTTTTTAAAAACGTGAAAAACATATTTTTTTGTGTTTTTTGTCGATTTAATTTGTTTTTTATCGGTAATTATTTTAATTTTACGGCTAAACCGTAACTTTAAATTATAAGATAATTTCCCCAAAAAATTAATACAACTTAAAATGAAAAGGTATCTATTATTAACAGCTGTAGCACTCATCAGTTTAGTTTTTGATCTAAATGCTCAACAAAAACATATTGATCATATGGTATGGGATCAACTTTTGTTGCTTAATGTATCGAATGACGGTAAAGTAGATTATAAAGGTTTTATTAGAGATAAGTTTTTATTTGATAAATATTTCAAATCCCTAGCTACAAACTACCCTGCTGAAAACTCTGAGGAGACAGAAAAGCTCGCTTATTGGGTAAACTTGTATAATGCGATTGTTATGAAAATGGTTATTGATCACTATCCAATTAAATCCATCAATGATTTAGAAAATCCTTGGAAGAAAAAAGCGATAACAATTAATAATAAAGAATATAGTCTTGATGATATAGAACACAAGATGCTAAGAAAAATGAATGAACCTAGAATTCATTTTCTTCTCAATTGTGCAGCTACCTCATCACCAAAATTGTGGAATAGAGCCTATACCGGTAGAAATATTACTCAAGCGTTAGAAGAAAAAACTATTGAATATATTAACGATCCTACTAAAAATCTGGTTTCAGGAGACAATATAAAATTATCCAAAGTATTTGAATGGTATGCTAAAGATTTTGATAATGGAGATATTAAGAATTATATTAATCAGTTTTCTGATGAAAAAATAGAAAAACAATCTAAAATAGGCTTCTTAGAATATGATTGGAGTTTAAATGAAAAACAATAATTTCATCCTTATAATCCATTAAAAACTGATTTTTATAAATCATCCAAAAGTAAACGTTAACACATTTTTAACCCACAGAAAAAGTTAGAAAAGACCAAAAATTTCGACATTTAGAAAAACAACATTTCGATGAGTCTTTCTAAAATTTCTTTTATAAATAATGAAGGTCAAGTACTTTCGGGTCGTTTGGAACTTCCAGCGGATCAACATCCTCACAATTTTGCCTTGTTTGCACACTGTTTTACTTGTAACAAAAACCTAGGAGCAGTTCGCAATATTAGTAGAGCCTTAACTTCTCAAGGCTTTGGCGTGCTTAGATTTGACTTTACTGGATTAGGAGAAAGCGAAGGTGATTTTGCAGATACTAATTTTTCTGGTAATGTGGATGATCTAATAGCAGCAGCTGATTTTCTAGCAGAAAATTATCAAGCTCCTTCCCTACTCGTTGGTCATTCTCTAGGAGGTGCTGCTTCAATATTTGCTGCTTCAAAAATTGAAGCTATTAAGGCTGTTGCAACCATTGGTGCTCCGTCAGACCCTACTCATGTACAACACTTATTGCGTAGCGGACTAGCAGAAATCGAAGCAAATGGGAAAGCTGTGATCAATCTAAGTGGAAGAGATTTTACGATCAAAAAACAATTCTTAGATGATTTAGAAACCAAATCATTAGCTTCTGTAGCTAAAAATTTAAACAAAGCTTTATTGGTTTTACATTCTCCGCAAGACACTACGGTTGGGATTAAAAATGCAGAAGAAATATATCATGCCGCAAAACACCCCAAAAGCTTTGTTACTTTAGATGGAGCAGATCATTTGTTAATGCGCAAAGAAGACTCTATCTATGCCGGAAATGTAATTGCAGGATGGTCATCTAGGTATATCGATATTCCTGAAGAACCTAAATTAAAGAGTAAACATCAAGTAGTGGCAAGCCTTGGAAATGATGAGGGATATACTACTCAAATGAAAGTAGGTAATCACTATATGGTTGCCGATGAACCTGAAACTGTAGGTGGCAATGATTTTGGACCTTCTCCATATGAATTCGTCTCTGCTGGATTATCTGCCTGTACAGCCATGACTATTAAGATGTACGTTTCTAGAAAAGGTTGGGATCTCAAAAATGTAGAAGTGCATACAAGCTATGATAAAAGACATATAGAAGACTGTGAGAATTGTGAAGATCCAACTGCCAAAATTGATACGTTCGATAGAGAAATCAAATTAGAAGGGGATTTGGACGAAAAACAAATTGCTAGAATTCTACAGATAGCTGATAAATGCCCAGTACACAAAACCTTACATACAGAAACACAAGTAATTACAAAACTGATATAATAACATAGTATACTAGGATTTTATTTCCACTAAAACTTTAAATCCTATACTATACACCTCTAAGGGTATACCCTGATTTTTATAAATCAAGGTATGCCCTTACCTTTTTTTAATGCTATCATGATAGCTTGCATCAGTAAATAATAAACTATGTAATGATGGATAATAGCATTAAAATTTCGAGCTTATTTATAGTACTATTCCTAATACTAGGTTGTAGTAAAGATGACTCGCCTGAAGGGTTTTCGATAGAAAATCAACCACCAACAGCATTTACGATCAACATAGCTGTTGATAAAAATACAGCCCAATTAAACTGGACAAATGCTGAGGATCCAGAAGATGATCCTATAGAATATACTATTCTACTAGAGAATGAACCAATTATTTCACAGAATACTACCAGTTTTATCCTAGATGACCTTCTATACCAACAAAAGTATCAAGGTAGTATCATTGCTGATGACGGTAATGGAAATGAAGTTGAAGTACCTTTTACRTTTACAACCGATTATTTAAGATTATTGTTTTTTGAATCTGACAATGGTTCGGAAAATAATTTTCTATACGAATATGATAGTAATAATGTATTAGTACAGTCAGTACAAAGCTTTCAAAGTATCACAAATACTATGGTTTATGATGATAATGGACGTTTATTATCCATAGGGAATACTACGTATACTTATAATTTCAACGGACTACTTACAAAAGTTAGTGATGGTACTGGCAAAGGAGATTTAAAATTTCTTTATGATGACCAAGATCGTATCCGCGAACTTAACATCCTAAGGACTGGAGATAATAATTATGTCGGTATATCCAAAATGAAGTACACCTATGACACCTCAGGAAATCTTACCATATTACATTTTGAAAGGAGACATACTTCCGATAATACTGATGGAGTTCAATTGACTTTTTACAGATGGTTATTATCCTACGATAATGTTGGAAATTTAGTAGAGCGCACATTTCAAACTAGTGATGACGAAGGTATAACCTATGAAACATCACGTAGACAGGTTTATGCCTATGACGATAAAAAAAATCCCTGGACGCCTATCATCAAAGAGCAGTTTCAGTTTAACCTTCCTACACTATTTGACATCCCAAGAGAATATAGGTCTTTTCGAGTTGGAACTTTTAATATTGATGGATATGGAGTGCAATTTGTAAGGGGAAATCATAACATCATTAATCTACAAGATTATAGAAATGGAAATCTCAATATCGAATTCAATATAGAGTATGAATACAACGAATCTGGTTATCCTGTTTCAGCAAAATATTCTGTAAACGACATATTTCTTTTTCCTAAATGGGTTTATTTAGAATAACAATCACTTTCATAAATCTTTACATAACAATCAAATTTTAAAATTGGATAAAACAATGAAAACATTAACAAAAATTTCAGCAATTTACCTATTTACGTTGCTATGCAGCTGTAGTAGTGACAACGATGATAATCAAAGTATTAATAATACTCCTCCAACACTAACCAAGGAACAGCTTAGCGGAACCTGGATAATCAGTTATTTCGAAAATCAAATAGATAAAACCTCGGATTATGAAGGATTCCGCTTTCTATTTAACGCTATTGATGATGTGGAAGCAGAAGTAGAAGATTTTAACATCGACGGAAAATATGATCTGTTCAGTGATGAAATTAATGGCCAGACCTATACTATAGTTGATATCTCTTTCAGAGAAGACAGTTCATCCGCAATAGTAAATAATCTACTTATTGATCTCATAGAAGAATGGATAGTTACTGCTATTACAGATGATGGAACTACTATAAAGTTTGAAGAACGCATTAGTAATAACCCTCCAGAAATTCTTCATCTCACTAAACTTTAAAAAACAAAATAACAATAAATAATAATTATCATGAAAACACCTATATTTAGATTCGTTTTCCTAATATCTTTGATACTATCTAGCTGCTCTAAAGAAGATATTTTATCGCCTGAACAAGAAGATTCATCTTCATATATATTAAATAATAATGATTTAAAATCCAGCAATAGCGATTATCTAAAAATTCAACTGAAGGTATTATATACCATAGTTGAACAAAACCCTAATAACTCTTTAGGCTGGATATTTAGTGAATCTGATTTTTACGCAACCGATATAAGTAATTTTTCTGGAGTTGTTACTAATCCAGCGGGGCAAATTATAGTCCTAAACCTACAAGATAAGAATTTAGACATTTTATCTCCTCAAATACACTACTTAACATCTTTAAGCCAATTATTTATTGGTAGTAACAATATTACTCATTTACCAAATGAAATAGGAAAACTTACCAATTTACAATACTTAGATGTAAATTTTAATGAATTAACTGCGCTACCGACTTCTTTAATTAACTTAGAAAATTTAAGGTGGTTATCGCTATCATTTAATAATTTCCAAACCATTCCTGAAGTAGTATTAAATTTAGAGAAGTTAGTTGGATTAAATTTATTCTGGAATGATATTTCCGTAATTCCAAATGGCATTTATAAGTTAAAAAACCTAAAAGAGCTAAATCTAGCTAGAAATCAAATCACTACTATTCCTGTAAACATTTCTGCTTTAAGACAACTAGAAAAATTGTATTTAGATCGAAATCAGATTACTAGTTCAAATTCGAATCAATATTTAGGTAAGCTTTATAATTTAAAAGAGCTGAAACTAAATAGTAATAATTTAACTTCAATTCCTTCTCAATTTAAATATCTGCAGCAACTTGAACTAATAGATATATCAGATAATCAAATAACCACTATTCCGCAAGACGTATGCGATTTGGAAAATCAAAATGATACAATTATTCAAACTGACTCCAACGTAAGCTGCCAATAAAAAACCAATCAATCATGAAAACTAGAATAACAACAATCTTATTTTTAATAACCATGTTTACAATACTTAATGCTCAGCAATTACAAACTGGTATTGTCCAGTATCCCGAATATGGAATACAATTTACTATTCCCAATGGATGGTTTGGTAAAGAAATGAATGAAGGATATGCTATGCAATCAAAAACTGAAACAGGACTTGTTATGCTTCTCGTAAATGAATTAACCTCTATAAGCGCACTTAAAGAAGAATTTTCAAAAAATATCACGGAAGAAGGTATTGTACTTAGACCTGAAAATAATATTCAAGTAAAAACAAATTATGTAAAGGGTTATTATACCGGAACTGCTGATGGAGAAACTGTAAAAGTATTAGCATATGGTTGTCTTAATCCTTATGGCAATGGTGTTACTGCTATGATAATGGCAAGAACTAATGATTTTTCAAAAGTTCATGAAACTACTCTTTTAAAAATAAAAAACAGCTTAAAGCTTACAAAACCTAAAGTGAATGAAAGTTTTAACGCAGCCATATGTACGCGTGAGCTTGGTGGGAAAAGATTGAAACATGAAAAGAATACCTTCTCTCCAGGCGGTGTTGGTGGTGTTAGCGGTAGTTATAGTATCACTAGAATTATAGACTTATGTCCATCAGGTAGATTTACGTATTATGGTGGTTCAAATGTTTCTGTGGAGAGTGAAAATGCGCATGGATATAGTGGAGGTACTAATGATAATCAAGGTAAGTGGGAGTTTAGAGATGAAGCCGGAAAAGTATTGTTGTATTTGCATTACAACAATGGAGAATCTAGATACTATCATTTTACTTATGGTGAAGATGGTGGTACCTATTTAGATAATACCAGATATTACCGCTTAAACACTAATTGCAATTACTAGGATTCTCATATTTGGAAAAAGACTTATTTTTAATGTATGTACTTCTATAAATTATATAATTTATCATTAATAGTCACACTATGCTTTTGTTTTAATTCCAATGCGCAACAAGCAGAAAAACTAGACATTTACAATATTTATAAAAAGGACTTATTAAAATCGATAGATTATTGTGATAGCATTCTAAAAAGTAAAACTTCAAATATTTCAGAGATAAAACGATACAAAGCTTTAGCTCAGATGCAGGCTATAAGTTATGATAGTGCATACACTACCTTAAGATCTATAAAAGAAACGGATGGTAATAACAAAGATAGAATCAAACAATTACTAGTTTTAAGTGGTTTGGAGGTATATAAGGGTCAATTTAATGAATCTTTTGAGACACTTGCTATAGCAGATAGTTTATCTCAAAGTATTGATGATAATGAATTGAAAGCAGAAGTTTTATTAGCTAAGTCTACTTATAATAATCAGCGATTTTCGCAGTATGATGTTGCATCTGGTTATTTGTTTGATGCTTTAGAGGTTCATGATGATATTACTACATCGGTAACAAAAAGAATTTATATAAAACTAGCTTATCTACTACAACTAAATGATTTTGCTTCTCAAGGGTATGAATACTTAGATAAGGTAATCTCGCAAGCTGAAAAAGAAGAAGATTTTGGAATTCTAGCGCAAGCGCATTCTATTTATGTATTGCTTTTACATGATGAATCTAGTATTAAACATTTCAAAAAAGCTGAATATTATGCTACTATTCAAAAGAATAAACTGCAACTTGGCTATTTGTATGTAAATCAAGCTAACGTACTTGCTTCTGATGAGATTCAAGACTATGTAGCTGCTCTTGATTATTATCATAAAGCAAGAATATTATTCGAAAAACTCAATAGCCCTAATGGTACACTTGGCACACTGATTAATTTATCATGGTTTTTCTCTGGTGAAAAAGACTATCAAGATTCTGCTTACTATTATACAAGTTCATTAGAAAAAATGGCAAAAGCCTATAAAGTAGAGAATATACATCATCACATTTATTATGCATATTCTGATTTCTATGAACTCAAAGGAGATTATAAAAAAGCTTATGAATATTATGTCAAAGCAAATAATGAAAATGAAAAATTATATAGTGACAATATTCAAAATGCGCTACTTTCAGGAAATAGTGCATACAGACTTAAAGAAAAAGAGTTACAAATAGCGCTTAAGGACAATGAGATCTTAAAACAAGCATCGGAAATAGAAAGAAGTGCATCTAGAAATAAGTTAATGACTGCACTTGCTATTTTTTTATTATTAATTACACTATTAATTTGGTTTCTATACCAGCAAAGACAGAAAAGAAAAGATCAAGAAATTGTGGCGTTAAAAAGAGAACAGCAAGTAAAAACTCTAGAATCTTTAATAGAAGGAGAAGAAAAAGAACGTCTACGCGTTGCCAAAGAATTGCATGATGGTATTAATGTCGATCTATCCGCTATAAAGTATAAGCTCACTTCATTGTTGGAAAAAAACAATGAAGTAATTAATGAAGCGGTCTCTATGATTGATAAGTCTTGTGAACAAGTAAGAGCCATTTCTCATAACTTAGTACCACCAGCGTTAAAGAACTTTAGTTTGGTAGAGACCCTACAAGATTATTGTAGTACTACCAACAGTATTCATGATCAAGAAGTTTCGTTTCAAACAATTGGTGCGATAATAGAAATCCCAAAAAAAGCAGAAGTTAATGTTTTTAGGATTGTACAAGAGTTGGTCAATAACAGTTTGAAACATGCAGAAGCCTCAGAAATTCATGTTCAGTTAAGTTATCAGGAAGGTAATACAATTCAATTGACGATAGAAGATAATGGAAAAGGGTTCAATACAGAAGAGATTACCAAAAATGGTATTGGATTGGCAAATATTAATTCCAGAGTAGCTTATTTAAACGGAAAACTAGATGTAACATCAGATACAAAAGGAACATCCTATGTAATTGATATTAACACTGAACAACTAATATGAGAACTAAAATTGCTATAACAGACGATCATAAAATTGTGTTACAAGGTATCCAAACAATGCTGGAGAGCACTGATGAAGTTACAATTGTTGGGCTTTATACCAATGGTAAACAAACTCTAGAAACTATATCAAAAGACAATCCTGACATATTATTGTTAGACATCAACTTACCAGATATTAATGGCATACAATTATGTAAACAACTAAAACAATTACAATCCAAATTAAAAATCATAGCCATTTCTAATTATGACGAAACTTCCTTTATAAAACGTATGTTGAGTAATGGCGCCGATGGATATCTATTAAAAAACACGGATAAATTAGAACTATTATCAGCTTTTAAAACTGTTTTAGAAGATGGGAAATATATTCAACGAGATATTGAGAAAAAACTACTCAATGAATCTTTAGGAATGAAAACTTCTAAAGGTTCTTTGGTAAAATTAACTCGAAGAGAAAAAGAAGTATTAGAAGCTATCGCTGAAGAATTAACAACTCAAGAAATCTCAGAAAAACTATTTGTAAGTGTAAAAACAATTGAAACACATCGAATGAATATCATGAGTAAGTTAGGAGCAAAAAATAGCGTGGGTATTATTAAAAAAGCAATTGAAAAAGGACTATTATAAGGTCATATTGTTTATTCAAATTCACGATAAATCTCAAAAAATAAAAAGGGAAGCAATACAGGACTCACGCTTCCCTTTTCCCATTATGAAAAGTATAAAAATTCTTTAGGTTTTATTCAGACCAATAGCTTAAAGTTACTTCAATCCAACCTTCTGGTGTTTCATTTTCTCCACTTACTTCTACGATCGCCGAGGAAGCACCATCAAAATAACCATCACGAGCATCAAATCTATATGTCCCTACAGGAAGACTCTCAAAAAGCCCCACTTCATATCTGGAATCAAAATAGATTTCACCTGTTTCAAGGTTGGTAGCTCCATAACCTGGCAATGTACTTGCAGGAATTTCTTGACCAGACCACTCATCCACTAATTTTATAACTACATCAAATCGAACATCACTTTTTTCCTCAATCTCTAGGATCTGATCCTTAGTTTGTTCTGTTTCACATGATACAAAAAAGTGAACAACCGATACTAATAAGATATACTTAATCAATTTCATTATTCATTTGTTTTAAGAGTTTCAAACAAAGTTCTGAATTAAAAGCTGAGTATCGATTATCGAATGATTATCAAAATGTTATCTAATAAAGTTTATCGACATAATCCTATATCAAATAGGTAGAAACATAAAAATCACTAACCATAATAAAGGTTAGTGATTTTCATAAATAATATTTTAGTATAACTCGTGAAAGCTACTGTTTTACCAATCGTTGTGTTCTGATGATTTTTCCATGATCATCACTTATGGACAATATATAAATTCCTGATTGCTGTATAGTGTTAATAACAACTTTATCGTCTGAATTATCATCCAAATTTTTATTGTACAAGACTTTCCCTGCTAAATCATATATCTTAATTTGATATTTACGATTTATCTTTTTAGAAGTTGTAATATAAATCTCATCCTGGAAAGGATTAGGGTATATATTAAAAATCGTATCATCTTCTAACGGAGGAAATATAATGTTGGAAGTCTCTATTGCCCTTCTTGTTGTACCACAAGCACCAAGATTTGTCCAACCAGAAGCAGTGCGCTCGAATAAATAACCTTGATACGTCACCTTATCTCCTACTGCATAACTTATACCACTTTGCCAAGGTGAAATCCCTAAACAAATATCTACTGGGTCCGAACCTCCGTCAGTAGTATATTCTACAATTAATCTAGCTGCTTTTCCTGCTCCTCCTTCATAAGAATCAGCAACTCTTTTTGCAGAAGTACTTGTTAAACTTACTCCTCTTCCTCTGACAATAAAAGTTGCACTGTTTCCTGAGGACCAATTACTTTTATTTACCAATTGCTGAATCATATTTTTTAAATTCGGAGTTCGTTGTCCTGAACCACTTTGTCCACTAGACCATGAATTTGGATTCCAAACTACTTTATTTGAGAATACAGCTCTATTAGAAACATTGTAATCACTAGTACTAAATGCTGAAGAATTACTACTATCATGCAATGCTATTTCTAATTCTGCACTAGCACTATTACTTTCATCTGCTGTAAATTGTAAATATGCATTCGTAATAGTTACCTCTTTGGGTAATGCCAAGGATCTAAAACGAAGACCAACAACCTGATTCCCTGCGTTACTATGACTATCATATACCAATTCTAGATCACTACTATTGGTATACATATCTCCGTTTTGTCTTTCTTCTACATCATCGCTTCCACTAGTAATTGCCACTTCTATACGTCCATTATCAGGATCTACCGTAGTTCCTCTATTAATAGTCACCACACTTCCATTAGAAGGGTTCCAGATATCCAAATTGGTTGGAATCTGAAAAACATTGTTGTTAGAGACCGAACCAACCTGCGAAGCATTATCTACTCTGATAGTTCTTGTTTCAATCTTATTCTCATCAACGAAAATCCATTTAAATTGATTGAACCGAGCAGAATTCCGAGTCCAACTTTTATTATCATTATTAGATCTCAATGGTGCTCCCCAACATCCTTCTCCAGCATATACAGTTCCGTTTTGATTATCTCTAACAAAGCCTTCATCATTACCAGATCCTGTAGTAGGTCTCACAGGCCAAGTAGTTTTTACCGTATGCGCATCACACTCAATAACTAATTTCACTCCTTTATCATAAAACAATTGTGCCCAATTATTATATTGACTATATCCCTCTGATTTATACGAAACATGTGGACGCATGGGTTTATGATATTGCGCCATTTTCCAAATTACATTTGCATTCGCATTCAGGTCATTTCGTAACCAAGTTGTTTGATTACCAGAGATAGAAATCTCCGTATTCAATGTATACGTTCTTATCAAGTTATCTCCAAAAGTTAACGCATAATATACACTTGAGGATGGAGTGTCAAACAAATGGTAAACACTATTATTACTATCTTCATGATTTCCTCTTGTTGCTACAATTGGAAACATTCTACCATCAGACGCAGTTGTTAATTGCCAATCATTGAACCAGTCCCTCCATTGACTATTAGTATCATCATCAGTCATATCACCTCCAAATAACACAGCGTGAGGTTTCAATTTAGCCACCAACCTATTGGCATTTTGTCTTGGTGTTCTATTATTTCTCGAATCTCCACCAGCAATAAAGGATAATCTACTTTTATCAGCAGGTGCAGTTTTAAACCAAAAACGTTCACTGGTTCCTTGACTATCTCTAATCACAAAATAATATGCAGTATTAGGTTGTAAACCAGTAAGTCTAGCAAAAGTATTATTCATTCCTTTATAAGAAACCGTTCTGTCTGGCGTCTTTGTAAATGGATAACTGTTATAATTAGTTCCGTAATCTGTAGTTCCATAGTATACGGTTGCGTTACTCCCCGAATATTGATTCCAACCGATAACAATCGATGTAGCAGGATTACCCCTTAAAGAGAGACGGTATTTATCATTTGAGGCATGGAGTTGTAGCCCACAAACTACTAAAAGTAGTGTAATAAGTTGTTTCATTTGGTAATATGATTAAGTTAGTTTACTCAAAGTTACATTATATAATTGTGTTAATGATCAGTAATTATAAATTCTTAATTAATACTTAATTTTATCACTTCAGCTTAGAAAAAAGATAACCATCATTTTACAATCAATTAACATTTCACTACGTTACTTTGCACAATGAAAACCAATCAATCTCAACTACTCCTTAAAGCCTGTGTTTTTCTTATTTTTATTGGTAGAGCTTACCAACATCTATTTTGGGATGCGCCATATCGTACTTTTTTTTGGGATGAATCTACTCTCAAACCCATTGTTGAAGGATTATTCAATGTTCCTTGGCAAGAATATGTAACAAGTATTCATACAGACGATATGATTCAAACTGGTATAAAAATCAACGGAATCCTCTATTCATTAGCTGCTATTTCTTCACTTTTAATTAATAAAAACAATCTTAAATGGTCCCGAATACCAATAATCATTGGTGGAATTAGCTTAGTTATTTTAACCCTATTGATGACCAAAGAAAAGTTTTATCATGTTGCCCAGTTTTTCGAGCATAGCATTCAATTTGGTTTGCCTTTTGTTTTACTTTATTTTTATTCTCAAAAGTTTCATTTAAAGCGATTTGTAACCACACTTAAAATACTCATTGCATTTACTTTCTTCTCTCATGGTTTATATGCCTTTGGGTTTTATCCCGTTCCTGGAAAGTTTGTAGATATGGTAATACAAATACTCGGATTTAGCGAAGAAAATGCTATAACATTTTTATATATCGCTGGTATATTAGATTTTATAATTGCTGTCTTTATTTTTGTTCCAAGACTTCAGAAATATTCATTATGGTATGCATTTACTTGGGGGCTATTAACAGCCTTTGCCAGAATTGTTGCCAATTTTTATTGGGATTTTCCTCTTCAATCTGTCCATCAATACATACACGAAGTTCTATATCGCCTACCACATGGATTAACTCCATTACTAGTACTTATGCTTCTAAAAATAACTCCCTATTCTAAATTTATAAAACAAAGAGAACCGTCTTATCATTAAAACGGTTCTCCTAACTAACTTAAGATTATAAATCTAATCTACTTGATTATAAATCTTTGTGTTTCTCCTTGAACTTTTAATAAATACATACCAGTATCAAGGTTTCCAACATTAATAGTTTTGCTTCCACTTACGGTTCCTTGTCCTACAATTTGACCAATCATATTCATAATTGAATATGTAGTATTTGAACTTTTAGCATTATCGTTCATTGAAAGCTGAAGTACACCTCCACGCTGTAATGGGTTTGGCGAGATCGTAAATACTGAAATACCTTCTTCATCTTCATTTCCTAAAATCGGAGTAGTTGGTCCAAAATCAGCTATAACCGCTGCCGATCCACCACAAGATCCTTCATAAATCTTAACATTAGAGAAAATAGAATTATTTCCAGATCCAGCATCATTGTCATTAATAAAGACTAATCTATCCATACTTCCTGTATAGAAAGTACCAACAGGGATCGTATATGTAGTAGTTCCACCAGAGTAATTATCAAAGTTGGTTACTCCGTAGTTCTGAGTACCATGAACTTTGAAATATCTACTAGAAGTTAAGGAATTATCATTCTCAAAACCAACTGCATGAATTTCTCCTTGAGAAGTACTACTAAACTCAAATTCTATCACTGTATTCGCAGTAACTGTGTAATCAAGTGCTATAAACTTCCAAGTATTATTTGTTAACGATAAACCAGCTCCTCCACTCACAATTGAAAAATTCCCAGCAGCATCTTGATTAGAGAATGACGTAATTGTAAAAGCATTAAAGTCGATTGAATCACAAGTTGGGTCTGGAGGAGTAGTTCCATCCGTAATGCTTAAATCATCAATCGTAACATCTCCTTGCCAACTTGACCCTGTTACTGTATTCAATCGAAGTTGTACACTAGCTTCACCAGCATATGCGGATAAGTCAACATTTGCCGTATTCCAGTCACTACCTTGTGCTCCAGATCTACTGAATACACTTACCCAATTACCTGTATTATCCGTTCTAGCCTCAACATCAAAAGTTCCGATTGCACTACCAACCATATGATATTGGAAACTTAATGTTGGTGAAGTCAATCCACTGAAATTTAAACAAGGGGAATTTAGAATAGCTCTCTTATTAGGATATCCTGTTCCATTACCAGAAGCTTCTACATAGATATAAGAATTTCCATCCACAGCGCTGCTTGGTCCAGTTCCATTAGAAGGAGTTCCATTTGAATCTACAGTCCAATCTAGGTCATCTGTTGTTACCTGAGACCAATCTCCTATAGATCCTTCAAAACTTTCACTATATGGGAATGAAGCGATATCTCCAGAACATTCATCTCCACCAGGTCCAGGTCCACCACCATCACAAGGATTATCAAAAGAAACTGTTTGATCGGTTTGTCCATTAGAACCTCCATTATTATTTTCATTAGCTCCTTGACCAACACCACGCTCTGCGAATGCCTTCCAAATTAAACACTCATACTGACCTCCATATAAATCTTGATCAGCCTGCAGGATCCCATCTCTACCAGAAACGAAACCAGGATTATTAGCAGTGTTTTTTAATCCTTCAGTTACTAATGCTAAAGCTATATTATTTCCTCCTGTACCATTATAAAAATCTGGATCGAATCCTTCAGCATCGATTAGTGCCCAAGTCATATCCCATAAAATAGTTGCGAATGCGTATCCTACTCCATGTGGTCTTGCCAAACCTCCTATATCTGCATAATCAGTATCATTAATAGATCTATCAATAGAGTATCTTGTTGGACGAATCCCTGCTCCATCAGGAGCTTGACCTAATACATAAGAACCTACACCTCTTCCATCTGTGCCTACATCTCCTGCTTTCATAGTCAACATCAATCCAAAATAATCAGACCATCCTTCTCCCATTTGCTCAGAACCTCCAAGCACATTTGAACTTGGTCCTCCAACTAATCTGATAGAAATTCCATGTCCATATTCATGAACAATAATTACATTATCAAAATCACCATCTCTACCAGGATTTGTTTGATTCCATAGGAACATCTGCATACGTGGATTTCCTCCATCACCAGGAGTTGAGAAGTTTGCATTATTAGTTCCACTCCCATCTTGCGCATCTGCATTTACAGAATCGCTTCCTGCTCCACCTCTACCATAATTATTTTCTTGGAAATTTCCACTAGCTTCATCAAAACCGTATTGATAGAAAATATCATGAATTACATTATTCCAATAAAACAAGTTCGTAATTGCAGCACTACGATAAGTGCTTGGTTGTTGTGTTAAATCCACTGGATAATTAAAATCTAAACTAGCTCCAGCATCTGGAGAAAAACCAGTTCCATTATTTCCATTACTATCATCTTGCGCCCAAACATTATTACCACGCGTAATAGTAAACTCAGCTCCTGCACTACCATTGGTATCATGCCATCCAAAAGGTGAAGCAGTTGCATCAGCTGGATCAGTAATAATAGAACGACCTCCATGAATCGGAGATTCTACAGGAAGTGGATACACATTGTATGAATCTGGTGCAAAAGATGTCATTGCCTTAGCTTCTGCTTCTGTTGGTGCTGTTGGAATAGCAGCTCCAAATAGCACAGATTTTCCATGATCATGAGCATCATGATTATGAGCTGCATGATTTCCATCCCCAAAACTACAAGAGATCACCCAATCTTCTGTGTGTAAGATTTTACCTGTAGAAGCGTCTACATTGGCATTCCACCAGTGCTGTCCGTCTTTTTGATACAAGCTAACTTTCCAAGTAAGAACTAACTGATCCTCATGTTTGATGTATACTTGTTTTGCTTTGATAGGTTCTAATGAAATTCCTGAATTTTCATATATCCAATTCCCTTTCACCTTGGTATTCGATTTTGTTAATACAGGAGTTCTCAGATTATGAGCTCTTGCCACATTTATAATCGCAGTTTCTGGAGAAAGAGAAGCTTTAGTAGAAGTTACTTTAGACTTTACATCTTTAACAAATTGATCAATCTCCCAAGTAACTTCCTGACCATTTTTTACAGTAAGCTTATATGTGGCATACTGAATGGGGATCTCGTTATGAAGCTGTTGGATATAAACGTGTTGAATCGCTGGGTTCAATGAAGGAACAACATCTGTTACCTTCCACTCAGAAACATCGTCTGTAGTAAGAGCCGACTTAGCCGTCGCGCCGTTAAGATGGTTTTTAACAATTCCATCCATGATGTTTTGTGCAAACATTGCTTGCCCCACTAGTAATGTCAGTAAGACAAACGAGTACATTTTTCTCATATGTATAAATTTGAATTTGTGTTAATTAAAGTTAACAAAAACCTAAATATTTCTTACACATATCCAATAACACTGAAATAAATTTACCAATTTGTCATTTTTGTTGAATTTTCTTCATTAAAAAAAATCAACTCAACTTATCAAACTACCAATTGTTAGTTAGCCTACATAAACACTAGAGTTTTGAAAATATTAACATAGTAGTTCTTAATACGTTCTGATAATCAGAAAAATAACTATCCCTTTCTTCAATTACGGTATACCTGTAGATATTTTTTTGTTTTTTTTTGAAAAAACAAGCTTTTTTCACGCTTTTTACTACCATTTGACTAACAAATCAAAAAAAACATTAAACAACTTATTCCGGTAGAAAATATTCAAGCTCAAAATATTTCTATATTTTTGAGTATGACGAATAATCTTAGCTTGTTATTTGTTATAAAGTCAAAAAATCTTGTGTGGATTTAAAAATAAAGTCAATGAAAAGTGCTGTTTTTGAAACTAGTTTGCAGTCAACCCATAGTATATTAATTCCTCAAGAAATAGTCACTCCATTCCTTCAACAAAATCAAAAAAGAGTAGTTGTTGAAATTAGCTTTGAAGAGCAATCAATCCAATTTCATGCTGCGTTACTAAAAAGAAAAGACATCTTTTTTATAATGTTTAGTCAAAAAAAACAAAAAGCATTAGGTATTTTTCCTAGCGATTATTTTCAGGTACAACTTTTCGAAGATACATCAAAATATGGAGTAGAAATGCCAGAAGAATTTGAAGCTGTATTACAAAGTGATCCTGAAGCTTCGGAAATTTTTGAATCTTTCACGGATGGAATGAAAAGAAGTCTCATTTACTTCGTATTACAGTATAAAAATTCGCAAACAAGAATAGACAAGTCCCTTATTATTACCGAAAATATAAAACTAGGAATCCGAGATAAAATGCAAATCATCAAAAAAATATAAACAATAAAGACTATGCCGGAGAACAATCACACTAAAGGTATCCATTTTGGTGGCAGCATACAGGAGTATTTATCAATTGGATATGTTTTTTTATTGGTTTTAGGGGTCGTAAGCTATTCCATATATTATGGATTAATAGGTATTAATATTATTAGTTATTCTAATATTTCTGATATTTTATTAAGTCCTGTGATTATATTTACCAAAGGTATTGTTGTTCCACTTGCCATTATCGGTTTTACCATAATCGTTTATCTCATTCTTTACTTTTCGAGTAAGAATTCTTTAAAGAGAAAGGAGCAATTAATTGCAAAAATAGGAGAAGAAAAATACCATAAACGCTTATTGCAATTAAAAGGTATGAAATCCATTTTTCCTGCAATTATTTTATTTAGCTTTTACATCGGTTATGCGTTAGGTGGAGGTGCAAAAACTAGAGATAAAATTAAAAATAAAACGTACAAAGCTGACCATACTGTTACATTTGTAGATAATGAAACATTAGATATTAAAGTCATTGGCCAAAACAGTTTATACATATTTTATGTTTTAGAAAATTCTTCTGAAATCCTTATTTCGCCATTTGAAGGCAACATAAAAAAATTAAAAAGGAAATAACAACAGTAGGCATCTTATATGTAAATAATAAGGCTTGCTGAAAATAGGTAACGCAACCTTTTTAAAATCATTTCATCTTTTAATCAAACAATCAAAAGATGAAAAAAACAAAAACACTTCTATTAGGTCTCTTCCTAATTTTTCTGCAAAGCTGTTGTCCCTTTTTAGCGGATTGCAATGACGATGATTTTATTATAGAATCTGGATCTCAATATGAACCTATTTTATTAGACCGTACTGATTTTGAGAATTCAGTTGCTTTAAAAGATCCTATTACAATTACTACTTCGGGAAAAATCTATATTAAGGATAATCTTCTTTTTATAAATGAAGTACATAAAGGATTTCATATATATGACAATAGTGATCCAGCATCTCCTATTCCTATTAAATTTTTAGACGCTTCTGGATCTACAGATCTTGCCATTAGAGATAATATGATTTATATCAATCAAGCTACTGATCTAATAGCTGTTGAATATGACGATGCAAACGGTATTACGCTAACCAAAAGAGTGGTTAATGTATTTCCTGAAATTCGATCTCCAGATGGTTTTTTACCATTTGATATTCCGGAAAATAATGTAGTAGTAGGTTGGACACTAATCAATTAAAAAAATACCATGAAAAAATACATTTATATGATTCTCACTTCATTTATAATATTTAATTGTGATTCTGATTCCTCAAATGATTCAGTCCCTTCCGATTCTGATGGTCAAGGAGGTTCTTTAGCTACCTTTACCCTAGTAGGTGACTACCTATATACAGTGGATAATACAGATTTAACTGTGTTTAATATAACTGATATTAAAGATCCAGTACAAGTAAACACAATTCCTATTGGATTTGATATCGAAACGCTTTTTAATTATAAAGATTACCTATATATAGGTTCTAGAAATGGTATGTTTATTTATGGGTTAACCAATCCTGAGTTTCCTCAAAAATTATCAGAAGTAGAACATTTTACAGCTTGTGACCCTGTTATTGCTAATGATACACATGCCTATGTAACCCTACATTCAGATACATTCTGTGGTAATAGTATAAATTTATTAGAAATATACGATATCACAACAATTACAGAACCTGTTTTAGTAAGCTCCAGAAATCTTTCTTTTCCAAGAGGTCTAGGATTATATGGGGATTTTCTAATTGTTTGTGATGATGAAATCAAAGTTTTCGATGTTTCCAATCCTACAGAATCCAATCTGGTTACTTCTGTAAACAAAAAAGCATTCGATGTAATTATTTCAGGGGATTTACTGATTGCTATTGGTGAAACTGGACTATATCAATATAGATTAAACGCTGATAATAATACCGGAATTAGTATCACACAATTAAGCACAATCCAGATATAATAAGATTTAAAAACCTCTTAAATCCTTTGCAATCAGAGAAAACAACGTTATATTGGGAATATCTTAACGTAACAAACCCTGAAATTATGAGAACTATTTATGCGATAGTACTTATTTTTCTATCTATTACCATTGTCAGCTGCAAAGGAGATAAGAATGCAGGAAAGGAATATGAAAAAAAGGTAAATGAAGAAATTTCAAAAGAGACTATCGACGAAAAAGAGGAAATTAAAGAATCCAAAACATTAGCGATTTCATTAATTTCAAAAAATGAAAGTAAAGCTTCTGGAAGTGTAACTTTTACGGAAGAAAGCGGATTAGTAACTATGGTAGCCCATATAGAGGGATTACCGGAAGGAACGTATTCTATTAATATTTATGAAAAAGATGATAATTCTTCAGAGGACAGTTCTGCTACTAGTAATGATTGGTATCCAACGATTGAATCATACGAAAAATGGAAGACTGTAGAARGATATTTAAAAGGTGATGTAGGTAATTTTAAAGCTAATTCTGACGGAAAAGGTGCAATCACATTCGCGACCAACGAATGGTGCATGGGATGTAGATATAAGGATAAAAACATCATAGGAAAAATAATTATTGTACATCAAGGAACAAATGATTTATCATCAGAAAGATCAAAAGCTACCATAAATATGATAAGCTGTGGAGGAGTAATTCAATAATTATCATATAAGAAACATATACAAAAGGGCATTTTAGAACTATCTATTATGCCCTTTTCTTTTTTATAGAAAAGCAGTACATTCGTAAAACGCGAAACCATCTATATGCAGCCTGAAGAATTAATTTTTCAATTACAACAAAAAAATGAAAAGGCCTTTCAGCGCATTTATGAGATGTATTCTGAAAACGTATTTGGTATTATCTATAATATCCTAAAAGATGAAACACTTGCAGAAGAAGTGTTACAAGATGTATTCATAAAAATATGGAATAATGCGGACTCCTACTCCCCAAAAAAAGGACGCTTTTTTACCTGGATACTAAATATTGCAAGAAATGCAGCTATTGATAAAACAAGATCTACTGCTTTTAAAAATTCCAAACAAAACCAAACCTCGGATAATTTCGTAGATATATTAGAACAAAAAAGTAGTTTTTCCAGTAAAATGGATGCAATTGGTATTAAAAAGTATATAGAAATACTAGAACCGATTTGTAAAAAAGTGATTGACTTACTATTTTTTAAGGGATACACGCAAAAAGAGGCTTCAGAAGAATTACAAATTCCTATTGGAACAATTAAAACTCGGAACAGAATTTGTATTAATAAATTAAGAGAGGTCTTAGCAGAATAATTATGGATATTGAAAAATACATATCATCTGGAATATTAGAGCTTTATGTGTATGGAGCACTCTCGGAAAAAGAGAATGCAGAAGTATATCAAGTTTTAAAAGAATATCCTGAAATTGAGGAAGAAGTAAGAGCGATTGAAAAATCACTCCTACAACTATCCGCTTCCACTGCACCTTATAATCCAGAAAGTGTATTCAATTCAATAAAGGATAAATTAAGTTCTGGAGATATTGAAGTAAAAACCATTCCTATACATACGAAACGAACCAAATGGACTTCCTATATTGGTTGGGCTGCGTCTATTGCGTTATTAATTGGATTATTTATTCAGTTTACTAAGAATAAAGAATTACGACAACAAGTTGTAGAATCTCAGATAGAGCAAAACTTATTAGAAGGAAAACTTAATGTGATTGAAAATGATTTATCTAACGCTAAATCATTATTAAGTGTTCTTCGAGATAAAGACATACTTCAAATTCCGTTAGAAGCTCAAAAAGTTGATCCTAGTGCTTATGCTGCAGTGTATTGGGATAAAGAAAAACAAACTGCTTATATTGATGTTGCAGGGTTACCAACTCCGCCGCCAGGAAAGGTATATCAGGTATGGTCTTTACAACTTGATCCACTTACTCCAACTAGTCTTGGTATTCTAGACAAATTTACAGAAGATGAAACCAAAATATTTTCTTTAAAAAACACGAACGAATCCGAAGCCTTTGGTATCACATTAGAGCCAGAAGGTGGAAGTGAATCTCCTACATTAGAACAATTATATACTTTGGGTACTGTTGCTTCTTAACGTAACTAAAAAAGTATCCTATCCAATCGTAACAACTTCTAATTTTAATGCACAACATCTAAAGAAAAATGTTGTCTTTTTTTCATCATAGTCATTCTAAAAATCACGTATAAATACGGTGCTTTTTAATGATTTTTTTGGGGTAATTTTAGTCTAATTAGATCTGTTTTTTTGAAAACTTGTCTACCTAAAATTAACTAAATAACTAACATATGAAAAAATCATCTATTAATGTATTAGGAATACTTATTATCCTAGCGATAACTATTATTTCTTGTAATCAAAAAAGCAAAAAAGAATATATAACTGACTCCGCAATAGAAGATTCAGAGACACAGTTGGCCGAAGTAATGCCTATGAATACAAAACTTCCAGCAGACGTTTTAAAATCTTGTACGGTAGGATCAACTGATTTCAGTTCATGGTTCAAGTCTAAAAGTGTAACAGAGAATGGTATTGTAACACCTGCAAATAGTGTAACTTTTACTCATCAGAATAACTGTGATTTCTACAAATGGTCAGAACAAATGTTTCTTTGGATGACTTCTCCAATTAAAGAAGGAGATTATAGTAGTGGAACAGTAATCGCCTCCCCCTCTTTCTACACAGTTTCTCCCATTGAAATTGTTAATAATACTAAAGAAAGAAAATTAATCCCTCATGCACCAGGACAATTAATAACTGCTGTTGCAAATACACAAAAAACCGATCCAATGATTGACTCTGAAGAAGGGCAAGCAACCGATGATGTATTAATTGCTCAAAAAAATGGCTCTCTCTTATACTATATTACTATGGTGAATGATGTATACGCAAAATTTGTGCTTGGTGCTAAAACCAAACAATTTAGTGATAATGAATTCCCTACAACTCAATCTCAACTTAATGAAATTGAAAAATTTGCAGATAGTATTGGCCAACCATTAAAAGATCCAGAAACCTTAGCTATAGAAATTAAAACTTCTTGGATAGAAACAGATGGATTAACCAATGTCGATGACTATATTACTATGGATGCCATCATTCCTACCTATACAAAAACAGATACCTTATGGACACCAAAAGGATCCAAAACATCAAAGCTAGCATTAGTAGGCGTACATATTGTTGGTAGTACTGCTGGACATCCTGAAATGGTATGGGCAACTTTTGAACATGTAAATAACACTCCTAATTTATCTTACGCATATTTGGATACTTCTAAGCAAGAAAAGACAGTAAACGCTGATACTGGAAATGATTGGTTGTTAAACAATGATAGTGCAAGCAATGTATATAATAAATCACATATGAAATATGAAAATGGAAATATCGTAGCGAACACCAAAACAAGCCCTACCCAAACCATAACCGCTAGCAATACCAAAATGACTAAACCTTGGGGAGTAGCAAATTCTGGAGTACCAAATCCCGAGAACGCAACGGTTGCAGCTTCTAATAGTCAGATTATATCCACTAATAATAGTGTTTTAAGCCAATTAGCACCAAATGATTTACGAAAGAACTATATTTTCATTGGAGCTACTTGGACAGATAACGGTGCTGCACCAACCGGAAAAAGTTATTCGGTTAAAGATACGTTAACTGCGCCTGGTGTTGCTATCGGAACTAGCCAATTAGCAAATAGCACTATGGAAACCTATGCACAAAATGGAGCTACGTATTCTCAATATGGTAGTTGCTTTTCTTGTCATTCAAACGGGCAAACACCAGGTTTACTACCTGTAGATTTGAGCCATGTGTATAAAGAAATAATGGCAGGATTAGTCCCTGAAGAAGAGGCAAAAACTCCATAAATCAAAATATCAATAAAAAAATAAATGCCCTTATCAAATATAACATCTTGATAGGGGTTTTTTAATCATCAAAATCTCCACCACCACCTGTGGGAAGATCATTTATAAAATCGTCAAAATCTAAAACATCAACAAAATCTCCAGAAGGCATTGATACATCCACATCTAAAAGTGCTCTTACCGAGAACTCAGAAACCTCTGTTGTTACATGAATATTGAGATCTACGCCTTTTTTTAATATTTGAAGTCCGAAATTCAACCATTTATTTTTAGCAAGCTTTTCTAGATCGCTTTCCTTTTTTATGGTTGAGTCTTTTTTCCGTAATAATTTTCTAGCAAATTGATCTAAAGCCTTGGTTTGTTTTCCCTTTATAATAGAATCATTACTAATCTCAGAAAACGTAAGTTTAGATTCAGATTTAAGAGGAAAATTAATTTCTTCTGGTAGGTTCATAAAAATCATTTCTAAAAGCTCTCTCTTCACTTTGATGTCTTTAGAATCAAAAACATCCTGATTTAAAAAATCTGAATCATCGTGATACCTTGTAAAGTCTGAAGTAAAACTTTGAATAACGGTAGAATCTTTAACTTGATGAATTAGTTTATACTCCGGTAATAGTTCAAAAGTATGATCTACGGGAGATGGAATACCATTGGGAATGGTTTTAGTTACTAGATAAGATTTATACTTTTCAATACTTAATGTATGTTTATTTCTAACATTACTAAATTTATCTGCATAGTACATTGTCACACTATCTTTTTCAAGATCAATAATAATTCCTGCATAATTATCAAGAACACTATACACACCTCCCCATTTTTGTTCTCTTTTTATTTTATTTTCAGAAATATAATAGGTGGTATGCACTTTAGTTAAAGCTCCGTACAATCCTCTTGTCTCTGACAATTTAATTTCCCCTTCAAAATAGGGTCTGGTATCTTCTTCTTTAGGAGTTTTAGAAGAGTTACAAGAAAGGAATAGGATACTAATAAAAATAAAACTAGATAAAAGACTTTTAGAACTAGGCATCGATTGTACATTATGGAAATTAATCAAAGATATAGAATTGGTGCTTTTTTTAAACCCCAGTTTTCGGTGAAACACAGTTCTTAATTTTAGCTATAAGAAAAAGCCTGTTCGTGATTATACAAACAAGCTCTTTCTAACAACATCAAAAAACAAAACCAACTAACTCACATAAGTATTAATTTTTCTTTATCATAATTATTTTTTAGAATCTATAGGTTATACCGGCTTTCGCAAAAAATGGTGTTCCTGGTGTAAAATGAATCTCTTCTACTGATTCGGTTTCGTTTGCCAATCTAGATTCTGTAGCAAATTGGGTTTCATTCCATTCTGTATCCAATAAATTTTCCACACTAATCGAGAAGTCAAACTGCTTCCATCGATAATTCAATGACATATCGATTACTGTATATCCTTCGGCTACAATACTATTATCCTCGTTAGCTGCTCGATCTCCTAAATATCGATATCGAAGACTTCCTGAGAAATTATTAAAATTCTCTATACTAACTCCTCCTGTAGCAGTAATCTTTGGTGCTAAGGGAATATAATCTTCCCCATCAAGAGCCTCAATACTTCTAGCACTTGTATATGTAAAATCTGTGTCTAGAAACAACCAATCATTTAATTGATATCTACCACTAAAATCAACTCCGAATCTTCTTGTTTTTCCACTTGGTTCTACTATTCCTTCATCTCCAACATAAACAAACTCTTGTTCTAAACCTAAATACCATAATGTTGTATTTAAAAACATTTTTGAAAAAGGTTTCCAATTAAATCCAACATCTATTCCATACGATTTCGGTAAGATATCTTCTCCATTTTGGGCTACTACTACTCTGGTATCATTGCTATGAAATCCTATTCCAGACTTAGCAAAAAGCTGTAAATTATCAGTTGGATCATATTCAATACTTAGTTTAGGTGAAACGATAGCTTTGGTTTGTGACTGTATTTGAAATGGTGTTAACAGTGCATCTTCATACACATATTTAAAATAGTCTAAGCGTATTGCTGGTGTTATTCTGAATTTCCCAAAGTCAACTGTTGCATCCCCAAACGCATATGCATTTGTTTCATTTACATTCCCTAAACTTATATTTTCTAAAGTTTCATTTCGATTTACAGTTCGAGATAATTCATTCCCTTTTACAGCATCATTTCTAAGGCCTATTCCACCATGAAATTCTACTTCTACTTCATTCCAATATTTTTTAGAACTAAAAACACTATTAAAACCAAACAAATTTCTTTGTTCTTTTTGTCTAATTTGATCTCCATTAACTGGATCATTTAAGAAGAATGTAAAATTAGAGTATAGTTCAAAATCATATAATGAATAAAATACATTCGTTCTAAAAGAGCTATTGTCTCCAATAAACTTATCATAAATGAAATTAAAATTAGTTCTTGATGTATTACCTCCTTCTGTATCATCTATAGCTCCAAATCTCGAAATTAATCCTTGAGTTACTGCCCTATTTGGTATTTGTCCAGAGGCATCCCATCTGCTTGTAAAATGAGATGCAGAAAGAGAAATCTTATCTGTATCTCGTAGCTGAGTAGTATATTTTCCCACAAGATTGATCCTATTAAAATTCTGAGGAGAATTAAATGGACCATCGCTTTCTAAATACTCTACTGCTACGATTCCTTTTTCCTTAGGAGAAGCTTCTAAGAAATTAAATAACCCTACTGTTCTTAAAGTATTGAATTTTCCTGCTTCTACTTTAATTTGATTATTTTCAAAACTTTCTTTAGTATTAAATGCCACATAACCTGCAGTATTAAAATTTCCTTGATCAGCAGTATATGAACCTTTCCCAAAACGGATGTTATGTATTGTTTCTGGAATAATAAAATGTAAATCTGAATATCCTTGTCCATGTGCATGTGATACCATATTAACTGGTATACCATCTACCGAAATTGAAACATCAGTTCCATGATCCACATCAAAACCTCTTAGAAAAATCTGCTCCGCTTTTCCTCCTCCTGCATGTTGACCAATAAACAAACCGGGGACTTTCTGCAATAACTCCTGAGAAGAGTTTACAGGATTGATTTTCATGTCTAATTTATTGATCAATTGTAGTGGATTAATTTCTTGTTTTAAAATCAACTCATCCAACTGGAAGATTTTATTTTCTAATTCTATTTTAATACCGTTTTCTATGTCTGTTTTTTTCAAAATGACATTCTTAGTTTCGAAACCTAATAATCGGATGGTTAGTGTATCACCTACCCGTACATTTGCAATCGTAAAGATTCCGTTTTCTAATGTATGTGTATGATTTTCGGTTTCATTACTATAGATGTATACCTCTGAAAGAGGAGTATCTAACATATCGACAACCTTTCCTTTCAGGGTTTGATTTTGGGCATAACTACATACACCGAATATCAGTGAAAGTATTACTAGAATATTTTTCATGGTATATTGTTTAGACCTTTAGATTGTTTATAGGGTAGGTATTTCCTGTGATACAACTGGACCTAATTCATAACTACTTTCGATTAGTTCTTTGATAATCGGATCTGCTTTTTCTGACAAATTATTTGCTTTATAAATCTGCGCAATATGAAGATTTGCAACTGGTTCGAAAGTTTTATCTATTATATATTTTTCAGCAATTTCTAGTGCTCTTTTATGTTCTCCTTTTAGGTTAAGTATATATGCTTTTAAATCATATGATTGTGGAGTAGGACGATTTTCTATTTCCTCATCTGCAATCATAAGAGCCTTATCGAATGCTTCATATTCTTCTGCTAATAGTAAAGCTGTATGGGTATTATACATACCTCCATATCGTTCATCTTTAACACTATTAATGTACTTTATCAGGTTAATCTTTTTAGCAATGTTATCTTTTTGATATTCTGCAATTTCAGCTTTCAAAAGAAAATAATCTGGACTTTGATGATTGGCAGTAATTGCATTCAAAATTTTCAAAGCTTCTTCTGGTTTATTTTCATAAGAGTATACTATCCAGGCGATTCCTTTTTTTGCATAAGCATTAGTTGGTTCTATTTCTAAAGCATTCAGATAGTGCTCATATGATTCCTTAATTCGTCTGGCATGACCATAATAATCGGCTAAATTTGTATATGACCATAATAATAAGTTTTCATTTTTACTGCTTTTTGCTATTTGTAATGCTTTCTCCATATTTCTTATGGTTGCATCTAAGTTTCCTTTAAAGTCATTCCATTTTGCTAAGCGAATTAAGAAGTTATAATCGTTTTGATTTGCAAATCTTTCTAGATATTTCTGAGCATTTTCATACTCTCCCAATTCCATAGATACATCAAAGAGTACCATTTCTGTAGCTTTCGTATTTGTTTTCAATAAATATGCCCCCATCGCAGCTTCCTTAGCTTCTATAAAACGATGTTGAGAAATATAATTATGAGCAAGCGCTAAAAGATACTTTGACTTTCCTACTGTGGCAATAGCAGCAGATTTAGTTAGCACTTTTTCTGCTAATTTTAGATATTCAATTTCTCCAGTAGATTCAAAAAGCTGAGAATACAAAGAAGCTACCGGTGCCAATGCCGTAAGTTGCAAACTATCCTTTTTTATTCTTTGATTCCAAAACTCAAGCTGTGAATTAATTTCATTATGGGTTTGATTTTGCTTTACAGTTAGATACCGTGTATACTCATCTGAGTTTGTAATAAGTTGATCTTTATCATTACAGGATAGCATACATAAACTTAATAGGATACCTATTGTATTTATTAGAATTTTCATGTCACTTGTTTTTTGATTTTGTTTTTTTGATATCACTTGTCATCCTGAGTCTACTTTACACGTCACCTTTGGGTATGCAAAGTCATTTGAGGGCTAACTTTTAGTGTTAAAAGACAGACTCAGTTTGACAGTAAATTGTGTTGATGTGTTTTATCTTAAGAACCGTGAGGTGCTTCTAAATATGGAAAAGAATTAGACGGTGTTTCTCCAGCATTGCTAACTCCATCGGTAACTAAAATTGGTAAATCTGGAGTACCATCATTATCTAAATCCTGACCATTAAATCGATCTCCGTTTTGACCTCCAAAAAGTAATATTAATGAAACATCTATTACATCATCGGTCAAAGTTCTACCTGTTAGTACATTAGTTCCATCAAAATATGTAGTAGGTGCATCTGGTGCTACTTGTAGAACATCTGATGCCAAAACCGTTGTTAGTGTTGTAATATCTAAACCTAGAATATTATTTTCATAAGTGACACCGAACGCTCCGTATAAGTTTGCTAATTGTGTTTCAAATAAAGACTGGAAAGCGTTACCTTGCTGAGAAGGAATCGTAACATTAAAGCTATTTTCAATATCTGGTGTAGCACTAAAAACCGTATTAATTCCTGGACGTCCCATTTGATCTTCCTGAGAAAATGTTCCTGAAAAATCTACCACTACTGGAGGATTAACTACTATAGCATCATCATCACTACTACAACTGGCAAATCCAAGCGTTAACATTAATATTGCCGATATATTTTTTAAATTATTAAGTTTCATAATTATATTTTATTAAATTTTTTTGATTATTGTTTTCTTTTAGCTTCTGCCCAAGTATTAAATACTTCTACACCTGTTCCTGCGGGATGGCTGAATGTTCCTCCTAATAAAGAATTAGGAACTTCTACTACAATGGACAATACATTAGTCCCATCAAAATCATCATTTCCTGGATTATTAAATCCTCCAGGTGCCATTCCACCTATAATCGCATTAAACTGATTGGAATCAAAGAAGAAGGGATCTTCTCTTAACCCAGCAAAATATGAAATTCCATTTTCGGTAGATGTCGTAGCGTTTGATCCTGTACTAATTGCAACTTGTCCTAAATACTGTGTGTCCTCATCTATAGTACTGTTCAAACCAGTTTGAGCGGGCTGATAAGGACCAAAGAAGTACATAGTTCCATCTCTTGGTATTGCTTGAATCACTAAATCTTCAACAAGATCTCCATCATTATCGATATTGATCTCTACTAATACATTTTCATCAAAACTTGCAGAGCTTCCTGGTGCTAATAATCCCTGAACATTTGCTACGAATACAGTGTTGTCAGGATTTGCTCCTTCAAAAGCATAAAGATCTGWAATATCAGCCGTGCTCCCCACAACTGCTGGCGCATCAATATGATCTGCTGCCATAAATACAATCCCTAAGCTCAAAAGACCACCAAGGATACATAAATTTGTTTTTCTAATCTTGTTCATTTTTATTTAATTTTAAATGTTTACGCTTTTACTTACGAGAAGAAAGAGAAGACGGTTTTGCTGAAAATGTTAAAAATTAGTTAAGTATTAAATTTGCTTATACTAATCTTATCAGTATATCATTAGAAGAAAAATAAATTTAACTTTGTGATAAACCAATAGACTCATGAACCCATCAACTTCTGGTTGGATAGATAAGTTTTTAAGAGATTTTGACCTAGATTCTCTTCCTGTATTGTCCCTGGACGAATTATATCCTCAGCTTAGACAGGCTGGTTTTATTTATGGTACTTCGGTAGCATTAGCAATATCACTAGACTCGGAAATCACTTATTCCGAAGAAGAAAAAACGAAAATTAATCTTTTTACAGCATTGGTAATTACGTATTATGAAACTATTGATAATGGTAATACCAAGGATTGTATCAATGCATTGATTGAATTTTATGAATACCTGGATACTAAAAAATCATTCTTTTCTTTTATCAACGCTTTGACTTCAAACAAAAGTGAAAAACTGGAAAAGATTATTAATACCCGTATTCAAACGAATGAATCTATTTTCAAAAAGAATTTTAGTCACCTACTTACAAATGCATTATTATTTATTGATGTGTTGGCATTTGAACATTTTTTAATCCATGATATCAATCCAATTGAATATGCGGCATCTCTAGAAGAAACACTAACGAATATTGTATTTCTTGCATTAAATTCGAAAATACAGAAGGATGACTATTATGAATTATTAGTGAAACTTTTTGCTTCTTCTGTAAGATATACCAAGGTAAGTACTGATGAGGATGCCAGCTTTGACCAAATTAGTTTAGATACTTATACAGATGAAATAGAAAAAAGATATATTCTTGATCTTACTAGTTTGGCAGTTTGGAATGATGATGAAATAGATATTGGAGAACTAGACTTTATGCGCGCATTAGGAGCTGAACTGGTATTACCTACTAAATGGGTTCGAGAATCTTTACATTCGGTGCAATCATTTGTAAACGAACATAAGGACGAGATTTCTTTTTTCAATTACTCCAACCCAGCGCATCATTTCTATAAACAAACATCAAGAACAGTTAGTATCCTAATTCTTAGAAATAAAAAACGACTAATTAAAGAAATCTCGGAAAGCAAAGATTTAATGATTTTATTGGGACAATCAGCGATTAGAGATCTTTCGAAAGAAGAAAAACAACAAATGAAACAACAGTTATTGGATGTGTGTAAAACTATTCCATCCCTAGCTATTTTTATTTTGCCTGGAGGCAGCCTTTTGCTACCACTACTGGTAAAGTTTATTCCACAGTTACTTCCTTCAGCATTTAATGAAAATAAATAAAAAATCCCTGAAAATAATCAGGGATCTTAGTTTATACTTCTAGTTTTTTAAGTTCTTGATAATTCTTTTTAAGCCTTCTTGTCAGCATACCATAAACCAATCGGTATAATAATGCTAGCATTCCAATAAAAATACCTAGTACAAGTATAGAGGTAATTATGATCAAATATATTGGAATATTCTGATCGGTAGACTGATTCGTATATGCATCCGTATAAAATGCCATATACAAGATTACAATCAAGGTTGTTAAAGCTAAAAAACCTATATTAATCCAAACGTACTGCTTTACAGTTTTTCTGGTATTCAAAATATTTTTCATTAATACTGAAGCTGAGTCTGTCGTTTGAATATTTTTATAATTGATGTAAAACCTGACTATAAAATAAATTAATATTCCATAAGATAAAATGGTGGTAATTATAGAAAAACCTTCTAATCCAAGAATTTCTAATTCATCATATTGGCCACTTAACCGCACAATAATATCAATTGAGGACCACAGTACGAACTCTATAACGCTTATAAAAAATATCCACTTCACTATAGAAGATGATTTTTTCAAGATCATCTTGTAGATCTCATTATATGATAATTTCGGAAGTTCCGCATCTCGGTTCTGCCAGTCTTTTTTTAATAATTCTAATTCATCCATGCTTATGGGTTTAATATTTTTTTCAACTTCGTCTTCACTCTATTCATTTTTACTCTTGCATTTACTTCAGAGATTCCCATAGTCTCTGCAATTTCTTTATATGATTTGTCTTCCAGATACAAGAAAACTAACGCTTTCTCAATATCATTTAGTTGTTTTACCGCTGCATACATTAGTTTTAACTGTTGCTCTACTCCATCATCATATTCTTCTGCTGTGATTTTAAAATCCATCGCGTCAAAATCAGAAGTTTTAATACTTCTTTTGGACTTTCTATATAAAGTAATAGCAGTATTTAACGAAACTCGATACATCCAGGTACTAAATTTAGACTCACCTCTAAATTTTGGATATGCTTTCCACAATTGGATAGTAATTTCCTGAAACAAATCGTTATGTGATTCCGGGTCATTGGTATATATTCTACAGACCTTATGCACAATATTTTGATTTTGCTCAAGATTCGTTACAAAACTATGTTCTAATTCTTTCTTCACTTCAGTTAGTTACACTTTATAAGTAGTCAACAAAACGAATACGTTACACATTCTGAATTAAAATTTATTTTTGAAAACTATATTTTTTTAACAAAAAACATTTTAACAATTGATTTTCAATGTGTTTTCTACATATAGTAAACAAAAATAAATATTCTGTAGTCTAAATGACATTATCAGTTTATCTTTGCAAAACAACACTTTATTTATGAACATTCCTTATACTAATTTGCCAAGATTAGTGATTATCGGAGGTGGTTTTGCAGGAGTTGCTTTAGCCAGAAAAATGGTAAAAGAAAATGTACAGCTCGTGCTATTAGACAGACACAATTATCACACATTTCAACCTTTATTATATCAAGTTTCAACCTCATCTTTAGAACCAGATTCTATTGCATATCCTCTCAGAAAAATTGTAAAACGAGGAAAGAACACCTATTTCCGGATGACTGAAGTTACCTCTATAGATCCTGAAAACAAAGAAGTACATACAGCAATTGGAAATATCACTTATGATTATTTAGTAATTGCAACTGGAGCAAAAACTAATTTTTTCGGGAATAAGACTATAGAACAAAATTCAATGCGAATGAAGAACCTACCACAAGCATTGAATTTACGAAGTCTAATGCTAGAAAATTTAGAACAGGCTGTGATTACTACAGATCCTGAGAAAAGGAAAGAACTACTTCGTTTTGTTTTAGCTGGTGCTGGACCAACGGGTGTGGAGCTAGCTGGAGGAATTGCAGAGCTACAACTCAATGTACTACCTAGAGATTATCCAGATATGGATTTTAGTGAAATGGAAATTCACCTTATTGAAGGAGCAGATAGAGTGTTACCACCGATGAGTCAAAATGCTTCTGAAAAAGCTACCAAGTTTTTACAGAAAATGGGAGTACATATTCATACAAATACCCAAGTGACAAATTACGAGAACAACGTAGTTTCTACCAACACCGATTTATCATTACAAAGTGCCACTTTTATTTGGTCTGCTGGTGTTACCGGTGCTCCTGTAGAAGGTTTAAAAGCTGATACTTTAATCCCGAGAGCTAACCGATATAAGGTAAACGAATTTAATCAAGTAGAAGGCTATCAAGATGTGTTTGCTATTGGGGATATTGCTTTGATGCAGACTGAAGACTATCCAAAAGGACATCCTATGGTTGCGCAACCTGCAATCCAGCAAGGAAGTCATTTAGTTAAAAACCTTAAACGTCTTTTACAAAACAAACCTATGATTCCCTTTTCCTATTTTGATAAAGGATCTATGGCTACCATTGGAAGAAATAAAGCTGTAGTAGATTTAGGAAAGTTCCGATTTGGAGGATTCTTTGCTTGGTTTATCTGGATGTTTATACACCTTTGGTTTTTAGTAGGGTTCAGAAATCGATTCGTAACTTTCTTTAATTGGACTTATAATTATATTAACTATGATAAAGCAGCTAGATTAATTGTAAGACCTTTTAAAAATAAGGAAGAAAACGCTATTGAACGAGTTTAATTAATATTCATTAAATATTTTTGCCGATAGGTTTTCCAATTCTTCTCTAGTAATTTTTTCTCCTTCGGTAGGAGGATTTACAATAACTGGTTCTGAAGGAAATAGGTAAATCTTATCAAATCGTACTCTCTGTCTATCCTCTTTCAATTCTAATATCAATCCAGGAAGTCCATAATATCCTTTTGGGCCAAAAGGAGCTTTAATCTCATTAGTATACCAAGCTTCTACCCTTTTATCAGAATTCAATAAGATTGCCTTATAGCACAAATATTTGTCTATTTGCTTAGTTTCTTTGGTAAGTTCCCATTTCTGAATTACTAAGGCTTCATCTATTAAAAATTTCCTTCCTCTAAAATCAAACTTATGTACTTTCAAGGAGCTAATCTTTTTTTTAATTGATGTATCTAAATAAATAATTTCAGAATCGTTATAATTGATCCGTTCATCTACTAATTCTCTACCTTGTTTATTTGTGCGACTATGAGATACCGTATCATTACTTACCTTGTCTTGTGGATAGTACAATGACTTTTGGTGATTTATTTTCAATATGGTGATATAATCATAATAGGGTATCGTTAACGGTCTTTTACTTTTTTCTCTTTCGTTAATACGCTCCGCAATGCGATTTCCCTCTTTTATTAGTTCTTCTCTAATCTTTATGATGGAATCTTTACTAACTCCAGATTTAATAGCTTCTTTTATTTCCGCGAACTTTTCCTTGTATAATTTAGTAAGCTCATCATTATCAAATGATTGTTTAGTGGAGACTTGAGCAGGTCTTCTTTTTTCTTTATAGAAAACAGTGATTTCTTGACTTTTCCCTAAAAAGGAAACTAAAAACATCGCTATGAATAGTTTAATTTTCATGTATGGATTTTTGTTAATTATAGTTAAAACAACAAATTTGAATTATTGAAAAAAGTAATAAGTATATCAGTATGTGTTGTTTTACGCAAAAATGTTACTCTATTAGCTTAGCAGTACATATAAAAAAACAACCTTATCCATTAAAACTTATTAAAAAGTAATGCTGGCATTTCTTCTAATCCTTCTCTAGTGATTTTTTCTCCTTGTGTTGGTGGTTTTACTTCAAAACCATCTAGCGTATATAGGATTCTGTCTAAAACAACAGTAGCATCTTCTTCTACAACCTTTACTACTAAACCTGGTAATCCCCAATACCCCAATGGCCCAAATGAAGAGTTAATCTCCTCTGTGTACCACACTTCTACTGGTCTCATACCTTTTCTCCGATAATTACCATAACCATAACTTATAAACTGTTCCTTTTCTTTCTTAAATACTAATGCTTTCTTGCATAGATATCCAAACATTGTTTTCGTTTGCTTGGTGATTTCCCAACCTAAAATATCCAACTCTTCATCAATTAAATATTCTTTTCCATACGCATATTCAACACTTGTTTTTTGTTTCTTATTTTGATCGATATAAACAATTTTATATTCCTTCTCTGAAGTTTCTCTACTAATAAATGTCTGTTTCCCATCTTTTCCATAAGAAACAGTACTATTAATAGTATCATTAAACTGTTTTTTCAAAGGATAATAGATAGATTTCTTATCATCAATTCTAAGAACACTAGCATATCCATATTTTTCAAGTTCTTCGCTATGATCTTTTGCTTTGTCTTTGATAAGGTCCAGATCTTGTTTATCCATACCCTTTTCAAAAACATAAGATCTTAATTTATAATAATCTGCTTTACGTTGTTCTTTATAAAACACTGTTAACTCTTGAGAATATCCTGCTATTGTTATAAAAAGAGGGAGCAAAAAAAGTATTTTTTTCATGGTTAGTTGATTAAGAAATGTAAAACTAAAAAATTAGTTAAAAGATTCAACTAATTTTTTAGTTTATTTTAATTATTCTTATTCTCTTCCTTAATAACATTCCATCCTATTATTTCTACAGTTCGGTAGTATTCTATTTTTTGATCAAGTCATTTGCTTCAATTTTGAACCATCAATCAAAAAACAACAGTATAAACAAATGAGATCTTTACTTACCACAATTTTAATTTTCATCACCTTATTTTCAAAAGCTCAAACTACCGTTTCGGGTATTGTAACCGACGGATCTGGAATAGCCATACCAGGAGCAAACATCTATTTAGAAGGCACTTATGATGGTGCTTCTTCTACAGATACAGGAACCTTTTCTTTTACTACTTCCGAAACTGGAGATCAAATTTTAGTAGTATCATTTCTCTCTTTTGAAACTTATATTTTAAATACTTCGGTTACCGAAATGAAGGATCTAAAAATAGTTTTAAAAGAAGATGTCAACTCCTTAGGAAGTGTCATCTTAAATGCAGGTACATTCTCAGCAGGTGATAATAGCAAAGCTTCAGTACTGACACCTTTAGATATTGTTACCACAGCAGGAGCTGCAGGAGATTATATTGGTGCATTTCAAACATTGCCAGGAACATCTACTGTTGCTGAAGATGGCAGACTCTTTGTTAGAGGAGGCGATGCTAACGAAGCCAATGTATATATTGATGGGCTTAGAGTATTTCAACCGTTTTCCGCTACAGCAAACAATATTCCTACTCGTGGTCGCTTCTCCCCTTTTCTATTTAAAGGAACCAACTTCTCTACAGGTGGATATTCAGCAGAATATGGTGATGCATTATCCAGTGTACTTTTACTTAATACAATAGATCAACCACAACAAGAAAAAACAGATCTTTCTTTTATTTCTGTAGGACTTGGTGTTGGAAACACTCAAAAATGGGAGAAAAACTCGCTAAGCGTCAATGCTTTTTATCTAAACCTAAAACCATATCAAGAAATAATTTCACAACGTGTAGATTGGATAAAACCATTTGAATCTTTATCCGGCGAAGCAGTTTACAGACATGAATTTAACAATGGGCTATTTAAATTATACGGAGGATTAAATTATGCCGATTTTGAATTAATTCAGGAAGATATCAATATCCCTGAAGGTATCAACTTTGGTCTTACCAACAGGAATTTATACTTAAATGCTTCCTATAAAGGTGAATTAGGAAATGACTGGACACTGGCTACAGGAGTTAGTTTCGCTAATGATCATAATGATATAAAGATTGAAGATACGGATGTAGAATCTGATGATAATAGTGCTCACCTGAAAGTAAAACTTAGAAAACGATTTAACAATCGATTTAAACTAAACTTCGGATTAGAACAATTTTTAGGAGATTTCAACGAAGATGTTAGCGCTACTTCTTTTGGAAATTTCCAAAGCAGTTTTAATAATAATAGTACTGCTGTTTTCTCAGAAGCAAATATCTTTTTCAATAAGAAATTAGCAATGCAAGTTGGAATAAGAGGTGTACATAATGCCTTGTTAGATGTTACTAGAATATCACCAAGAGCATCATTAGCATACAAAATTGCCGAGAAATCACAAGTTTCTTTAGCTTATGGAGATTTTTATCAAACACCTCAACAAGATGTTTTAAAATACAATAGTTCCTTAGATCCTGAAAAATCGTCTCATTATATTCTTAATTACCTATATCAAAACGATGGAAGAACATTAAGAGCAGAAGCATATTACAAAAGCTATGACGGTTTGGTTAAATTCGATACTGAACTACCTGAATTCGGAAGTACGTATTCTAACAACGGGGACGGATATGCTACTGRATTAGATCTTTATTGGCGAGACAATAAGTCTTTTAAAAACTTTGAATATTGGGCAAGTTACTCTTATCTGGATACCAAAAGGAATTATAGAAATTATCCAGAACGTGCGACTCCAAATTTTGCTGCTAAACACAATCTATCATTAGTAGGTAAATATTGGCTGCCAGATTGGAAGTCCCTTGTAAGTACTACTTATAATTTTGCATCAGGACGTCCATATACAGACCCTAATACTCCAGATTTTCTAGGTGCTAAAACAAGGACTTTTAATTCCTTAAATATGAGTTGGGCATATTTAATTAGCCAGCAGAAGATCTTGTTTGTTTCCGTTTCGAATGTATTAGGTTTTGATAATGTATTTAACTACCAATATGCTAATACTCCTAATGTAAACGGAGACTTTGCTAGACGTGCTATCAGACCTACTGCAGATCGCTTCTTTATCATAGGTTTCTTCTGGACAATTAGTGATGATAAAACCGACAATCAATTGGATAATTTATAATTCAATTACTTGGATTTCTAGTATCTAAACAATTAAAATCATCCCCAAAAGAGCCAAATAAACCAGCTACTTAAAACACATATTCAATTTCATAAATAAAACTAAAATCATGAAAACTACACATTATCTAACGTTGATCCTTCTTTGCTGTATCTGTTCATTTACAGCTCAAGCACAAAATGACACAAACACTATCCAAATTCAAATTTCAAATATTAAATCTTCAGAAGGCACCATCAGCATTGGCCTCTACAATAGTGAAGAAAGTTTCTATAAAAAGACATTTAAATCTAAGAAAGTAAAGAGTGAAAAAGGGGAACTTATAGTCACTTTAGAAAACATCCCAAAAGGAACCTATGCCATTTCATTATTTCACGATGAAAATGACAATAATAAATTGGATACCAACCTTTTTAAAATCCCAAAAGAACCCTATGGCACCAGTAATAATGCAAAAGGACGTTTTGGTCCTCCAAGTTGGGAAGATGCTAAATTCTCTGTTTCTGATACAGAGGTCATACAATCTATTAAACTTTAATACAATTCATCCATTATAACCGACAGTTGGGTAGGATTTAATTCGAAATCCGCTGCTGTTGAAGGATATTTACACTGTAAAACTAAAACAACATAAAATTATGAGAACAATATTAATAATAGCATCTTTCTTTTTCGTAGTGACATCAAATGCTCAACAAGCATATGAAAAAGGAATGGGAAAAGCATTTGAACTTTGGGGAAGTCAAAAAACCGATGAAGCAGCAAATTTGTTTGAACGAATTGCCAGAGCTGAACAAGACAATTGGTTACCTTTTTATTACGCAGCTCAAGTTCATATTGTAAAAACCTTTGGAACAAAAGATGCTGAAGAAATTGAATCTCGATTAAAAAAAGCTCAGAATTATTTAAATGAAGCGAAAACTTTTTCTAAAGACAATGCTGAAATTCTAATCATGGAAGCTATGTTAAATACAGCCTATGTAGTGTATGATGGAGCAAAATATGGAATGACACATTCTCCTAAAGTTGAAGAACTGTATCGAAAAGCAAAAGCTATAGACCCAGAAAATCCAAGAGCTACTTTGTATCATGCAGAATGGCAAATGGGAGCCGCTAAATTCTGGGGGAAAGACCCGAAAGCCTTTTGTCCTGAAATAGAAAAAGCTATCTTGTACTTTGAAAAAGAATCGAATACCATTCCTTTTTATCCAGATTGGGGAAAAGATCAGATAAAAAGGGTACAACAAAACTGCAAATAAAACCTAGCAGACTTGTTATTGATTTGATATAATGCCAAAATTATACTATGAAGGATTTAAGAAGAGTACTGATAATTGCATTTGGAGTTTCTATCGCAATCACCATCGTGAATTTATTCGCAAACGGTTTTAAAATTGATAGATTTCTAAGCATCCAATATTGGATTATCAACTTCTTATACAGTTTCTTTCTTACTTATGTGAACGTATTATATTTTAGATATATCAATTATAAATTTGAATGGAAAAATAAAGGAATACAAAGAATCTTAATCGGCGCTGGAGGTTCTATTGTAGTAACCATGATTGGATACTTTATTTGTGAATTTATCGCAAGTGTTGTAGTACTAAAAAGACAGTCAACTGAGGAGTTTTTACAAGCACAATCATTTGGAGATTATGTATTCCCATTATTGATTACAGCAATTATTTCGTTGTTCTTTCATACCATATATTTCTATAAAGCATTACAAGAAAAAAAGGTAACTGAACAAAAAATAATCGCAGGAACCGCATCAGCAAGGTTTGATGCACTAAAAAACCAACTAGACCCACACTTTTTGTTTAACAGCTTGAATGTTTTGACATCCTTAATCGATGAAAATCCAAGAATGGCGCAAAAGTTTACGACATCCTTATCCAAGGTATATCGATATGTACTTGAGCAAAAAGATAAAGAACTAGTAACTGTAGATGAAGAACTAAAATTTGCAAAAACCTATATGACCTTATTGAAATTGAGGTTTGAAGACAGTATCATTTTTGAAATGCCCGAAAGAGCTTCTAATCCTGAAGCTAAAGTAGTGCCGCTGTCTTTGCAGATTTTATTAGAAAACACAATCAAACATAATGTGGTAATGCCGGATAAACCACTGCATATAAAAATTTATGAAGATGATGGTTTTCTAATTGTAGAAAACAACTTACAAACCAAAGAAGTTATCAAACAAAGCAGCGGTGTAGGTTTAGGAAATGTACAGCAACGATATGGATTACTAACCAAAAGGGAGTTCTCTGTATTTAAAACTGAAACAGCTTTCATAGCAAAGCTTCCAATTTTAACTAAAAAAATAACATCAATCGATATGACGACAACACAAAATATAGCAATCGCAAAAGACCTAAAATATAAAAGAGCAAAAGACCGAGTAAAGAAAATGAAAGAATTCTACGGAAGTCTGACAGCCTACTGTATCGTAATTCCATTTTTAATATTTATTAATTATAAAACTACTGGTTTTGGTCTTCCTTGGTTTATTTTTCCAATGGCAGGATGGGGATTAGGATTACTTTTCCATTATGCGGAGGCATTTGATCATCACCCAATATTTGGTAAAGATTGGGAGAAAAAGAAAATCAGAAAGTATATGGAAGAATCTAAAAGAGGAGATTATGAATAGAATGGATAAAAGAAAAGCATATAACCGTGCTAAAAAACGCGTAGCTGAAGAAAGAGGGTTCTACACACACGCAACTGTATATGTAGTTATGAACATCATCATTTTCATTTTTAAAATTCAAATCGGTGATTACGTGAATAATGAAGGATACGATAATTACCTTCCATGGAATTTAGTAAGTACTCCAGTATTGTGGGGAATAGGTTTATTAGGACATGGATTATGGACATTTAGACATAAAAATGGATTAGGAAGACTTTTTAATCGATCTATTTTCAGCAAAGAATGGGAAGAAAAAAAGATTGAGGAGTTTATGAATAAAAACAACGAATTGTAAGATCATGGAAACATCAGAATTAAATAAAAAATATGAGTACGCTAAAAAACGAGTAAAAGAAGAGCGTATATTTTATACACATTTGGGCGTTTACTTGGTAATTAATGTAATTATTACAGCAGTAATTTTACAATTTCAAGAGTATATATATGATGGATATTTAGTGATTAATTTGATCAGTTCTCCGGTATTATGGGGAGTATTCTTACTTGCGCATGGATTATGGGCGTTTAGAGATAGAAAATTGAAGAAAAATTCATTTACACTTTCTCTATTTAGTAAGAAATGGGAAGAAAAAAAGATCAAAGAACTAATGGATGAAACCAACCAATAAAAAAAGAGTCATGAAAAATTTAGAAAAAAGACAGAAATATTTAAACGCAAAAAAACGAGTTGAAGCAGAAAAAGGATTTTATAGTCACTTTACAGCCTATGTAATCATTAATGTTTTCTTATTACTTATCAATTTAGACTTTTTGGATGATGGTTTTAGGAACTTTTTCAATTGGAATTTATACATCACTCCGTTTTTCTGGGGAATTGGTTTATTCTTTCATTGGGTGAAGGTTTTTAATCCAAATATCATTTTCAGTAAGCAATGGGAAGAAAGAAAAATCAAAGAGATATTGGATAATGAAAATACTAACCATTATCTGTAAAACTTATAAAACTATTGATCATGAAAAATTCTGAAGAGGATAAGAGATATCAGCAAGCCAAAAAGAGAGTCGATGATGAACGAGGTTTTTATACGCACCTTACTATTTATATAGTGATCAATATTATCATTCTATTTATCAATACGAACTTCAGTAGTCAAGGTTTTAAAAGTTGGACGCAATGGCACTTATATGCCACTCCAGTCTTTTGGGGGACAGGTTTATTATTTCATGGACTAAGAGTATTTAAACGCAATTTTATATTTGGCAAAGACTGGGAACAAAAAAAGATAAAAGAATTGATGGATGAAGATGATACATTAGATATGTAATCATTCAATAAAATGAACACAACAACCAACAAAACATAAAATTATGAAAGATTTTGAAGAACAAAAAAGATACGAGCGTGCTAAAGAACGCGTAGACGAATTAAAGAAATTCTATAACAACCTATTTTCGTACATTATCATTATAGGATTTTTAGCTGGATTAAATTACTATCAAAATGAATGGCGCTATGCTTGGTTCTTATGGGCAGCATTTGGATGGGGAATCGGATTAGCCTTTCATGCGGTTAAAGCCTACAGAATCAATCCTATGTTTGATAAAGACTGGGAAGAAAGAAGAATACGCAAATATATGGATGAAGAAGATCGCGAAAAACAACTATGGGAATAATGAAAATTCCTTTTTTTTTTGAGATAACAGCATTATTCAACATTTAGGTGTTTTTCTCCTAAGACATGCGAACTTAAAATTCTGAAAATTTCAAATAGCAATCAAAATGAAAACATTAATACATCTAATTATTTTATTCTTTATTGGGCTTTTAAGTGCGCAAGAATCTTTTATTATTAAAGATGCTACTGTGTTTGATGGTGAAAAAGTGATTCCTAAAACATCTATTCTTGTTGAAAATGGAGTAATCTCTAAAGTAGCAAATTCAATTGACAAAAAAACTACAATCGTAGATGGAACCGGCAAATTTTTAATGCCTGCAATGACCAATTGCCATGTTCATGCTTGGGGTATTCCTATCTTACAACAAGCAGCAAATGCTGGAGTATTAAATTTATTAGACATGCATGGTGTAGAGCCTTATCAAGGCATGATGAAATCTTATAAAGACTCTACTAATTATGCTCGTTTCTTTGTTGCAGGATATGCTGCTACAGCACCAGACGGACATGGTACACAATATGGTTTTCCTGTTCCTACACTAACCAAACCTGAAGATGCTGTTAAATTCATTGCCGATAGAATAAAAGCAGGTGTGGATCACATTAAAATAATCGTAGAGCCATGGAAACCTACATTATCCCATGAAACAGTAAAAGCAATTATTGATGAGGGACATAAAAACAAAAAAAAGGTAGTAGCACACGTTTCTAAAATGAACGATGGATATCAGGTACTTAATAATAATGCAGATGGTCTGGTACATATTTGGCGAGATCTAGCTATGCCAGAAAATCAGCTACAACAATTAGCAAAAGAAAAAGAATTCTTTGTAATTCCCACACTTCTAGTTTCGATTGAAGCTCAAAAACAGAGAACAAAAAAGTCTCCTGAAGAAATAGCAACTATAACAGCTTTTTTAAAGAAGGAAGTAAAACGGTTATATGATGCAGGAATTCCTATTTTAGCAGGAACAGATCCTCCTAATTTAAATATCAACTATGGAACCGATTTGTATAAAGAATTAATTCTTATATCTGAAGCTGGAATTCCTAATGAAGAGGTTTTAAAGGGCGCTACTTCCTATCCTGCAGATAAATTTGAATTAGGTAAAATAGGATATCTCAAAGAAGGTTATATTGCAGATATTTTATTATTAAGTAAAAACCCAATAGAAGATATTAAACATATAGATACCATAGAATCAATATGGAAATCTGGACAAAAAGTAGCAACTAAAAAGTAATTCTTATCTAAAATATGAACGTACTAATAATAGAAGACGAAAAACCAGCAGCAAGAAGACTAAGTCGTATGCTTGATGATTTAGACATTAAAGTAGATACGATGCTTCATTCTGTAAGTGAGTCTATTGAATGGTTTAGTAATAACCCACATCCTGATCTTATATTTTTGGATATTCAATTGAGTGATGGGTTATCGTTTGAGATCTTTGATTCTGTAACAATTAAAAGCTCCATTATTTTTACCACTGCATATGATGAATATGCTTTAAAAGCATTCAAATTAAATAGTATTGATTATTTGCTAAAACCTATTGATGATGAGGAATTAGAATCTGCAGTAAAAAAGTATAAAGAACAACTACCCACTACTCCATCATTGCAAGTAGATTTTGAGGACATCAAAAAGCTATTGATCAATCCAATGGATAGAGCATATAAAAAACGTTTTACGGCTCGTGTGGGGCAACATCTTAAAATATTCTCTGTAGAAGATATCGAATGTTTCTATTCAGAAAATAAAGGAACTTATCTTCATACCAATGAAAACAGAAATTATTTGATCGATACGACTTTGGAGTCATTAGAGAATGAACTAAATCCAAAGCAGTTTTATCGGGTAAACCGAAAATTTTACATCAATATCAATGCAATCAAGGATATCATTTCCTATACGAATTCTAGATTACAAATAAAGTTGCATCATTTTAATGAGCAAGATATTATCGTAGCAAGAGAGCGTGTAAAGGATTTTAAAGACTGGTTAGAATAATCGATCATCGTATCAGGGAGAAATGTCCTGTTACACTAGAACCATCTTGTAAATCTACCTTAAACCAATACTCTGAAGACGGCATTTGTCTGCCCAAATAGGTTCCATTCCAACCTGTACTATTGGATAGTAATTGTTTTAACAATTTACCGTATCGATCATAAATATACACAGAAGCTGTAGGAAATTGTTCTATCCCTTCAATCTGCCATAGCTCATGAAAACCATCATTATTCGGTGTGAAATATTGGGGATATACAAGCAATATATGTTCTCGTGAATCTATTCCGCAACCATTAACTTCACGAACGAATACTTCGTACAAACCACCATCCAAATCGGTAAACACATTACTACTTTGATAGTTAATCCCATCTATAGAGTATTCAAATGCTCCAGAATTGGTTGTAGTAATAGTTATGGTATCTCCTTCGGAAGAGATAGTATCAATAATTGGAGCTTCACTTTCAGTTACTACAATAGTTTTTACACTCGAACACATATTGTTATCAGTCACAGTTACTGTATACGTATCGGCGGTAGTAATGGTTATTTCAGGTGTGGTTTCACCTGTATTCCATAGATAGGTTACATTGGCAATTCCAGCTTCTAACACTATACTTTGTCCAATACATAAAGAACGTTCTTCATCTATTACTTGTGGAGATTCAAAAAAATCTAACTGAACAGCTGTTCTGGTTAGAGATGTACAACCACCCGATTCAGAAATAGCTTCTGCATAATAAATACCAGCAATATCTGTCGTATATGTAGTAGAATTTGTTTGCAGTACAGTACCTCCGACAGCACTATCATACCAATTTACATTAATAGCATCAGGAACGGTGACGGAAACACCTTGATTTTCATTATCACAATTAATAACATCTCCGTTACTTGCTGGAGCATTGGGTTGTGCTATTACATTCACTTCATAAGTTTCCGATAAAGCGATACAAAGAGGATTTGCAAGATTTATAGCATCCTCAGCCACTTTTGCACGATAATATGTTGTTGTGGTTAATGCAGGAGTTGTGAACATTTCGTTGGTTGCTCCTGGAATATCTGTCCAATTCACATTATCTAAGCTCTCTTGCCACTGATAGGCATGTGTGGTATAAATAGAAAAATCTGGATTGGCTGTTAGCGTTACAGATATGGGAGCATCACTTTCACATTCATTAATATTTGAGTTATTCTGCGTATCGGTAACATCGATAAAATCACCACACGTTCTAAAAACAATATCATCGATCGCCAGATCGTTTCCACAACCTCCATCACCATTATTACTCATTCTCAATACAACAGAAGTTTGTCCAGGTAAAGTTTGAAAGACTAATCCATATTGTTCCCAATTTGGACTAGTAGTAGAAAAAATATCGCCCGTATTACCGGATGCTAATATAGTAGTATCCGTAACATCCCATATCTGGAAATTTACATTGACCGGAATTCCATTTCCTCCACAACCGCTAGAAGGCAATAAGTTTAACAACCACGCAGAAAACTCATACGAAGTATTTTCGCATAATCCGGTTACTGGTCTTCTAAAAAATTCTCCTGCCGTAAAATCTGCATTTACGATAAAACATTTTCCATTGGTATCTCCAGGCGTACGATCATTGGTATTATGCCAATCAAAATACCCAGTAAAACTAGATATCGTATAGGAACCATCATTAGGCGCTGTATTTACAAAGGTATAAGTAGTACTTCCAGGAGGCAATGCCGGACCAACGGTAGTTCCTGTTCCAAAAGTTTCATTAAAAATAGGATCTCCAGAATTCCCACTACAAAATCCTAATTGTGCTTTAACGCTAACCGTAGAAAAAACAAATAACAGCAAAACATAAAGAGTGCAATGGGATAGCTTCATATTCCGAATATAGACTATTACCGTAAATAGATAACTGGTATCCCAGCATAAACTTTAAATTTTTGAGTATTTTGCAAAAGAAAGTTGTATACATTGCCAATTCTAAAAGAATTTAGAAGTGTACCGCTTTTAGAGTATTCACAAATCATCTCAAATGACCACTCCATACCAATTCATTAGCAATAGATATTTCTTTTTTATCATAGTAGTATTTTTTAGTTGTACTACCTCAATTTTTTCTCAGGAAAACAAGGAGTTACAAGAAGCTGTTTCCTTAAGAGACAAAGGTATAGAACTCTATAAAGTTGAAAATTATGAAGAAAGTATAGCTTCATTTAATCAACTTTTAAGTTTAGCCCAAAAACTAGAAAATGATCAACTAGTATGTACTGCATATACCATGAAGGGTCATATTTACTGTAGAAATGGAAAAAATAAAGAAGCCCTAAACAATTATTATAAAGCATTAGACATCATTGAAAAAACTGGAGATGTAAAAGATGAAATTGTAGTAAACTCCGGACTGATCCTAGTTCTTTCAAGAATGAATAAAAATGCCGAAGCGCAAAAAATTGCACTTCGATCTTTAAAAGCGATACCTAAGACCACATATTATAATAAAGAGAATCACCTAAGATTCTTAACTACCCTGATTGACATCTATTTGGATGATGAGCAATATAATACTGCATTGCCCTATTTAAAGAAAGGAATTAAGATGAGTCAATCTCTAAAATTAGATGAATTATATGTGGATTTGGTCATTAAAAAAGGTATGATTTTCTATTACCAAAAAAAGTATGACACTGCCCTACAACATCTCTTTGAGGCAAAAGAAATACTGACTCATAAACAAATTAATAATAAATCATTCCCAAAAATAAGGACTGATTATTTTATTGCCAATTGTTATTATCAAAAACAGTTCTATGATAAAGCAATTGATGTACTAATCAATAGTATTAATTGCTTTGAGGAAACCGACACATACAAACCACCAGCAATAAGATCTCATTTATTATTAGCCAATTGTTATAGCCAAAAACATGATTATAAACACGCAATGTTTTGGAATACCAGATATAATATGCTAAACGAATATTTTCTTAAAGATAAAGATCAAACAATAGACATCATTCACGAAAAAGAAACTACCCAATTACAAGAAGAGATTATTGCATTAAGAATGAGTCAAGCAGAAGAAAAAAAGGCGAAAAATCGAATATTTTGGATTCTTTTAGTAACACTTATAGCGCTCATCGCAATAACTTTTATCTACCTAAAAAAACAACAATCCAATAAGACTGTATTTCAAACATTAATTCAAGAAATCAATCAGCTGGAATCTGTAAATAAACAGACGAAAGTTCATGAACAACCTAAAAAAGAAATTAGTATTGATGACCAAAAGGTACAAGAGATCATCAAAGGAATTGAAAAACTAGAAATTCAGGAATATTTTCTAAAATCTGATTGCAATTTGCGAACTATGGCCAAGAAGCTAAAAACAAACGCAACCTATTTATCGCAAACTATCAATCAACATAAAGAGAAAAGTTTTACGGAATATATTAATGATCTTAGAATCACATATGTTTTAAAGCGATTACAAGAAGATACAAAATTTAGATCCTATGCCATTCAATCCATAGCTTCAGAGATTGGATATAAAAGTAGTTACTCTTTGGTAAAGCATTTTAAGGCCAAAACAGGGATCAATCCATCTTATTATATCAAAAGTTTAAACAAACAAGAAACAACATCAGAAATTGATGCATAAACGATCACTATTTTAAACAATTTAGCCATATAAGACTACCATAGCTCCTGAAAACCAAATATATTTCTACCGAAATACATTTATTTCTTTATAAGAATATCTCAAAAATATTGAGATACTGAACTAACAATCAAACAATTTGAAAAATGAAAAAAAACAAAACACAAAAGATCGTGCTTAAAAAGTTAACCATAGCTAGGATTGACATTGATGCTATGAGATCTATTGAAGGTGGATCTAGTGGGATTACACTCCCGACAGAAGTTATTAATGTAGATGGAGAACCATGGAATATTTGTGCTTTTGGTATTAAATAGAACTATATTTTTCAATCAAAAAAAGCCTGCAAGTTTTGCAGGCTTTTTTTGATGACTATTTTGTTTAAAATAGCCAATACTTGTTTTTTTAAGCGGTTGATCCCCTATTACTTTGGTATCTGAATCAAAATAGCTTTCTGGCTTCATTTTGATAAGGGGTAACCGAAAACCTTATACTAGAGTAGGTATCTAAAACATCTCATCATGCTTAAAAATATTTTAAACACTACAGGAGTGACTATTCTTAAAAAAAAGCATCAAAAATCAATTCATGGAGGTATATATGGATGCCAAAATGTAGCAAGAAAATGTCAGGATGATAGCGATTGCTGTTCAGGAAGTTGCGGAGTAGAACGAATGATCAACGGAAACTTGGTTACACTCTCCATATGTTCATTTTCCTAATTAGAGGAAACCATTACTCAAATACTATTTAACAACTAATCGATTAGGTGTAATCCAACCAGACAGAAACCACAACTGTCTTAAAATGTTTGTGGTCATCTTATAACTATCAATTTTAAAGAAATGAAAAAATTAATGCAAGTAAAAGGGGCTCTGATTTTAAATAAAAAGGAGCAAAAAACAATCAATGGAGGTAATACTGGAATGCAATGTCGTAGTCATTCAGATTGTAGTTCCTTAAATGGAATCCCAGGATTTGAACACGAAGAATTCTTTTGCTTTTGGGGATATTGCCAGATTATGTAAGCATCCTTTTTGATGTATGAATTAAAACAAAACCCCAAAAGACAACTCATCTTTTGGGGTTTTAGGAAAAATAATAATTACTAAAACAAACAATTTAATTTTTATATCGCCACAATTCCTTGTGTATTGGTGTCTGGTAAGTTTCCGGATTCTTCGCCGATGAATTCTAAGGATTGTCCATTCACTCTATAAATTCCAATAGTTCCGTCTAATCCGTATAATTGGTATAAGTATTGCCCATCATCGGAGATCCACATATCGATCCATCCTTCGGTCGTTCCGAATGCCGCTCCTGGATCTGTAGTATTCCCTGTAGCTCCTACTCCTTGTGCAGCTACTTGATCTAATAAGGTTACTACTCCATTATTAAAGCTAAATGATGCCAATCCTGCTTCAATTGCATTGGATACAAAGAAGGTATTTCCATCTGCAGTAAAGTCTAACCAACAAGCTGTTCTTCCTGTATTTCCTTCGCCAGATCTAACATCTAAACTAATAGGGTTTAAGCTTCCATCTCCTTGAATTTGCCAAGTAGAAACGGATCCATCTTGTAAAGCTGGGAAAGCTGGTGGCGTTCCATCTGGTTGAAACTCTCTCGCCTCAGTTACTACTACATAATTATTGCCAACAATCTGAAATCCTATAGCAGATGGCAGGTTTCTTCCTTCTACATTATCTCTTAAAGTGGATGTAGCTCCAGCTACTTGATTTGCAGATAAGGTTCCATCGTTATTTACACCATATACTACAATTTCATCTTCGCTACCCGATGCTAAGGCCGCAGCTCCAGAGTTTATAGAAGCTACTACTAGCCAATTTCCATCTGGAGAAAATTGAACCGCAGAAGGTCTGTTTGCCAAATTTCTTGTTGAACCGGCAATTGGAGATAAGGTTCCATCTTCTAATAACCAAAATCCTGTTACAGTTCCTTGCTGTCCTGGTTCTCCTTCTCCTAAAAATTCTGTTCTGGAAATATTAGACACATATACAATTCCTTTTACACCATCTGCATTACTTGCAGTATAAGCAATACTATTAGGACCTTCTGCTCCTGTAGGCTGTGGGGTACCTGCCATTTCTAAAGAGAAGTCATCCTGAATATTAAAAGAAGTTATTGTATTACTACCAGCATTAACAGCTAACAGGTTTTCATTATCATCAGTTTTGGTAAGCGCATATGCAGAAATCAATGGGTCTAATCCTTCTCCTCCATCAAAGTCTCCTCCATTTCCTCCTGTAGATACAGGACCAATTGGTGTAAGAGTTCCGTCTGCATTTCTTCCATAAGAAACAATAGTATTAGCTCCTTGTACGATCCCGGATATCTGACCATTACCATTTGTCATAGCGTATACCGCTCCTACAAATGCATCAGGCTCTCCTCCACCACCATCAGATACAAAGTCATCATCATCATTACATGAGGTAACAAGAAGTGCAACGGCCAAAAGCGCAGATAAGCTTAATTTTAGATTTTTCATTTTATTCTTTTTTGAGTTTAAGTCTATGTTTACGTTACGTGTTGAATAACATCCATACAAATAGTAAAACATGTATTCATTTTTTATCTACTGTCTATTCGGCCGAATATGATGTAATTATCAAGAAAGGAAGTACGTTAATCTTAAAAATTCTTGACTATAATTTGGTACGCTTTGATTTCTGCTTACTTACAGCCCTAACAGATGATTGTCGTCCTTCTTCAAAAAACACAAAAGCACTCAAAAACAAATCAAAATACTTATAATCAAACAGTTAAACCTTACTCAACATGATTTCAACCCTAAAGCAAACTTTACAGACTTTATAAGAACATTAACAGTTTATCTAGAAAGCTTTAACAAACTGGTTTTCAGAGAAATGTTAGCCAGCTAACATAAATGATATAGGATCTGGTTACCTTTAACATCCAAAATTATTACCAACCCGAACTTCTACGCAACCATTTTTAGCTTTTTACATCTAATTAAAAAACAACAAAATGAGCAAACCTTTTAAATTAATCCCAATAGTATTATCCTTGCTATTGACAAGTGTTTATATCTCCTGTGATGAAGATGATGATTGTGATGAGACGATTTGTACCTTAGAATTTAGAACATTTTCTGTTTTGATAACCGATGAAAATCAAAACCCAATAGTACTTGACGCTTTTGAAGTAATTAATTCGGATAATGGTCAAAATATAACTGTTTCATTAACTCCAACCGAACTTGAAAATGCCGTACAACAAGGTCGATATCCACTAGTAGATGATAACTCATTCGGTACAAATGAAGAAGTGGAACTCCGATTTAGTGGTTTTATGAATGGTCAAGAAGTTATTAGCAGTATGTATACCGTAAGTACCGATTGTTGCCATATAAGTGTAGTTTCTGGAGATTTGGAACTCATAATTTAGAAAATAAAATAAGCATCATATTTTAAATAGCATCAGCACTTATCATTTAAGTTTAGATGCTATTTTAGTATTATAGTTTTTTTGAACGCATCATTTTGAAAAATATAATTCCCTATTTTTATTCGAAGTTAATTACTTAAATAAACTTCTTGTATTCATATAATGATAGACCTATTTTGAAGATGCAAAATGAAATTTTATTCTTCTTTAGTGCTTTAGGGATTTTTAATACGTTATGTATATCTATATATCTGTTCTTGAGATATAAAACATTTAAGCCTTATCTATTTCTAGCAATATTTCTATTATTCGTAACTGCTAGAGTTGGAATTTCTTGTTTTTATTTTTTTCAAGGTAAGATCGCGCCAATACTTATTCAAATTGGTTTGTTGTCCAACTTACTTATGGGTGTAAGTTTATATATTTTTATTAGCAGTAAGCATATAAAACCTAAAGATTTTATCCATTTCTTTTCGGTTGTAACTATACTTGTCATCTTTAGTATAGCGATCCCGTTCTCCTCTTTTTTTCTCTTATGGGATCATACGATACGCTACATCATTCATGGAATATTAACTATATATATTATTGCATCATGGCTCCAATTGTATAAAAAACATAGAGCAAAACAAAAGATCTATAACAAACTGATAATTTTAACAGCGTTCACCTTATTGTGTCTATCCTTTTCTATTTCATTATTCACTAGCTATATCATTGGACCGATAGGTGCTACTATCATTATTTATCTAACAATTTTAGTTTTTTTTGCAAATAATAGGAGAAGCAGTAAATATCGAAATAGGAAAATCGAAGATAAAACTGCTGAGAAACTAATTCTTGAAATCAAACAATGTGTTGTCGATCGTCAATTGTATAAAAAACAAAACTTAAAGGTAAAAGAGTTAGCAGATGAATTAGAAATTCAACCACATATGCTTTCTCAAATTCTAAATGATAATCTTCAACTAAGTTTTACTTCTTTTATCAATCAACTTAGGGTAAGAGAAGCTAAAAAAATGCTTGCTTCAGAAACAAGACTAACTATTGAAGCTATTGGTCAAGAAGCTGGATTTGGCTCCAAAACAACATTTTTTAAGGTTTTTAGAGCTGAAGTAGGAATGACTCCCAAAGAATTTATCAAAAATAACTCCTGATTTAGAAAACGGTACTTTTCTTTTCTTCAAAGTAAACCTCTGTATACTATAAAGTTTCATATTCGTATACACAATTCTTAAACTTTATAAATACAATGGACAAAAGAACATTTACTATACTATTGTTGGGCTTCTTATCAACAATAGCAACAGGACAAGACAAGGTTAAAAATCCTATTCTTTTGGATAAATCAGTTTTATCAGGAGTTGGTCTAGAAAAAATAGATTTAAAGGATGAACCAGAAAAAGATTTTTATCAAAAACGTTTATATCGTGGCAATGACATCAGTATTTATGTAGTTTCAACGGAAACTTGGAATAATAAATTCGAAAACTTTTGGTTTGACGAATTCATATATATGTATCATGGAGAAGCTATTATCAAACCTCAACATGGAAAAGCCCAATTATTTCACTCTAATGATTACTTTTTTGCTCCAAAAGGGTATACAGGTGAATGGGAAATAAAAGCTGGCAAAAACCTTCATTATGAACTATCAGTAATCACCACCAAAAGAGCTGATTCAACAATTATTTCGGAAAATCTTGAACACGAATTATTTGATAAACCTGTCTTGTCTGGTGCACATATTGAATTAGATAAGAATCGTAAGTTTACTCAAACCTTACGAAAAGGTGTAGAATTAACAATTAGCTTAAAAGCGGAAGAGCCTTCTCAATCAAAAATAAAAGATGCAAAAGAAATGTTGATCCAATTGTTATCGGGTATGGTCACCATAAAGACATCAGACAATACCGAAACAACTTTTTATAGTGGTGACTTCTTTGTAATTCCTGAAAAGATGATTGGAACTTGGAAATCTCAAGGACATGGATTAATAAAATATCTAACAATCGAAAAAACAAGCAGTATAACTAATTAATAAATATTCTATAGGTTTCATGGTTATTTGACTATCTAAACATGAGTAATTATCTTTTCGGGAGATTTTAGGTATTTCATAGAAAAATTGAATGTAATATCATATTTTGCTCTTACCAACGTTAAGCAATCATTACACCATGAGAAAACCTCTTCTTTATATCGTTATAATGCTCCTATCCTGTTGTACACAACAGGAAAATAAAACTGCTAGTTCAACTCAGTCTTTAGGAAATATTAGCGAATCTCTTATAACGGTAGAACAACTACAAGGAAAAACAGCTATCGAATTAAGGCTTTTACGAAATGAAATATTTGCAAGAAAAGGATATGTATTCAAAGATGAGATCCTCAATGATTATTTTTTAAAGAAAGAATGGTATCAACCTAACGTACAAGCAGAGGTTGTACTTTCGGATATTGAAAAACAAAATATTGAACTCATTAAAAAAGTAGAAACACAACGCAAAGTTATTGCAGATCACGCAACTGATGAACCCGCTGATTGTTTTAAAAAAGTAGTCAAAAAAATACAACTAGAATTTAAACGTAGTTCTCTTGATTTTATGGGTAGATATAAAGTGTTTTCAAAAGAACTAAGAGACTTTACAAAAAATATTGACATCCATAATGTGAATATAGATGAAGATGGATATGCATTTTCTAAAACCTATTATTTACATAGAAATTGGGATTTAGAACATATAAAAGAAGATGAATGTGAGGATGAAATTTTTCTTAGATATGATGAGCAAAACAAATTTGTAGTAATTCAAATAAACAATTGTTCTCTATACAAAGAAAAAGGAGAAGCTGATCAGATTTCTGAACAATCTATCATAATAGAATTTACAATAGAAAAGAATTGCTCATACAAATTCCATAAAGTAATTGTTGCAGGATAGTATTCCTAACATTATTCAATTTACTTCTAAAAACTGTAAGAATTATTGCAAATGTAAATCTGTCTACTAACTAAAATTGTTAGTTTTTTTTTAATACTCCCACTGTCTTTTTTTGTTCAATTCTTCTTCGGCTTCTAATTCTGCCTGTGGAATTACCTTAAGGAAAGATGGATGTTGTTCTATTGCAAACTCTAATTTACCAACAATATCGTCAATAGAATCATTTTCATAATCAATCTTCAATGGTTCTTTAATAACCATAGATTGTAAAATTCCTCGTTTTTTGATCCTGATACCTTTTTTGTCGAAAGATCTTCTAAATCCATCAATAACAATAGGAATTACAATAGGCTTATATTGCCTGATAATATGTGCAGTACCTTTTCTGATAGGTTTAAAGGGTTTGGTTGTTCCTTGCGGAAAAGTGATGACCCAACCATCTTCGAGTGCTCTTTTAATATTAGTAATATCGCTCATTTTTACCTGTCGATTGATCTCTTTTCCTTTCTCTCTCCAAGTTCTTTCTACCGTTATTGCTCCAGCATAAGCTAATATTCTAGCTAATAAGCCTGCATTCATGGTTTCTTTTGCAGCAACGTAATATAGATTTAATTTAGGTTTCCAAAGGTATCCTATGTTTTTTATAGAATCTGTACGACCACTTAAACTAGCATTGAAAACATGAAACATTGCCACAACATCAGCAAAGTAGGTTTGGTGATTCGATACAAAAAGAACGTTATTATCAGGAAGGTCCTTAAAAACTTCACTTCCTTCTATTTGTAATTCATTAAAACCGCGATAACGTCTGTGTGTCATCGCTCCCATAATTCTAATGAGCCAAGTTTTTAAAAATAATATATGACCAAAAGGATTTCTTTTAAATAATCCCATAAAAATATTTTATTTACTAGATATCTACTATTAATTGTCAGCATATAAACAATGACTGATTCTTAATTAGTTACATTTAAAACTAAATACAATTAATTACATAATAGATATGAATTCAGTTAAATTCTTCTAAATATTAAGAAGAAATCAGGTGCCAAATATACAAAATCAGGGTTCTAACGCAGATTTTAAGAGCATTTTAAGTTCACTTAACATCATTGCTGTTGCACCCCAAACTACGTAACCATTTAATTCAAAGGATGGTACTTCGATATTTTCAGCATAAGAAGTTGATAATTTTTTAGAAATCACATAGTGATCATCTAATAATTGTGATAAGGATACTTCGATTACTTTGTCGACTTCTTCTTCCTGAGGCACAAAACTGGGTAATTCTGAAGTATATCCTAAAAAAGGATGTACCCAAAAATTAGAAGGTGGAATATAAACTTTAGTTAATGACTTAAGTACTTCAACACTATCCGTAGTTACTCCGATTTCTTCCCAAGTTTCTCGTAATGCCGCATCTTTATAACTGTGATCAGAAGTTTCTACTTTTCCTCCTGGCAATGCTACTTGTCCAGAATGTACTCCTTCATAAGTGGGTCTTAGTATCAAAGCCAGATACGTTTGATGTTCTTTAGGATAAAAAAGCATTAGAACAGCTGCATTCCTGGGGTTTCGTTCTTCTATTTTAATTTTATATAACTCTTGTTTCCTAACTTCGGGAGCCATTATAAAGTGAGAAGATTCTCCAGGTACTGACATTTTCTGTATTTTTGGAATCAAACTTTTAAACGTTTCGAATGTCATTTACCAGAATAATTTTAGTAGGTAGTTGTATTATTTTTTCAATTTTCTGTAGTTGTGAAGATACACATTCTAAAAAAACTAAAGAGCATATTGTCAAAAATGAAAAAAACGTTTCAACTAAAGAAACAAATCAACAAAAAAGCGGTCTAACATCAGAAACTAAAGAAAATATTAAGAATTCAAAAGTTTTAGCTGAAGAACCTTTTAAACTTACCAATGAGAATATGAATGATTTCTTATTGGATTATGGAAAAAAGAATCCAGAAACTTTAGTTCGAATTAAAACAAAATTTGGAAATATTGACATTCAACTTTATAAAGAGTCTCCTATCCATCGTGCTAACTTTATTTATTTAGTAAAACAGAAATATTTCGACGAGACCTTTTTTTATCGTGTTGCTAAAGGTTTTGTAATCCAAGGAGGAAATAGCGATCGAAAACAAATGGCGCAAAAACGCCATGATATTGGTGATTATACATTGCCTCAAGAGCCAATAAAGGGATTAACCCATAATCGAGGATCTGTGGCTCTTTCAAAACAATGGGTGGATAATCCATCAAATCGCTCTACACCATACGAATTCTTCATTGTAATTGCTAAACAAGGAGCACATCATCTAAATGGAGAGCATACCATATTTGGCAAAGTTGTGAAAGGAATGAAGGTTGCTGATAAAATCTCCAATGTTCCTGTTGATGGAAGTGAATGGCCCAAAGAAAATATATTCATTAAAGCAGAAGTGATTCGATAATATCTTGAAAACGTTAATTAGGTTTATTTATCTTAAATGATCCGCAAAAAGCGGATCATGTTAAGAAATTCTTGTGTCAATAAGATTTACTATTAACAAGGATCTGCAATAGTTTCACATTGACAAGTATTATTTGTCCCTACATACCATTTTACACGCTCCTTGTATTCTCCCATGGGATGTGCTAATCCCCCTTTTAATCTTGAAATAGTTTCTTTGTGTAACTGTAAATGTTTAAAATTCTTAGTTTTCATTTTATAAAATTTTAATGATTTATAGTACTATATCAATAACTATAAAAAATTGTTACCTAAAAATGAAAACAAAAAATATTTGAATACTCTATATACTTACTTCTGTGTATAATAATTATAGTCTTCCAATACTTTAGATACAAATTGAAAAGGTTTTTCTTGTGGTGTAACTTGCATAATACCACTTACTTTATTCGAAAGTTTAAGGATAACATTGTGATTCCCATTTCTTTTAGCATCCTGATAAATTCCTTTTATTTTTCGAATTTCTTCATCACTAAAAACAGTCACTTGCGGATACACTGGTATGTAATCCTCTGGAATGTCTACCAAAATTGTCTGATGAAATCGTACTTTTTGTTTTTCACTAATCACAGTTGTACCGGCAGCCATATCGCCTAGTCGTTGTCCAGTACCTTTAAATAATATTGCAACTACTGCTATTCCCCCAGATGCTAAGGTAATATCTATTAATCGTAGTAACCATCGAATTAAATATCCAGAAAAAGCAGGTCTGGATCCATCCAAGCGCACCACTTTGATTTTCATGGCAGCTTTCCCTGGAGTCTTACCATCCCAAAAAGTTTCCCATATCAAAAAATAAAGAAACGGAGGAAGGCTTACTACCAGCCAAAATGCCCACTCTTCTGCAACCTCTAGATCCAATGCTCCTACAACCATTATTACAACAATAAAATAAGCTATGATGATTAGTAAATCAATCAAATACGCTAAGATACGTTCCCCTATTCCCGCAGCATTTTGCTGAATACTCACATTTTGAGCAGTTTCTATTTGAAAATTATCCATTAATTATGTTTCTTTGAAGCTCCTAATTTTTGATCCATGCGTGAGGCGGCTTTTGTGAAGCAAAATAAAGATAAATGGTTAAAATTTGAAAGTGTTCTGCTTAATAATGCACAAATTACTCCAGATGAACTTTCTAGTCTATATATTGAGATTACAGATCATCTAAGTTACGCGAGAACTTTTTACCCTAATAGCCAGACATTTAACTACCTAAATGGGTTAGCTTCAAATGCGCATCAGAAAATTTACAAGACCAAAAAAGAGAAAAAAAATCGATTTTATTCTTTTTGGGTGAAAGAATTTCCTCTAGAATTTTATAAGTATCAAAAACAATTATTAATCACTTTTTTAATTTCTGTTCTATTTACAGCAATTGGAGCATACTCCTCTGCTACCGATGGAGCTTTTGTAAGATCAATTCTTGGAGATGGATATGTAAACATGACATTAGAAAATATTGAAAATGGTGATCCAATGGCAGTTTATAAAAAAATGGAAGAAACCGATATGTTTCTAGGAATAACCATAAATAATATTAGAGTAGCTCTAAACTGTTTCATATTAGGTATTATGCTTGGAATTGGCACTATTTATATGCTAATGCAAAACTTTATTATGCTAGGATCTTTTCAATATTTCTTTTATGAAAAAGGGTTGCTATGGGAAAGTGCTCGTACCATATGGATTCATGGAACTATTGAAATCTCTGTTATTATTATTGCTGGGTGTGCTGGTTTGGTGGTAGGTAACTCCATTTTATTTCCAAAAACATATACCAGACTCACTTCCTTTGTAAGAGGTGTAAAAGCAGGTTTAAAAATAGTAATCAGTACCATTCCATTTTTTATTATAGCTGGTTTTCTTGAAGGTTTCGTAACCAGACATACTGAAATGCCAGATTGGTTAGCTATTTTAGTTATTACAGCCTCTTTAGGTTTGATCATTTTTTATTACGTAATCTACCCAAGACAATTATACACAAAATCAATTTCTACAGATGAACAATAATTACATTCAATTTAAAAAGAAAAGAGAATTAGGAGATATCCTATCGGATGTATTCGTTTTTTTAAGAACAAACTTTAAACCTCTGTTTTCTGTATTATTCAAAACAACTGGAATTGTTTTAGTAATTCTTTTATTATCCATTGCTTTTTATACACATGCTACTTCCAACTTTATGGATCCGTTTGCACTTAGTGGTGGTTCTGGTAATATAGCAATGTTTAATTCTGGAATATTCTTAATTTCCGCATTTGCCATGATTATCAGTATACTGATCTTTTATGGATTGGTTTTTGGAACGGTTTTACATTATATCAAAGCGTATACGGATAATGAAGGAATCGTTTTGGAACAAACGGTGATTACTGGTGTGAAAAAAGATTTAGGAAGTATCATTGGTCTTTCGATCCTATCCTCAATTATGTTAACGATTGGTTTCATTCTTTGTATTATACCAGGAATATACCTTTATGTACCGCTAAGTCTTATCTTTCCAATTTTAGTATTCCGTAAGGCTTCAGTTTTTGATTCTATTGGCGAAAGTTTTGAATTGGTAAAAAATGAGTGGTGGATTACGTTTGCAACACTTCTCGTAATTGGGATATTATCGTATATAATTAGTATTGTTTTTTCTGTTCCTGCAATCATGTATACCTTTTTCAAAACGTTTACTGCTGCTTCAGAAGGAACATTTGCAGATCCATCTTCTATGATTGATTGGGTATTTATAGTATTAAATACTTTAGCTTCTGTTCTTCAATATATCATCATCTATCTATTTACAGCAATTTCAAGTGCTTTCATTTATTTTAACTTAAACGAAAGAAAACATCATACAGGAACATTCGAGGAAATTGATTCTTTAGGTAAAACTGAATAATTTGAAAAAACTACTTTACTTTCTTTTACTATTCATATCTATATCTGTTTCTGCTTGGACTCAAGATAGTATTGATACTGCTCAAAATGAAGAAATTATTTATGATCTAGATAGTAGTAAAGAAATTAAGGAGTTTAATAGAGATGAAATTGAAAAGTTAAAGGAGGAAGATGATTTTGATTATACAGAATATGAAGAACCTGATAATATTTGGACACAATTCAAAAGATGGGTTGGGCAATTATGGAGTCGATTTCTGAAATGGATTTTTGGTGCGGGAGAAATAACAGGCTTCTGGGCAGTACTATTAAAATTGCTTCCTTATATTATTATCATCGGAGTACTATTTTTACTAGGATGGTTATTTATGAAAGTAAATCCCCGAGATATGCTTTTTGAAAAGCAAGAACCTCCTCAAATCATACTTTCTGAAGATGAAGATATTATTCAAAATCAAAACATTCAGGATCTAATTGAACAAGCATTAAAGGAACATAATTATAGATTAGCAATTCGATACTATTATCTATCAGTTTTAAAAAAGTTATCAGATACAGAATTGATTGCATGGGAATCTCAAAAGACCAATACCGATTATTTGAAAGAGTTGCAGGATACTTCTTTGAAGCAAAAGTTTCAAAATATTACCCGATTATACGATTTTATTTGGTATGGAAGTTTTGAAATAGATCAAACATCATTTAGACAAGCTGAACAAAAATTCAAATCAATCACTAATAGCATAAACGTATAATTTGTTAACCAAAAAATCTAAAATATTAATAATAGTACTTGTAGCTATAATCGGGCTACTAACCTTTCTGGAAGCTACAGAACCAGAACCTATTAATTGGTTTCCAAGTTATGCTAAAACCGATAAAATTCCTTTAGGAACCTTTGTCTCTTATAATATTCTTAAAGAAACATTTACCGAGAAAAAATTAAGAGATGTAAACCAACCTCCCTATGAATTTCTATTGGATAATGATACGATCTCAGGAACGTATTTCTTTGTAAATGGATCTATTGGTTTTGATGATAGTGAATTAGAACGAATCCTAAGTTGGGTAGAAAAAGGAAATACCTTATTTGTATCTTCTAAAACGATTAGTGCAAACCTTTTGGATACCTTATCCATAGAAACGGATAATTTAATCTCACTAGATGATATTTCTACACAACCAATGGTAGAATTGGTAAATAAAAATCTAAAAGTTGAAGAACCTTATCATTACGATCGAGATACATACAATCCTTATTTTAGTGAAATAGACACTCTAAACGCAACAGTGTTAGGAGTTACTCAGCTCTATAATGATACACTCAAAATAAAGAAACCAAAACTAAATTATATCAAACAATCTTTTGGTGATGGTGAAATACTACTCCATGCTTTCCCTGAAGCATTTGGAAACTATTTTATGTTAACGGATGCTAATTATATTTATACTCAGAATCTACTGTCTTACATAGATCCAACCAAAAGAATTTTGTGGGATAATCATTATAAATCTGGTAAAACATTCATTACTTCTCCTCTATATTTTCTGTTACAAAACAGATATTTAAAATGGGCGTATTACTCTTTGATTATAGGAGTTTTGCTTTTTGTCATTTTTGAAGGAAAAAGAAAACAACGAAGTATTCCTATTATTGAACCACTTAAGAATCAAACTTTAGCTTTTACCAGAACTATAAGTGCGATGTATTTTGAAAAAGAGAAACATAAAGAAATTGTAGAGAAACAAAATCTTCTTTTTCTAGATTATGTACATCATCATCTAAGAATACCTACAAATACCCTAGACGAAAAAACATTGTTAGATATTTCTGCGCGAAGCAATAACGATATAGAAGATACGAAAGCATTATTTAAATATTTTGAAGAACTTAGTCGAAAAAGAATCGTAACTAAAGAAGAAGTAGTACGATTATATAATATGATTAGTGAATTCAAAAATAAATCATAACAGAAACGATAGAATACTCTTATTATAAAGAGCCAAAATAACATCATATGGAAAACGAAGAGTTACAAAATGACGGTTTAGAAAACACATCTCCTGAGAATCAGGATAACAATACTGCTGAAACTAATGCTGAAGCATCTGTATCTCATACAGAAACAACTTCTGAAAAGATTAGTTTTGAAAATCGCATTGATCTTAGTGAGCTTCAGGAAGCTGTAGAGAAGCTAAAATCAGAGCTTGCCAAGGTAATTGTTGGACAACAGGATTTTATAGAACTTTTGATAGTTTCTCTATTATCAAATGGACATGTATTAATAGAAGGAGTTCCAGGAATTGCCAAAACGGTTACTGCAAAACTTTTTGCTAAAACATTAGAAACTGGGTTTAATCGTATTCAGTTCACACCTGATTTAATGCCTAGTGATGTATTAGGAACATCTGTCCTTAATATGAAAACTAGTGATTTCGAGTTTAAAAAAGGTCCGATTTTTTCAAATATGGTATTGATTGATGAGATCAATCGTGCTCCTGCAAAAACACAAGCGGCGCTGTTTGAAGTAATGGAGGAAAGACAGGTTACCATCGATGGAATCCGATATGCAATGGAACCACCTTTTATGGTATTAGCAACGCAAAACCCTATTGAGCAAGAAGGTACATATGCATTACCAGAAGCCCAGTTGGACCGTTTTTTGTTTAAAATTAAAGTAGACTATCCTTCTCTGGAAGATGAAATAAATATTCTAAAAACCCATCACGAACGAAAAGCTACTAAGCCTTTAGAGTTAGTAAATGCTGTAATGACTCCAGAAAAATTATTGGAGTATAAGAAGAAAACTCAAGAAGTAATTATAGAAGAAAAAATCATTGGGTATATCGCAGAAATTGTTACCAAAACAAGAACGCATCCACATCTGTATCTTGGCGGATCCCCAAGAGCTTCGATTGCAGTAATGAATGCTTCCAAAGCCTTTGCCGCTATTAACGGTCGTGATTTTGTTACTCCAGAAGATATCAAAAAAGCATTATATCCCGTATTGAGACATCGAATCATCTTATCTCCAGAACGTGAAATGGAAGGAATGACTACAGAAGATGTCATAGAAATGATCATTCAATCTGTAGAAATACCTCGTTAATCGTGATTAAATTCTATAAATCTCTATACATAAGCTCACTCGTATTTTATGTACTCGCCATTATATCAGTACTATTTTTATTGTCGTATTGGTTTACAGTGCTATATCCGATAGCCTGGCTTTCCTTATGGGGATTGATTATTACATTTTTATTTGACATCGTCATTCTTTTTAACTCTAAGAATGGTATAGAAGCGAACAGATTACTCCCAGAAAAGTTTTCCAATAGTGATTTTAATGKTATCCCAATTAGAATTAAAAATAATTATCCTTTTACAACGTATACTGAAATTATCGATGAGATTCCGGTACAATTTCAGAAACGTGATTTCCTAAAAACAGGTACAATTCCACCAAAATCTACTTTTGATTTTGAATATTCATTACGCCCTGTAAAACGTGGAGAATATGTTTTTGGTTATTTGTATATCTATACGATGACAAAAATTAATTTGGTAAAAAGAAGGTATAGCTTTGATAAATCTGCTATGGTAAAGGTATATCCATCCTTTATCCAAATGAAGAAATATGATTTTCTCGCTATTGATAATAAATTGACGCAATTCGGACTAAAAAAAATAAGACGAATTGGTCATACTATGGAATTTGAGCAGATCAAAGAATATGTAGTCGGTGATGATGTAAGAACCATTAATTGGAAGGCTACTGCCAAACATGGAAGCCTCATGATCAATCAATTTCAGGATGAAAAATCACAACCGATTTACTCTATAATTGATGAGAGTCGTGTTATGAAAATGCCATTTAAAGAACTAAGCCTATTGGATTATGCCGTAAATAGCACCTTAGCTTTTTCTAATATAGCACTTAAAAAGAATGACAAAGTTGGTATGCTTACATTTTCAAGTACCGTTAGCAATTTCTTACCAGCAAGCAGAAAGAAGACCTATATAAATAACGTTTCTGAAACATTATATAATATAAAAACACAATTTCTAGATTCTGATTTTGGGTTGTTATATGCTCATGTAAAAAGACAGATTAACCATAGAAGTCTGCTTCTGTTTTATACAAATTTTGAACATATTTCTTCGTTAAAAAGACAACTGCCCTATTTACAAGCATTAGCAAAAAAACATCTTTTGGTAGTCATTTTCTTTGAAAACACCGAATTACATGAGTTAATTGATCAAAAAGCAGAAGATCTACAGGGTATTTATGATCAAACTATTGCTCAGCAATTTGCATATGATAAAAAAATAATGGTAAAAGAATTGCAAAGACATGGTATTCAAACTGTTTTAACATCTCCAGAAGATCTTACAGTAAATACTATTAATAAATATCTTGAGATCAAAGCAAGAGGCTTATTATAGTAGTAGTTCCAAAGTTTTAATTTACTTTTTCATTATTTATAAGTGAGTTTAATACCTAACTTATTCCATTACTATAATCCTAAAATACATTTCATCAGTAAAATTCTACAGTTGAGTTAGATACTTTATAATGAGTACCATGATTTTTAGACTTTTGAATCATCAAAACAGAATAATAAAAATCAAAAAACTAAACTCTTATGAAAACTCTTGTATTATTTTTAACAATGACAGCCATCAACTTTGTAACTAATGCTCAAGATACTGAAGGAATCAATATTACTGTAACCGTACCGAATGTATCCAGTTCTGACGGAGCTGTATTATTCGGATTATATGACGAAGCAACTTTTATGAAAGCCGCACCAATTCAATCTACTAAAAGTGAAATCAAAGATGGTATAGCTACAATTACTTTTACCAATATCATTCCAGGTGAATACGGAATCACTTGTGTTCACGATGCTAACGGTAATGAAAGAATGGATTTTGAAGAAAACGGAATGCCAAAGGAAAGTTACGGAGTATCTAATAACAATATGAGTTTTGGTCCTCCAATGTGGATCGATGCAAAATTTGAAGTTGGAAACGAAGATTTAGAACTAGAAATCAGATTCTAAATAATACTATACATAAATATTCATCAATCAAAAAAGGGTTCTGTTATATAAAAACAACAGAACCCTTCGGCTATATATGGTTTTCTAACCAGCATCTTCACAATTCAATTCACTAGCATCTTGCAATGCTTCCTCTAAATCTGCATCTTCAATTAAAGGACATTGATCCAATTCATTCAAATACGCTATCGAAGCCGCTTTAAAAGCTTCGCAATTTTCAACAGACGGATCATTATTATATCTCTCTAAGGCTCTACTATAATCTTCTACAGCAGATAAAGGCACACATCCTCCTGTAAGCTCCTCTATAACATCTTCTTCGGAACAAGAAGTAAAAAAAGTGAATAAACTTAGTCCTAATAGTAATGTAATTTTCGTAATTGATTTCATTATTTATATTTTTTATTTGTAATGTTTTTTCAATGTTTAGTGTTTCTTAAAAAAAAGAGGTAAACATTTTGCGTGAAAAAATTCAATAGAAAAAACAAATTTTTAGCATATCCTTAATAAATTTTATCGATAGCTTTTCTATTTTTGTCAACCTAAATTAACACCATGACCATTACACAACTACGATATGTATTAGCTGTTGCTGAGCATCAGAACTTTACGAAAGCAGCTGAAAAAACTTTTGTAACGCAGCCAACTCTGAGCATGCAAATCCAGAAGCTAGAAGAAGAATTAGCAATTTTAATCTTTGATCGAACTAAAAAACCTATCGAACTAACCGAAGTAGGAAAAAAACTAGTACAACAAGCTAGAAATATCGTTAATGAAAGTGAACGGATTCAGGATATAGTAGATCAACAAAAAGGATATATAGGAGGAGAATTTAAATTAGGTGTGATTCCAACAGTGATGCCAACATTACTGCCAATGTTTCTACATAACTTTATTAAAAAATATCCAAAAGTAAAATTAAAAATAGAAGAACTTACTACAGAAGCTATTATAGAACGATTACATGATGGACACTTAGATGCGGCAATCGCTGCAACTCCTTTACAGAATGAAAACATAAAAGAACGTGTATTATATTATGAACCTTTTGTAGGTTATATTCCAACTAGTCATAGACTAAATCAAAAGAAAAAAATAGATGTCTCAGATTTGGATATTGATGATATGTTATTATTAGAAGATGGACATTGCTTTAGAGACGGTATTGTAAACCTTTGTAAGACTCAAAAAAGCTATGATGAAGATCATTTTCAATTAGAAAGTGGAAGTTTTGAAACACTCGTAAAACTATCTAATGAGGGTTTAGGAATGACTTTACTCCCTTATTTACATACTTTGGATATCAACGAAAAAGAAAAAGGAAATCTACATTTCTTCAATGAACCATCTCCTGCCAGAGAGGTAAGTTTGATTTATCATAGAAGTGAACTTAAGATGCAAATTATTGAGGCCTTGCATTCAACTATCGCTGGAGTCGTAAAAGGAGCTATTACATTTCAGAATGTTGAAATTATAAGCCCTATCTCAAAAATAAAAAGCGACTAAAAAGTCGCTTTTTTCTTTATGATTTTAAATAGATTAAACAAGGTTCTAACTCTGGTTTATTTACTGCTAAAGATTGAATCCAAAGTTTTAATTCTTCAATCTCGTGGGGAAGTAATCTGTTTAGTGCTTTTATTACTTCTTTTGTAAATAGATTAACATCAAAACTAACTTTTTTCAGTACAGTTTTTGTGTAATCAAACATCGCTCTCGCCATAAATTAATAAGGGATTAAGTTATTAGTTTAATACAAGTAATTGTAGGATTATACTTACATTTTTAAAGTTGTTAAGTCTAATATAGTCAAATTAAACTAAAAAACCGCCTTTTAACCCTTATTTAACTTTATTAAAAACTATTATCACCATCCAACAAATCGCCTAAACCTCCTAAAATACTGCCTTCTCCTCTACTTTTACCAACTGCTCTTGGTGCTACTGCTAATACTCTATTTGCTAATCTACTAAATGGTAATGATTGGATATATACTACTCCTGGTCCAGTTAGATTGGCAAAAAACAGTCCTTCGCCACCGAAAATGGTATTTTTAATACCTCCTACCAGTTCAATATCATAATTTACGCCTTTGGAAAAGCCTATAATACAACCCGTATCTATTTTTAACTTTTCACCTGGTTGTAACACTTTTCTTGCGGTAGTTCCTCCCGCATGAACAAAGGCCATTCCATCACCTTCTAACTTTTGCATAATGAATCCTTCTCCGCCAAATAAGCCTCTTCCTAATTTTCTAGAAAATTCAATACCTACAGAAACTCCTTTTGCTGCACAAAGAAATGCATCTTTTTGGCAAACGAACTTTCCTCCATATTCTGTAAGATCAATTGGTATAATTTTTCCAGGATACGGAGATGCAAAACTAACACGCTTCTTCCCCACTACTTCATTATAAAAAGCTGTCATAAATAAGCTTTCGCCAGTAAGTAAACGCTTTCCTGCTCCAAAGATCTTTCCCATAAAACCTTGATCCTTTTGGGAGCCATCTCCAAAAATAGTTTCCATTTTTATTCCATCATCCATCATCATAAAGCTACCAGCTTCCGCTATAACTCCTTCTTGAGGATCTAATTCTATTTCCACATATTGCATCTCTTCACCATAAATGGTATAGTCAATTTCGTGTGCTGTCATGTATGTAATGTATTTTATTGATTAATGAATATCTCTATCTATCAGTTAGAGATTTATTAAAAATGTTACAACCTATCTCTAGAATCTTATTAAATTCTCTACAAATACAGAGGTTAAATAATTACGCCTTAAGCTTTATTGTCCATTCAAAATTAAAAGTCGAAACTTCTATGCCTTCTTTATTAGTTCCCACTGATTTCATCCAAATAGTTTGTCCTTCTCCTGTTTCAATCGTTTTTTGAATAGCCTCTTTAATCAGGTCTCCGTCATTACATACAAAAGTTATTCTTCCTGTAGCTTTCTTAGTAAACGTTGCATTGTTATTAGCAACTAGCATTGATATTTTCTTACCACTTTGATAAATTTGCCCAGAAACCATTGCTCCTGTACTCATTTCTGCAGCCATACCTTGAACTGCCCAAAACATAGAATTAAATGGGTTTTGATTCATCCATCTATGTTTAACACTAACCGTGCAACTAGATTCACTAATTTTTTTCACACGTACTCCACACAGCCATGCAGAAGGTAACTTGAACATTGTGAAGGTATTAATTTTTCCTGGTGTCATCTTCATAAAATACAATTTAAGTCTTCTAAAATATTGAAAAAGAATGGACATACAAAACAAAGCTAAATCTTAAATTTATGTTAAATTATGGTACTATGTTTTGCATAATACCTTCTTTTGGATATATATTTGCATAAGAAACTATTATATACTTTTAAAAATGTCCACTAACAACCACAATAACATCGCAACTTTTATGCACCTTGGAGTATTTAGTAAATACTTCATTCCGTTTGGGAATTTTATCATTCCTATCCTTCTTTGGACCACCAATAAGGATAAATCAGATTTTATAGATGATCACGGTAAAGAAGCTATTAATTTTCAGTTAAGTGTATTATTATATACTATCATTTTAGGAATGATCTCTTTTCCATTTTTCATTTTCAACATTTTTGGAGACGCTACCTTATTTGATATTTTCAATCATAACGGTTTTGACATCAACTTTTCAACAGACGGAGGATTCAGAACTTTAATAGGTGCATCATTTGTTGGAGTAATCGCTTTGATCGGTTTCTTTTTAGAAATCATCTTTATTATTTCAGCTGCTTTAAAAGGTAATAAAGGAGAAAGATATCGATATCCATTGACCATAAGATTTATAAAGTAAATTAGAATGAATTCATCAATCAACATAAAATATATTCTAATTACAGCCGTAGCTGTGGTATCCTCCTTCTTTTTTCATGAGTTTGCTCACTTCATCACTGGGAAACTCTTAGGATATGAGATGGGAATGACTCTTAATTCTGCATTTTTGCTGGAAGGAGAATACCAATATGGTTGGCATCAACAATTGGTAAGTGCAGCTGGTCCAATATTTACGATAACACAGGCTTTTATTATTTTTTATATCATAAGGAAAACAGATAATAAGTATTGGTATCCATTTTTATTCTTTGCCTTTTATTCCAGAGTACTGGCAATGATAATTTCAATTTTTAATCCAAATGATGAAGCTAGAATTAGTGCATGGTTAGGACTCGGATATTGGATATTACCATTACTAGTTGGTTTTACATTATTTACATTATTATTAAAAACATCAAAAGAGCAGAAATACAATTTAAAATTTAACCTAATCAACTATTTTTTATCATCTGTCTTTATAGCAGGAGTTGTATTTTCAGATCAATATATACTTAAATAACCATCAATCATTAATCAATCAAAAAATGAACAGTTTAACTTTTTAAAAAATCAGTTTTATGAAGATCGAAAACACAAAAGCGCAAATGCGTAAAGGTGTTCTGGAATATTGCATACTTTCAATTCTTAAGGACGATGATGCTTATGTAGCAGAGATTTTAGAGACACTTAAAGATGCGAAGATGCTCGTTGTAGAAGGCACAATATACCCTTTATTAACTAGGTTAAAAAACGCCGGATTACTCAGCTATCGATGGGAAGAGTCTACATCAGGACCACCACGTAAATATTACGGACTTACAGAAACAGGAAAACTATTCCTAAAAGAACTAAATACCACTTGGGACGAATTACAAAATGCGGTAACCATTGTTACTAAACAAAAAAAGAAACAGAAATGAACAAGACAGTTAATATAAATTTAGCAGGCATATTTTTTCACATAGATGAAGACGCTTACTTAAAGCTGCAGCGCTATATTCAGGCGATAAAACGTTCATTTACTGACTCTCAGGGAAGAGACGAAATTATCGCTGATATCGAAGCTCGAATAGCAGAGCTTTTCAGTGAAAAAATCAAAGACGAAAGACAAGTAATAGGAATCAAAGAAGTCGATGAAATAATCGAAGTAATGGGACAACCTGAAGATTATAGATTAGACGAAGAAATCTTTGAAGACGAACCTAAAACATCTTACCAAAGACCTACAAGATCTAAACAATTATTCAGAGATACTTCTAACTCCTATGTTGGTGGTGTAAGTTCTGGATTAAGCCATTACCTTGGAATAGATTCTATATGGTTACGAATCGCATGGATTCTTTTTACCATATTCTCTAGTGGTGCTTTCATTCTTATCTATATAGCATTTTGGATTTTCGTTCCAGAAGCAAAAAGCACAGCTGATTATCTGGCAATGAAAGGAGAAGCTGTCAATATTAGTAACATTGAAAAAAAAATTAAAGAAGGATTTAATGATGTTGCGGATAAAGTAAAGGATGTAGATTATCAAAAATACAGTGATAAAGTAAAAAGTGGTTCTACCAGTTTCTTTGAAGCACTTGGAGATGTATTACTCGTAGTATTAAAAGTATTTGTGAAATTTATCGGAGTAATTCTTATTCTAGTTGCAGGTGTCACATTGATCAGTTTATTTATCAGCTTATTTGCGGTAGGTACTTTTGGATTTATTGAAACTCCATTTACTGAATATATTGACGTAGTGAATCGTCCTAACGTACCTTTATGGTTAGTATCAATGTTAACATTGTTTGCGGTAGGTATCCCATTTTTCTTCCTATTTATTCTAGGTTTAAAAATTGTAATAAACAATCTAAAATCTATAGGAACTCCAGCAAAATTAGCATTACTAGCTGTATGGATATTATCAGTAATTGGCTTGACAATAGTAGGTATCCGTCAGGTTACTCAGGAAGCATATGATGCCGAAGTTATTGAAGATTCAAGAAACCTGTATTTACAACCAACGGATACATTACGTATACAAATGGTTGGAAATAATAGATATGTAAGAGGTTTATACCATAGAAATAACTTTAAAATAAAACGAGACGAAAATGACAACAAAGTAATCGTTATTCAAGACATTGAAGTATTTCTTAAGGAAAACGGCGAAGATTCGATTCCGAAGTTAGAAATTAGAAAAAATGCTGAAGGAAGTAGCTATGACAACGCAAAAGAAAGAGCAGCTGCTTTAAAATACAATTATGACATAAAAGGAAATACTCTATTATTAGATGGATATGCAATTACCGATTACACTCACAAATACAACGATCAGGAAATCGAAATCATAATTTCTATACCTGAAGGCATGACTGTAATTGCAGATGAAAACACTTCTGGATTTAATAATTCTTGGAAATACAATGATTATTTGACCATCGATGGTAAAGAAGAAAAATATTTAAAATTAATCGATGGGAAACTTACCTGTGAGGATTGTCCAAAAGATGAATGGCAATATAATGAGTGGAAAGATGATGAAGATGAAACAGATGGTGTAAAAATCAATATCAACTCTGAAGACGAGAATGCTAATCTTAAAATTGACAAAGATGGCGTTCAAATCAAAAGTGAAGAAGTAGATATTAAAATCGACGAAAATGGTGTAAAAATAAAAACCGATAAACAATAAATAATATCAATCAAAAAACGAACAGTTTAATAAATTAATCAATCTTAATTATGACTACAATAGCTAAAATCATTGTTACTTTATTTGTAACTGCCTTATGTTGTTCTTGCAACATTGCCTTTGATGGAATTAGAGGCGAAGGAGAAGTAATTAGAAAAGAAAAGACCATTAACGAAAACTTTGACACTATAAAATCAAGTCGGGGTTTAGACGTAGTTTTAACGAATAAAAAAGACAGAAAAGTAATCATTGAAGCAAATGAAAACCTTCATCAGCACATTGAAGTATATGTAGAAGGCGAAACACTTTATATTACTTCAGATAAGAATATATATCAGGCTGATGAGAAAACTGTATATGTATCTTACAATAAATTAGGTAAAATCTCTGCGACTAGTGGTTCTCGTGTGACTTCACAAGGAACTGTTGTTCAAAAGGATTTAGCTATTAGTGGAACAAGCGGTGCAAACATCGAGCTAAAAGTAAAAGCAGAAACACTTACTACATCTGTAACTAGTGGCGCTATAATGGATCTTTCAGGAAAAGTAAATAATCATAAAGCAAGTGCAACAAGCGGTGCTAATATTAGAGCAAATGATTTATTAAGCCTTGTATCCAATGCAAAAGCGACAAGTGGCGCTATGATTAAAATCCACGCCAAAGATGAATTTACCGGAAAAGCAACAAGCGGCGCTGATGTAGTATATTATGGTAATCCAGAAAAGGTTTCTGAAAACGATAATTCTGGAGGCAACGTAAGAAGAAATTAAACTWTAATCCCTAACCAATAAATACAAACTAACCAACCACCAACCACACCAACCACACCAACCAAAAAAAGAACCACCAGGAAAGCACCCACTGTTGACAGACAAGTTATTTAGATATTAATGCTTTTCAGGTGGTTTTCTTTTGCCCATTTCAAAATACAATCAATCAAAAAACAAAAAATGAAATCAAGATTCAACCACATAATCCTATTGTTCTGTATACTATTTTATGGGAACAATCATCTAAAAGCTCAAGATTCTAAATCATCTGATGAAATTACCAATACAATACTAAAGTTAGATGCTGAATTCTGGCAATCCTATAATACGTGTAATATCGAAAAGTTTAGAACTTTTTTTATAGAAGATTTTGAATTCTACCATGATAAAGGTGGATTAACAAAAGGGCTCCAAAAAATGATGTCTTCTGTAAAAAATGGATTATGTAATCCCGAAGGTCCTCGAGTTCGAAGAGCAGTAGTAGAAGGAAGTGTAGCAGTATATCCACTTAACAACTATGGAGCTATTATTAGTGGTGAACATCTATTCTATGTTTCTGAAAATGGGAAAGAAGAAAGGCTAGCAGAGATTGCAAAATTCACACATGTATGGCAATATAAAGACAATACATGGGCAATGACCAGAGCACTAAGTTATGATCATCAACCGGCTCCTCAAAATACTGATAAGAAAGAAGTCTCAGTATCTGATAAAATATTAGATCAATACATAGGTACTTACAAGGCTCCACAAACTGGTACAGTTGTTATCACCAAAAAAAACAAGGTATTAGAGATTAAAGCTGGTAAAATGCAATCTATCGTATATCCACAAACTGAATCATTATTTTTCCATAAACAAAGTCCTCTTACGTTTGAATTTGTAAAAGACGAAAATAAGATAGTATCAAAAATGGTAGTCCGCGAAAATGGTAAAGTAGTAGAAGAAGCCAGTAAGGTAAAGTAATAATTAAAAGGAACTCCACTTTACTTAACCAAACTTGCCAATGGCAAGAAAATAGCCTCCCTTGGGAGGCTATTTTTATTATTAAAATTAGACAACCAACATTCAGGTACACTTCACAGATAAAAATCACCTATAATCCCAAAGAGGTTATTTTTTTGGTATACCTTTTGGATAATGTTCTATTGTAAAATTATCTTTATATCTCAAATACTACTTGTATTGATAATTTTCGCAAAAAATTATACTTAAATGAAAAAAATAAAGTTTAAAAATAAAAACTTTCACACTATGAGAACTTGGGTGCTTTTTGTATTATTTATATTTAGTTTAGGGAGTTTACAAGCTCAGAAAGAAAAAATAAAAGGAAATAAAATTGTTGTAACAGAGCAAAAGTTTGTAGATGCTTACCACACCATACAACTTTATGACAATTTTGAAGTCTCAATTCAAGAAGATAGTGATAATCTAATAAGTATTGAAGCAGACAGTAACTTACAGGAAATAATTAATATAAGCGTAAATGATAGTATCCTTACCATTAAATCAGATAAGAGAATAAAACGATCAAAAGCACTTCATATTAAAATAGGATATGCTCAAGAGTTAAAGAAAATAATATCATATAATAAAGTACAGCTCAAATCTACTTCTCTAATTAACGCTCCTGAAATAAGAATTGAAAGCAATGATGATACTGAGGTATTTCTAAGTATTGAAGCTGACAAAGCAACTAGTATTTCCAATGGTGATTCGAATGTTGAATTACATATAAATGCAAATGATGCTTTTTACCAAATCAATGATGACGCTGAACTTAAAGGCATCGTGGATGCGGATAGTTTAAAAGTTGATTTATATCAAAAAGGATATGCCAAATTAGAAGGAAAAACGAAATCAATGCTACTAAGAGCTGATGGAAATACCGATTTCTACGGTGAAAAATTAACTTCAGAAAAAACATCTGTTATCGCAGAAGGTTCTAGCGATTGTTACATAGTTACCAATCAAGAAATCACTATTGAAGCCAAAGACGAGACAGAGATTTATCTTTTAGGAGAACCCAAAATCAATATGACGCAATTTGCTAATGAAGCTATCATTTATAAGAAAAATATTGATTATAGCCCCAGTTTGCTAAAATTAAAGTAAAAAAAGAGCCTGCTAATTCTTAAACTAGCAGGCTCTCTTTTTTAACTATAAATATGTTCTAAGCAGATACTTCTTGATTAGTTTCTACTGTTGCAAGATATCTTTCTGCATCCAAAGCTGCCATACAACCAGTTCCTGCTGCTGTAACAGCTTGTCTGTACTCTTTGTCTTGCACGTCTCCAGAGGCAAATACACCTGGAATATTTGTTTTTGTAGATTTACCTTCAGTAATAATATATCCGGTATCATCCATATCAATCTGACCTTTGAAAATATCCGTATTTGGTTTATGCCCAATAGCTATAAACAGACCAGTAATTGAAATTTCAGATTTATCACCAGTTTGATTATTTACCATTCGTAAACCTTCTACTACTTGATCTCCTAACACCTCATCAACTTCAGTATTATAAAGCACTTTCAAATTAGGTGTAGCATTCACTCTATGCTGCATTGCTTTTGAAGCTCTCATATAATCCTTACGTACAAGCATTGTTACACTAGAACAAATATTTGCTAAATACGTAGCTTCTTCAGCAGCCGTATCTCCTGCTCCAACGATCGCGACATCCTGTCCTTTATAAAAGAATCCATCACAAACCGCACAAGCAGATACTCCTCCACCTCTTAATTTTTGTTCACTTGGTAAACCTAAATATTTAGCAGTAGCCCCAGTAGAAATAATTACCGCTTCTGCTTCAATTTCTTTGGTATTATCCACCGTCACTTTATGGATTCCTCCTACTTCTTTACTAAATTCAACAGCTGTAACCATTCCTATTCGAACTTCTGTTCCAAAACGTTCTGCTTGCTGCTGTAATTGAACCATCATAGTTGGTCCATCAATTCCTTCTGGATATCCAGGGAAGTTATCAACTTCAGTAGTAGTAGTTAACTGACCACCTGGTTCCATACCTGTATACATAATAGGTTTAAGATCCGCTCTAGCTGCATATATAGCTGCAGTATAACCTGCAGGTCCTGAACCTATAATAAGGCATTTTATTCTTTCTATAGTGTCTGACATAATCTTCTCTTTTATTACTGATGTAAAAGTAGCAATTTGAAGATAAACCTTACATTAAAGTTATTAAGAATTGTTATTGACTTATAGACATCTTAAATATATGTTGGACAATACATCTTCTGGATTACTTAAGAAACTTGTTAATAAAAGTTCATAAAAGACACCACTTAAAAAATAGTAACAAGGATTCTCCTGATATATTTCTTCAGTAAAACGCGAAATATGAATCTAAAAAGTAATAATTCAAAGTAGATAACCTACATTTATTCAAAAATTAAGAAGAATGACAATTTTCGAAATTTTAGATATCTTAGGCACTATCGCATTTGCCATTTCGGGAGCTTTGAGCGCGATGAACCGGAAACTTGATCTTTTCGGAATATTCATTATCGCTTTTGTAACTTCTATTGGTGGAGGAACCCTTAGAGATATATTAATTGGCGCAACACCAGTTTCGTGGATGCAAAATACATTAAACTTATATTTGATAGGTGGGGTTACTATTTTAGCAATTATCTTTAGAAATAAACTAGACTACCTTAAGAGATCTCTTTTCTTGTTTGACACTATAGGTTTAGGAATTTTCACCATCATTGGTGTTGAAAAAGGAATTCAGACCAATCTCGCCCCAATAGTATCTGTCGCTTTAGGAGCTATGACAGGGTGTTTTGGAGGTGTAATCAGAGATATATTATGTAATGAAATTCCTGTAATTTTCAGAAAAGAAATATATGCAACCGCTTCTATTGCTGGAGGTATTTGTTTTATGATTTTATATAAACTAAACACTCCAATTACTATCATTTATATTAGTACTACTATGCTCATTATTGTTATACGACTAATCGTAGTAAGATACCAAGTATCATTACCTTTATTTACAGTAAAAGCTAAAGACAGTTAAAACTACTTCTAATAATAATTCTTTACCTAGAACCAGATATTTTACCTTTTTATTAGAAGCTCTTTTATTTCAACTAAAAACAATATTCTTCTTAGAAAACTACTATAGATTTCATGAATAAATTTATCTTATTTTAAAAAAATACGAATATCCTCTTATTTCTTTGGAAATCGGTTCTTTTTCGCCTAAGTTCGTACCTTCGGAAAAGAAATTGCACAATGATCATAGAACCTAGAACTCGCGGATTTATCTGTCTTACGGCTCATCCAAAAGGATGTGAGAAAAATGTCCAAAATCAAATAGACTACATCAAATCAAAAGATCCAATAAAAGGCCCTAAAAATGTTTTAGTTATCGGTGCTTCTACGGGGTTCGGTTTAGCTTCTAGAATTACTAGTGCTTTTGGTTCTAACGCTGCAACGATTGGAGTATTTTTAGAAAAAGCTCCAAAAGCTAATAGACCAGCTTCTCCCGGATGGTATAATAGTGCTGCTTTTGAAAATCAAGCTCATCAGGCAGGTTTATATGCGAAAAGCATTAATGGAGATGCCTTTTCTGATGAAATTAAACAACAAACAATAGCGCTTATCAAAAAGGATCTTGGACAAATTGATCTCGTTATTTATAGCTTAGCTTCTCCTGTACGATTACATCCTAAAACAGGTGTAAAACACAAATCTGTTTTAAAACCTATTGGAACTACATATACTAACAAAACTGTAGATTTTCATACAGGTGACATCTCACAAATATCGATAGATCCTGCTACTGAAGATGATATAGAAAATACAATTGCGGTAATGGGTGGTGAAGATTGGCATTTTTGGATAGATGCTTTGCAAAAAGAAAATCTTCTCGCACCAAATGCACAAACTGTCGCATATTCTTACATCGGTCCTAAACTTACAGAACCCGTATATAGAAA
>NZ_WEKL01000017.1 GCF_019295435.1 Aquimarina litoralis
ATTAAATGCTGCTTTTCAAACAGAGAAAATAACCTTTATCAATCAATTTTTTAATAAATCCCWCATCAAAAAACGAATACTTATGTTACAAAAGTCCCAATCAAAATCAATTGCAAAATTTAAGTACTTACTTTTAATTCCTGTACTTGCTGGAATACTAACCTATACTTCCTGCAAAGATGGATCCTCTGCTTCTTCAGAAGAATCTAATACTACCTTTACAGAAGAGAAATCTTCAAATACTAAAATAGTAGCTAGTAATCAACCCGCTTGTCTTAATAAAGGTTCTAAATATGATTACAAACTAGATAATTACTTGAAAATTGAAAATGGAAAAAATGCAGATATCATTGCAAAACTTATATTATTAGAAACGAATAAAGTAACCCGAACTGCTATAATCTTCAAAAATCAGACACATTATTTAAGAAACATTCCAGAAGGTATATATAGAGTAGATGTTACCTATGGAGAAGGTTATGAAGAGAAAGAAATCGATGGAGTTTGTAAAGGCGGTCTTGAAAAGGAAGAACTTTTTGAAACTGGAGAAGATATTTTAGATTTCACAACATTTAATTCACCAGATGGTAAAAGTGTGCCTTCTTATTCTTTAGCTTTGGACTTACTTCCTGAAGAATTAAGAAACAATCCTAATCATCCCGATGAAGTGGCCAATGCTGAAAAAGAAGCGGCGAGAAAAAAAGCAATGGAAATGGCACAAAAACTAGCTGCAGAAAAAGCTAGAAAAATGAGAAATGCTGCTAATTTAGGTACTGCCAATGAAATTTCTAAAGAAAAAGCAGAACCTAACTGCGCCAATAACGATGCGTCTAGATACCAGATGAAATTAGATAATTATCTTAAAATCATTAATGGAGAGAACTCAGAAGTAATTGTTAATGTTGTAAATCTCGAAACATCAGAAAGTGTAAGAACAGTGCACTTACCTAAAAACGGTAAACATTTCGTTAGAAACGTTCCAGAAGGTATTTATAACTTAGAAATTGTTTATGGAATGGATCTTAAAAAGAACGATAATAATGGAAACTGTGAACTTTCATTCAATAATAAACTTGCCGAGGAAAGTGGAGAGGATGAATTAGATTTTAATATCATTAAAACTTCACATGGTATTAATGTCCCATCCTATTCTATAACTTTAGATGTGTTAGATCAGATAAAATAAATATCTTAGAATAACTAGAAAGAATTAAATTTAAAAGATATGCTACAATATATTATTCAAACCATATTATTTCAACTCATATTTTTAGTTGCTTATGATTTGTTTCATAAAAAAGACACCTTTTTTACTGTTAATCGAGTATATCTTTTAGTTACTTCGATACTTTCACTGGCACTTCCTTTTATCAAGGTAAAGAGCATTCAGGAAACAATTCCTAATGATTATGTAGTAGATTTACCGACTGTTTTTATTGGTAATAAACCGATTGCTGAGAATACAGTAGTTGAAGTTGCAAATACAGTTACTGCAGAATCATTACCTATTAATTGGTGGCTAATTATATACGCCATCGGATTAGCTATTACCTTATTTTTATTTAGTAGAAGAGTTTTCATTATTTATTCATTAAAAAGGAAATCAACTAAAGGAACTATCAATTCTTTCCCAGTAAGAATACTCCCTAACAGTAAAGATGCTTTTACTTTTTGGAATACCATATTCGTAGGTAGTGAATTATCTAAAAACGAAAGGGATCAGATTTTGATTCATGAAATAGTACATCTAAAACAAAAACATACTTTAGACCTTCTTTGGTTTGAAATGATTAAAATAGTGTTCTGGTTTAATCCTTTACTGTATATCTATCATTCTCGGATTATTGCCTTGCACGAGTATATTTCAGATGCTTCAGCAATCAAACTATTAGGAAAACGACAATATTATGAGCAATTGCTCAATGCAAATTTTGATACTAAGAACATAAAATTTGCTAATAATTTCTTCAATCATAAATTACTTAAAAAAAGAATCATCATGCTTCAAAAAACGAAATCAAAAGCTAACGCCAAACTAAAATATTTGGCAATAGTACCTCTATTATTAGTCATGCTAACCTTTACTGCTTTTTCTCAGAAAGCTATTTCCTTGGCAAACATTTCTTCTGAAAAAATCACCGATGAAATTCAGGAAATCACGGATTCATTTTCTGATGTAGAACTTACCAATGAAGTTCCAGTAAAAGAAATTATAGTTCCTGTAGAAACTAAAGAGCCTCAAGTAGAAGAAGAAACAAGTACACTTCCGGTAATTGAAGAGGAAGAATCAAAAAACCAAGAAACTAAGGTTCCTACGATTACAAAAGATTCTTTATCAAAATTAGATCGAAAGATTGTAAATAGACTTTTAGAAATTAAAGAAGATATTACAGTGCACAACAAAAGTTTTGCCAGTAGAGCTGTACTATATTCTGAGGATCCTGGATCAAAAGGTAATGGTGGATTCTACTTTGTACAGAAAGACACTCCATTTCATGAAACCTTTAAACAAGTCGCGTTTAGCTTAAAAGAAGGTGAGATTTCTGAACCGTTTAGAACATCTTTTGGATGGCATCTGCTTACAGTAGAAAAAATCAAAACCGATGGTGTAGATGTAAGACACATTCTAATCATTAGAGAGCAAAATATTCCTTTTGCTGTAGTAGAGAGAGTGCCTGCTACGCAAAACTGTAAAGACTTAACCAGCAATGAAGAAATCAAAAAATGTGTTTCTGACGAAATCAAAAGATATGTAAACAAAAACTTTAATATGGATGTGGCACAGTCTCTTGGTTTAACAGGTGTAAATCACGTTTATGTTAGATTTAAAATAGATACTTCAGGAAACGTAAAAGAAGTGCAATCCAGAGGTCCTGCTATCGAGATTGAAGAAGAAGCTAACCGAGTAATCAGTTCGCTACCAAAAATGATTCCTGGAGAACACAAAGGTGAAAAAGTAAATGTATTATACTCCTTACCTATTGTATTTCAAATTGGAAATGATGTTGATCAAGAAGATAAAAAAAAGGCAATAATTAGAGACAATATCAACGAAGACACTGTCCTAACCGAAAAACTTTCTGATGACGAAAAAAATGAAGTAGAGCAAGGGTATTATTTAGTAACTGGTATTTTTAAGCGCAAACCTTATTTCGAAAAAGGTATGGCTAAATTAAAAAAGCAAGGGTTAACTCCAAAATGGTTTAAAAATCCTAAGGACACTTATCTATATGTATATTTGGACAGGTATGATACACTAGATGAAGCTAAAGCAATGTTATCTTCCGATTTCGATGGAAAGTACGAAGGTGATTTATATATCCTAAAAATCCAATAATTAAAAAGAACAAAAACACAACCCTATAAAAACAGATGAAACAATTAACAAAAGCAGAGGAAGAAGTAATGCAGCTTTTATGGCAACTTGGAGAAGGAAATGTAGCCGCTATTATAGAACGTATGCCAGAACCAAAGCCAGCCTATAATACGATTTCAACTATTATTAGAATTCTAGAAAACAAAGAATTTGTATTTCATCGAAAAGAAGGAAAAGGATATATCTATTTCCCATTGGTTAAAAAAGAAGAATACAGTAATCAATCATTGAATAAATTGATGAACAACTATTTCAATGGTTCTTTTAGAAATATGGTATCCTTCTTTGTTAAAAAGAACGATATGAATATTAAAGATCTAGAAACCATATTGAAGGAAATTAATAAAGAAGATCATGAAGCTTCCTAAAGATATTAAGTATTACATCTTTATTTTAGCATTATCAATTTTTACGATTGCTAGATCGCAAAAAGCTTCATTAAAAGTAGCAGATAGCCTTTATACAATTGGTAATTATACAAAGGCTATAAAAGTATATGAGAATATTGATCCAAAAGATGATTACATATTCTTAAAAATTGCTAAAGCTCATAAGGCAAAAGGAACATATACAGATGCTTTAGCTTATTATGAAAAAGTACTTCAATTAGATGCCGAATTACTATCTGCTAAACTTGAATACGCTAAATTATTAACGACTACTCGTACATATAAAAAAGCGGATAGCGTATATGCTAGTTTAGTTTCACAATATCCTGACAACCCAAATTTTTATTATCAATTAGGATCTGTAAAGAAAAAGCAAAAAGATAGTACCGCAATTGTTTATTTCAAAGAAGCTTTTAAACTGGATAGCACACATCAAAAAAGCTGTTTTGAAGTAGCAAAACACTATTTAAAAAAAAGAAATTATAACCGAGTGGAAGATGTTGCTAACAAAGGGTTATCGTCTTATTCCGAAAATCCAGAACTGATAAATATTTTAGGACAAAATTATCTTCTACGAAAATACTACTATGAAGCAATACCTTATTTTGAAAAACTAATTACTTTAAATCACGGCAATGAATACGTGCATGCTTCACTTGCCTTATGTTACCATAAAAATTATGATTACAAGTTAGCCATAACGCAATATCAGGAAGCACTAAAGTATAACGATCAAGTTCCTCTAAGGTATACTAGAATGGCTGAGGCATTCACTAGATTAGATATGCATAATGAAGCACTAGCGAATCATACAAAAGCATTACTTTTAAAAAATCTTCCTGTAGAACAAGAATTTTTAAACGTTGCAATGAGTCATCGCCATCTTGAAAATTGGGAAGAAGCAATTAAATATGCTAAACTAGCGCTTAAAGAGAATCCTGAATTCATTAGAGCGCAATATCAATTAGCAGTCTTTGCAGATGCTTATTACAAAGACCCGAAAGTAAAATTGGAATACTATAATTTATTTATGAAAAAATTTGGTAATAGTAAGGATACCAAAAACTTCTATGGATTTATGGTTAACAAAAGAATTACTCAGCTCGAAAAAGAAATCCAAACTTCTGAAAAGGCTGTTGTGGAAAACTAATGATCCTTATCAAGGATTCATTTTTGAACAGTCCTCAGGATTTACAAATTATCATTTAATAAAAAACTTTAATTTTAGCGGCGTTATAAACACATCTTGTATTTTTACGTCTCATAAAATTAATGAATGATCAAAAAGATATATTACATATATATTTTCAGCTTCTTACTATGCTCTTGTGATAAATTATTGGTTAAAAAAGAAAATCAAGAGGAAATTCTAAAAGAAAAATGGAGCGAAATTGATACAAATCAGGTTGATAAACCTCCTATGTTTACAACCTGTATGAATGAACCTGAAGAAATAGATGATTGTTTTCATCAAACTATTATTGATCATATCAAGGCAGAAATAACAGAAACAAAAATTTCCGTAACAGAATCCATAAATGATACTATATGGATCCCATTATTAGTAGACAAAAGAGGCAATATCACTTTGGAAGATTTTAAAGTACCAGAAATCATTAATACCCAGATTCCTGATTTTGAAAAAATCCTCAATAAAAGTATTTCAACATTACCGAAAGCTAATCCTGCCATTGTAAGAAGTACTCCTGTCACTTCTAGATACAAATTACCGGTTGTTATTCATATGAATTAGTAAGCTATTCCTTAGTTTTGTAGAAACGAGAATTTTTTGGAAAACGAAAAAATAATATTAGGCATTGATCCTGGAACGACGATCATGGGTTTTGGGTTGATAAAAATTATCAATAAAAAGATGTCTTTTTTACAACTGAATGAGTTACAACTTGGTAAATACGATGACCATTATATAAAATTAAAGCTCATTTTTGAAAGAACTGTTGAACTTATAGACACCTATCATCCAGATGAAATAGCAATTGAAGCTCCTTTTTTTGGAAAAAATGTGCAATCGATGCTAAAGTTAGGACGTGCACAAGGTGTTGCTATGGCAGCAGGATTAAGCAGAGAAGTACCGATTACAGAATACTCACCAAAAAAAATAAAAATGGCAATTACTGGAAATGGTAATGCCAGTAAAGAACAAGTAGCAAAAATGTTACAAAGTCTTTTGAAATTAAAAACACTTCCAAAAAACCTAGACTCTACCGATGGATTAGCAGCGGCAGTTTGTCATTTTTATAATATGGGAAGAGCGGATATTGTAGGTAAAAGTTATAGTGGTTGGGCTGCTTTTGTTAAACAGAATGAAAAGCGGGTAAAAAAATGATCCAATTAGATGTACGGACAACGATTTGGTTTTTAAGGCTAATTTTCGCGTACTTCTTTTTTAAAGAAATCTATTACACAACTTTTACATCAAAAAATGCAAAAGTGATCTGGTTTCTGATTGTTCTCTTATTTCCTGCTATTGGTTATTCTATATTTCTTGCATATAAACGTAGATTTGTAATAAAACGAACATTTAATCCTGATTTTTCAAAACTAAATAATAACTGATTTGTCCGGTATCTATATCCATATTCCTTTTTGCAAACAGGCTTGCCATTACTGTGATTTTCATTTTTCAACTTCTACTAAAAAGAAGGATCAAATGGTTTTTGCATTATGTAATGAAATTAAATTGCGACGACCAGAAATTGATGATCACCAAGTGATCGAAACAATATACTTTGGTGGTGGAACCCCTAGTGTGCTTTCGGTTCCTGCCTTGAAATTTATCATTGACACCATCTATGAAAATTATCTGGTTGCCGATGATGTAGAAATCACAGTAGAAGCAAATCCAGATGATTTAACTGAATCTTACATAAAAACTTTAGCACAAACAGAAGTAAATCGTCTTAGCATTGGTATTCAATCCTTTTTTGATGAAGACCTAAAGCTTATGAATAGAGCGCATAATGCAGAAGAAGCTACTAAATGTTTATCGGTTGCATCAAAATATTTCGATAATATATCAATTGATTTGATCTATGGCATTCCAGGAATGTCCTCAGAACGATGGAAAGAAAACCTACAAATAGCTTTAGATACAAAAGTCCCTCATATTTCCAGCTATGCGCTTACGGTAGAGCCAAAAACTGCCTTAGCATCATTTATTGACAAAGGAATTATTCCTCCAGTAGCCGATGAATTAGCGCAGCAACATTTTACCATCTTAGTAGATACCATGGAAGAAGCAAGTTTTGAATACTATGAGTTTTCAAATTTTGGAAAATCCGGATATTTCAGTAAAAATAATACCGCATATTGGCAAGGAAAACAATATATAGGTATTGGTCCTTCTGCACATTCCTATAACGGAAATGAACGAAGTTGGAATATTAATAACAATACCAAATACATCAAAGCTTTACAGGAAAATGAACTTCCTAGAGAAATTGAAACGCTCACCAATACAGATAAGTACAATGAATATGTAATGACAGGATTACGAACTATTTGGGGCGTGTCTATTCAAAAAGTGGAAGATACTTTTGGAATTACTTATAAAGAATACTTATTAAAACAAGCACAAAAACATTTAGATGAACATCTTTTATTTTTAGATGGTGATATATTGTCTGTTACTAAAAAAGGAAAGTTTTTAAGCGATGGTATTGCAAGTGATCTTTTCTTATTAAATTTAAGCTAATTCCAGAGATAGAGGAACACATTTTCATGATTACAACCATTCAACACCATAAAACTTCTTATCAGATTGATTTATCAGAACCATTAGATATATCAATTCCTTTAAGAGCCACTAAAGAAAATGTAAATGCTTGGTATATTCCTGCTCCCAAAATAGAACCTGTGACTGATGGTGATTGGATTGGAAAAGTCTCCGAGGGAGCTTCTACAAACTTTAATAACATCTACTTTAATCCTCACGGACACGGAACTCATACAGAATGTGTTGGACATATTACTCCAGAATTTTATAGTATCAATCAAACCTTGAAAAAATTTGTTTTCCCAGCAGAACTCATAACGATTGATCCTGAAAAAAAAGGACATGATTTTGTGATCACAAAAGAGCTCATACAAAAAGTATTGCTTTCTAAACCCGAAGCATTAATAATCAGAACAACCCCTAATCATCCAGAAAAATGCGATAAACAGTATTCTCATACCAACTGGCCTTATATATCAGAAGCAGCAGCATTATTTATTAGAGAACAAGGAATTAAACATCTTTTAATTGATTTACCATCTGTAGATAAAGAAAAAGATGATGGGAAATTGCTGGCTCATAAAGCTTTTTGGAATTACCCTCAAGATACTAGATTCGATGCAACTATTACAGAAATGATTTTTGTAAAAGATCAGATAGAGGACGGTTCCTATATACTCAACCTTCAGATTGCATCTTTTGAAAACGATGCCTCACCAAGTAAACCCGTATTATATAAAATTATTACATCATGAAAACCACCTTGCAATTAGAAGAATTAGCTATGCTGGTGTTAGGCATATATCATTTTAGTGTATTATCATTTTCTTGGTGGTTATTTTTGGCTTTGTTTTTGGTACCCGATATTGGAATGCTTGGATATCTTATAAATACCAAAGTTGGTGCTTTCTGCTATAATATCTTTCATCATAGAGGATTAGCTATTTTGATCTATCTTATTGGTGTACACTTCTCCAATGACTATCTACTTCTATGTGGAATTATACTATTTTCGCATATCGCTTTTGATAGAATTCTGGGATATGGTCTCAAATATGAAAAAGGATTTAAATTTACCCATCTTGGTGAGATAGGGAAAAAGAATTAATATGGAATTATTATTTATTGGTTTATTAATCGGTGCTGTGGTAGCATATTTTATTTTTGCCAGATTTAGTGCTGTTAAAAAAAGGGCCAGTGTACAGACACAATCTACAGTCCTTATGGAAAAGATCAGAAGTGTTTGCAAACTGGTTACTGTAGAAGGTGATTTCGCGGAAATATATCACTATGAAAGTGTGAAAGAAAAATTTTTCAACATTATTAGAGGAAAGAAAAAAGCCTTGATTCTAATAGATGCCAAAGCTCATGTGGGATTCGATCTTTCCAAAATTAAACTAGAAAGTGATACCAAGAACAAGAAAATCATTTTAACGCAGTTTCCTCAAGCCAAGCTACTTACCATAGAAACGGACTTTAAATATTATGATAAGAAAGAAGGTTGGTTAAATCCTATGACCTCTAATGATCTTACAGATATCAATCAGGAAGCAAAACAATTTATTATTGATAAAATTCCTCAAAGTGGATTGATCGAAGCTGCAGGAAAAGAATTACTAACTGTAATTTCACTTATGGAAACCGTAGCAGAGTCTATTGGTTGGACCTTGGATTATTCTGCTTTAGAACTCAATAATGACCTCGATCATAAGCTTCTTAACTAAAAAACAATGAGCATTATAATCTCTACCGATAACTCGAAGTTAAATATTGATTTTATCCATCAATTTTTAACCAACACATATTGGGCAAAAGGAAGAACTAAACAAGAAGTACAAACCAGTATAGAACATTGTCTTAATTTTGGCGTTTATCTAAATGGTGAGCAAATTGGTTTTGCAAGGCTATTAACAGATTACACAGTTTTTGCCTATCTCATGGATGTTTTTATTATTGAAAAATATCAAGGTAACGGATATGCAAAAGAATTAATCAAAGCCATTGTAGCGCATGCTGAACTTCAAAAAGTTCATCGATGGATGTTGGCTACCAAAGATGCTCACGGATTATATAAACAATTTGGGTTTGAAGAATTACCAAATCCTAATATGATGATGACAAAATGGACATAGAAGCTTTTAGAGAATATTGCCTTTCAAAAAAAGGAGTTACTGAAGAATTCCCTTTTGATGAAACCACCTTGGTTTTCAAGGTAATGGGTAAAATGTTTGCACTAACGGGGTTAGAAAGACTTCCTTTTAGTGTAAATCTAAAATGTGATCCTGATAAATCTTTAGAACTTCGCGAATACCATCCAGAAATAACGCCTGGCTATCATATGAGTAAAAAACATTGGAATACTGTTAACTTTTCGGGCAGTTTAGCTACTCATATGTTATGCGAATTAATTGATCACTCTTATGACTTAGTTGTAAATGGGCTGACCAAGAAAGCAAAAAAAGAATTAGAAAACCTTTAAATCAAAAAGAAAAACCAAAAAAGCTGTAATAGCTGAATCCGTCTTTTCTTTTTATGAATACAATGAATACACCACAGGAATTTTATGACTCTCAAATAAAAAGTCATAGTAACTCTTTAAACAAGATAAAAAAACAATTAGCTACCTCTAGTATCATAAGACTTTTTGTTTTTCTAGGAATTATAGCCGGGATTTATTTTGGATATCCTAATACTCAAATTATTCTTGGAAGCATCATTACAGGTATTATAATTTTCATTTTTATGGTAAATCGTCATACGGATTTATCATACACAAAAAACAAATTACAAAAGTTAATAGATCTTAATCAATTAGAATTAGACGTTCTCAATAATGATTTTAGTAAACTACCAACAGGAAAAGAATTTATAGATTCCGCACATGAGTATAGTCATGATATTGATTTATTTGGAGATAGATCTTTCTTTCAATATACCAACAGAACGGCTACAAATGCGGGGAAACAAGAATTTGCACAGCTCTTAAGAAGCAATCATATAGAAGCAATAAAAGACAAACAAGATGCAATAATCAACTTATCTAAATTAGCTATTTGGAGGCAAGAATTTACCGCCATCGCTTCATTAGTAGACGTATCAATTCCTATATCCAAAATACAGACGTGGCTGCAAAAGTACACTCCTTTTGTTCCGAAAATAATGAGAATTCTTCCTACTATTGTTTCTGTAATCTCCGTAACACTACTTGTATTACTTTTTCTAGAAGTTATTACATTTCAAATGTTTCTGATTTGGTTTTTCATAGGTTTAGGGATTACCGGATCTCAATTAAAAAAAATAAACAATTTGTATAGCGATGCGAATAAAGTAAAAGATACTTTTGAGCAGTATTATAAACTTGTTGATCTTATCGAAAAAGGTGATTTCGAATCTGAACTATTACAGAAAAAACAACAAGAAGTCATCAATAAAAAAGAAAAAGCATCTTTAATTCTAAAACAGTTTGCTAGCATTCTGAATGCATTTGATCAACGTAACAATATGATGTTTGGCATTTTTGCTAATGGTTTATTTCTTTGGGACATTATACAATGCTACCGTATCGAAAAATGGATAGCTGCTCATCATCATAAAGTAGACCAATGGTTTGAAGTAATTGCTTTTTTTGATGCATACAATTCTTTAGGAAATTTTGCTTTTAATAATCCTACCTATGTGTATCCAGAGTTGGTCAAAGAAGGAATGATTATTCAAGCTCAAGAACTTGGACATCCAATGCTAAAAACCACCAAACGCGTTGATAATGATATCACAATAGACAAAGAAGAGTTTTTTATCATTACCGGAGCTAATATGGCTGGTAAAAGTACTTTTTTAAGAACGGTTGCACTCCAGATTGTCATGGCGAATATTGGGCTTCCAGTATGTGCAAAATCCTGCACTTACAGACCTATTAAACTCATTACGAGTATGCGAACTTCTGATTCATTAAGTGATGATGCTTCCTATTTCTTTTCTGAATTAACACAGCTTAAAAGAATTGTAGATGCATTACATAAAGATGAATACTTCATTATCTTGGACGAAATATTAAAAGGAACTAATAGCAAGGATAAAGCTGCTGGATCAAGAAAATTTGTGGAGAAACTAGTAAAAGCAAAAGCTACCGGAATTATTGCCACTCATGATTTAAGTCTATGTGAAATAGCATCCGAATTAAGTAATGTAAAAAATAGATTTTTTGATGCACAGATTATCAATGATGAACTCTATTTTGATTATAAATTCAAAGACGGAGTTTGTCAGAATATGAATGCTTCTTTTCTTTTAAATAAAATGGGGATCGTATAATCTTTTCTTGTACACAGAAGGTGTAATTCCTTTTATTTCTTTAAACTTTCTATTAAAATTAGATAAGTTTTTGAAACCACTATTATAGGAAGCTTCAGAGATCGTAATTTCTGCTTCCTTAGATAGTAATCGGCAAACATTTTCTATTCTTACTTCAATTAAGAATTGAAAAAATGTTTTGTTAGTTCTCATTTTAAAATATCTACAAAATGCATTGGGTGTCATATTAGCAAGATCTGCAACTTCTTTTAAAGAAAAATCTCGATTAAATTCATTCATAACCGCCTTAAAAACCTTTGCCATTCGCTTTCCTTCATTGTCCGTATACGCTCTTTTAGATATAAAAGAAGATATGGTTTCCGCCTTTGCCGTTTTTAATAATTGTAGGGTTTTTAAAAAAACCATAAAACGATCAAAACGATTTGTTTTTTCTACAATCTTCAAAAATTGCTTCTTAAGTTTTTGTTTCTTAGAAAGCACTTTCAAGCCATAGGCCGAACTTCTGAAAAAGGCCGATAAATCTTCAAAYTCTGGGAGTTCAAAAAACGATTGCCCAAAGGACTCTTTTGTAAAGAAAAGAGAAATCATATAGGATTCCTTATCTGATATAGCGCTTTGCAAAACATGAGGAACATTACTACCAAAAACCAATATATCATTCGGTTTATAATCAGTAATGGTATCTCCTACAATCAAACTTCCTTCTCCAGATATGATCATAGATATTTGTATTTCTTCATGCTGATGAAATTTATCGTATAGCACAATCTCCTTATCTTCTTGAACAATTAAAGTATCTGTAGAAGACTTCGGTATTTTAAACGGTAAGGCTTTCATTCATAGCAATATCTATTTCAATATTAATCATATTTACGTAATTTATTGCAATATGAGGTAATATAGTATCGGTTTAGGATAATTTCACAATATCCTTACATCAAATTTGACAATATATTTGAACCAAAATTAGAACCAATGAGTATAGAATGGAAAGGTGTTATGCCAGCAGTAACTACAAAATTTACTGATCAAGACACATTAGATTTACAAATGTTTACTACCAATATTGAAGCTCAGTTGGAGGCTGGTGTTCATGGAATCATATTAGGAGGAACTTTGGGAGAAGCCAGTACCTTAAACACTTCAGAAAAAAGTACTTTGGTAAAGACCACTGTAAACATTGTAAACGGTAAAGTTCCTGTAATTATTAATATCGCAGAGCAAAGTACAAAAGGCGCCATAGAAGCGGCTATCAAAGCGCAAGAAGATGGTGCAACAGGACTGATGATGTTGCCTCCTATGCGATACAAAGCAGGAGATCGGGAAACTGTTGTGTATTTCAAAGAAGTAGCTAAAAACACTGATTTACCAATCATGATCTACAATAATCCTGTGGATTATAAAATTGAAGTTACCTTAGAAATGTTCGAACAACTTTTGGAAATGGATAACATTCAGGCGGTAAAAGAATCGACTAGAGACATTTCTAATATTACCAGAATTAAAAATAGATTCGGAGATCGACTCAAAATTTTATCTGGTGTAGATACCTTAGCTTTAGAAAGTTTATTGATGGGCGCTGAAGGTTGGGTAGCAGGATTGGTATGCGCTTTTCCAAAGGAAACCGTTGCTATTTATGAACTACAAAAAGCAGGAAGAATCAAAGAGGCCTTAGAGATATATCGCTGGTTTCTACCGTTGTTAGAATTAGATATAAACCCTAAATTAGTACAGAATATCAAACTAGCAGAAGTTGCTACTGGTATTGGAACCGAAAACGTACGCGCTCCAAGACTTCCCCTAATAGGAGAAGAACGAAAAAATGTGTTACAGATTATAGAAAATGGGTTAAAAACAAGACCTGTTTTACCCGAATACAAATCCTTAGTTAATAGCTAGTTTTGAAAACTATTCAAAACGGAAACATATTTATTAGAAAAACTCATTAATGTATCATTTATGATAACTGGCAAAAATTATATCGGACATCAACTTTCTGCAAAAGGATCTAAAACATATACCACTTTTAATCCAAAATTAAACATTGAAAACACCTCTGTTTTCTATGAAGCCTCGTCTAAAGAAATAGAAGAAGCAGTTTCTTTAGCTTCAGAAGCCTTTGAAACCTTTAAAAAAGTTTCTGGAACTAAAAAAGCGGAATTTTTGAATGCTATTGCAGATGAAATTTTAGCATTAGACCAAATGCTGATTGAAACCTATATGTCGGAAACCGGTCTGCCCGAAGGAAGAGCCAAAGGTGAGCGTGGCAGAACTATTGGGCAATTACGAATGTTTGCGGATTTAGTTACTAACGGTTCTTGGGTGGAAGCCACTATTGATACCGCAGATCCCGATAGAGCACCGATTCCAAAACAAGATATCCGCAAAATGCTAGTTCCATTAGGACCTGTTGTCGTATTTGGCGCTAGTAATTTTCCACTAGCCTATTCTACTGCTGGCGGAGATACTGCAGCAGCCTTAGCTGCTGGATGTCCAGTGATTGTTAAATCGCATCCTATGCATGCAGGTACTGGAGAACTAGTAGCTTCAGCAATTATTAAAGCCGCTGAAAAAACAGGAATGCCTAATGGAGTGTTTTCCAATCTTAATAGTTCTGGAATTGAAGTTGGCACACAATTAGTAGAACATCCCAAAGTAAAAGCTGTAGGTTTTACAGGAAGTATCAAAGGAGGAAGAGCGCTATTTGATCTTGCATCACAAAGACCAGAACCGATCCCTGTATTTGCAGAAATGGGAAGTATTAATCCAGTGGTTTTATTACCGAAAGTAACCGCATCCAAAGGGAAAGAACTTGCTAAAACTTATGCCCAATCCATTACCTTAGGAACCGGTCAATTTTGTACAAATCCAGGCTTGATCTTAGGCGTTAAAGGATCTTCATTAGACAAATTCATTGCATCATTATCTGATGAAATCTTAACCATTGATCCGTCATGTATGCTACATCCACATATCATTAGTAATTATGAAAGAAATAAATCTCTTGCCTTACAACAAAATGGATTGATCACGACTGCGGATTATAATGATGATGTCGCTGTTAATCATGCAAGACAAGCCATAACTACTGTAGACGGTAAGACCTTTTTAGAAAACACAACCTTACATCAAGAAGTTTTTGGTCCGTTTTCTATGGTGGTACAATGCGAAGACTTGGAAGAATTGACCATAGTAATCTCTAATTTAGAAGGACAGTTAACTGGAACTATCTTAGCAGAAGAAGGTGAATTAAATTCATATCCTTCTGTTGTTAATGCCTTACAAAACCGAGTTGGTAGAATCATTTATAATGGTGTTCCAACAGGTGTAGAAGTTTGTCCTTCTATGCTTCATGGCGGCCCTTATCCCGCTTCTACAGATAGTAGGTTTACAGCAGTAGGAATTCATTCAATAAAACGATGGGTACGACCGCTTAGTTACCAAAGCTGGCCTGATAGTCTTTTGCCAGATGAATTAAAAAATGAAAATCCATTAGGTCTATCTAGACTTGTAAATGGTTTGTCAACTAGTGATCCTATCTAGTCATGTCCAGAGCAGTTTTTAAATGTATCGATGCACATACCTGCGGAAATCCGGTGAGAGTAGTTACTACAGGACATCCAAATCTGAAAGGGAATTCCATGAGCGAAAAACGACAACATTTTCTGAAAGAGTATGATTGGATCAGAAAAGGGTTAATGTTTGAACCTCGCGGTCATGATATGATGAGTGGTAGTTTTCTATTTGAACCACATAACCCAGAAAATGACTTTGCTATCTTATTTATAGAAACCTCGGGTTGTTTGCCGATGTGTGGTCATGGAACTATTGGCACAATTACTATTGCTATTGAAGAAGGGCTCATACAACCAAAAAATCCAGGAATTATAAAAATGGAAGCTCCTGCTGGTTTAGTGGAAATAGCCTATCAACAAACTGCCAATAAGGTAGAATGGGTACAACTAAAAAATGTAAAATCATATCTTGCTAGTGAAAGTCTTACCATCGAATGTCCTGAATTAGGAGAAATCACTTTTGATGTAGCCTATGGAGGTAATTATTATGCGATCATTGACCCACAAGAAAACTTTAGTGGTATACAAGATTTTACAGCTTCTAAATTGATCCAGTTTTCGCAAATAATAAGAGATCGTATCAATGCTAAATATCCTGATCAATTTATACACCCAGAGAATCCGACTATTCGAGATGTCAGCCATATATTATGGACTGGAGATCCCTTAGATCCTCAATCTTCGGGCAGAAATGCTGTTTTTTATGGTTATAAAGCGATTGATCGCTCTCCTTGTGGAACAGGAACCTCAGCAAGAATGGCACAGTTATATGCTAAAGGAAAACTAAAAAAAGGAGACGAATTTATTCACGAAAGTTATATAGGTTCTAAGTTTATAGGAAGAATTGAAGAAGAAACAATACTAAATGGTGAAAAAGCCATTATACCAAGCATACAAGGATGGGCTAAAATATATGGTTACAATACGATCATTATTGATGATCAAGATGATCCATATGCCCATGGATTTCAGGTAATTTAATAAAGTGTATTAATGAAAAATTGCATCATCATAGGAGGAGGAATTATCGGGTTATCATCCGCATATTACTTACATAAAGCTGGACATCAGGTAACTATCATTGATCAATCCTCTATGGACTTTGGAGCTTCTTATGTAAACGCTGGATACTTAAGCCCCAGTCACATAATTCCATTAGCAGCTCCTGGAGTGATGAAAAAAGGACTAAAATGGATGTTTAATCCAGGAAGTCCCTTGTTTATAAAACCAAGGCTGAAATCAGATTTCTTGCAATGGGCTTGGGCATTTAATAAATCTTGTTCCCTAGAAAATGTAAATAGCAGTATGTTAGCTATTAAGGATATTACACTGCTAGGACAACAATTATATACCGAAATTAAACAAGAAGAAAAATTTAAGTTCCAACTCGAAAAAAAGGGGCTTTTAATGATTTGCCAAACCGAAAAGATGCTGGAAGAGGAATTGAAGGTTGTAGATGTAGCAAAAAAAGAAGGACTAGCAGCAAGAGAATTATCCATAAAAGAATTGCAACAAATAGAACCAAATGTCAAAATTGAGGCTAAAGGTGCTGTTATATATGACTGTGATGCACACACTACGCCCAGCACTTTTATGGAAGAAATGAAAGCATATCTACAAAAAGTTGGCGTTACTATTCTTAAAAATGAAAAGATACATAACATACAAACTGACGGTACAAAAATCGTTTCGGTTACTAGTACATCTACTACCCATAAGGCTGATGAATTTGTACTCGCAGCAGGTTCCTGGTCTAAAGCGTTATGTAAAAAATTAGGAATCAAATTACTGCTAGAAGCTGGCAAAGGCTACCGAATAAATTCTGGTAGAGATTTAGGAATTTCTATGCCCGCTATATTAGCAGAAGCAAAAGTTGCCGTGACTCCTATGGATGGTTTTACTCGATTTGCAGGTACGATGGAAATTGCTGGTATCAATCATAAGATTAATAAAATTAGAGTAGATGCGATTGCCAAAGCCGCTCACAATTATTATCCCGATATTGTACTATCAGATTCAGAAAAAAATGATGCTGCCTGTGGATTAAGACCGGTAACTCCAGATGGAATGCCTTATATTGGAAAATCTCAAAAATGCAACAATCTAACGATAGCTACAGGACATGCCATGCTAGGTTGGAGTATGGGAACATCTACCGGAAAATTAGTTTCAGAAATTATTTCAGATAAAAAAACATCATTAGATGTAGCAATATATCATCCAGATCGAAGGTTTTAAGTATCTTTAGGATCACTTAACACAAATCCAAATCTCATGAATGTATTTAATTACGATAAGGCTTCGTATTTTCTAAAAACAACTTTAATTGCCTTTTTGTTCATTTCATTTTTATCGCACGCACAACAAACTTTAACCAATACCCTGATGCACGATGGTATACAAAGAGAATATATTTTATATGTTCCGGCCAGCTATACAGGTAGTACTGAGGTTCCTTTAGTTTTTAATTTTCATGGATATGGTTCAAATCACACTCAACAAATGAACTATGGTGATTTTAGACCCATCGCAGATCGAGAAGGTTTTTTAATAGTACATCCTTTAGGAACAGTAGATAATAATGGAAGTACACATTTTAATGTAGGATGGGGAACCAGTAGTGTCGATGATGTTGGATTTACCTCAGCATTAATTGACGAAATATCATCCAATTATACCATTAATCCAAAACGTATCTATAGTACTGGTATGTCTAATGGTGGATTTATGAGTTACAGATTAGCTTGCGAACTTAGTGATAAAATTGCCGCTGTTGCTTCTGTTACAGGAACGATGACCGTAGGTCAACAAAATAATTGCACAACATCTCATACGATGCCAATTATGGAAATACACGGAACTAACGACACCACAGTTCCTTACAATGGAAATGCTGGTTTTGAATCTGTTCAAAATGTTCTTGACTTTTGGATAAACGCTGCCAATACAGTGACTACAATTACTACATATCTTGATGATATCAATACCACCGATAACTCTACAGTAGAACATTATGCATATGCTGATGGTGATAATGGAGTGAGTATAGAACATTTTAAAATAATCAATGGCGGACATACTTGGCCTGGTAGTGCTTTTGAGATTGGTCCAGTTACTAATAAAGATATTAATGCTTCTGAAGAGATATGGAAATTCTTTTCTAGATATACTATTGATGGTGCACAACAATTATCTGTAGATGATTTTAGTGGTAACGATCCAACGGTTAAAGTCTATCCAAATCCAACAAGTTCATATCTTACCATTAACTCCAATTTTTCTGAAGCTTTATCGTATACGATGTACTCCGTATCAGGAAATGTAGTCTCTACCGGAGAAATAGATACTGTTGATCAAAAAATTGACATGACGAGCCTATCGTCTGGTGTCTATTTTTTAACCATAAAAAATAGCTCATATAAAATACTGAAAACAGAGTAATTAGGTGCATTCTTTTGTTGTCGTTAATGATAAAATTAATGAATAATTTCTACGAAATAGATGAAATAGGAAAAATGGAGCTTTTAAGCAATTTGAATTGTTATAGTAGCTTAAAGGAATTTAAGGTTGAAGAGTATTCAATAACTATAGGAATTAATTCCACTGATGAAAATCAAGCCAAAAATCTCCACAAATATATCCATCTAATTTTGAACCAAATTTCAAATTTTGATATTAAAGCAAAGGAAAAACTAAAAGAGCTATATAATCCAACTAAAAGAGAGCTTGAAGAAATAAAAGTCAATCATATAGATTTTTATATCAATAAAGATTTTGATTTACTTTATAACCTTCCCGAAGATTCTCCAATGGAATATTTAAGTATCAAATTTTCTGAACATGGGATAATTATTGATTCTGGAGGAGGAAATTATTAAAAAATTAACCACAACAATATATAACCACAATTAAAAAATTGGCGGTTATACAAAWTGCTAAACATACAATACTCCTTTACAGAATATCTGTTTGTCTTTTATAAAATGCATCTTGCTGTTTTTGCATCAGTTCTCTGGCAATTTTCTTTTTATATTKATACAACTCATCTTCCTCAGAGATATCTTTATACACTCTATCATTTACCGTATGATCCGTTTCTAACAATACTTTTCGCTGATCTGCTTTCTGAGCTGTCCAGGTTTTAACTTCACCTTCCAGGTCTTCAATTTTGAAATCATACTCTCCTTTTGGAGATAATAATTTTGCAAAAATCGGAGAGGTTTCGATCGCTAAAAACAACAAAAAGATAAAGAAAGAAGGTAACCAAGGTAATTCGCCCAACGCATTTACTCTTGCCATTAATCCATCAAAATTATCAATAATTGGTTGAGAGTCTTCTACCTGTTTCTCATATTCCAAGGCAAGTTCGCTTTTTTGGGTTTCTAGATTTGCAACTTTTTCAGCATTTGTTTTCTTAAGCTCTACTAATTCTGCTAATTGCGCATCGTGTTTTTGTCGTTTTTCTTTGTATACAGGGCCTTTACCCACGATCTCTGTTCCTTTTCGTCCTTCAGCCTCAGCAATGTAAGTTTCGTACAATTCGTTGACTTCAGCTTCTTTAGTAGAAACCTCTTTTTTTAAGGCATCAATTTCGGAATCAATCCCTTCTACAATAGGTGTATACTGAGTAGCGATTTGTTCTTGATTTGCTAAAGTAAGATCATTCTTTTGCTCAAGAAGCACCTGATCTATTTCCTTTTCAAAAATCTTTAATTCTAAAGGTTTAGAAATAACTACGGCTATAATGACAGCCAGAATAATTCTGGGTGATGCCTGCAAAAGTTCATCTAAAAAATTATCCTTTTTCTTAATAGTAGAAACTATAAATCGATCCAGATTAAAAATTAATAATCCCCATACAATACCAAAAAATATGGCTGTAAAGTAATTATCAAAAACGGTGTATAAGGCATAACTAGCTGCTAAAAAAGCCATTAATGCTGTAAAAAATACCGTTGCGCCAATACCAGCATACTTATTTTGTTCTCCGTTGGAGCAATTTGCCAAAATATCGGCATCTGTGCCAGAGCACAGAATAAAAAATCGTTTTAACATAATCTAAGGGTAATTTTGATTGACAATAGACTTATAACGCTGATTACTAATTAAATGTTGCACAAAAACCCCACCAAAGTGAGGTTTTAATGCGTTTTTATGTTTTGATGAATGAGATCTAAATAATTAATCTTTAATAATCACTTTAGATTTACCGTTCTTGGTAGAAGCATCAATGGATAGGGGATTACCCGAATCCTCTATTAATTTGAGTGCTTTCTTTGCAGAAATTTTCTTTCCGTTATAATAGAAGTCAGCGTCCTTTTTTGCCATGTTTTTAATAAACTCTTTAGTTGATGGAGGGTCAGATATCATCATTCTTTTTTGCTCTGCTTTTCTGGCCTCCATTTCTGCAGCTATTGCTTTTCGTCTTGCTTCCATTTCCACTTTACGAGCTTTTGATTCTGCCTTACGAGCTTGCATTTCCGCTTTACGCATTACTTTTCTTGCATCCAATTCTGCTTTATAAGCATCTACTTCGGCTTTAACCCTTGCTTTTTGGGCTTTCCTTTCTGCTTCAAGTGCTTTTCTTCTAGCTTTCATTTCCTCTTTTCGTACTTCTCTTTCCGCTTTTCGAGCCTGTAATTCAGCATTTCTCATTGCTTTTTCCGAGTGTTCTCTAGATTGCTGAGCCTGTTCTCTGGCTATTGCTCTTGCTTCTTGAGCATTTTTAAAAGCTTGATCTCTAGCTCTTTCTGCCGCCTCTCTTGCTTCCTGAATTTGTTCCATCGCCGTTACTCTTTGTACTTCGGCTTCTGTAATTCCCGCTATAGCATCTCTTCGATTTTCCTGTTCTACTATTTCTGCTTCTGCAATTAATTGTTGAGATTCTGCCAACACTTCCATTTCTTCTGCTCGTATCTCCTCTAACATTCTTTCTTCCTCTTCTCTTGCTTCAGCTAACTGAGCTTCTATTCTTTCGATATATTCTTCTTTTTCTTCTTCAGTTAATTCAGAATCTTCTGCAAACTTTACCTCTACATAACTTCCATTACCTTTTGAAGGAGCTTCAGGTGCTTCTGGAGCTGGTGGTGGCGGCGGAGGAATATCACTTTCCTCACCTTTTTGTACTCTTGGTGCTTCAGGAGCTGGTGGTGGTGGCGGAATATCAGGAAACTGCTCAGACCTTTCACGCTGTTCAGCAGTCATATTTCTATAGATATATATCATACGATAAATATTACTCTGCGTGATATTAATGGGCTTATTCCCTTCAATCTTAGTATTTAAATCTTTTGCCCAGATATTATACTCTTTTACCATTTCTTCCGTTACTCCATCCTGAAGGTTTTTCTTTTCAGAACTCTTATCGACCGTTGTAATCTTTTTATTAGAAGTATTAGGAGATTTTTTTGCTATTGTTTTCGATATCTTGTCTTTTTCTAGGTTTCTAACTTTAACAATCGTATTTTCATTATTTCCAAGCTTAATATCTTTGTTAGCATCTATCATCAAATCAACTGAATCCATTGGATCCGCTGGTGTTTCTTTGACAATTTCTTTAGCAACAATCTCATTGTTAAAAGACAATAAGCCTATAGCTAACAATGGTAATACCGCTAAGAGTTTTAGTGTTGCCCGTTTCCGGGAAAAATTTTTAGTCATCATCTGTAATCGTTTTTTTGTTAATGAATAATTAATAGCGCTCGATAATTCAGCTTGATTAGTGCTGTTTTTGTAATTAAGGAGCAAGTCAAAATAATCTTGTATTGCGAACTTTTGTTTTAATACATTTTGATCTGCTAAGAACTCATGATTTAATCGTATTGCTCTTTTCATAAAAATAAACATCGGATTAAACCATACGATCACTTGTAGCAGTTCTACAAACAATATGTCTAGCGTATGCTTCTGAAGCACATGTGTTTTTTCGTGAAGGAGAATTTCTTGTGGTATCTTTTTCTCCTGAAATTCCTTTTTGGGGACAAAAATATAGTCAAGAAATGTATGAGGAACAATGGAGTTGCCTAGCAAAACATTTACATGCGATATTTCCTTTAAACGTTCATTTTTTCTCACTTTTTTTCGGATATCCATAAGATTTCTAATGAATCTAATACCAAAAATCAATACCCCAATTCCATACAAACTCCATAAACTAATGGATAAATAATCGACAGGTTCTTGTACTTCACTGATCTCTGTGGCATTCATCATCAACGGAACCGCAGTATCTAAAATTATTTCTGGTTGTGGATCAACTTCTACCTCATAGGTAAGTGTGATTAATGGTACTGTAAAAGCAAACACCAAGCTAAAAAGGAGGTAAAATCTCTTTAAAAAATGAATATTTTCCTTTTCTAAAAACAACTTATAGAAACCCCATAAGAGCATCAAACACAAGGAAGATTTAAGGATGTAGGCTATCATTTTTGTTTCTTTAAAAGTTCTTGATCTACTATTTTTTTAAGCTCTTCTAACTCAGAAGTAGATAGATTTGTTTCTGAAGTAAAAAACGAAGCAAACTGCGAAGCTGAATCATTGAAGAAATTCTTGATCAGACCATTTACATGTTTCGAGAAATACTCTGTCTTTTTTACTAAAGGATAATACTCTCTTGATTTACCATACAATGTATAGTCTATAAAACCTTTATCCGTCATTCTTTTCAATAAAGTAGCTACAGTGGTCGTAGCAGGTTTTGGTTCTGGAAAAGCATCTAGTAAATCTTTCATGAACGCTTTTTCAAGTTTCCAGAGATATTTCATCAGTTGTTCTTCTGCTTTGGATAATTGCATGTCTCTACATTGTTAGAATTAACTCTACAAATGTAGAATAAAAAATTATATTTCCAAATAAGAACCTATAAAAAAACAAAAAAACCGCTCTAAACGAGCGGTTTTCGTATGTAATAACTTATCGTGTGCAGCTTCTAATTAGCCGTTAACTCCATCAATTCTCCAGAAAATGTTCCTCTTACACAATCACTTGAACCAAAGGTCAGAAAATCGAAACAAACCTGATCTTCTCCTCCATCATTTGAAACAACCACAATAGCATCTCCTTGTCCGATTCGGGAATCGCATGTTAATCCATTCATTCCAGAAGTGCAATCATAGGTAAGATCTCCGGCAAGTGATATAAAAGAACTTGTGCTGGCATCTACAAATGCCCAAGGACGAAAGGTACCTGGATTAAACTGCTCTGTTCCCAGAGAGTATAGAAAAAACTCCACATATGCTGTCGCATTATCGGATTTTATATCGCCAAACTCATCTAGCGTAAGATCTCCATCAGAAAAAATTATTTTTCTCAAAAAATGCGTTACACCATCCGTATTTATAAAATCACTAGGTCCTACTTCAATAAAAAAACCTTTAGTCAATTCTATATTCTGAAATTCACTATAGTCACATGGTTGACCTGTTAGTAACATCAGTTCACAAGATGCTGCAGTATTCGTATCATCTCCATCATCAGAACCACAGGATACAGTTAATAATATTGCTCCAAGCAAGGAAATTCTCAGTAATTGTTCGATCATATTTTTTGTCATTAATTTATTTGGGAACAAAAATATCTGATCTATAACTATTACTTGCTTAGTTCTGTAAAATATTTATAAAATAATGGAATGGTTTCTATTCCTTTTAAATAATTCCAAACTCCGAAATGTTCATTAGGAGAATGAATAGCATCACTATCCAACCCAAATCCCATCAAAATGGTTTTACTTTTGAGTTCTTTTTCAAATAAAGAAACGATAGGAATACTTCCTCCACTACGTTGTGGAATTGGTGTTTTGCCAAACGTATCTTCATAGGCTTTACTTGCCGCTTGATATCCTATATTATCTATAGGCGTCACATATCCTTGTCCACCGTGGTGCGGTGTTACCTTTACAGTTACTGCTTCTGGAGCAATGCTTTCGAAATGCTTTGCAAACAATTCTGTGATTTCTTCCCAATCTTGGTTAGGCACTAATCGCATAGAAATCTTAGCGTAGGCTTTGCTAGCAATTACCGTTTTAGCACCTTCTCCTGTATAACCTCCCCAAATTCCGTTTACATCTAAAGTTGGTCGAATGGAATTACGTTCATTGGTGGTATAGCCTTCTTCTCCATAAACAGCTTTGATATCCAATGATTTTTGGTAAGCATCAAGAGAAAACGGAGCTTTGGCCATTTCTGCACGTTCTTCTTTAGAAAGTTCTTCTACTTTATCATAAAATCCAGGAATCGTAATATGATTGTTTTCATCATGTAATGAAGCAATCATTTTGGTCAAAATATTTATGGGATTCGCTACTGCACCACCGTACAAACCACTATGTAAATCTCTATTCGGTCCAGTTACTTCTACTTCCACATAACTCAATCCACGTAAACCTGTAGTAATAGAAGGAACATCTTTGGCAATCATTCCTGTATCACTGATCAGGATGACATCATTGGCTAATTTCTCTTGATTATGCTCTACAAACCAGCTCAGGCTACTACTTCCTACTTCTTCTTCTCCTTCAATCATAAATTTTACATTACAAGGAAGCTGATCTGTTTGTGTCATTAACTCCATTGCTTTTACATGCATGTACATCTGTCCTTTATCATCACAAGCACCTCTTGCAAAGATAGCTCCTTCAGGATGTAAGTCTGTCTCTTTGATAACCGGTTCAAATGGTGGACTATCCCATAGGTCTATTGGATCTGGCGGTTGCACATCATAATGGCCATATACTAATACTGTTGGTAAATTGGGATCGATAATTTTTTCTCCATACACAATCGGATATCCGGGTGTGAGGCAAATTTCAACCATATCACAACCAGCTCTTTCCAGACTTTTTTTGATCTCATCCGCTGTTTTGATGATGTCATTTTTATAGGCAGAATCTGCACTGATCGATGGTATTTTGAGTAATTCTAAAAGTTCATTTATAAAACGATCTTTATGTTCCTGAACGTACGCTTTGATATTTTGCATTAGTTTGAGTTAATTTTCGTTAAATGTAGTAAAAGTTTATATTTTTTAAGAAGGTTGTTTTTATTTTAAAAGTATTGTTTATATTTGCACCCGCTTACTAGTAATAGCGAGCGATTTTATACTGAGTCCTAAGTGGTATAAAATAGTAAAATGCGGGCGTGGTGGAATTGGTAGACACGCTAGACTTAGGATCTAGTGCTTCACGGCGTGGGAGTTCGAGTCTCCCCGCCCGCACAGTAAAAGAAAAGCTGAATCTAACGATTCAGCTTTTTTGTTTTATAAATTCCTTGTGTATTACAAAATTCTAATTTTCTTTTTCAAACTGTTTATCATTCAATGTTTTTATAAATGCAATTATTGCTTTAGATTCATTATCCGTTAAGTTCAACGAATCAGCCGGTAGCGTTTGATAGGGTACATTCAACCCCATTCCTTGTCCACCACCTACATTGTAAAATTTAATAACTTCTTCCAAGCTATTGTAAACTCCATTGTGCATATAAGGTGCCGTTAGTTCGGCATTTCGAACAGTTGATGTCTTAAAGAAGCTTCGTTTTTCCTCTACCTCATACGGATAATATTGACCTGGATCGTCATCTAATATTGGATGTTCAAAACTTGCATTTTTAGGAACTCCAAGATTTTCAAATTCGGTTTCCAAGTATTTAGGAGGAACTGTGCCATTAAATGCCGGTGGAAAATGACAAGTCGCGCATGCCGCTTTCCCCATAAATAAATTGAAACCTAAAACTTCTTCATCAGTCAGCGTATTTTCATGGCCTTGCATGTTTCTGTCAAACTTAGAATCAAAAGGGGATAAACTTCTAATATAAGTGGCTATAGCGTGGCGGGCATTACGATTTGAAATATTTCCATCATAAAGAGCATCGAATTGCTGTACATAATCAGGGTTCGACTGAATACGTTGTTCTATGGTATTTAGATCTAAATGAAACTCATTTTGATTATTGACCACTTTTACGATTTGGTCTTCCAAACTGGCAGCTCGACCATCATAAAAGAACGTACGCTGAAAAACAGCATAGGATAAAGTTGGTGTATTTCGTTGTAATTCGATATTATTGATACCCTTGGCTTTTTTAAGTCCATCAGTAAAGGCTTTGTCTTTATGGTGACATGTGGCGCAACTAATGTTACCCGTATTTGAGAGCGATTCATCATTGAAAAGCATCTTTCCTAAAGCAACTCGCTCATCGGTAATTTCAGGTGAGCGTGGGGTTGAAAATTGGGCTATATTGAAAAAATCCTTGTCAAAAAAATTGGTCGATAATGGATTAAGTGAACGGGAAGTATTCAACGTTATATTCCAATCCTTTGAAGTTGAATTGATCAATTCTAATTGTTTATTAGTGCGGTTTTTGATAAATGTATATCGATCAAACGTATCAAAGTTACCTGATTTTAATTCTGATATCGTAGTATCTATTTCTTTTACCCAAGACTGATATAATTCTTTTGAGGCAAAAGCTTCTTTATAAATAGCTAGAATCTCCCTAATGGTTTCATAATTATAAATGGCTTCATTTAATGAGTTTGCCAGCATTGGTGAGTCAAAACCTGTAATGCCTTTTGCAGCGATATTCACAATCGCATCTCGCAACATCTTCAAATGGTGTCTATCTCTTTGTTTTATAATAATATGATTCTTTCTAATATAGGGAATACGAACTTGCAGATATTGCACAACTTTGAATAGTTCCTTCTTATCAAGAACTTCTTCAGCATACAGTAATTCCTCGAGGACCTGGTAACTTTTGGGTTTTGATTTTTTGATATCTTGATAATCCTCCATTTCGATTTTAAGCAAATTTGGAGCATTCATGGATAAGTAGTTCTCATAGTCATATGCCATGAGCATAGGCTCAGTACGCTTATACCATTTTCTGCTTTCTAGAAAATTGGCTTTATTTTCTTCTAGTGATGTAAGGGTATCTATCTTTTTAATATAAAAAGCAGCACTATCCAAAGTTTTAAAATAGTGATTTCTAATGGCGTTATTAAACATAGATTCAGCACTCGAAGAAGTTGTCAATGCCAATAACTTTTCTTCTTTCTTACAAGAAACAGCGATCAATAAGATAGATGCGATAAAAAAACAATATATACTTTTCATAGCAAAACAAATAATTTTTAAATACACAAAAAGCTCCCTACTACATAGGGAACTTTTTGTTTAAGTTTTTTGTTTAATTTTTATCTAGGTAATCCAGTAATCTTAAACAAGAATGAACCTTCAAGTCGAGCAGAAGACTCGTCAATTGCAGTAGGATCATAAAATTTAGCACCATCAGCACGAACAGCGGATTCAGGCTGACTACTGTAATTCCATCCATGTACTTGTGCCCCGCCAATGAAAGTGGACTCTGTAGCACCTATAATATCAGTAACATCAATCAAACCAGTTATTTCCCAATAGCTATCTGTATTTCCAATACCCATTGCGCTTGCTGCAACTTGGTTACATTCCAGTACTTCGGTTACTACTCCAGTATTCAAATCCAACTGCCATAATTTGGCGAAACCTGTAATATCAGCATTCAAATCTGCATAACCGTTAGGATCTTCTTGGATATAAGCATAGTTTTCGGTTACTAATATGTTATCAGGAGAATGCATACCATCAGCTTTACCTCCCTCAAGGTCTCCATCCATAACTACTTCTATAGTAGCAGGTCCAGTAGGATTGTCTGGATTAAGTACTAATTTATATACACGTCCAAAAGTTGTACCTCTGTTTGCTAAATCAGGATTGTCACTTCTGTATCTTCCTGTAGCGTTAAAATATACCTCTCTGTTAGCATCTGCAGAACCTCTTCTCCAGTCGATATCCTCAATTCTCTGAAAACCTATAGCTAAAGAGTCTATCCCTTCTTGGTTCAATTCGTTTAGAGATCTTTCAGTTACCTCTACCCACTCAACATCGTATACACTACCTTCGGCCATACCCATTTCAAAAAGTTGACCACCAGCACCAGGAGCAGTTTCAACAGGATTTGTTCCTCTTAATACATATAAGTTTCCTCCATTTAAATCTCCTCTGCCACCTACATACATAGCAAAATGCGCTTCTGGATAATCATTACTACTATCATCATCACCCATAAAAACTACGGTTTGCGATGGATATGCATCTTTACCAATGACAACTGCATTTTCAGTTGACCATTCACCAAGTGCAGGTAATCTATCAGCATCTACTCTATCATCTGTAGAACGGAAAGGATTCACACGGTAAACACCTTTAGCGTTTCCACCCCACTCACCACCTGAAAGGTAAAGCGGTCCAAAACCGTGCTCTTCAGTAGTAATAGAAGAACCTGAACATTGCGCAGTAAAAGCTGTAGCAGTAGCATTTACAATGTAATCACCTTGTAAAGGTTGTAAATCTGAATTCATCATAATTCTAGCGATAGAAAAGTCAGATTCTAAGTTATTGATAAATGCGTACATGTCATTCCCAGCAGGATAAAGAGCAGCTCCATCCATAAAAGAACCATAAACAAAGGTGGAGTCAGAAGGAAGTATATCTGCTGATGTTAATATCATTTCCAAATCAGCAGAAGAAGCAAAACTACCTTTAAGCTCAAAAACATCGTTGGAAACAACAGAACTTTCTAAAGGTTCAGACTCTTCAAGTGTTAAATCCATGCCATCTACACCATCAATACCGTCTTGACCATCTTGGCCATCAGTTCCGTCTTGACCATCAACCCCGTCAATTCCGTCGATTCCGTCACGACCATCCTCACAACTGTAAAATCCGATGTTCACCACCGAAATCATTAAAATCCCTAATATTAACTTTCTAAGTTTCATAATTTGTGTTAGTTTAAGTTTACGTTTATTCTAATTACCAGTATCCTTATTACTAGTATTCTTATTAGGGGTAAAACTAACTCTTGATTTTCTTGAACCCGTTAACTGAACGTGTTCTATACTTGAAGAAAAATTAAAAAAAAAGTTAACTTCTTTAAGACAATGTTATTATTAAGATTTGATCTAGATAACTAGCATTTCTGTTTAATCAATAATCCTAATATCATAACAATTCATAAGGCAAGAATCACTTATAAACACCTGTAAAGCAAATATTTACGCACAGTTAAACAAAAACAACCTCTTAAACAATGCCTAATGCTGAATTTTAGCATCCATTAAATTCAAACTGGGTTTCAAAATCAAGAAAGACCTTATTTCTTTACATCGCAATCGATTTGTAAATGGTCTTAACTATGATCATAAAAGCGCTTACATTAGGTTTATCAAAAAAATAGATTTATAAGCACTAAAAAACCTGTAGACTACAATAGCCTACAGGTTTTTTGATAACTACCAATAGTTTCTGTGCGAACAGAATTTATTCAAGTTTTAATACCACATACAAAAACTTGATCCCCCAGCGGTTATACATTGACCTAACTCGCATTCACCATTCTGGCAACATATGCGCCCTTTTTGTGAACAATGAGAAGGTAACCTTGCCGCCCCTAAAACGTTACTTTGTTCTTTCTTTGATAGTGTTTTAATTCCTTTTACATTTAGAATGCTGTTCATTTTAATAAAAATTAAGTTAATAAATATTTGGATGATTAGTGTCTTTTAGATTCGTGTCTGGCAGTCGTTAGTACACACAAGTTTCCCCTCCAACAAAAAATTCTTGTCCATTAATAATAATTGTTCTGCCACAAGTACCTCCGCATGGACAATCACTATCTGTATTACAAAGTAGTACTCGATCAGTACAGCCATAACTAGAGCCTCCTCCAATTGCTTGTTGTTCTTTTTTTGATAAAGTCGACACTCCTGATAATTTTTTGATTTGATTCATAATTTAAAATTGATTTTAATGTATTAAGGTTTTTAAAAATTCCTAGGATAAAACTAAATCTAAATCACTGATTATTAAACCGAAGTATTGTCAAATTAATGAATTTGACAGTGTCAAAACGATCTCGTTATTTGAAAATAAGTTATACAATAGATTGCTTTATAGTTATGTAACATCATGTGCTACTTTCCTATTTTTTTTGGTCATAATATTACTGATGACCATGATAATTTATTATTTGCACCATTATCAAAATCAACTGCATGCATTAACCAAAGTCTATTTGGAGCGTTCCTAAGAAAACAAAGAAGATTTATGCCTTTAGCCTGCTTATTTTACCATATATATATTTACACTAAAGAAATTTCTTAAAGACCATTCTCACAATAATAAAACAATACGACACATCCAGTTCGTACTAAAACCGTAGTGTTTTTTTTTGGATTTAAAAAAATATCAATTATGATAAGTGGATTGTATTCAATACATTTTTGAGACGATTGTATCTGTATTGATTTAAATAGAACCTAGTTCCATTAGGATCTGAGATAGATATATAAATAGTATGTTGTAAGTACTAGAAGAAATGCCTAGTATTACCGGTTATAGGACATCTTATACATTGATTAAAAATTAATTAGTTCCGTAGGATTGGAAGAAACCAAACTCATATCAATTTCCGCAAAATTAATTTCTCAAAAATTATTGTTTAACAATTAGATTCCCTTTATATATATTGTTTCCAATGGATAACACATATCCAATAGGATTACCGATTCCGCGATCGATATCATATGAAATCGTATGTCTTCCTTTTCTATATATACTATTACGAATAATAACATGATTTCCCGAAAGGGTAATTATTTCTAAAGATACAGGTTCATGTGTCTTAGTTATTGCGAAATCAAAATTCAGGGTCGAATCAAAAGGAACCGGGTATGCTTTGACATGTCGTGTGGTCAAAATCTCCAAAGGTTGAGTAGCTCTAAAAACGATGACATCATTACCCCTCACTACAATAACTCTTAAACTAAACATTGAACTAACAGGAAGCTCTGAAGTAGTCATTGTAACATTCTCATATAATACAAATCCATTATCTGGATCAGTTGGTTTTACCAGAATTGGATTAGTTCCTCCTATGCCTGAGAGAGGATCTAAAGGTATTAGATCAATCACAACTTCGTCAACTTTTTTCGTATTGTCATTTATAGATTTTGCAGTGATTAACAAGTTCAAATCATCTCCTCGATTTATTGTCTGCGGAAAATTGGACGGTAGTATCATATGGGGATCAGACCTTAACTCTTTTTCCAATTGTATATGCAATACTTCATCTCCATATAGCTCACCACTTTCTAAAGATGGTATTGTACTATCAAATTGAGCGTATAGGGAAGAACTCATTGAAATTAATAAGCAATACAAAAAGAAAAGATGTTGTGATTTGAATGTCATATGTATTTTAGATTTATTAAGAATATCCCCAAATATATATCTAACTACCCTATTTATTAATCATTAGAATTGTCAAATTAATAAATTTGACAATTCTATGTAAGGATGTTATCCTACATGTTTTTCCTAATTTGTTTCAAATAGTATGATGGCGTTAGACCTGTTTGATTTTTAAAAGCCTTCACAAAAGTATTTATACTTTTGTATCCTAGTTCTTCACCAATTCCTTTAATTGTGTATGACATAAATCTGGAATCTGTTTTTAAAACTTCTAAAAAATAATTTATCCTTAATCCATTTAAATATTCAATGAAAGATTTTCCTTTATGCTGGTTAAGAACTTTTGACAAATACACTGTATTTGTATTTAGTAATTTTGCCGTATTATACAGATTACAATCCATTTGAATATAAAAAAGCTTGTTTTCTAACTCAGAGAGCTTATTTAATAAGATGTGCGCTTTTTCATCTGTCAAAACCGTAGAACTCTTGGTATTACTCTTTTTGGTTTTAAAATCATTATCATTGATTTTTTCTTGAAGTTCATTGAAAAGAATTTTACTTGTTTTTAATTTTTTCCGATAAGTAATAATTTTATACAGCGTTAAAATCATAATCGGCACTAAAAACGTGATTAAAAAGATTAAATTCTTTTTATTTTTTGAATTCTTCAAAGACAAAACCTGATTCTTATTCCTAAGTTTCTCTATATTTTCTTTATAAATTTCCCTTCGGGTATCAGTATCATCTTGATACAAAACTTTTTGAATTGCTCTATAAGCATTACTATATTCCAGTTGTTTGGTATGATCTCCTAATTTTTCCGCACATAAATATGCTAAATCATACATCTCAAGAATATTTTTGATTTCATTTTTCTCTTTCTCCTTGATTAACTCAAAGTTTTCTAACAGTATATCATGTGATTTGCTATACTCATTTTTTACATATAATGCTTTGGCTATATAATAATTGGCTAATAAAAAGTTGACATTTGAATTTTTGCTATCCAGAATTTCCCTAGACATATATAATTTTTCTAATGCTACATCTGGTTCCTCTTTTTTAATCAAAACTTCTCCAATATTCATTAGAAAAATACCTTCATTTTCTTTCAGATTATGGTTTCTTGATAGTTCGAGCCCTATATCATTGTATTTGATCGCGTTTGCTATATCACCTGTCTCATAGTATGAAAGTGCCAGGTGTAATATCACAGATGCATAGTCCTCGATTACAAAACTTTCACTCCCTTTTTGAGTTTCCATTAGTTCATAAAGCTCTTTAAAGGTAATTAGTGCCTCCTGAAATTCTTTAATTTCAATTCTGATAATCCCAATGTTGTTAAGAAAGCTTATTCGATATTGTATCAGTTTGTCATCTGGGTTTATTAATTTTTCTCCAGTCGTAAATGCATCTAAGGCCTTTTTGTATTGCCTATTATCGGTATAAGCACTGCCTTTAAGCAAATAACTACTAAGCATTCTTGTTTTTTTCGATGCTCCTTCTGGAACCACTACTAAAGAAGAATCCACATAATTAATTGCTTTTAGATATTCTGAATTTTGATAATATGCAACTCCAATATCATAATATGCTAAATATTGCATATTGTAATCATTCTTTTTGGCTTTATTAAGAAAAGCATGTGCATAATCTATTGCCAAAAGTGCATCCTCACCCATTTCTTCATATATCAAATTCCTTATACTATCGGTAGATTTAGTAGTATATATCCAACGAATCAATGCAGTGTCAGACTTTTTAGCATGTACAGGTGTTTTCTGCAACGAAAATGCTTCGCTAGTATACAAAAAGAAGAATAAACATATTGTCACTTTTATTCTTAGCGCCATAGAATATTTCAAGAATCAGTTTATTAGAATACAATACTACTTAAAGCTTGCAATAATATAAAATCTCTGTTGGCATCAATGTCTATTTAGAAGATTTCTTAGATGCCAGGTATAAAAATAAGTCTTCTCCTTATCGAGAAGCTTTTTTATTCCTAAACATATTAGTAACGGGAAATAACAAAAATAGTTGTAGTACAAAAGAAAGTGTAGTCTAAATTCTTTAAAGACAATTGTTAATAGTTTGATGAGTACATATTATGCTTTTTAATGTGGTGATGTTAGATACTTTTTAAAGAGATAAAGGTGAGTGGATGTGGAGTTCTATTTAAACAATACAATATTTATTACCCAAAAATATCGTTTTATTGTACTTTTCAATTTACCAAAGCCATTATTGCTATGATTGCTGATATGACTGCTATTAGAAATTGAATAGTATCTCTTCCAACTCTAAACCAACCACCTTTACTATTATAAAGTCTTTCTATTGCCCATATCATCAAAAGAATTCCGTTGACTATCAAAAAAACTTTTAACAGAATATCTTTATCTATTGGAATAGGGGTATTTGAAATTGAGTAATAAGCACCAGTAAATAAAAGTACTATTCCAAAGATTAAGACAAGAATGCCTGACCCTTTTGGGCGATTATCATTCGTATTATTTCGCATAGTTGAAACATTTAAACATTGATATATCCCTTCCCATTGCAACTATAACATCTCATTGCACCTGGATCATTTGGACTTGCCGGAATAGTTTTACCTGTAAAGTGCCTTTTTAGATATCCGCTCCCATTACAGCGCATACATGTTTGTTTATTTAATCCCATAATCTATCGTTTATCTTGATTTAACCTTTAAAAATAACTTGTAGAAAAGATGTTCCTTTTAGAATCTCTTATCTATATTGTATATTAGAGTATTATATTATTAGTTTATAAACTAAAGTTCCCTGAGCTTCACTATAATAGAAATTTGATGTAGATTTCATCCATTAAATCATCTAGTAATAGAGATTTCTCCAGAAAAACTACCAGAGTTATTCCCTGAATCATTATCATTAATAAGTAATTCTAAGTATCCTTTCTTTTGTGAAACAAACTCAACTTCATTCCCCACTAAAATCCAATCATTTCTATTCGTACCCACTCGACAAATCAATGCTCCATGATTACCTCCTCTTACTATATTATAGTTCTGATATAAACCATTAGTAAAACCTTTTGGGCCAGCAGGACCAGCAAAAAAACCAAAATTCACTCTACCCTTAGCTGTTATTTTAATATTATCTCCAATGGATATAGGGAAACTTCTTAAAACGGTTTTTCCTGAAGTACCATACATTTTAAATGAAAAAGAAGTAGTCTTTTTTTCGTTATTAACAACTGAATTCGAGCGTACATTTTTTCCAGTTTTCTTATTTGCGTTCTGCGTATTCTTTCCCTTTTTTTCTTTACTCTTCAAAATACGATTTACTAAATCTACATCGGTAGTACCTACTAATGTTTTATTCTTCGTAAAATCATTCTGAACACTCAGTCCTTTGAGAAAAGTTATGATTTCTTCTTTATAATATCTACAGGCTGTTTCAGTAAAAATTAAATCTGGATAAGAACTTTTTTTACCGTCATCATCTGTATCATCATAAGTGATATACTTTTGCACTTTTTTTAGGGAATAACTTGCCTTTGCCTTTTCATAAATCGAACTCATAGATGGTTCATACAAAACATACTCATCCTTTGTATTAACAACAAAATAGGTTACGCTATACCTATCCCCAATTTTAATTTGAACAATATACGTTCCTTGTTTGTCAGTTGGAATAAACATAAATTCATATGCCGATCCATTATTTTGTTTTGCAGACCAAACACCTTTAGATTTAGGAGCTACTATAAATACATCACTGGGGTAATCTTTTCCATTCTCGTAACTAAGCCAATATTTATATGGAATATTTGCTTTTGAAGATTCAGAAGGTGATATAATAGGAGATTCAACATAAATATCACTACAAGAACTGTTTAGTAAAATTAAACCTATCATTAATAAGCCATAATCAAAAAACTTATTTTTCAGAATCCCCATATTTCCTTATTTATTTTTAAAATTATATGCAATTAGTATGCTCTAGAGCCCTTTTCTATGGTATTGTAGCCTAATAGAACTTAATTTCTTTAGGTTTATATTTGTGTTTTTAACTAAACATCAAACGGTTTTTAATATCCCTAACAGTTATACCGATTACTCTTTCACTATAAAAAACAAAACACCCCATACCTGAAGAGATCTTCAGACATGGGGTAACTATTTCATTTTAAGCTGCTTCTAATTTAGTAAAACAAAATTAAAAAGACTATTTTTTCCCTATTATTTTTATGTGATTACTGTAAATAACATTTTCTATATGAAGATTTTATGATAAAGAAAATCAAATAATCAGAACGCAAATTATCGCTATAAATACGATGAAAAAGAGTCTGTTTTTCTTTGATATTTTGATCATTTTTACCTGCTTTTTTTTGATAAAAAAACACATTCTAGAGCAGTAATTTTAGTCGTCTAGACGACTAAAAATGGTCTTCTTAGATGAAAAAAATCGGCATCTAAGGTCAAAAAAATTCTGTTCTTAGGTGAGTTTGGCCCTTTTTTGGGCAAAAAAATACTCCCTGGCGCCATAAGCGCCAAGGAGTACTTCGATTTTCATAGCCTTCAACTACATGCTTATTCACTTTTTTTCGTAAAACGAAGTGTCTTAAGCATGTTGTTCAATTCTATACTTGGGCGATAACGAATTTTAGTTCGTTTGATTAAAGATGGAGTTACCTCCTCTGGAGTATCAGCACCTTCACTGTTTACTCCAAGGCTAAAACTACCCAACTTACCCAAACGTACCGTACGTCCTTGGCTAAGTTCGCCCTGAATAGTTTTCACCAATCTAATAATTACAGCATATACATCTGCTTGTGTTACCGTAGAACCGTCACTGACCAATGTTGATAATTGATCGATGTCTGTGATTCCACTACTTACGACCAAAGCATAGTGCTTTGGGATAGCCGTCGAATCCCTTGGATCCCTTCTGGCTATCGGTTTAAAATTTACTGACATAAGAAGTATAATTTAAAAGTTTCTTATGGCCATATGAGGTCAAGCTTTGTTCCAAAACAGGGAAATATGAGTGCAAATGTGGGATAATTACCATTAAAAAACTGGTAGTCAACATCATAACACCAGTGTCAAAATGACAAACAAACCTGTGTTTTTGATGACAAAATGTCAATTTTTTAACTATTTTATTGAATATTATTTAGTTTTAATTCATTCTTAGTAAGAATAGTCTTTCCAACTTTTTATCAACCTTTTATAACTATACATTGGAAAAGCCAAGAAAGATTCCTAATTGAGGTATTTAGAAACCTTGACTTGGCTTAATAGGGTAACAATTAATTTCTTCTCTAACCTAAATGCACTGTTACCTTCAGTTGCAAAAAACAACTGAGCAAAAAAAATACGTTTTATATCATTATAGTTCTTAGAAATTGTGTCCTATACAGTTACTAATTTTGGAAAGTTAAAATTGGACTCCTTTACCAATATTTGTATTTAGAATACTATTGATATCTGAGTTCTGTACTTGACCATTCATATCGATATCGGCATTACTATAGCCAGAAATACCAAGTAATTGTATTACCGCATTCGTATCTGTATTTTGAATTTGTCCATTTTCATCAAAGTCTCCAGCAATCATCGCAAAAATTCCATTTCCCATATCTACTACCGAATTTGAGCCTCCAAATACAGAAGCTGTAGCATCACTAAGATCTATGGTAGTTGTTGTTGATGTGTTTAGAGCAACGGTATTCGCACTCATTACTGCTATATGATTTCTATGGTTTACTGCTATGTAATAACTATCTGAAGGCGACTCAAATGCTAAAGCTGATGTTCCATCAATACCCACTATATCTCCATCCGCTTGTACGAATGCAGATTGACTGGCAAGTACTATTGTTGGATCATTTTTATTACGTAAGCTTATCCAAACCCAATCGACAATTGCATTGTTTCCTGTGATATCAAAAACCGTTGCCTCACAGGTTACACTATCCGCATATGGACTAGTAGTGGAAAGTAAACCGTTACTTCGTAAACTATCATCCATGATAACAGTTCCTGAAGTTACCAAAGGTCCTTGCAGAAAAACAACAGGAGAAAGTTTCAATTGCAATATGATGACTTCTTGATGGAATCCTTGATTCAATGTTGTGGTTCCATTAGACACTGTTGTCACCATCAATTCTCCAATTGTAAAATCTAAGCTTGCATTGGCATTACTAAATGTTGTACCACTGGATCCAATTACAGTTCGCTCTATGGTTTGAGAACACAAAGAAATAGAAACAAGTAATGCTAAAATGAATATGTTTTTTTTCATAATTTTAGTATTATCGTCTTCCAACAATGTTCACTATCGTCATAGCGTCAGTTTCAGAATTATTATTTTCACTTTTAACCTTATATGTTACTTTTCCTTGACCAAGAGTAATGATTTGACCTATTCTAGTTCTTGACGTAGTTGAAAGACAAGTAATGGTTACGGCTGGTATGTCTGAAAAATGATTATTGTAGTTGATTGTATATGTTTCATCACTTAGAGAGGTTGTGATACCACTTGAACCTGTAACATTGCCATTAATAGAACCATCTGCAGCTATAATCAACGATATCATTTCTACATTATTTGATGCTCCAGCTGCCCTAAGATCATCACCGTCTTGGTCAATAATTACATTTCCATCTGTAGCGATGTTTTCGTCAACTTTCAATTCTCCATTTACCTCTAGATAATCATTGTCAAATTCTCCGTAAATAAGATTTCTAATATGTAATTGATTAGAAAATGATCCTCCCGCTCCTGCAGCAGTTCCAATTAGTACATTAGAATCCCCATTCAAATTATAACCAGCAAAGTAACCTAGTACAACATTACCGTCTCCTGATTGAGCACCCTCAGCAGCTTGATGTCCAATAACTACGTTTCTTCTTGTAAGATTTGAAAGGTTACTAGTATCATCATAAGACCCGAAAATTTGGTTTTCGGTTGGCGAAGTAAGTAGTCCTCCAAATTCTATATTTCCTGTTGAAGTTAAATTTCCAGAAGTGGTAATATTTCCTGTATTATCAATTTGTAATCCCTCGTCACCTCCATCATTAGATAACCAATTGTTATTTAACTTAATATTTCCACCTACTGCTAATTCTCCAGAAGAGGTTACATTTCCCGCATCATCAATTGCAATGCCTTCATCTCCTCCATCATTAGAAAACCATTTATTATTTAATCTTAAGTTTCCTCCAAAAACTACAACTCCATCATCTGCAATACGTATCCCTTCATCTCCTCCATCATTGGATAACCAGTTATTATTCAACAATAAATTATCTCCTAAAGTTATATTACCCGATGAAGTAACATTTCCGTCAGTATCAAATTGTAACCCTTCTTCTCCTCCATCATTGTTAATCCAATTGTCAGCTAATTTTATGTTACCTGTAAGCTCTATGGTGCCGTTATCTAATATTTTTATACCTTCATTGTCTCCATCGTTAGATATCCAATTATCATTTAATTGCAGGTTTCCTCCTATTGAAACTTTTCCGGATGCCGTTACATTTCCATTGGTATCAAATTGAATTCCCTTATTATCGGTACCATCTCCATTGATCCAATGGGTAGCTAGATTGATGTTACTTCCCAGAAATAGTTTGTTAGAAGTAGTTACTCTTCCTGCATCTCCTATTAACAAACCTTCATCATCGCCGTCATTAGAAATCCAGTTACCTCCAATTTTTAAATTCTCTGTTAAGGTATGATTTCCTAAATCATCACCATTCTCTACATATTTAGCTTGCAATGCATATGGAACACTTAAAAGTTGCGTGGTTCCCATACTTTTATAGCTAGATCCTCCTGCAGTATCTACACTAACTTCTAAAAAATAAGAACCTGAAGACCAATTAATAGTAGAAAAATCATCAGTAGTAGTTCCTTGTCCAACGATTAAGTCAAAAACTCCATAGGCATTGGTAGTAGGTGTATGGGTTTCTGTATACACCACAGTACCATCTGCGGTGGTTTGGTGTAATTTGAATTCCACTCCTATGGTAGTGCTCGCTACTATATTTCCAGCAGCATCTCTCACTACCGATTGGTAATTAAACCCTTGTGGTGTTTGTGAATATCCTAATATACTTATCAAAAGGATCCATAGTGTGCATCGTAATTGTATTCTCATTCTCAATTATTTTTTAATTTCTCACATTATTTTAGGCTTGCCGTCTTATCTTTTATTCATTTTCTTTTATTGAAGCAATTACCTTATTATAATAAATCCCTCTATGAGGGTTTCACGCCGCTAAATAACAATCGAAACTTTAGAAATTAAAAAAATTGGAGGGTGCAAATGAGGGTGCAACATCGGAAAACCCTTATTTTACAATGCTTTTCAGATGTTTTCAAGAAACTGTTCGCAGGGTTGCAATATGAAAAAAATGTGCTAAAATATACGTTTATAGGGATCGAATATACTCGTCTAAGGAATCGTTTTGAGATAGATTTAGCTTCTTTTTGAGTCTAAATCTACTCGATTTAACAGCATCCAAACTTGTATTTCTTAAGTTGGAAATTTCCTTTCTGGAAAGACCTATTTTTATAAAAGAACAAATTTCGATATCTGTTTTTGTAAGATTAGGAAATTGAGAGGTCAGTTTATTTATAAACTCCGTATGGTATTCAGCTAATTCCTTCTTCAGTAATAGTGCTCTTTCATCTTCTAATTTCGTACTACGTGCGTCAGCGAGTATATTTTTTAATGTCACGCCTCCTTCTTCTTTGTCTAATTTTTTAAGATTATCAGCAATCTCTATTTTAGAGCGTAACTGTTGCACGGTTTCCATCTGCAATTTTATGATCTCTTTTGACTTCACAGAAATATCCTGTTCTTTAGAAATTATTTCGGTTGCCAACTTCAATTTTTCACTCTGTAAAGTTCGGTAACGGTCTGCAACCGCTAACGACAATAAAATAGCTTCTAAAACTGAACCAATTACGTAGGCATTCACTGTTACTCCATTGATAGGAATAATCACCAAAAGTGTACAAACATACATCACGATGGTAATACAATAACTTGTCCAGGCTGCCACTAAATACTTTGCAAACTGATTTCCCGCCATATATACTCTAATACCAGAAAACAATGCAAGAAAACCAAAAATCATCAATCCCACAGCAACCAATTTGTTCGTAGTATAATACCCAAATATCTCAAATCGTATGATCTCATAAAAAAAGGCAATTACCTGAAACCAAATAATACCTTTCAATAATCTATGAGACAATTTATCGTATGTAGCAGTTTCTAAAAATTTAATACAGAATTGGGCAGTTACCACAGTACCAAAGGCAATAAAAAATGGAGCGCACCACTCTTGTATAAATAGGTTCTCATCCACTAAAAACTGCTTAAAAAAACCTCTTACTGAGATTTGAGTTAAAAGGCCTCCAATAACAGTACCTCCATACAGAAAATAAATAGAATCCTTCAATCCCCATCCTAAAATCAAGTTGTAAAAAACAATAGTTAGTAATATCCCTATTAAAAGACATACCAAAATAAGTTCATTACGCTCCATTCTTCTAAAATCTTCTTCCTCTAAAAGTTTCATGGAATAGGACCGACCATATTTACTTTTGGTTCTCAAATAAAAGGTCTGTTCTGAATTAGGTTCAAATTTCAAAGAAAAATATAAGGAGGCTCCATTAAAATCTTTGTCTTTGGTATACACCATATAGCCGGTATTTGAAACCACCCAACGATCATTCTTTTTATAATAAAGCTGTATAGAATCCTGCAGAGGCTTTTCGATTCGTAACATACGTTCTACAGGGGTATCGGAAGCATTATTGATCTTGAATCGGTGCCAAACAGATGCATTGCTAAAACCCAGATTCAAAATATCTTTAGTAGACAATTGATATGTTAATTTTTGTGCTTGCTCTATATTGTATTCAGGTGGTACATCTTCACTGTAATATAAATAGGTACCTAATAAATCATCCGAATCAATCGTTGTTACTTCTACGATGCGTTCAGGATTTTGATTTTCCTGACAGAAAACCGGGAAAATAACACCTATTATAAAAAGAGTATTTAGTAGAATTTTAGCAATCAAAGGGACTTTTCTTTTAAAAATACAAAATACTTCTATTAAAAAACAGCTATAAGGATTTTATGTAGTCATCAAGGGACTGATCTGCAGATAACTGAAGCTTCTTTTTAAGTCTAAAACGAGTAGATTTGATGGCATCCAAACTTGTATTTCTTAAGCTAGAAATTTCTTTTCGAGAAAGGCCAATCTTTATAAAAGAACAAACCTCAATATCAGTTTTGGTCAAATTGGGATGCAAACTTTTTAAACTTTTTAAGAATTCATAATTCAATGTTTCAATATTCTTTTTGAGCATCAATACTTTCGAATCTTCTAATTTGTCCGCTTTTAAATCTGCAATAATACCTTTGAGCGTAACATCTCCTTCTTCTTGCGAGAGTTTTGCTAAATTTTCGGCAAGCTTTTCCTTGGTATTTAGATGAATTACAGTTTCTGTAAGGAGTTGATTCACCTCTTCTTTCTTAGTCGTAACTTCAGAGTTTAGATCTACAATCTTTTGAGATAATTTCTCTTCTTTAATTTTATTTTTCTTCTTGATTCGTAGATACAGTTGATACCCCAAATATAGGATGAGGATACTGATCATCACCATGATGATAAAGCTCGCAAAATATAACTGCTTTTCTACTTTTTGTTTTTCTACTTGCAAGCTTATTTTTCTTTTCTCTTCTGCATATACAATGCTATCTTTAATTCTTTCTTTTTCAAAAGAATTTGCCATTTCAATCTCTTTAAACTTTTTAGCATTGTTTACAATGTCAACTTCTTTTTGAATCTTGTCATAGATTTGTAAATCATTAACCGCTAATTCATATTTACCCATGGCTTTGTAAATATTCCCTCTAGTTTTATACACCTCTGCAACACGCTTTTCTATATTCGTTTTCGTTGCATGATCAATAGCTTCATCCGCATGAAATAATGCTTTCTTATAGTTTTTTAATCCCAAATAAGATTTCGCAATATTTTCATTTGCCATTAAAACAGAAAGGTATTTGTTGATATTTTTGCTATGTTCTAAGTATTGTAGCTGTAAAGGAAGTGCTTCTTCATATCTTTTTTGGTCTAATAATAAAAGTGATTTATGCCAATTGACCAATTGCACAATATTTTCATCCCTAGAAATTTCAGCGTTGTAAATCCCCTTGTCAAAAGCGTAAAATGCCGAGTCCACCTGATTGATATCTGCATAACATTGTGCAATATTACCATAGTTAATACCTAATAATCGATAATTTTTATTTAAGGTATTTCTTTCAATTGCTTGTTTAAAACTTACAATCGCTTTTTCACACTCATCTTTATACTTGTACAACATCCCTATATTACCAAAGTTTACACCTAAGTATATCGTATCATTAGTTGCTAGAATAACTTTTTGGGCCGCTAAATAGTCTTTTAATGCACCCGAATAATCGAATGTTCTTCGTTTATATACACCAGATTGAATCAGTAGTGTCTTAAGATGTTTGGAATTATCGTAATTCTTTCGTTCAAAAATTTCTCTAACCTGTTGATGATATATGGGCAGTTGATCTAAGTTTCTAGCCTTTTGGTAGGTTCCCAAACTTAAAAGGTATTTTACTTTTAGAGAATCATTCGGTGCATTTTTAATTTTCTTCTCATAATCAACAACAACAGAATCTTTATCCTGAGGGAAAGCACCTAAAGAAAAAAATATCAAAAATGAACAAATGAGCTTTTCCATTTGCTAGAATAAATAGTTAAATACGTTCAAAAATAACCGAAATATCTAAACTAAAAAACCCCTACCTTAAGGTATTAAAATCTATTTCTAAATTTCCTCTCTAAACCGAATGAAATTCTTCATTAAAAAGGCAAATACTTCATGAAATACAAGTATTGACTCCATCATACTTAGCTATTTTTGACTAAAATTTGAATCATAATTCGCTTCCTAGGTTCTATTGAGAAACCTTTTTAATTAATTGAAATTCAATATTTTATGAGAATGCACCCTGATTTGCACCCTATCATTTTTTGGAATAGATATGGTTTCTCTCATAATTTTGGTAACAGAAATAAGAGCGCTTGCCTTATTTGTTTTTAATACGGGATAAACAAAAAAAATCTAAAACTAACGATATACTTTTTTCATCAAGAGTACTTGATGATGGTGTGCTACTAGTAAAAAATTGGCAACATTTTCAGAAGTGTATATAGTTGTTGTAAAAACAAATAAACCGCTTTGTAAAAAAACAAAAATAATAACCCCAAAATCTATATGGTATGAAGTTAAAATTATTCCTACTATTACTTTTTCTTACTACACTATGTACGAATGCACAAACAGATTGTTCATTAGACGAAACTAAACTTACAGGAATATTTACCACAGCAGAAGTTGGAGGAACAAAAATTAAGGCTAGTGATGCCACTTCCAATTACCGTTTTGGAGAACGTGTAGCTATTGATGGCAACATTGCGGCTGTAGCTTCGCGTAGTAATGCTGAAGCTGCAGGGAAAGTCTATATTTTCACCAATGATGGATCTGGAAATTGGACACAGCAAACCATAATAACTGCAAGTGATAGTTTTTCTGGAGATAATTTTGGTAGTGAGGTAGCATTAGAAGGAAACTATTTAGTAGTAGGAGCACGATCCCAATTAGATAAAAATGATGTAGATACAGGAGCAGCCTATTTATTCGAATATAATGGCGTAAGTACTTGGACTGAGGTAGCCCGCTTTGAGCCTAGTGATGGTGGTACAGACAATCGTTTTGGAACTTCAGTTGATATTGAAGGAGATTTGATCCTTGTCGGAGCTCGAAAGGGGTGTACAGGAGGATGTGCCTATTTATATGAAAATGATGGTACCGGAACATTTACRTACACAGAAACAAAACTAGAACCACAAGTACAGTCAGGATATGATGGCGCTCGATTTGGGGAAACAGTTGTGTTAAAAGACGGGCGTGCTTATGTTGGAGGGCCTTACGACTATTCTTCTGTAGGAAGATTTTCAGCGGGTTCTGTGCAAATTTGGGATCAGGCAAATGATGGTACTTGGTCCCGTACACATCGATTAAGAGGAACAGAAAGTTCAGAATCATTCGGTTGGGAAATGGATGTAGAAGGTGATTATTTAGCGATTGGTGCCATGAATTTTGAAGTGTCAAGTACGCCGGAAGCCGATCAAGGTAGGGTATACGTATATAAAGCGGATAGTAATGGTGATTATTTAGAAGCTAATCGGGTAATGATTCAAAATGATGATAAGGATAGTTTTACAGATCAGCGGTTTGGTAGTGCGGTAGCTTTAGAGGATGGGTTTCTATATGTGGGAACTTGGGGTTCAGGAAATGCGAATGGAGATTCGGTTTATATATTTAAAGATGATGGTACGAACAATTGGACGCAAATAACGAAGTTAACTACAGGTTCTGGTTGGGATGAATTTTCGAATAGAGCCGTGGCAGTTTCTTATCCTAACCTATTAATTGGACAAAATGAAGATGATAGCCCTTCTAATTCTGGAGCTGTACATTTTGTTCCGCTTGCTAGTACGGAGACTCCAGTAGCATCAGTTACTGATGTTTCAGAAGTGTTCATTGGCCAGAGCAACGGTTCCATAACTGTAAGTTTTGATGATGAAGCAACACGAACTCAGATTGCCTTTAGTGTGGATGGAGGCGTGACGTATCCGTATGTATTTAATGACGATGCGGGTACGGGTGTTATTACAAATCTTTCTCAAGGTTCTTTTTCACTTAAAGCGAAATTTGAAGGCGGTTCTTGCATTTTAGATTTGGGGACAGTTGATGTAAATCAAGCGCCTTATACATCAATTCCAGATGCCAATTTTGAGGCAAGATTAGAGGCTTTAGGATACGATGATATATCTGGTGATGGTCAAGTGCCCACTCCTTTAATTGAGGGAGTTACTGATTTACAATTGGCTGGTCAAGGTATTACAGATTTAACAGGTATCCAAGATTTTACGGTCTTAGAAGAGTTGAAAGCAAATGGAAATAATCTAACTGACGTAGATCTTTCTAGCAATATTGCTTTACGGCTATTTTGGGCAACGAGTGGTTCTAGTATAATTTCTATTGACGTAACGAACAACCCTTTATTAGAAGATTTAAGGCTACAACAACACTCAGGAACATCGATAGATATTTCTAATCTACCAGCACTGGACCGTTTTCAATGTACGGACTGTAGTCTAACAAGTTTAGATACCAGCGGAAATCCTTCCCTTAGTTGGTTAGATCTGGAAAACACTTCTGTTGCTTCACTTTACTTAGGTTTAAATACAAACCTGGAAATATTAGAAATAGACAATACCAGCTTGACGTCACTAGATTTATCAGATAACATTGGATTAACTCATCTGTACGCAGAAAATATAACAAACCTTATAGGTTTAAACATTCAAAATGGCGCAAATACTAATATTGTAAGATTTGAAACGGTTGGAACACCAGTATCCTGTGTTAAAGTAGATGATGCAGCCTACAGTACAACCAACTGGACAGGTGTAGAGCCTGTAACGACCTTTCAAGATTCAGGTTATTGTTTATATACACAAATACCTGATGCAAATTTTGAAGCTGAACTAGAGGCTTTAGGATATGATGACATCTCTAGTGATGGACAAGTACCCACTTCTCTAATAGAAATCGTTACTAGTTTAGATGTTAGTAACAAAAGTATTGCAGATTTAACTGGAATAGAAGATTTTAAAGCATTACAGATTTTGAAATGCCAATCTAATAATCTTACAGTCTTGAACATTTCTAACAATACAACATTAATTGAATTAACAGCTAACGCAAACAATATTAACAGTATTGATCTATCACAAAACATTGTATTAGAAACTTTAATTATTGGAGCGAATGACTTAACGTCAATTGACATTTCCAATAACAACTTACTCAAGCGATTAGATATTTTATACAATGATATTACTGTACTAGACACTAGTAATAATCCGGATTTAGTAACACTAAAAGCATACAATACAGATGTTGTGAGTTATGATTTTAGCAATAATCCACTTTTACAAAATGTACAGCTATACAATAATAGTTCACTTACTTCATTAGATGTTTCAAACTTAACACAGTTAGATCAATTACGATTAGACAATACAGGAATTACAGATTTAGATCTAAGTAATAATCCGAACTTAAGAATTATTAGAGTAAATCAATCCAATATAAACAAGTTAGATTTATCTAATCAAAGCAGTCTAATACATGTTTATGTGGATAATTCACCTATTAATTTTCTAAATGTCCAGAATGGAAATAATACAAACTTCACGCAGTTTCACGCTGATAATACACCTAATCTATACTGTGTAGTGGTAGATGATGCAGCTTATAGTACCACTAACTGGACGAATATCGACGGTACAATGAGTTTTAGTGACACTTATTGTAATTATACAGCCATTCCAGATGCCAATTTTGAAGCCGCATTATATACTTTAGGCTATGATGATATTGCTAATGACGGACAAGTACCAACTGCTTTAGTTGAACCAGTAACCACATTAGACGTTAGTAATCAAAATATTGCAGATCTAACGGGAATTGAAGACTTCGAAGCGCTTACAGATTTAAATCTGGATACCAATGTATTAACCAGCTTAGATCTTAGTAACAATACAAACCTTCAAACGCTGAATTTTGATAATAATAGTATTGCTAATTTAAACTTAGGTACAATTTCAAATTTGACGTCTATCGAAGGGCGTTACAACCAATTAACGACAATTGATGTAAGTCAAAATTCTGATCTAACATTTATAAATCTTAGAGACAATTTATTTACCACAGTAGATGTATCAAATAATCCATTGTTGGAAACCATCAACCTAAGAGGTTGTACTAACTTAACAAGTATAGATATCAGTGGTAACCCTAATGTTAAGTTTTTATATTTTCAAGATACAGCCTTGACTGGTTTAGATGTTTCGCAAAATCTATTATTAGAAGTTATCGTTATTGAACGCGTAAATTTCAACACTATTGATGTATCTAACCTATCTAATTTGAGGCAGTTAAGAATTGCTGATAATAGTTTTACACATCTTGACGTATCTAATAATCCAGCTTTAGTACGCTTAGAATGTGAAAATAATGATCTTACCTATTTAAATCTTAAAAATGGTAATAATATTAATATGCCAAATACAGATTTTATAGCCACAGGAAATCCTTCATTATCATGTATTATCGTTGACGATGCTACATGGAGTTCTGCTAACTGGACGAATATCGATGGTACTGCAAGTTTTAACAATACATTTTGTCGTTACACTGCTATTCCAGATGCTAATTTTGAAGCTGAGTTAGAAGCTTTAGGGTATGATGACATTTCGGGTGACAGGCAAGTTCCTACGCCTTTAATTGAAGTATTATCAAGCCTGGATGTAGATGGTAAGAATATTAATGATTTAACAGGTATTGAGGATTTTGTCGCTTTGACCTACCTAAACTGTAATGGGAATAATCTAACTACAATTGATATTACCAAAAATATACAACTAACATATTTCAATGCGGCTCAGAATAATATATCAACAGTAGATCTATCCAATAATACCTTACTAGAAACCCTATATCTGTTTTCTAATGATTTAAGTGCTATTGACCTATCAAATAATACTGCATTAAAACAGTTGTATATCCAAAGAAACACGAATCTACCAAACTTTGATATTAGCAATAATATCCTTTTGGAAGAAATCGATTGTTCTGAAACCAACATTACGACATTAAATACCAAAAACAATACGCTGTTAAGAAATCTGGAAGCTAATGACTCGCCGTTATCATCTTTAGATTTATCCACGAATACAGCGCTAGAATTGTTACGCCTGTTCACCACTAATATTACCGTATTGGACCTAACAAATAATATAAATCTTACGGAACTTCGTATAAATGATACAGGTATACAAAGCTTAGACTTAAGGAATCAAGTGGGGTTAACTACAATGAATGCCAAGGATGCAAACTTAAGTTACCTAAATATGCAGAATGGCAATAATACCAATGTTGCTTCATATCTATTTAATGTAACCAATAATCCTAATCTAAGCTGTGTTTTGGTTGACGATGCTGCTTGGAGTACCACGAACTGGACACTTATAGATGCTACAACAAGCTTTAGTGATACGTATTGCGATTACACATCAATTCCTGATTCAATTTTTGAAACTAGATTAGAAGCTTTAGGTTATGATGATATTTCCGGTGATGGGCAGGTGCCTACAGCTTTGATAGAGGTAGTAACAAGTTTAACTTTAAATGACCTAGGAATTAATGATGCTACTGGAATAGAAGACTTTGCTGCTCTGGTAACTTTAAATGCTAGAGGAAATAACTTTACTACTTTAGATGTGAGTCAAAACACCCTACTAGAGCATTTATATATTAATAGTAATAGTCTGTCTTCAATCGATGTATCTAAAAATGTTCTTTTAAGAAATTTAAATATTGGTTCTAATGCAATTACTTCTCTAGATCTTTCTAATAATCCAGACCTTAGAGATCTTTGGGTACAAGGAAATAAAGGATTAACTTCTTTAGATCTTAGTAAAAACCTTGAATTAAGAGAATTGTACACATACAGTTCTGGTGTATCCACTTTAAATTTGAGTATTCATACAGAACTTAGAATACTTTCTGCTTATAGAACTTCAATTGCTACAATTGACCTTTCTAATAATACTGAATTAAGATCACTACGCGTTGATGAAACGAATCTTTTATCATTAGATGTAACTAATAATACGAAACTTGAATCGCTACGTGTGAATGACACCGGTATTACTAGTTTAGATTTAAGTAATAACCCTGTATTCCAAGGTTTACATGCTCATGATGCTAGTTTAACATATTTAAATGTAAAAAATGGTAACAATATCAATATAGGAAATTTTAGAATAGAAAATAATCCAAATTTAAGCTGTGTTTTAGTAGATGATGTAGATTACAGTACTAACAATTGGACGGATGTAGATGATACAACTGATTTCAGTAGTACCTACTGTAGATATACTGCTATCCCAGATGCGAATTTCGAAGCTGAATTAGATGCTTTAGGTTTAGATGATATTTCTGGTGATGGACAAGTACCTACTAGATTGATTGAAGTTGCTGAGAACTTAACCATCATATCGAAATCTATCGCAGATATTACAGGGATTGAAGACTTCAAAGCTTTAAAGACATTAAACTGTGCGGGGAATACTTTTACCAGTCTTGATCTTTCAAACAATACAGAACTAACCTCTGTTATCACAAAATTCACTCCTATTACATCACTAAGCATTAGTAACTGTCCAAACTTAGATACTTTAGTCTGTTCATTTAATGATTTAACGACTTTAGATATTTCAAATAATATAACACTCTCCTATTTAGAATGCAATAATAACAACATAGCAAATTTAGATGTTACAACGAATATAGCATTACTTGATCTACGCTGTGGGGACAACAGTTTAACGACTTTAGATGTTTCAAATAACACTTTATTAACCTCCATCTGGTGTCAAAATAATAACATTACTGAATTAGATTTTACCAATCAAACAGGATTGGTTTCTATTACAGTAAACAATAATAGTTTGACCTCTTTGAACGTACAAAATGGAAATAATACCAATGTAACCAATTTTATTGCAACAGGAAATACTAACTTAACATGTATCTATGTTGATGATGCTACTTATAGCTCCACTAATTGGTTAGGTATCGATAACACCGCTCGCTTTACGGATAGTTACTGTCGTTATACTGCTATTCCAGATGCTAATTTTGAAGCCGCTTTAGAAGGTTTTGGTTATGATGATATATCTAATGATGGTCAAGTACCAACAACATTAATTGAAAATATTACAACTTTAAATGTAACTAATTTATCTATTGCAGATTTTACAGGAATTGAAGATTTTGTAGGACTTACTTCTTTAGATGCAGGAAATAATAGTGCTACGAGCATAGATGTTACTAACTTGACCTTACTTGAGTATTTAAGATTAGATGCTATGTCGTTAACGTCAATAGATCTTTCTAAAAATATAGCATTAGTTGATCTACGCCTTTCGTATAATGCAGGAATATCGACTCTTGATTTATCAAATAATACATTACTTGAAACAGCACATATCGGTAATAATAGTCTTACTGCTATCGACCTTAGCAAGAACGTTTTATTATATGAGTTAAGAATGGCAGGGAATGACCTAACTACTCTTGATTTATCTAGTAATACAGCATTAAAAGAGTTGAATTTATCAGGCAATAAACTCACCTCTTTAAATCTTAAGAGTGGTAACAACACTACTATTGAAAATATTCACCTTAGAGGTAATTCATTAAGTTGTGTACTGGTTGATGATGCTTCATATAGTACTATTTGGTGGTTTGATAGGGACAACGAAACTAGTTTTAGTGATACTCACTGTGGAGATATACAAGTAGCAATAAAGGTATACTTACAAGGTGCATCTATAAACCCTAATACAGGAGAGGAAAGCATGATGCGTGATGATTTACGTATTAGTACAATGCTTCCTGCAACAAGCCCATACGGTGATAATGCCACCATTTCAGACGCTGTAAAATTAGATGATGCTGGATCAGACGCTATGGTGGATTGGGTTTGGATAGAATTAAGAGATGCTAATGATGTAAGTATCATTGTTGCTCAACAGTCAGGGATTCTACAACGTGATGGTGATATTGTAGCAACAACCGATGATCGAAGTACTCCACTATCTTTTGGTGTTAGTCCTGGTAATTACTACATAGTGGTGAAACATAGAAATCATTTAAGTATTATGTCCTCCTCTGTTATCAATTTATCAAGTACTCCAGCAACTGTCGATTTCACTTCGAGTACTGCTATCGCAGGAGGAGCAAACGCTGTTGTTGATATGAGTAATGGGATTGTTGCTATGATTTCTGGAGATTTTGACGAAAATGGCCAGATCCAGAATTCTGATATCAATTCGGTGATTCAATTATTGGGAGGTTCTGGCTACCACAATGCTGATATAGATATGAACGGTCAGATCCAAAATATTGATATTAATAACTTAATGAATCCTAATGTTGGAAAAGGTGAACAGTTTTAACCATACACTAAATGCACAACTTTTATAGTACACATATTGACAAAACAACCTGTAAAACAAGGAAATATAACCTTGCACCCCAATATGCACCCCTTGTTTTATTGGTTTGTCAAACCATCATATGTACTATTGCATTGAAGTTTATATGAACATAAAAAGCATATACATACTTTATAAACCCCTTAATAGATAAACCTATGAAATTAACGAATAACACATATACAAAACAGATCACATTCATACTATCTGTTTTCACCATCTTTATCGTTGGTGCTCAAGATATTCACTTTACTTTTGACAATGCTCAAAACACAATTGATAATGGTGAATATTATTATGAAGCTGATATCATGATCGAAAGCTCTGAAGCTTTCAAATTAGGATCTGGACAAATTTATCTAACCTACAATTCTGAAGCTTTTGGGACTAATATTTCTAAAAATAATCGAATCGCATATACATACGAACCTGGTTATATCCTAGGTGAAAATTATGTACTTCCAGCATATAGAGGTTTTGTTCAAAACGATAACACAGATAATCGTATATCGTTTACCTTTCAACAAGGAGTTAGTGCTGAATCCATTACCAAAGAAAATGTCACCACTACTGCTAAACCTCTATTACATGTAAAGTTAAAATATATAGACGTTACCAAAGATCCAATGGTTGCTTATGAACCAGGATTAGTATATCAGGATCAGTTCTTTACTGCTTGCGGAAGTATGCTTAAGACAGGTGCCAAGGCAGGATTTCCTGATTGTGCTAACCTACCTGGTGTCCAATTGGTAAATGATACGTATGATTCTAGTGGTGCTTCCTTGCAAACCTTAAGTATAGAAGAGCAAGATATTGCAGTAGTTAGTTTGTATCCTAATCCAGCTCAACAATATTTCTTAATACAGGGACTGGGCAATATTGAAACTGATATTCATATTACAGATATCAATGGCAAATTGGTACAAATACTACCTAGTCATTCACTAGAGAACACCATTAATATTTCACAACTACAAACTGGTGTATACTTTGTAAAAATAGACACTCAAAACTCCCAGAAAAGTTACAAGTTGATCAAAGAATAACTAAGAGATAACGCAGGCAATATAGTATCCTTTTATTAGCTGTAGTACTCCGCTTTACCATTTCCCCATAGCGCAGCTAATAGGGATCTGTTTGCCCAAATTTTAAGCAATTTTCAAAATAGCTAGAACACATTAAACCCAAAAAAACGATGAAAAAAATTACCTTTTTGATTATATGTTCCCTCCTTACTGCCGTGGTTGGTGCGCAGGACATAACGTTTACGTTTCAAAATGCCAGGAACACCAATGATGGAACAGATGATTTTTATGAAGCTGATGTTTATATTGAATCTTCTACTGATTTTAAGCTAGGATCTGGACAAATTTATTTCACCTATAACACCACTGCTTTTGGTGAAAACATAGATGGTAGTGGAAATTTTGAATACTTGCAACCGGATGGCGCTATCTTAGCAGAAACCTATAGTGGTTTCCCTGCTTACTCGTCTTTTATCGCTAATGACAATACAAATTCTAGAGTGTCTACTTCCTTTCAACAAGGACTAAGTAGTGGTACCATTACTGCAAACAATGTTACCAGTACTGCTAAACATTTATTCAGCATAAAAATTAAGTATGAAGATATCAATGAAGAGCCAACAGTTGCCTTCGAAACTGGTGCTGTATTTTTAGATCAGTTCTTTACCGCTTGTGGGCCTGCAACTTTTGGTTTACCTGATTGCACGAACAATCCAGGTGTACAAATTACCAATGACACCTTCGATTCTTCTGGATCTACTCCTGATACTACCGCACCGGTAATTTCTTTAACTGGAGATGCGGCAGTGACTGTTGAAGCAGCAACTACCTATTCTGATGCAGGTGCTACTGCATTAGATGATAGAGATGGAGATATTACAGCAGCTATTATTACGGTAAACCCGGTAGACACTTCTATTCCTGGAGTATACACTGTTAGCTATAATATAAATGATGATGCTGGTAATGCTGCAGCAGAAGTTACTAGAGAAGTTACTGTTTCAGATACAACTGTTCCTGTAATTAGTTTAACAGGAGATGCGGCAGTGACTGTTGAAGCTGGAAGCACCTATACTGATGCTGGAGCTACAGCAAGCGATTCTTTGGATGGAGACATCACTGCAGACATTGTAACGATAAATCCAGTGAATACTGCTGTATCAGGAATATACACAGTAACCTATAATGTAAGCGATGCAGCTGGAAATGATGCAATACAAATAACCAGAGAAGTAACCGTTTCTGATACTACAATACCTGTTATTACATTAACTGGAGATGCAGCTGTGACTGTAGAAGCTGGAACTACCTATTCCGATGCAGGAGCAACAGCAAGTGATTCTTTTGATGGAAATATCACTGCAGACATTGTAACGATAAATCCAGTGAATACTGCTATGCCAGGAGTGTATACAGTAACTTATAACGTAAGCGATGCAGCTGGAAATGATGCTGTAGAAGTAACCAGAGAAGTAACCGTTTCCGATACAACGATACCAGTGATTAGTTTAACTGGAGATGCAGCTGTGACTGTAGAAGCTGGAACTACCTATTCCGATGCTGGTGCAACTGCTTCTGATTCTTTTGATGGGAATATCACGGCAGATATTGTTACCGTAAATCCAGTGAATACTGCTGTACCAGGAGTGTATACTGTAACCTATAACGTAAGCGATGCAGCTGGAAATAATGCAGTACAAGTAACCAGAGAAGTAACAGTTTCCGATACAACGATACCGGTGATTAGTTTAACAGGAGATGCAGCTATGACTGTGGAAGCTGGAACTACCTATTCCGATGCTGGTGCAACTGCTTCTGATTCTTTTGATGGTGATATCACGGCAGACATTGTAACTGTAAATCCAGTGAATACAAATGTTCCAGGAGTGTATACTGTAACCTATAACGTAAGTGACGCAGCTGGAAATGATGCAGTTGAAGTTACTAGAGAAGTTACTGTTTCAGATACAACGATACCAGTAATCAGTTTAACTGGAGATGCAGCTGTGACTGTAGAAGCTGGAACTACGTATAGCGATGCTGGAGCTACAGCAAGTGATTCTTTAGATGGTGATATCACAGCAGCTATTGTTACTGTAAATCCAGTGAATACAGCTGTAGCAGGAGTGTATACTATTACCTATAATGTAAGTGATGTAGCAGGAAATAATGCTGTACAGGTAACAAGAGAAGTTACAGTTGTAGATACAACCATACCAGTTATTACTCGATTAGGATCAGCAACCGTAACCGTGGAGATAGGAACAACTTACACTGACGCAGGAGCAACAGCATTTGACTCTTTAGATGGAGATATTACAGGAGATATTGTTACTGTAAACCCAGTAAACACTTCCGTATTAGGAGTGTATACAGTTACCTATAATGTAAGTGATGGGGCAGGTAATGATGCAGTGCAAGTAACCAGAGAAGTAACCGTAGTAAATACGTCTGTACCTGTAATAACACTATCAGGTGATGCTACAGTAACTGTAGAAGCTGGAACTACGTATACAGATGCAGGAGCGACAGCATCCGACTCTGTAGATGGAGATATTACTGCAGCTGTCGTTACAGTAAACCCAGTAAATACTGCTATTCCAGGAATATATACTGTGACCTACAATGTAACGAATTCTGCTGGAAATGCAGCCACAGAAGTAACTAGAGAAGTAACCGTTTCAGATACAACTATCCCAGTGATTAGTTTAACAGGAGATGCGGCTATGACTGTAGAAGCTGGAACTACCTATAGCGATGCTGGAGCAATGGCAAGTGACTCATTAGATGGTGATATTACTGCTGATATTGTAATTGTAAATCCTGTAAATACTAGCATACCAGGAGTGTATACAATTACCTACAATGTTAGTGATGCCGCAGGGAATGCAGCTATAGAAGTAACTAGAGAAGTTACTGTAGCAGATACTACCATACCTCTAATTAGTTTAATTGGCAGTACAACAGTTACCATAGAAGCTGGAAGAACTTACAACGATGCCGGAGCCACGGCAAGTGACTCTTTTGACGGAGATATTACAGCAGATATTATTACTGTAAATCCAGTCGATACTTCCGTACCAGGAGTGTATACAGTAAGCTACAATGTAAGTGATGCTGCTGGAAATGCTGCGGTAGAAGTAACTAGAGAAGTAACCGTGATAAATGCAACATTACCTGTAATTACATTAGTAGGAGATGCTACAGTAACTGTAGAAGCAGGAACTACGTATACGGATGCGGGAGCAACAGCCAATGACGCCACAGATGGAGACATCACAGCGGCTATTGTTACTGTAAATCCAGTAGACACTACTATTCCTGGGGTTTATACCATTACGTATAATGTGACAAATTCTGCAGGAAATGCTGCAACYGAAATCATTAGACAAGTTACTGTTGCAGATACTACCCTACCTATAATTACCTTGATCGGAGATAATCCAATAGAAATAGCACAAGGAGAAGTTTATATAGATGCAGGTGCAACAGCCTTCGATTCTTTAGATGGCGATATTACAGCTGATATTGTTGTAGTAAACCCTGTAGACACTTCTATAGAAGGAACCTATACGATAACCTATAATGTGATGGATGCAGCAGGAAATGCAGCGGCAGAAGTAACCAGAACCGTAAATGTATCCGCTCTTCTTAATGTTGAAGAGAATGAAATTGAAAGCTTAGAAATATATCCAAATCCAACCTCAGATAAGTTGTTCATTTCTAGAGAAGTTGAAAAAGTAATTATCTATGCTATAACAGGGCAAAAAATACTAGAGACTAATAACAATAGTATTGATATGTCTTCCTATAGATCAGGAGTTTACTTGGTACATATTTTTACAAGTAAGGGAAATACGGTAAAACGAGTTATGAAAAGGTAATCCAAAGCACAATCGCTTGTAGCTATTACCTATGAAAAAGAGATGTAGTAATCACTCAATAAGTATGGAAAACCAAAAAAATAAAAATTCTCAGCAGATAAAAGCTGGTTTAACGATATAAAGATGAACATAAAAAAGATCATAACTGATAGGCTAACTATAACCCTACTGGTATTTTACGGATTGATGTTGTACATCATACTACGATTATCTTTTGCTTGATTTGATAATCAAAAAAATTGCTAATTCTTATATAGAGAATTAAGGGGCTTTATATAAATTCAAATTGGCAATTCATGACGATAACTGCCTGAAATTAATTTCAGGCAGTTTTTTTATATACAACTGGTACGAACCATTGATTAGCATTGAATCTTCCAGTAAAAACTTATAGAACATAATTGCAAATCCAGACCGATCACAGGTGAAAATCCTTTTGCAATCCCCATATAGAAGAAATCACATCTTTCAGACTGATTCTTTATTTTATATGGGTATGAAATGCTCTATATTTTATTATTCAACTTCCATCACAATCCTTTATTTATGTCAAAAAACACTTAAATATTAAATTTTGGTCATTTACCCTTTGTTTTTGGTTAACAGATAGGCCCATACCATAAATACATTTGTACTATCAAATTTTAATAACACGAAAACAAGAATAAAATGAAAACAATAAATCTAAAAACAAAAAGAAGTATCAAACAAATGAGCATATTCGCCGGATTGGTACTTATGGTATTGACTGTTGTAGCTTTTACCAGCAAAAAGAACTCAAATGAAGATCCTATTGCTACCATACAGGCAATGCCTGTAGAAGTAGCAGTACCGGTATTTGAAAAAATTACAGAATGGGACGAATATACGGGCCGTTTTGAAGCGAGTAATCGTGTAGAAGTAAGAGCACGAGTAAGTGGTTATATTCAGAACGTAAGTTTTAAAGACGGACAATCAGTTAACAAAGGAGATGTTTTATTTACTATAGATCAAAGACCTTTTAAAATTGCCTTAAGTCAAGCCAGAGCAAGTTATGGTCAGGCAAAAGCAAGATTAACTATTGCAAAAGACAACTTTGATCGTGTACAATCACTAAGAGAATCAGGAGCTGTATCTCTAGAAGAATATGATAGTAGAAAACAAGCATTAGCCGGAGCAAAAGCATCCTTACAATTAGCACAAGCTTCTGTTGATAACGCTACATTAAATCTAGAATTTACGAAAGTAAAAGCTCCAATTTCTGGACGTGTTAGTAGAGATATGGTAAATCAAGGAAACTTAATTGATGGTGGTTCTTCAAACTCAACATTATTGACAACTATAGTAGCTACAAGCCCTATACACTTTTATTTTAAAGGAAGTGAATCAGACTATTTAAAATACTCTCGATTAGCACAAAATGGTCAAAGAGCATCTTCACGTTCAACTGCAAATCCAGTATTTCTAAAACTGCAGGATGAAGATACATACTCCCATAAAGCGGTTATGGACTTTGTGGATAACGAAATCGATAGAAGCACAGGTACTATCGAAGGGAGAGCAACTTTAGAAAACAAAGATGGACTTATTGAACCAGGAATGTTTGGTAAAGCCCGATTATTAGGAAGTGCAGCACACGAAGCAATTATGATTCCAGAAGAGATTATAGGCACTAACCAATCTGTAAGATTTGTATATATCCTTGGCCAAGATAACACAGTTACTACTAAAAATGTAGAACTTGGTCCATTACACACCAATGGTCTACGAATCATTAGAAAAGGGTTAACACCAGAAGATAAACTTATTACTAATAATATTCAAAAGATCAGACCTGGCGTTGCTGTAACTCCTATCGAAACTTCATTAATTACCAACAATAAAGACATGTTCGCTTTTACAGAAGAAGAATAAACACAACCACATATCGAATCCGTTATATCACTGTTTTATAATACTTTACAAAAAATTATCAGGCAGTGACAGGGATTCTTTTTTCCAACACTAAAAAATAGAAATCATGAAATTTAGTCACATATTTATAAAAAGACCCATATTCGCAGCGGTGTTGAGCATCCTGATATTGATCATAGGAGGATTAGCGTACGTATCCTTACCCGTATCACAGTTCCCTGATGTTGCTCCTCCAACAATTGAAGTAGTCGCGATTTATCCAGGAGCCAATGCACAAACACTTTCTGAAACTGTTGCTACACCACTAGAAAAAGAAATCAACGGTGTTGAAAATATGATTTATATGACCTCACAATCTGCAGCTGACGGTCGTGTAACATTACAAGTTGCTTTTGAGCTAGGAACGGACTTAGATAAAGCACAGGTACAAGTACAAAATCGAGTTGCTATTGCAGAACCCAGATTACCAGAATCTGTAAGAAGATTAGGAATCACTACAAAGAAAATATCACCAGACATCTTACTAGTTGTCAATATGTATTCTCCAAACAAAACATATGACCAGACCTATATCGGAAACTATGCGACATTACAATTAAAAGATGAATTGGCTCGTATTAAAGGAATTGGAGACATACAACTTTTTGGGGCAGCAGAATACGCTATGCGTATTTGGTTGGATCCTGATAGAATTGCCAATTTGGATATGACAGCTGGAGAAGTTTTAATGGCTCTTAGAGGTCAAAACGTACAAATCGCTAGTGGAACATTAAACACATTACCTTCAGGAAGTCAATCCGCATTTGAAATTAACATCCAAACACAAGGAAAATTAGTTACTACTGAAGAATTTGAAAATATCATTATCAAATCGGGAGAAAATGGTCGAATTGTCCAATTAAAAGATGTAGGACGCGTAGAGCTTGGTGCTCAAAATTATGCAACCAAAGGTTATTTAGGTAAAGATCCCGCAATCGCAATGCCTATATTTCAGCAACCAGGAGGAAACGCACTAGAAACTGCTGCAGAAATTCAAGCTAAAATGGTGGAACTTTCCAAAAACTTTCCTGAGGATTTAGAGTATAAAATAGCGTACAACCCAACAGAGTTTGTACAAAAATCTGTTGATGAAGTGTATCATACTATTTTTGAGGCAGTACTCTTAGTTGTATTTGTAATTCTATTATTCCTACAATCCTGGAGAGCCGCAATTATACCAATTTTAGCAATCCCAGTTTCTCTTATCGGAACGTTTGCTGTGATGCAAGCCATCGGATTTTCATTAAACAATTTAACCTTATTCGGATTGGTACTTGCCATCGGAATTGTAGTAGATGATGCCATTGTTGTGGTCGAAAACATGGAACGCTATTTAGCACAAGGATTATCTCCAAAAGATGCAGCTCGTAAAACCATGGACGAAGTTGGAGGAGCATTAGTAGCTATTGGATTAGTATTAATTGCTGTATTTATTCCTACTGCATTTCTGGAAGGTATTTCGGGGCAATTCTACAAACAATTCGGATTAACAATAGCAGTAGCAACGGCAATTTCGGTTTTCGTTTCCCTAACATTAAGTCCAGCAATGGCTGCTTTATTAATGAAACATGAAGTACATAATCCTACAAAGAAAACACCGCTATTATTAAAACCACTGAAATTTATAGGTGATAGCTTTAATCGATTCATGGATAACCTATCCAATAGATATGGAAACAGCGTTCGTAAATTAGTTAGAACTAGTGCAATGGTTATGGTAATCTATGGAGGACTTATTGTATTTACTGGATTTGAGTTTAATCGTGTAGCTACCGGATTTGTACCCGCAATGGATCAACAGTATTTTATAACTGCGATCCAGTTACCACCAGGATCTTCTTTAAGTAGAACTGATAAAGTAGTAAATGATGCATTAGATGTATTGCTAGAAGTGGACGGAGTGGAAACTGCGGTATCATTTACCGGATTTGATGGGGCATCTTTTACCAACGCATCCAACGCAGCTGCAATTTTCGTAACCCTTGAAGATTTTGATGTACGAAACGAAAAAGGAATCGGTTATAATGATTTACTTGCTACACTTCGTGGTAAAATGGCACAAATTGACGATGCATTTGTTGTTGTGATACCGCCTCCATCTGTACGTGGTATTGGTAACGCAGGTGGTTTTAGAATGATGGTGCAGGATAGAGCAAATCTAGGTACAGACGAATTAATCAATGCAACCTATGCCCTAGCTGCTGCCGCTAACCAAGACCCAGCCTTAAATAGTGTATTTACTTTCTTTAATAATCAAACACCACAATTATATTTAGATATCGATCGCGTAAAAGCAGAACAACTAGGAATTGATGTTGCCGATGTCTTTCAGTCTTTAGAGGTATATTTGGGCTCTGCTTTTGTAAACGAGTTCAACTATTTGGGAAGAACCTATCAGGTAACAGCTCAAGCCGATGCTCCTAATAGATTAACACCCGATGACATCTCTAGAATTAAGGTAAGAAATAATAAAGGTGAAATGGTTCCTCTAGGAACAATTAGTACTCAAAAAGATATTGCTGGCCCCAATAGAATTCCAAGATTTAATTTATATCCATCCGCATCATTAGTTGGTGATATTGCACCAGGCTACAGCACTGGTCAAGCATTAGACCGTATGGAGAACTTAGCTGAAGAGGTATTACCTCAAGGAATTTCTTTTGAATGGACAGAAATGGCCTATCAACAAAAACAAACAGGAAATACAGCAGTAATTGCTTTTTTATTAGCAGTAGTGTTTGTATTCTTATTATTAGCAGCTCAATTCGAAAGCTTAGTATTACCACTAGCAGTTATATTTATTGTTCCTATGGTATTACTTTCTGCAATGATTGGTGTAGACTTAGCTGGATTAGACAATAACATTATGGTTCAAATTGGATTGGTTGTTCTTGTCGGACTGGCAAGTAAAAATGCTATTCTCATTGTTGAATTTGCCAAACAACTGGAAGATCAGGGCAAGGATCTAAAAACAGCAGTCATTGAAGCCTCCAAACTACGATTACGCCCTATTTTGATGACCGCAATGGCATTTATTCTCGGTGTGGTTCCTCTCGCAATTGCAACCGGAGCGGGTTCAGAGTTAAGAGTATCCTTAGGGATCGCAGTATTCAGCGGAATGCTTGGAGTTACGATTTTCGGAATCTTCTTGACTCCAGTGTTCTATTATTTGGGAAGACGATTCACAACAAAAAAATCAAATACCAAAAAAATTGAATCAGCTGAGATCATATCACAACAAATTCAAACGGTGTAAGACATTAGATTTTGGTCAATATACAGGTGTTATTGGTTAACCGATAACACCTTTTGAAACCGAAATTTGTAACAAGAAATTTAAATAATATAAACAATGGAAACTACATCATACAATATCGGGATCATAGGTTCAGGTGCTATAGGTGGTATCTTAGGAACCTACTGGGCACAAGCTGGTCATAAAGTAATGTTCAGTTCAAGAAATCCAGAAAAGCTAGCTAAGCTAGTAGAGAAAGCCGGAGATAATTCTCAATTCGGTTCTGTAGAAGAAGCAACTGCATTTGGAGATATTATCTTACTAGCAGTAAACTACAGTTCGATACATCAAGCCATTGAAAAAATCAAAGGATTCGTTACCGATAAAATTATTATTGATGCCACCAATCCTTTGATAAAGACAGATAATGGCTATAAAAATATGATTCCAGAAAACACCACTGCTGGCGAAGCAATGCAGCGATTGCTTCCGGATGCTAAAATCATGAAATCATATACTACACTTTGGTCCAAATATCTAGAAACCCAATCCAATAAAAAAGATGGCTTACTCGTGATGCCTCTAAGTGGAGGTTACAAAGAGGATAAGCAAAAAGTTACTCAACTTATTATAGACTCAGGATTTCATCCTTATGATCTAGGAGGGCTATCAAAATCAAAACTTCAAGATCCTGGAAGTGCTATTTGGAACAAGCCATTAGTTCTACAACAATTCAATGAGGCTATTCAAACATCTTAGATTTTAGTCATTTAAAGGGTGTTATTGGTTGTCAACGAATACCCTTTGAATCCGAAATTTGTAATAAGAATTAAAAACATAGAAATCATGAAAAATCTAACACTAATAACAATACTATCTCTGCTGTTGGTTTCCTGTGGGATTACCAAAAGAGATATAGAAATAAAACCTGCTGTTACAGTAAGTGAAAATTATTTAGAAACAGCTTCACAACATTCGGTTTTCACAAAAACAAATACGCAAACAGTAGTCAACTGGTGGAGTGAATTTAACGATCCTATTTTGGATACTCTTATCCAAAAAGCTAGAAAACATAATTTAGACATTACTACTGCTGTAGCCAATTTTCATGCTTCCAGAGCTTTGGTAAAAGATGTCAAACTAGATAGATTACCTACGGTTACAGCTAACGGAAATGTTACCAGAACACGACTAGGAGAAAACATTTTTGTCTCTGGTACTAATCCGACTTTTACAACTTACAACGGCAGTTTTGATGCCTTTTGGGAAACAGATTTGTTCGGACGTGTATCCAATAGAATTAAAGGCGCTGCTGCAAACCAGCAATTGGCACTCAATAATTTACAAGACGTTTATGTAAGCATTTTTGCTGAAGTATCTAGAAACTATATAGAACTAAGAGGCGCACAATACCAATTGGATATTGCAAATCGTAATCTTGATGGACAACAAGAAACATATCATCTTACTGTTCGCCTATTAGAAGCTGGAACCAGTAATCAATTAGATGTATCCAGAGCACAGGCACAATTAGAAAATACAAGAGCTACTATTCCGCCATTGAAAGCGAGAATCGAAGCATTGAAAAACAGCATCAGTGTATTAATCGGAGAAGTACCTGGAAGTTTAGGTACTGATATTATTACCAAACAACCATTACCTAGTCTTCCAGAAACTGTATCTATTGGTAATGTAACGGATCTATTACGAAGACGCCCAGATGTAAAAAGGGTTGAAGCAGAATTACAGGTTCAGATTGCGCAATACAATCTATCGGTTGCTGAATTATATCCCAAAATTCAGTTTGGTGGATCCATAGGATTCTCTGCCGTTGACTTTTCGAACTTCGCTAGTAAAGAATCATTTACATGGAGTGTTTTTCCTAGTATTAGTTGGGCAGCATTTAATTTAGGTAGTGTAAAACAACAAATTCGTAAAGAAGATGCTTTGACGCTTGCAACATTGCAACAATACGAAAAAACAGTACTCAAGGCTTTAGAAGAAATCAGAACAGCCATGACCAATTATACCAACGAATTGGAACGTAGAGAAATATTAAGGAAATCATCTTTAGCTAGTGCTGAAGCTGCTGAAATTGCCAGAAAACGTTTCAATGCAGGGCTAGATAGTTTTATCGATTACTTAAGTGCAGATAACACTTTATTGCTAGCTGAAAACAGATTAGCTACTAGTGAAATAGCTTCTGCAACATCATTAATAGCCATTTACAAAGCGCTTGGTGGAGGATGGGAAATAATTTCCGGAGCAGAATTAGATGAACAGTTCGAGGCTATAAAATTGGCAGAATCGAGATAATAACACACAACAAAATTTTAGTGTTGGATAAAACGGTGATATTTCAGAAATGAGTGTCGCCGTTTTTATCTTAAATGTACTATCTTTTAAACATGAAAATAGATGGCATATATACTTTATCTACTATCAAAGAGTATTTTGATTTTATCAACTTCGAATGCCCTGTTTTTAATGGATTTGCTATCGGCAGATTAGAGGATTCTGCTAAAGTAATTCCTCAAAAAATGCCCCCATATCGTAAACGATTCTATAAGATTATGTTTATCCTAAGCGGAGAAATTGAAATGCATAATAATGAGAACGAAGGTCATCTTAGTGACAACACTTTGTTTTTTTCTGGAGAAGGACATATTCAATCTTGGGAAAGTATTGCTCCAATGAGTGGCTATATTATCTATTTTACCTCAGACTTTTACTCTGTTGTCCATAAAAAGAATAAATTACATTCTGATTTTCCTTTTTTTACACAAAATGCATCAATGAGTATAGCTATTACTCAAAAAGAAAGTGAGCATTTGCAGCGGACTTGTGAAAATATCATCTCATTATCTAATCAAGATCTATCCAACAAAGAAGATATTTTCAGATCCTATCTCAATATACTACTCTTAGAATCCAAAAACCTTTATGAAGAAAAATTGGGTACTACAGCGGTAGTTCAAGACTCTGATAAACGAATATTGAATGACTTTAATCAGCTCATAGAACAACAGTATGATTCGAATCAGGAAAATGTACTTAAGTCTGTAAAAGAATTCGCCAATCACATAGCTATTCATCCTACTCACCTTAATTATGTGGTAAAAAGTTTAACCGGCAATACCGCTTTACAACTTATTCATAACAGAAAACTTCAAGAAGCAAAATCTCTATTGTTTCAAACCTCTAAAACGGTTAGTGAAATTGCCTACAATTTACACTTTGATAATCCCACACATTTCGTAAGGTTTGTAAAGAAAAAAACCGGCAAAACTCCGCTTGAGTTACGCAATACTTAAAATTGGTCATCTCTTGTTGTTTTTTGGTTTAACCAATGGTCATTAAGTCCGATAAATTTGTAGTGTAATTAAATAATTAATCACTAAAAATTAAACATAATGGAAACTAAAAAATCATTGAACAACGAGCAAAATAATGCAAACAAACAAATACTAAAAAAACTAATTGAAGAAGCTTTTAATAATAGAAATTTAGATATTCTTGAAGACGTACTTCATCCAGATTTTATAAATCATCAAGAAGTTTTTCCTTTGAAAGCTAAAAAAGGTCCTGAAGTGTTTAGAGAATTATACTCAGTATTTTTTCACATTTTCTCAGACGTAAAAGCAGATTACACACATATCATTTCAGAAGGAGAATATGTCATGGCAAGAGATTTCATTACAGGAACGAATGATGGAGAAATCAATGGGAACCCAGCAACAGGAAATAAAGTAAAGTTTGAGGTATTTCATCTTTATCGAATTAAAAATGGCAAACTAATAGAACGATGGGGCTTAACAGATGATCTAAGTCTAATGAACCAGTTAAAATCTTAAAAAAATGAAAACAATAACACAAAATAAAACCTATACAATTGGTGGAGATATAACCGTAAACCGTCTTGGATACGGTGCTTTGAAAACTACTGGTTCTGGCGGATATGGCCATCCTGATAATAAAGAAAAAGTGATCCAGTTACTACAAAAAACCATTGATTTAGGGATCAACTTCATCGATACAGCAGATAGCTATGGACCTTATATTTCGGAAGAACTCATTGCTGAAGCATTACATCCGTATAAAAAAGATACTATAATAGCTACAAAAGTTGGATATGAACGTCCTAATGGAAACTGGATTATCAATAATGATCCAAAACGAATGCGTAAAGCATTAGAAGGAAGCTTAAAACGACTAAAAGTAGAGCAAATAGATCTTTATCAATTGCACCGAATAGATCCTTCAATTCCTCTATCAGAGCAGATCGGTTTTTTAGCAGATATACAACAAGAAGGATTGATCAGACATATCGGATTATCTGAAGTGAATTTACAACAATTACAGGAAGCTATGACATATGCGCCTATAGCCAGCGTACAGAATCAGTACAGTTATGGGAATAGAAAATGGGAAGATGTTCTGGAGTTTACAGCTCAACATAATATTGCATTTTTACCATGGTATCCTTTAGATGCAGGCAATATTTATGGAAAACAAAAACTAGAAACCATCGCCAAAAAATATGGGTTTAGTTCGCATCAAATAGCACTTGCTTGGTTACTACACCACTCAGACAACATCATTGTGATTCCTGGAACCTCAAATCCAATGCATTTGGAAGAAAATGTTGTGGCCGGACAGATACCTTTATCATCTGAAGATTTAGCATATTTAGAATAATAAAGTAAAACTCAAAACCCTTGCAGATAAACTCATTAGTGTAGCCTATTATAACAGTGAACATTTTTTTGACAATTCCTAAACATATTCCAGAGATGCAAGCAAAAAATTATGCTTACCTTAATCATTGAATTCATATACTACCTTTAAAACGACATCTTGTGTTAGAAGAGCACACTTTATTTAAGAAACATATCACCAAACGGATCGATTTGGAGGATAGCGAATTTGAGCAATTTTTGAATTTTTTTTCAACAAAAATCGTTACGAAACGCCAGTTTATCACTCAGCCTGATTTTGTTCCATCTCATAGAAGTTTTGTTTGTACCGGTGCTATGAGAGCTTATATCCTAGATGATTCGGGAAATGAACATACCATACAGTTTGCAATTGAAAATTGGTGGATAACAGACTATAATGCATACATTTACCAAAGACCTGCAACTATGTTTGTAATGGCTCAGGAAAATAGTACTCTGTTACAAATTAGCCACGAAAAAGAATTAGAACTTAAGGCTTTAAACCCGAAGTTCGAAACTTTTTTTAGAATAATGGCAGAACGTTCAACGGCTTATATGCAGCGAAGAGTGATTGAGCGACTTACGCTTAGCGCAGAAGAACGCTACCAACACTTCTTAGATAAATATTCTTTAATGGTTAACCGATTTCCTCAATACACAATAGCTTCCTACATTGGTGTGACAACCGAATTTCTGTCCAGAATGCGAAAAAATCGACTTCTTAAATAATATTGATCTACATCAATAATTTTTATGAAACTAGGTCATTTTTATTGATACGGGTTTTAAAGAACTTTGAACAAATAATCAAGTTCAACTTTAAAATCAGAAAAAATGAAAACTTTAAATCCAATTAAAACAACACCTTTATATCCACATTTTGGAGCAACTATAGAAGGTATAGGTATTAATCATCTAAATAAAGAAGAAATCATTTTCATAAAAAACAGCTTGTCTCAACATCGATTACTTATTGTTAAGGGACATACATTAAGTCCCGAAGAACAAGTTCAGTTTTCAAGCATTTTCGGTGAGTTGGAAACTTTTCCATACAACGTAAATCAATTTGAAGAACATCCAGAAATTTTCAGATTATCTACAGATAAGGAAAAAGGATATCAAAATGTAGGGTTCTATTGGCATCAGGATGGATCATTTAATCAGAATCCAACACCAATATCAATTTTTCATCTCACAGAAATTCCAGTTAACGGAGGAGAAACTCTTTTTGCCGATGCACAAAAAGTATACACAATGCTTCCTAAAGGTTTAAAGGATATTGCACAAAGATTAAAAACTAATGTTAGCGGAACCGCTATTCATGACTTAGTGGTAACCCATCCTATCACCCAAAAAAAAGCTATCTATCTAAATTATGGTTTAACCAAGAACATCTTTTCAGAGGATAAAAGTATCACCGAAATAGAGATTAAAGCAACACTAGATAAAATCACACAGTATTTAGAATTACCTGATGTAAAATACAAACATAAATGGGAAGACGGTGATATTGTAATTGCAGACAATTTTGCCGTATTTCATAAAGCCACTCCTACTTTAAATGATAGTACTCGAACCTTGCACAGAACAACGATAAAGGGAAACTATACTCTTAACACATTGACTACATAGTGTTGGTTTTGGTCATATTCTCTGTAATTATGGTTCCATTCATTCTTATGGTAGGATGTACTTTTGTAAGGTAAATAAAGAATTATTCAAAACTACAAGATCATGAAAAAGATAAAATCAACATTTATTGTTTGGATAGCTATATATCCTGCAATTACCTTAATATCCATACTATTTGGCGAATATCTAAATCAGTTACCCATTCCGGTTAGAACTTTCGTACTAACGATAATACTAGTTCCCTTAATGGTATATTTTCTTATTCCATTTTGGACCAAAATCTTCAAATAAGGTTGTAATTAAAAAAGAAGCCCTGCTCAATTTTACCTAAAGAAACAAAATACATTCATAAAAGACCTGTAACCTTTCGTTGCAGGTCTTTAATATTAAAAAATGGTCATTTTATATCGCATTCTGGTTAACACTAAGGAGTATTGCGAGCGTAACTTTGTAATGAACTTAAAAATCTTAGAAATCATGAAAAACGAATATCATCAATTTGAAACCCCATCTGTATTGTACATCATCATATCAGAGTTGATTTTTTTAAAAGAAATAAGAAAAACATACGATTATCTAATAAAATCGTTTGCATTCTTTTTCAGTAGATTAAAGGTAGGCTACAAAAAAATCATATCGAATGAATGGACTCAGATGTACCTAATTGTATCAGGTTACATGACAACCTCAACAGTACTATTGTTGATAGCATATAAATTAGTGATGATTTTTTAAACATTAGATTTTGATCAGTACTTTAAATTTTATGTAACTTTGATTTATGGATAAAAAGGAAATTCCCATATTTAAAAATATTAATGATCTACATGAAGCAACAGGTTATGACCATCGAAGTCACATTCCAGGATTTGATATTTTTACCTTAGAATCCTTAGATCCTTCTACAAGGAAGTGTATGCCTCCTTACCGTCAAGGTTTTTATCAAATTGGTATTTTAAGTAATACCGGAAATAGTAAGATCAATATTAATACGAATGCGGTAAAATTGGAACAACTTCCGCTTTGGTTTGTAGTGCCGGGTCAAGTATTTTCTTGGGTACGAGGTGAAACTACTGCTGGTTATCATATTCAATTTAAAAAAGAATTTGTTTCTAAAACGATTTCTGATCTGCCTTCTGAATTTCCTTTTTTAAAATTAGCCGAAAACAGTGTTTTCTTAATGACTGTAGAGGAACAAGAATCATTAGAATACGATATGCAACGTATGCATTCGATATTCCAAAATCCTCACCCATATCAGGAAAAGATGTTGGAAGGAATGTTAATTTCAGTATTGTATAACTGCAAATCGATATACGAACGTTTTAAAACTACCGAAAGTCATTTATCTCGAGGGCAAGTGCTTGCACAACAGTTTCAACAATTGGTAGATAAATTATATGTTGATTCCAAAAATGTAAGCGATTATGCAGAACAACTAAATGTAACGCCAAATTACTTAACCACTGCAGTAAAACAAATCACTGGTAAAACAGCCAAAGAAATTATACAGCGCCGAGTTTTTTTAGAAAGTAAGACCATGCTTTCGTTTACAGGTTTAGATGTGTCTGAAGTAGCGTATCAACTCAACTTTCAGGAACCAACACATTTCACACGCTTCTTCAAAAAATATAGTGGTACAACACCTAATAAATTTCGTCAAAATCTATAGCATGGATATTGAAGAATATTCGTTTTTAGCACAAAACTCTTAGTAGAAAGAACAACTTAATTCATATAAGTTGTTCGCTTACAAAAACAGGTATTTTTCCCCGATTTTGTAATAGCTTTTTTATGTATCTTTAATATTATCATAAGCCAGCTTAATCATGTACGCAAGAGATAAGAAACAAGACAACGCATCTTCGGTAAAGAATTCAAAGTCTAAAGCAACTGCTATACAATTTAAGGACCTTAGACCTGAAGGGGAACATCAAAATACTATAAGTTCCTCTGTGGAGCAAAGTCCTAGAGTGACAGCACAAAAAAAGAAAATGGATTCCTTGCAAAAACCTGTACAAAAAAAGGAAAATAAAACTGGATTGCCGGATCAATTAAAATCTGGAATTGAAAGTCTTTCTGGCATGGACATGAGTGATACCAGAGTACATTATAATTCTTCTAAACCTGCACAATTGCATGCACATGCTTATGCACAAGACAACCAGATTCATGTAGCACCAGGACAAGAAAAACATGTACCTCATGAAGCTTGGCATGTAGTACAACAAAAACAAGGTAGAGTACGCCCTACCATGCAGATGAAAGGAAAGGTGAATATTAATGATGATGCCGGATTAGAAAGAGAAGCAGATGTGATGGGTGCCAAGGCGCTTACGCTAGGTAATTCCTCTATGGCCTCATCAATAAAACAAAGGAAAGTTAATTCCAATAGCATTATTCAAGGGCAGTTTGCTATGAATAATGCTGCTGGAACCGTTCCTCCTCTCAATTTGGCTAATACTAGAGCATGGATTTTAGCTAACTGTTCTCCTAAAGTCAAGGACTTGATCAATAAAGCACAAACTCTACTAACAGTACGTTGGGATAATGGTATTGTACCTCATGCCTCAACAACCATGAATATGGATTATACAGATGCAACAGGTGCTCATAACATAAACCTATTTGGTGGAGGTGCAGCCGCAGCAATAACTGCACTTAATTTTCCTTTAGTTAATTACAGAGTGAATGTCAATGTAAGTATCAAAACGGGAGGACTTGCGCATGGTGGCGCTCCGGTTGCAGCTAATGCACAATCAACTTGGCAAGCAACTCTTGTACATGAGCTTGAAGCACATACTAAACTAGCAGAAAAAGTATATAAATCTATCGATCAAATTCATAGAAAACCAACTCATGAAGCAGCTAAAAAAAGAGTCATAAGTAACTCTATCAATACTAGATCAGGTAATGCCGAACATAAAGCTGTAGCTACTGGTGGTAGTTCTATAAAAAACTCTCAAGAAAAGGCTGTATTAAGTGGAACTACTCAAAATGAAAAAGTAAATATTTTGATAGATAGTGCTTGGGATAGAATCGATCATATGGGATTTGTAGCTAATAACAATGAGAAAAAACTCGCTTTACGCGATATTAAAAGATGGTTAAATAGCATGGCTAGAAGAATTAATGCCGCACCTGCAGACTTAGTCCGTATTCGAGCAATCATAGCCGATATTGATGCTCGTATAGGAGCTTTGCCGTAAACAGACTATAGGCAAAATAACTCACTAAAAACCGTAATTCTTAATTAGGTAATCTTTTATCTATTACTAATATTCAAAAAAACTAAAGTCGATCTTAGAAACTTAATTCTAAGCCTTTTTCTTTTTACCTACGCTATGTTGATAGGCTTTGGTACTTCCTTTTAGGATTTTAAATACGGACTGAAGAAGCATTAAGATTCCATAGAGACTCATCCCATGTTTCCAATGCAATACTAAATTGGTGGTGTCCTGTTTGTATAATTGTTCAAGGCCAATGATAATTAATCCAACAGCTATGATCATATTCACATAAGAATTTTCAACAATTCTCGTGACTATCTGCATTATTTTATGAATCATGATACTGTTGTTTGCGCTTGTCCGGCAAAGGTAATAGAAATAGAACCTCCCCACATACAATTGCACGTACTGCCATCATCTAAAGCTGTTAACTTACCGATACACACATCTGAAATTCCAGGAGACCAAGGCGATACTGTAGCTGGCACACATGGCATTGGTGTTAATACACCCATCGCAGCACTGGTAGCAGCTGCTACAGTAGGATTGGAAGTAGATGAACAAGTGCCAAATGACATAATATTTACTAAAGGAGTATAATCCATGATGGTAGCTGCAGGCATATTACTGGTATTTACCATACTGGTAGGAAGCACGGTAAGTGTGGATGGTGCAGATCCAAATGAGCATGAAATAATAGCTCCGCTACATACTTGATTTGCCATAATTTTAGTTTTAGTTAAAGGTTTTGTTACTTTTTAAATATTCTCTTTTAATCCCAGTCATGATGTTACTTAACTGTATTCTTTTTTCCTTGTTTTCTGCTGCTTTTACTGCACAATATCGAACCACATTGATCATTTCTCCACCAGATAATTCATAGTCTTTTGCAATTTTATCGAGTACCTCTGCTCCTTCTTCTATTTCAAAATGCTTGCCTATCATCTGTTCCCACAATTGTTTACGTTCTTTATACTTAGGCTTCGGAAAATCGATGGAAGTTTGAAAACGTCTTAAAAATGCTTCGTCTATATTGCTTTGCAAATTCGTGGCTAATACGACCAGCCCATCAAAATCTTCTATTCGCTGTAATAAATAAGCAACTTCCTGATTGGCATGTCGATCATTAGATGTATTGGTTTGTGTACGTTTACTAAATAAGGCGTCCGCTTCATCAAAAAACAAAATCCAATCTTTGGAGGATGCCTCATCAAACAAATTGCCTAGATTCTTTTCGGTTTCGCCGATATACTTGGATACAATCATAGAAAAGTCTATTCTATAAACTGATTTATTCGTAGTTTTTCCCAGCAAAGTAGCAGCTAAGGTTTTACCGGTTCCAGGAGCTCCATAAAATAATGCCCGATAACCAGGTTTCAACAATGTATTCAATTTCCATTCTTCTAAAATCAATTCGCTATGACGTAACCATTGTTGTATTTCTAACAATTGATTCATGATTCTCGGTTCTACGATCAAATCTTCCCAATTCAATTTACTGGTAATTAATTGTGCCGGAAACTTAGAGCTATAGGTAGGCATATATTTTTTACCTGAAATAATTGAGAATAGTATTTCATCGGAGAACTGCAATTTCGCTTGTAATCTTATGGGATAACTATCTGCATGTAAAATACGATCACGATAGAAGAAATGATCTTTATTGATTTTTTTCATAAAATTCAATCGAACTTCCATATCATCAGCTCCTCCAACTATAAAACAAGCGGTTTCTAATGTAGGAATAAATCCGTGTCGTTTCTCGTCTTTTATCCCCCCAAACTCCGAAAATTCTGCATCGATATTTTTATTCTTAATTAAGAAAACATCTAATGCTTGTGGTTTGATATAGGGCAACAAACTTAGTATGAGCACTACTCTTTCCTCAAAATCCATCCCATACTTGTGAATTAATTTGAAGTATTCAGCATCTTCACTATAGTTATCCGGTGGTGATATCTCTCTTACTGAAGTGTAGTCACTTTCATTCTTAAAATACAATGTCAATGCAGTATCTATAATAGCTTCAAGCCATTGGATTTCTTGCTCTAATTTTTTAGCGATGGTCTCTTTTATGATGGTCTCCATAATACTTCTAACATTTTTTTCATCCAGGTTAATTTCAGCTTGGTGATACTCCATGGAATCTGATCCAACAGCATATCAAATGGTTTTTGCTCTACGGTAAGCACATAACTATCTTCTTCAATAGCCAACCTACCGCCTCTACATAAAAAAGTTTCCCGCAGTCCTTCTACCGTTGTATTTTTCAAAACACTCCAACTACTAATAATCGCTTTTAACAAACTATTTACGAGTTCTTTTTCTTCTTGTAGAAGGGCTACTTCTTTTGCTACAGGGGTATGAATATCCACACCACAAACAATTTTATTTAATATCAATAACTGTTCTTCTTCATATTCCTTTCCAGTTATGGCGTATTGTAAAATATGTATTCCTTTTTGCGCTGCATCGTCACTTTTAAATTTTTGATTTTCAACAAGTCCCAGTCGTTCAAAGAGCAATGAGATATAGGGCCCTAAAATGATGATTCCAGAATTTTCTACATAAATAGCTTCACCCACTTGCTCTTCTTCTATTTCTGGTACATCAGTTGATGTTTTTTCTTCTTCTGGAATTATTTCATTTTCGTTTTTTTCAATTTCCTTGCGTTTCTTGTTTATCGATTGCTGAAGGTTCTCATCTAAATCTTTACTCCATTTAGGGATTACATTGGATATAAACTCTTTTTTTTCTTCATAAACCGACTGTATCCATAAGTTACTCCAATCCTCTAAGGACCAATCTTTAGCCTGAAGTACTGCTATATAAAGCAGTATTTTGTCCATGAAACTTGCCCAAATCTTCTGATATTGAGATGTGGTTATATGTTTCTTAATTTTTTCCAGTTCTAGAACCATTCTACTCCAAGAATCCTGTAATTTATCTTTTGTTAGTTCCTTAATTAAAGTGATTTGTTCTCTTTGATTTAACGAATGTAATAGGCGTTTTCTAAACCGAGTACGCTTTATATTGAATCGAATTTCATCTGGTGATTTTTTGTAGATCTCAATCAATTCGGGTATCATATCTTTCTTAGGTCCTAAGCTTATTGCTGTATCCCAATCTTTTACTTCATTTAGAGAGGCTATAATTTTGTTTGTATCACTTTGAGAGGTATCTATTTTTTTTATTTCTTTCTCTAAAAAGTCAAAAGCTAATGGTTCTTTTAAGGTATGATCTTCCTTCATTTGTTCCCATATCCAAATCTTTGTATTTTCTGCTGGTACAGAGAAAAGATCTTGGATCTTTTGCAACATATATTTCATAAAATCAACTACGTCTATAGACTGGTTTTGTACAATATATGCTAAGACAGAACCTCGCAGCTCAGTTCTAATTTCTTGAGTAACAAAACTAAGTGAAGAGATTTCATGATCTAGTATCTTATGGGTGATTTCAATAATCTTGAGATACTGATTTGTTGCATTTGAATTCACATATGATAGTAAATTCATGTACGTTGGTTCTTCCATTATTTGCAAAATGTGTAATGGATTTTTTGCTTTCTTCAACCAACTTACAAATTGAGCTGGCAGCTGTTCTACCATCTCCCTTACATATTGTTTTATTTGTACCAAAGGGATGTCTTTACTCCACCACGGTATCCTTCCTGTTGTTAGGTAGTGTTGTATCAGATCTCTTCGATATGTAAGACTCTCTTCAATATCTTTTCCTTCTACACTATATTCTCCCCAACTATCTTCTTCTACTATTTTTTTTATAAATTTTACGTCAGTACGCTTTGCAAGATGCTTTTTTAGTCCTTCTTTCAAATCAAGAATAGTAACCTTATGCATTTTGGAAAACTCTTCAAACAATCTCCTGTGTGCTTCCGTGATATCTTTTCTTTCTGCGCTATAAAAAAGTGTATTCAATTGCTTAATCATCTTCTTATACACCGTTTCTGGGATACTGTATTTTGGAGTCTCTTCATGATCAATTTTAACAACCGACTTCTTTTTTAGATTATTTAGTTTTTTCTGAGCTGCTGCTACACCATGATATATATTATTTTGAATCCCTAACCATTCTATAATTTCGAGTGTTTGAGTTAGAATTTCTTTTATGTTTTGTTGTTTTTTATATAATGCTGTGAGTCTATCAACAGTCCATTTTGTTATTTCCTTTACAGTATAAGCATTACTTTTTTCACACAACTCAAGTATATTTGCTGTTAACTTGATAGCATCTTCCTGATGAATTTCCTTTCTAAGAAATAAGAAATACTGTTGTAAGTTGTTTTCTTTATTTTTATTAAATTTTAGATATATCTTTTCTGCAATATCTTTCTCCTTGCCTTTTAGGTCGCTAATTATTTCTTGTGCGTCCACTACCGATATACCTGGTAATACTATTTCTGTCATCCAGCGATTAATTCCTTCTTTTGCTACCTGATTCACATCGTTTTGCACATATTCTAAAACCGTAATGAATTCATTATCGATCGCTACTAATTTTGTAGTCTGAAAGAGAAATTCTTCCCATAAAATCCCTGGGGTACTTTGTAAATTGATGTATGTTTTTAAAATAACATTTCCTTTATTTTTTTTGAGCGTATTCAACACTATGGAAGTATTCGAAATAGTTTTGGCTGTTTTAAGAATACGTTCATTGATTCTAATAAGTTTACTAATGTTATCATTTTTTGATTGTTGCATCATAGTATACAATACCTCATCAGAGAATCGTTGTATTAGCAAATTTGTATTGGATTCATTTTGAATGAACGTGTCGAAAAAGATCTGAAATTCTGACGAATGTTGAGCTACATATTTTGTCAGCACTTCTTGAAAGTGTTTTACAGAATCTATAGCTACCTCAGCAGGTAATGAATTGTGCGTAATATAATATTGAAGCAATTCTGTAAAATTCTTGTATTCACTTTTTAAGAATCGTTCTTCTACATTTTTATGTATAGCAGGTTCTTTTTGTTTTTTTTCTTTTTGAAGTACAATCAGTAATTTTTCGAATTCGGGAACCCAAGAATGTTGCTTTTGTTGATTTTGAACTCCTTGCATCAAAGTATGCAACAATTTTTGATAGGTTACTCTATACTTTTGAGCAATTTTATAAATAAGAAGCTTCAAAAAGTTTTTACGGTTATAAAAACCACTGGATTCCACAAAAAGATATGCCAATGTAATCTCCCAGGTTGCACTTCTAAAGTTTACAGGATCTGTTTCTACAAATTGTTCTTGCTTTTGTTTTTTCACAAGGTTTTGTCGATATGTATTGATATATTCTCCTTCATGCCCAGTAACACCAATGACAATTTCTTCGAGGAATGTATCTTCCATCTGAGTAATCAAACGCTTACGAATGGCTTCTTTTTTCCCTACTGTTTTTAATAACTGTATGGTTTGATCTCTATGATTACTCAAGAGTTCTTTTATAAGTTCTACTGGCTTTTGGGAAGGGCTTACATTCCAATTAACATATCCATTTTTTAAAAAGAATTCCAGTTGCTCCATCTTTTTATCATATAAMTGAATACGTTTTCCTGTTTTTAATGTTCCATTCTCAAAAACATTATTTTTAAGGAAAGTCGATAGCGCTTCTTCAATTTTGTAAACAATTTCTTTTTCAAAGTTGTTTGGAGAAATCGTTCCTAAATCCAATAAGATTTGATCAAATTGATCTAAATATTCTTCTTTACTATAGCGATCCATTACCTTCTGCAATACGAAGTTGACTTGATACCCTTGCACATAACTGATCTTATTCTGATATGCGTATGCATTGGATTCATTATCCAATGTAATCTCATAAGATTGACGTTTGATAATATGTGATTGTACCTTTTTCAAAATTCATTTCGTTGCTGTTCCAGCTCCTGCAACATGGTAATTAATTGATATGCTTGGTATATTGTATCTTCATTTTCAGAAGGATCGTTTAACGTCTCTAACCATTTAAAGTAGTACACTTCAAAGAGGTCTATCGTTTCATAATCTAACCAGTGTACTTCAGTTCCTAAATGAATTGGAGTTTGTTCATAAACTGTATTTTCGAACATCATCCTAAAACTTTCGTTTTGAAATCGTACAGGCCAATTGGGCAGTATGATGCTCTGCTTAAAAGAAAAGAAATCTTCTGACACTGGATTTTCTCCATAATACACATAACAAGCTATAGTATCTGATAGTTGTTCTTTAAGTATATTGATGCTTTTATTTTTTAAACTCTCGATAACTTTTTGACATTGATCAGTAGTATCAAATAGGTCTTGAGAGATTGCTATGGCTTCACCATCATCGCTAAGAACTTTCAGTCGATAACAACCTTCAAATTCTTCCGTCTTATAAGATAACTTCCCAGAAGTCATACCATCCACTAGTTTGGTAATTGTTTGGTTTCGATGATAACAAGAAGTTAGTTTTATATGTTGAATTCTTAACGAAATTCCCTCTATTAATGAAGTCAGATCTGCCATAAAACCAAAGTGATCTTCATGATATGGCGGTAACAGTAATAGATGTTCTACAGCAAAAAAACCTTCACTTTTAGTGTTTATTGCTACTAAATATTCTATAGTTTTTTTTATTGCGTTCTCTGCATCACTTTTGGAATCGGAAATATGAGCTATGTTAGATTTTTCTGTAGTTCTATGATAAAAAACATAGTACTTATTTTCATACTTCTTATCTTTTTTTATTGAATAATTCTGATGCAAAACTCCCTTCTTTAAAACTTCAAGAAGAATACTTCGTTCACTTCCTACAAAATGCATCACTTTATGCAAGTCTTCATGAACTTCTTTAATTTCAACATCTTCAACAATTTCGATAGTAATATCTTCGAAAGGTGTATGAATATCGATTTCTTTTAGAATAACGGTTATTTCTATTTCTTTAGGATGAATCCCAATTTCAAAATCCTTAATCACTTTGGTTAAAGAACGAATTTGGTACTTACCAATTCCGGTAAGCATGGCAATTTTTCGAAACAGTCCAGGAATAAATTGCTCTTTAGTTGGATCAAATTTGTTTTCTGATAGCTCTAAGTAATTGAATGATCTGGCTCTGGTATATCCTATTTGATCATAAGAAGCGATGAAGTTTCTTTTTAAAGCAAGTGCTTTTTTCTCGAAATTTGCTGAAGTCAATGCTTCTCCATAGCTATTACTATTAATTTTCCGTAAAGAATATGTTTTAAATTCTTCGCTATATCTAGCTAGCAAAGCATCTGCAATTTGATCATACCTATCAATAGCATTCATATCAAAATTTGTAGTTATTTTTTCCAGAAAGGATCTCCAATATGACTTTGCATCCATATTTTCATCGGTCGAATTTTGAGGGCTGATCAAATCCCAAAGCTCCACTACATCTGGTAATTCTTTAGTGAAATAAGATGCTCCCGCTTCACTATGCACATCATAGAGTGTAGCTATATTCCTTAATTGACTCAAAAAATTCATCATCAATTGATCCAAAGGCATCAAATAGGATTGCAATTGTTTTACCTGAGCTTTTCGCAATGGTGTTGCCCCATTACTAATCCCCATATCTCCGATTCCATATAGTAATGGGAATTGTTTTCTGATGGGATAATACTCATCTATTTTTTGATACGCTCCCTTGGGAATTGGAAGATCATTTAATGAATTAGAGGCTGCTTTAAAACTCCCAAAATCTAACGCTTCTATAAATGAAAGTTGTTTTTTTGTCTCATCCAGATCCGGTTTAAAATATACTCCAGCGTTTTCAAAAGTTAGTTTGTCATTCTCTTTAGGAAACAAAACTACAGGAGCTGTATTTGCAGGTACCTTAAATCGATTTTTTATTGGGATTTTCTTATTCTTATTTTTATCCTCATACACCAATTTAAAATCTTGGATTCCCTGAATTCCTTCAATTTTTGAGATAATTTTAATAATGTCAGATATCAAGATCTCATCCAACGGATCTTTCAAATCCTCATCCAATATGAATCCATTCGCCAATCTTGGGCCATTAAATATTTCATTTACATCCATTCCCTTTTCCTGAAGCTGCCATAAAGGATAGTAGTTAACTTCTGGAGTAAGGTAATCATTGACCTCATTTAGTATCGTAGCTAATATTTCTTCTCCGTCTATATCTTCTGTGAGCGATACTTGCAACTCCATTTGCAAAAACAGCGGTTCATATACCTCAACCTTATAAAGACTTTCACAAAGATTACGATGTTGGTGATACAATGCTGTTACTTCTTTGATGATCCTCTGATTTTCCTCTAGCTCTTCTAATGAGTCCTGTTGATATGTGTATTTTTCAACATATACATAAAGCAGACCTTTTAATGAATTACCTCCTGAAAGTTCATCATTCACGGGATGTATCCATATATTTTTTACGTTCTCAATTTGATCTATCCATAATTTTCGGTAATCATTAAACGTAATAGGATCTGTGGTTAAAATATCCGATGCTACAAATAATCCATTATCACCAGATTGTAGTTCCTGATCCTCTTTTTGAAGTAAAAGATCTTGTATAGGAAACTCTGTTTTATGCAATAATTCCGTCAGTGCATAGGATACATTTTCTAAGATAGTAACACCAGGATCATGTTCATTATAATCTGTCCATATAGATCCGCTGAGTTTTTGAAGAATTTCTAATCCTTCGAGATGTAAATCTTCATATACACCTGTTCCCTTTTTCTTTTTATCTATATATCCTTTCTTATTCACTATTTAGAAATCTAATTTCTTAATCAAAAAGCTCTAACATTGATGTATCCCATAATTTGGAAACATGGAACTTAATTTTGTTTCCAGTTCCGTAATTGGATCTTGTTTTGAGTTGGAGTTTATAGTTATACGTGCTTCCTGTAAAACGAATGGCAATTTTATTCCAGAACCAACCATAATGTGCTTGCGTCTTTCGAATTTTATGCTTCGATCTGCCAAAAGTACTCATCGCTATAGCATGTAGCAGAGCATATTTCCCTGCCTTTTCTTTACCCACTTGGGCAACAATTTCAAAAGCTACACAACCGTCTAGGCCTTTAATAATATYATGCCATTCTCCATCTGCAGGAACGCTATCGATAATATGAGTTCCTATTCGGGATTTCATACCTAAAGTTCCATTTACTTCAAAAGTGGTTCTTGGTTCTGTAGTTTGTACACCAATTGCTCCTGTTTTCTTAAAATGGAGCGCGTTTGTAGCTTCTTTTTCTGTTACTGGAGTCACAAATGACAATCCTTTGTCTCCTTCCTGATTTAATTCTATACTCCATTGCGCTAACTCGTCTTCAACATTTTCATAAAAACTAATAACACTGTCAGATTCTTTTCCTTGGGGAGCTAATATGAGTCCATCATCAACACTTTTAGAAATCCCATCATCAATCTTATTGATCATAGAATCAATAAGACTGGCGAAATTACTTTCTTTAGGTCTAGCGCCAGCACTAAATAGTGCCTTCAGGCTTTTTCTGTTTAATAATTTTATTTTCATGTGTTTATACTATTCTTTTAGAGGTCACATGGAATTCACCATTAATCATTTTGCTGTGTATCAAAATTTTTGTTATGGTTTGTTTCACTTCAATCTTATTTTAACTTCTTTAAATCTTTTTCAGTACTATTTCGATAGTATTCATATCTTAAATGTCAATACCGTATCTATATCTTTCTCAAGAGGTTTTTTGTCCGTATTGTCTTTAGGCACTTCTATCTTTTCCGCTGGTTTGTCTTTCTGTGAAATTTCCTTCTTTTCAGAATCATCTCCTTCGATGATATAATCAATTCCGACCTGTAAGTTTAATTGTTCTCTATCTGATGGTTCTGGATCACTTTCTTCGATATCCACATTAGAATTGATATGATGTTTCGCTACAGGAGCTAAAATTGAAGAAGGTTTTGTAGGGCGAATAATTTCTCCTGGCTCATATACTTTTAAGGTAAAATCATTCATATCTTTTTTGATAATATGCTCTATATTTAGATATTCAACCTCTTGTATATATGGTAAGTTTTCAATGTAACTTACTAACATTCTTGGCTCCACAGCATCTCCGATTCCCTCGATATTACTGTTTTGAGTTGGCAATGGACAGAGATAATCACTAATCGTTTCATTGAGCTGATGAATATAATATCCTCCGTTATCATCCTCATAAAATGAGACACTACAATTAACTAGTAACCATTCTACTTCAGGATTTTGTACAGTAATTTTTATAAAAGAATTGGACTTTCTTTGTAATGATTGTGCTATTTGAAATAATTCATTCCCATTAAAATAATGATGATTTTCTTTTTGCCACTTAGAGCTTAGCACAATCAATCTTACACAACCTGCTTTTGGTCTAAAGTTGTCATCTAAATTAGTGCACTTTACTGCAATTACCTCATGGAAATATTGGAGCGTTAATCGTTCGTAATCCCAAAGTGTCACTGCTCTATCTTTATGCCGTATTCTTTCGCTTACTTCAGAATATAACATATCTTCTGTTCCAGGCAGCTTTCCTCCAAAAGATGGTGCTGGCTGAAGAATTTGCTTTAGACCTGTTATTTTAGTAGTGGTTTTTCCTATTGAAAAGGCTGGGATTTGCTTTCCAGCAATGTCCAAACTTTCGGTCATGCAAGTTGCAGTTACTGCATTGATATATATTCCATTTAATTTAGGATATCTATACGCATTACTTCTAGCTACACAACGGATCGTGAACATACTATCTTTATGAATATCCAAATGTCCAGGCATTCTCAATTCAATGATTCCTGATTTTGTCAATTGATTTGTACTATCCGATATAATATACTTTTTAGCAAGTGTTACCCAGTTTCCAGTTTCTTCAAATTGAAATAAAATGTTATTGTGTTCAGAAATGGAAGCTGAAGTTTGGTTTTGTAAATCAAAAAACATGGAAAAACTTTCTCCTCTACTCAATCCTGTTAATCCAATATAGAAGTACCCTTCATTCTTATAATCGACAAATAACGTATTCTTATATACTTTGCTATCACTCACTACTTTTTGGACACCAAAAGGAGTAATATGCAAAAAGTCTCCTGCTACTGCTTCAGCATTATCATTATCAGAAAATGAATTATTAAAATAGATAATATCCTTTGCCTTATAATCTAAGGATATTCCTTTTACCTTAGGTACAAATGGTTTGTTTGGCAAAGGAAGCATTGTTTGATTAATGGCATTATATGATGCAATTCTGGTATAGTTTTTCTGATACAATTCTTGCCCAAAAGCATAATTCGGTGATGATAAGGTTAGTTTAATAAACCCACTTTGAGAGTGTACCGTATATTTCAAAGGACTCTGAAGACGATAATCTCTTGAAAACTCAAAAGGTCCGAGGTTTTCTAAGGAGAAGGTTCTAGAAGAAGCTAACATCGTGCTTGCATATCCTTCGGGAGTTCTACAATCTTCGGTTTTAAATAGTTTTTCTTTTTGCGCTACTTCTCCTTCTCTAGGAAACCAATAGCCATTGGATAATGCTTGTATTGTTACTTCGAAAGAATCATCGGCAAACGCTTCCTCATATTCTTTATAATAGGTCTCAAAACCGCCATAATCTTGAGGCACATTTTCCCAATCTATATGAATATCTAATTGGGAGAGTTCTTTTTTAAAAAGTTCACTTTTTCCAATCATTACATATCCTCCTTGAGCAGGAAGTGGACCGAAGATATCAAATGATTTGGTCAAAGGCATCTTACCTATATTATTGTAAATCGAAAGATTTTTAATCTCACTAACCTCAACTTCAATCCGGACATCTTCTAATACTACACTTTTAAAAAATGAATATGCATATACGGGAGCATACTCATCTAACTCAATCTTTAGCATTGGCCAAATGGAGTATTCTTTTTCTGATGGTAATACGGTGATTGGAGGAGCAGTATTCCGTAATGTAAAATGTAAATGAAAAGAATTTGTAGCTCTTTCATATGAAGCGTCGTATAAAGAAACTTGTTCCCAACCTTTTACAGAAGTATACGAAATGGTAAATGCTGCTTCAAAAATTCTATTAAAAATGATATCTATTGGCAAACCTTCATGCATTACCATTTGATCTAACAACTTCCAGAAAATGGTTTCCGCAGAATTTTTTTCCATGGTACAAGTGAGCGTAATTTCTCTATGTCCTTCTTCTAAAAACAGTACAGGAGAGCCAATCATAAATCCTATATCCGTTATTGTTTTGGATGCTATTTCTGAATTGATCAAGGTATCTTGATCACCTCCAAATAAAGCCCAACTATCTGCTGCGATATTCTTTTTGCCTTGGTTAATCAATTGGTTTTTGATCACTCCTGATATCATTGGCGCATTTGTGCCTGATTTTATAAATGAACTTTTGTTGAAGAAAAGTGTTTCTAAAGAGCGTATTTTGATTGGATCCAACAACAATGTTTTATCGGTTTCAAAAAGTACTTCTTTTTTACTTCCGAATAATTTACCTGCAGATAACTTTGTTCCTTCTGGGATTAAAATTGTGTTTGTCTGTGGAGCAATCTCAAAACAAACGATAGTCTTCGTAGGAATTGCTTTGCTAACTGTTTGCCGAAGGATCTCTTTATAGTAAAAATCAAGGTGTCGTTTAGAAAGTCCATTTAGACCACTTTGTAACTTTCTATATAAGATAACAAACGTGATATACATTGCATTATTCGGCAAGTGATTATCTCGTTTGAAAATCGATTTGCGTAAATATTTCTTAGTGAAATTTTGAATATGAAAAACAGTTTTTTTGAATGTTTCCACAATTTCAGCAAGGTCAATATGTTTTTTTTTAGGTGGTGGTGGCTTTGAATACAAAGCAACGGCTTCTGAAAAAGACTCCGGTTCCGGATGTTCTTCTTCTATATTTTTTTGATATTCAGATGCATCTCTTTTTTGATAATCCAATACATCTGTTAGTATATTCCCTATTTTATTGGCCAACCTTTCCTCATTGAAATCAATCAGGTCACTTTTCCATTGTTCGATCTTAGCATACCATTTAAAGATAAGTTGTATTGTTTTGGTATCGTTCTCCTGAACCCTCAGGTTATTTACAGGTTCTTGAATCATCGTTACCATGTAAATGACAGGGTCTGTTTCTACCAATGCTTTCCAATTACCATCTATTTGATTCTCTACATCATAATAATTTATATGTTCTAAATAGGACGTAAGATACCCTAACAGGTCTTCGAATGACCGGTCATCTATCTTAAAATTCTGATGAATCAGTTGTTCATTTTTTCTCTGATGTTGTAGAGTTCCCTTTCGTCTTTCGATCATTAATTTTTAATACTTATTAAATGGTTCTACGAATTAGTAATGGTCATCAATTGATTTTGCTAAATCTTCTGGATTTGGCGACTTCTTTTTATACAATGCAGGTATATCCGTCCCTTCGATTTTATAATAGGGGAACACCATGTTAAATCGGGTATTGGTCAATGGAATCATATAATCCAAGTTTATTTTTATAATTCCATCTAAATAATCAGACTCATCAAGATTGATCTTGATAAGTTTGATTCTAGGTTCAAATTTGATAATTGCAGTTCTTAGCATTTCTTTGATTAAATGAACTCTAGAATTAGAAATTGATTCAAACAAATAACTATAAATATCGGTTCCGTATTTAGGAAGCATTATTCTTTCGCCAATAGTTGTATTCAATAAAATGTGTAGCGATTGTTCAATATCTTTTTCATAAGACACCATATCCACGCCTAACTCTTTTTCTTTATGAAATGTAGGCGGGAAACTCCATCCTGTTCCTAAAAATGATGTTTTGTATTTCACACGTTTAAATTTTAGTAATTGTTTAATAAATTAATTATAAAATTGAGAACGTGTGTTACCACTTCGTTCTCTCATTAAGAAATTTAAACAACTCTTTTTTGAAGTAATTTTTAAATTTCTTAATGTTCGTTTCATCTTTTTAACGATTAGTAATTAATTAAGATTCACCATAGAACCACTAATATTCGTTTCTGCACTACTACTGATATCACATCCACTATTACCACTCATAGAAACTGATTGATCCGCTGAAATAGAAATAGACCCTCCACTAACGGAAACATCATTATCCGCACTTATGGTTATAGATGATCCTTGTATGGTAAGATCGTCCGCAGCTTTTATGGTCATACTTGATTGGCTTTCTATAGTGATTCCATCTCCATTCATCTGGATCTGATTGCTATTTTGATCTGTAATGGTAATTCCCTCATCTTTATCACTGATTACTATGGTATTATTATTTGGGGTGACCATAGTCATGACAATATTTTCATCATCAAATTGTATTTGAAGTTGGCTCTTTGTCATCAACATTTTGATATAATTATTGGCATCTGCGATATCTACAGGAGGAGGTAGCGCAGTGCTATATACACTTCCTAGAATGATTGGAAATCGAGGATCATCATTCATAAAACCGAGAATTACTTCATCTCCAACTTCTGGATAAAAGAAAGCCCCGATTCCATTACTTGCATAAAATGTAGACATTCTTGCCCAAGCTGTAGCTGTTTCATCATCCAATAATGGGATTTGAACTTCGACTCTATATTCTCCTCCTTCATCCTCGTAAATTTGTTTTACAACACCTGTTTGCAATCCTCTAACTCCTTGCAATAGACCCGACGCTTCAGGAGCTGTTGTTCTATTTTTTTGAGTAAACCAATCCACCGATAATCCTATTTTAACTTCGGTATGCCATTGCCCATCTTCTACAGTATGTGTTACTCCAGAGATATAGGCATTTCCATTAAAACGATCTCCAAGACCTTGTAATTGAATAAGGCTATTCACTTTTGCCAAGGCAGAACCTTGAAATACAATCGTACCGCTAAATCTCGATAATCTGGATTTCAATAAAGCTGCATCTGCCCAAGCTTGCACTGAATCTGAGGTAATTGGTACTGATGTATTCAAAACATTCGTTGCGGATAAAACATCTCCTAAAGTTGATCCAGAAAGATTTCCTTGTTCATTAACTGTAGGCTCACTTGCAGTAACATTTGTCAATGCTTGATTGTCCATATCCCACGAATTTCCTTCAACCGAGGAATATTGACTTGTAGCATCAATCTGAGCGTCTAATTCTATAATATCATATCCAAATTGTAGACTTAATTCGGGATCACTACTCACTTCAGGAGTATCTACGGTTAGCGTTCCACTATCCGTGTATACAATCATTCCGTTTACTTCAGCTCTGCTAACTATAAAATCCCAATCAGTTGCATAAAACTGTACTACTTCTTCATGCGTTGCAGTAGATGCTGTTATAGCGTTGCTAAAACTATAATTTCCTGCAATTTGTTCTATAATATCGCTATCAGCACTATCTAAAAACACTGCATTTTTTCGACCTACAGTGGATGCAATTGCCGCATCTTTACAGGTAACCAACAATTGTGAACCTGCACTATCGACTTTTATACTTTGTTTTGTTACAATTCCTTTAAAAACACTGGTGTTTGTAGATTCATAACCTAGACTAATTTCAATTTCGGCACCTGGAGCAAAAGTATCTGCACTGGTTATTTCAAAATCTTGGGTAGCAGTGTTTCCATCCAGAATTGTGATCTCAGCTTCCGCAATTTTATTAACTTCTTGGGTTGTTTTAATATCTAATACTTGATATGTATCAGGGATATCCGATCCTCCTGAAGTAATGGTAAAGGTTACCAAATGATTTCCTTCTACTATTGGTGAACTAGCCATAGGGGTATTTATTTAATTGGTGGTAAGTATATTTTTGTTCCTGGCCTAATATCTCGAAAATTAAGAATGTTATTATACCTTGCTACATCAAGATAATAGCTACTATCACCGTATATTCTAAAACAAATAAGCGGTAATGTATCTCCATCTTTTACCTCTATCAAGTGTGTTAAATCGGGGGATTGATTACCGGCTTCTTTTGAAATAAGTTCGGCATCTACAGCTTCTTCAAAAGACACGCTTAGTTTTGCTCTAAGTGGCGTGCCATCACTCTGGAAAAAGGTATACGATATACTTAAAGAAGTAAGCTTGCACTTAAAAACCAAAGTACCCCAAGAAACAATTAGATAGTTAGGCTCGTGAATATCCCCATTATATGTAAAACAAACATCTTTAAAAGTCTGAATTTGATCATCAACAGGTACCTGAGAGTCCAATATATTTTCGGTACTTACTGCACCAGTAGCATCAAAATAAATATCAAATGATATCTTTTCGGGAGCTGTTCCTTTAAATTTTAGAGTGGTGCCTGGCGCTCCTTGTGATACTGTATTGTTGTATGAAATACTATGCTCATGAGTATAGGACGCAGGATTTATCTGGACTGTACAAGTAGAAATTCCTGATCCAGAATATTCGTTATCAGAATACGCAATTATTTCCATTAAATCCTTTGACATCTATCGCTCCTTATTTTTTTCTAATTGCTTTTTAATTTCTTTTTTACAAATCGAGGTAATCGATTTACGGATCTCGTTCATATCTAAGTTATCAGAAGGTTTTTTAGTGCTTTCTTCAACTTTGACTTTAATGACTAATTCTCTAATTTCTATTGGCATATTATATAACTAAAGAATAATCGTATGTAAGTTCCAGTGTTTCAATTACAATCTCATTATTCATAGAGTTTAATGGCGAAAATTCCCATTTTACGGGCCATGCATTTACAAAACTCCAATTCTTAACGGGTATTGAATTTTCATTCATAAGACTTACGATTACTGTTTGTTTGATAATAGTAGTAGACAAACCACCAGCTAGTATTGCTTCACACCATAATGATAATGCTGAAACGCTGGTGGTTAATCCACGTTTAAGTACCAGGTTTTGATATTTTGCTCCAGTGGGAACCCTATGTTTAAAACGGTTTTCTCCACCTTCAGCAATTTCTTCGACTCCCATTTCCATACTCATACCAGACACTTCTTTAAAAGAGGTGTCTAATACTCCAAATTCTAGGGGAAATGTGAGTCTGAAATAAAAACCAGTAATTGGATAATCACTCATAATTATCCATTAGCAATCGTTAATCCTTCATGTGCTAATTCCAGAGTTTCTACAGCTACTTCGCTAGCATCAGACTTAAGATCTGTTGCTGTAATTTTTGTAGGCCAAGCATTTGTGAGTGTCCATGTCATTGTTGGCGCACCTGTTTGGTCTAATAACTGAATTACAACAGTTTCTCTTTTGATAGTGTTYATTTTTATAGCATCATACCATTTCCAGAAATTGTTGTCTTTCACAAAAACTCCCTTTTTTAAGGTAACATTACCTGCTTTGGCGATACCTGGCATTTTGATCGTACTGAATGTTTTACTATCTCCGTGTCTGTATTCTACGACTTGTGTTTCTGTTTCTAATCCTGAAACTTCCTGAAAAGAGGCCGTACTGTCTTGTGAACCTAAATTTACTGTGAAATAAAATTTAGTTAACGGCCAAATTGCACCTTGTGCTGATCCATCATCTGCCATAATTGTATATTTTAAGAGTTAATTTTATTAATTAAATTCCCCGATCATCGGGATGTACTTGTTTCGAGATTATTTATCCTTTTTGCATTTCCTGTTGGAAGGTAATCTCGATGAATTCTGCAGGATGTGAAACTGCTACTTTTACAGCTACAATCATTCTTCCATTAAGAATATCATCTCCAGTCATGGTACTTCCTAATCCAACAGATACAGAAAATGCGTCTGCAGGTTTCGGTCCTACTAAACCTCCTTGATTCCATAATCCTGTCAAGAAATTGCTAATCATACTTTTTACTGCCACCCATGTTACTGCATCATTGGGAGCAAATACATAAGCACTTGCTGCTTCTTTTACGGATTGCTCTATATAAATTAACGTTCTTCTTACGTTGATATAGCGCCAATCATTAGAATTACCATCTAAGGTTCTTGCTCCCCAAACCAACACTCCTTTACCAGGAAAAGCTCGAATTGCACAAACGGATTTACCATCTAATGGCATATTCAGATCTTCTTGAGCTTGATGATCTACTTTTACTGCTGGAGCGATTACACCTTGAACACCAACATTTGCAGGAGCAATCCACACACCTTCATTATTATCAACAGTCGTATATATCCCCGCGATCGCTGCACTTGGCGGCATTAAGTTTAATTTCTCTAGCATGTGCTTTAACAACAACTTATAAGAAGCACTTAAGTTTTTTAATACTCCATCTGCTTTATCCTGAGTAATACCATCTGCAGCGGGTTTTGCTGCAAACAAAGCATTAATATATTTGTTAATAGGATTAGGTGTTGATGCTTTTGTTTTCGGGTCAGTAATAGCAGGAAACTCCGCCTGTAGCATTGTTTTTACTACATTATAACTAGCTGCTGCTATATTTTTATAAGATATATCCGTTAATTGATTTACTGTAGTATGTAACCAAGGATAATAAGCCGCTGCATAACTGTTGAATTTTGCTATGGTAGGTTCTACGGCATTTCTAAAACCTTCGACACTGGTAGTTCCTACTAAAGGTTCGCTATATCCACCTGGAATATCTAATATCGCTACTCGACTCGCTAATTCACCACAGTGATTGATCAGTTCTCCTTGTAATGTATAGCACAATGCATATTTTTTTGCAAGATCTGTTTCTGTAGTATCTTTTAATTCTACCGCATCTGGAATAACGATCATTGTTGGCTCTGTTTCCTTAGATAATACCTGTAATGCATCTTCAAAAGGTTTGGTAGAAGCTAATCCGGTAAGTGAATAATCATATCCCCCAGTAGAAACAATATAACATGTTCCTCCTCCATTTTCATAGAAAAAACGTACGGCACTATATAATCTATAGTTTACTGTAGTTGTGTTTAATGCATATCCATTGCTTCCCATAAGGAAATCAGGTGTGGATGCAGGTGCTGCTGCAGGCGCTGCAGTTCCAGTATCTGCTGATTTCTTTTTTGGATCTGCTTTTGGGTCTGCTTTAGCATCAGCAGCGGGTTTTGATGGAGTCTCAGCAATTGCTGAAACACTGAATTGAATTTGTGGAGGTTTACTTCCAAAAACCGCATTAAACTCTGCTAATGAAGTTATTTTAACCGCCTTATTGACTAAATCTTTACCATTATAATTGGTTTGTGCCGTAAATCCGATAAAAGCTGGAATCGCTGTGGGTACGGGAACAACCGCATTTCCAAAGGCATCCAATTCCTGGATATAAACCCCTGGTGTTTTCATTGCTGTTACTGCCATTCTTATTGACTTTAAGAGTTATACATAAATTATTGTGGGAGAATAGTAGATATTCTCATTGTTTTCTTTTGTTGAAACAATCTTTGATACATTTGGTAAAGGCATTTTCATATCTAATTCCAAAATTGTATCGGAAAAACTGTTACTATACTTCATTTTCAGAAGAGGGTGATCCCTTATCTTTTGTTGTAGTTTAATGGTTTTAGGAGAAGTGAATACTTTTGATTTTTCGCCACCTACAATCTCCTTTTCTTCTGGTCCCATATAAGAAGTTTGATCGACCCCTTCTATGGCTAGTTCTCGAATCATTATTTTTCTGTCCTTTGGTATTACTACCAAGTATTGCCAAAAAGTTTCTCTAGATCTGAAATTCACCTGCATCGCAGGAATGGTATTTTCTTTTAGGGATTCAAGAATGGTTTTCATTCGTATATGAAATATACCATAGCAGTTATCATCAATTCTTTCTGAGATCCCTAAAAAAGTACTCAACAATTGGTTCTCTACCCAAATTTGATACATTCCGCTTCCAAAAACTTCTATATCTATGTATACATTAGATTGACCAATTATGGAATTTTTTGAATATATTTTATTCCCTTTACTATCCTTAATATCCACAGTAACCTGTCGATCAACAGAAACGGAAACATTAAATCTCAATGGTTGTACGGGAAGATATTTTTCTGGATTTATAGATTCTTCAGCATGTAATCGATTAGCAACCTCAAAATTGGAGATATACAGCAATGTATCTTCCTTTAAAGTAGATGATGTATTTGTATAGTTATTAAAATTAGTATCTATACAAATCATCTGAAAATATAGGTCCTCATCTGCACTTAATTCTTCCCATATTTTGTTCGTATTCTTAACACCTACATATCCAGTATAGGTATTCTCTATTTGCCGAAGATGTATTCCATAATTCTTCATCAACTGTTTAGTTCTGAAAAAAGGAACGAGTGCAAAAACAGTACATTTCTGCTCATGAAAATACTCATGCATAATTTCCAAACTAAACCATTGTTGAAGTTGTACACTCATATTAAATGATTAATTTTTTTTAATGTTTGCATCCAAACCACTTACTCCAGAAACTTCTTCTTTCACTCTTTCTTTCTGGAATGCTATCATTCTTACTTTATAAATCATGGAGGGGACATATTTAGCACCTATACCACTCCATATATGGCTCAATTCCTGAATTGGGGTATTAAAGATTTCAAAAGACAATCTCCCTAATGATACATCCAAATCTGGATGTGTTTCTCTTGTAAAAATGATGGGGGATTGAAAAATTCCAATCACGGCTGAAAGCATCTTTAAGGACTCTATATAATTTTCAGAATTGTAATTTGCAGATACCAATAAAAACACGTTGATGTATACAGGAGGATCGACTTTACTAAAAGAACCTCGCGAATCGGGAATATATCCTCCCATATTTTTGACAGTCTTTTCGTGCTCTAAATTGATAATAGAAAGAATTACTTTATTTTCAATATTCTTAGTAACACTACCATCTAAATTTACGAGACTGGATAATACCACAACATCTTCGTTTAGACCAAAAGTCAACTTAAGGTTTTGATTCAGATAATCTGTTATAAATAATAAAGCTTTATCTAACATCTACTCTTTTTTAATATTCTTTAATTGAACCTTAATAGCATTTGCCACTATTCTCGAAAAATAAATTCCAACGGCACACATTATATATATGACCATAAATGTTGGTTCATCTCCAGCTAATGTTTCAAATATATCTAGCATCTCTTCTGATCCATATCGATACATTACATACGAAATTATCAACGCAATGGGAATTGAGGTTAGCGTGATAAAAAGTAACCACAATAGTTCTTTAGAAAACATTTTCTTGATCATTGAAAACACCTTCTTCAGTTTCCCTTCTTCGGCTTTTAGCTTCTTTTCATCTGCTGCAATTACACTACTGCTCATGGTAATTCTTTTTTCTTACGTTCTACAATTCCATTGGCGATGTAAAATGCCAAAACCCCTAAAAGAAAACCTATGATCAACATGACAATAAAATCATCAATAGCATCGAGTATCCTAAAAATGACAACTGCTAACAACAACATCAATCCGATGTAATATCCTTTTAGTGAAGTGTTATTAAAAAAACCGGCTCTTGTATTTGGAGAGAACATAGCCCAAAGAAACCCTACACAGGCAAAAAACAACACAAATGACATGGTGTATAACAATACGTTCTTGTAATCTGTTATGGATACAAGTTTCTCTTCTACCGTATTGATTTTACTCTTAGGATCTTTTAATCCTAATGTATTTACAATTTTCGAAAAAATAGAACCTGCATTACTCACTGAATCTTTTTCTTCTTCTTCACTAGATTTTTCAGGTTCTATTGCCATTTCAGAACTGATTACATTCCATATGTCATCATATCCTTTATCATATCCAAGAGCCCATATCCCAAGACCTGCTAGTTTTTTATCTTTAATCAGTTTTGTTTTGTACACAAAACTGGAGTCATTTTCGAACCAACATTGTCTAAACTGGTTTTTATCTCCTTTAATACTAAAGGAACTATAAGCACTTTTACTTATAGGTTCTATATAAATTTGTTCATTACCCTCAATATTCTTCTTGATATAACTAAAAGTTCTACTACCTATATAATCTTTAACTTTAGATTGTAAACTTTGGGTTTTGGTTTCCCACAGGCTTCCATAAGTGGGTAATGCCAATAAAAGTTTCGTGTTTGGTATCTTATTCTCTAAATAATAATCTACAGAAGTAGTTAAGTTATAAGGTTCCCAAGTTTTTTCACTGTTTAGAGGAGATACAGGACCTGCTACTGAGCTTGTTTTTCCATAATAGTCATATCCCATAATCACAAACTTGTCTACAGTTTGATTGATAGAATTAAAATCTAATGCTTCACTCCAATTAACACTTGGCAAAGTGATATACACTAAATAATCTTTATTGGCTTTCTTAAGCTTGTTTGATAAGGTGAGTAAAAAACTAGTATATTCTTCTTTCTGCTTTTTCGCTACGCCTTCAAAATCAATGCAAACACCATTGCCTTTTCTCTTTTCTAAAAGCTGAATTAAATTTTCTATTAATTGATTTACCGCTTTGGTATTTTTCAGGAATCTTCTATTATTCTTTTCTCCAAAATTACTAACCGTCAGTAATATTTTCTTATCGGGATATGCTTTTATAGAATCTACTATTGGCGTTGTATCCCAATCATGTGTGGTAATAGCGTTTCCTGTTTTTGGATCTACTTCGTAAGAAAAATAGGCTATGGTAGATAGTAAATTGTAATTAAGATATTTATAATAATCTTTCTCCCAATAGGGATACCAACCAAAAACTTCGTATCCTAATTTGAAGTTCTTCTTGGTTTTAAAAACAATATCCTTAAGTTTTACGGTATCCGTATCTGTTACAAACGTAGGAGATTGTTTCTCCTTTAATTCTTTATGATGCTGATGAATAAATTTTCTGGCTAATTTGGCGGAATCACTGTGATGAAAAAGCTTTTTAATAAAGCTTAATTTTCCCTCCACTTTTTTCAGAACTTTGGTAGTATCTTGATAAAGGGAATATTCCTTAGTCAAAGAAACACTTTTTGCATGAGAGTAACTTTGAAAAAAGAGAAAAAAAAATACTAATATAAAAGCCTTTTTTATATTCATTTATGATTTGTGTGATCATCTAGGGTTGCCAAACATTTTAAAAAAAAATGCTCTCAGTCCACTGTAAATCAAAGCTAGCTATATAATCTCGGCTTATAAATAAGTAAAACTACCTGTTTATTAAGAATGCAAAAGGTGTATTAGTGTAAATTGTAATTTTATAGTATAGGCCTTTGAGTATATAAATAGAATGAAAACGCTTTTACAAATTGAGTGAAAATTTCCGATATTTTATTGCGTAAAAACCGCAGTATTTATGGCGCAAAAACATAAAAAATAAAAAGAAGCAACCTTAGCCTTTTTTCAACGTTAAATTTGGTGTGATTTTCTAAAAACAACACAATTTCATATTAATGACTTGAAGAATGTTTTATATATTTTTCAACGACTACAGCAGTTATAATAACCATATAAAATTGACCAACTAATCCCACTAATATTGCTGCTTTCTGCGCAATAGGAATTGCAGGAACTATTTCGCCATAACCTATAGTTAATAATGTAATATATGCGTAATACAATAAACCATCAGCACGAAGTGCCATATTTTCAGTTTCTAATAATACTCCTGTAAATGCTCCAGGATTGGTGATTTCTATTGTCATAAACAAGAAAAAAGCAAGAAAACCCAAAGATATATAGCCACTCATTAACCCAATGATTACATTCTTGTTTACACGCTTGGCTTTCCAAACCTGTAGTATAATATTCCAAGTGACTATAATATGAAAAACAAAATATATAGAAAGTCGTATTAGAAGATTTTCTGTGTTTTGAGACCGTGATATCATATCAAAACCAAATACAATTGCTGCAACAACAAATAGTCCTATAAAGAACCACATCACTTTTCTTTTTTTTGATATCAGTAAAACACCTGAAATAATGCTAGCTAAGTATAATAATGGTAATAAACGATACTCAAAGAATTCTGCTGGAAAGAACAAGGAACCAAACAAAATAGCAAGCTGGGTAGTTAGAAAAATTTCAAACCGATGTTTGTATAAATTTTTAGGAATCATAGATTCTATACTAAATATTGATCCATTGGTTAGTTAAGCATCCAATAAGGCATCATCAAACTCATATTCCTTATAATTCACCTTAAATAATGCACTATAAAGCGAGGGAATAAAAAGTAGTGTAATAACAGTTCCAAATAATAAACCTACCATAATACCAATAGCCATTCCTTCCCACATTTCGCCTCCAGAAATGTATAAAGGTATTAAACCTAATACGGTAGTGAAGGTAGCAAGTAAAATGGGTCTAAAACGTTGTAAGCAAGCTGCAATAACTGCATCTTGTTCTGTTCTTCCTAAATCTTTTTGCTCAATTTCCATTCGATCTATTAATACTATTGCATTATTAATGATGATTCCTGCAAGCGATATTAACCCTAAGAAAGGCATGAAACCAAAAGCTTCTCCAAAAACCAATAAACCAATAACTACTCCTATTACTCCTAAAGGAATTGTAAGTACTACCATGGTCATTTTTCTAAAAGAATTAAACTGAATCACTAATAATAGTACTATAATAAAGCCTGAGACTGGCAAATAACCTATTACAGAACCCATACTTTCAGCTGTTTGTTTCGCATCGCCACCAAATTCGTATTTGTAACCTTGTGGCCATTTTTTTTCCTGTTCATCTAACCAAGGAGTGATTTCTGAAGTAATAAAAGAAGCATTACCATCTTCTCTTAATTCTGATGTGATATTGATAGTTCTTCTTAAATCCAGTCGCTTAATTTTGGCATATTGCCATTGCGGTATTATGGATGCTAACTGAAGTAATGGGACACTTTTACCTGTTCCCTGAGAATATACATTAAGCGTCTCTAAGGAAGCTAGTGATAACTGCTGATTTTGATCACTTCGCATTAAAATCGGAATAGATTTATCATCTTCGCGATACTCACCTGTTTGAAATCCATCTAAAACAGTTCTTAAAGAAGTGGCAATATCCTGACTAGTAACACCTGCAGATTGTGCTCTGTTCTGGTCTATTTTAACAAGTAATTTTTTACTCTTTGGACCCCAATCATCTTTTACATTTTTGGTACCTGCAATATTTGACAATTTTATTTTTAAAGTTGAAGCTATTTGTGATAGTTTATCTGGATCATCTCCGGAGATTTTTATTTCGATGGGTGTTCCACCTCCTCCTGCACCAAGAGTACTTACTTTAATATCAGCATTAGGAAAGTTATTAAATGCATAGTTGTCTAACTTGGCTACCACATTGTTATTCTCAGTAAAAGATGATGTATTTACCAAAATATGAGCATAGTTAGAATTGGCTTCATCTGGCGAATATCCCAAATCATAGGATTCAGGTCCTTCTCCTATATACGATGACCAGTCTAAAACACCTACTGTTCTAGAATCATTTACCTGCAAGGAATCCATCATGTATTGCTCAATTTCTTTTACCAGTTTTGTTGTACCCTCAATTTTATTTCCTTGAGGAAGATTTATATCAATTGTAATTAAATTACGATCACTATCTGGAAAGAAAATAAAGGGAATCTTTGTAAAACCATAGAGAGAGACAAAGAAAGTAACAAATATACCAATGATGACTTTCCACTTATTTGTAAGCGCTATTAAAATCAAATCTTTATAATACACTTTAAGTTTATTAATAACTCTATCTATAAGACTTGGTTTTTTCTCTTCTTTGGTTTTTACTTTTAGAAATAAATAGCAAAACATAGTAATGACGGTAAGGGCTATAATCCAGGATGATAATAATGCAATAGAAATTACTACAAAAATTGGCCCTACAATATCTCCCATAGTAGTTGGAGATAGATAAAATGCCAGAAAAGCTGCCGATGTAGTTAAGGTTGAAATTAGTAAAGGCATCCATAATTCTGAAAATGCATCTACCGCTGCCTTTTTACGTTCAATACCTTGCTCCATTTTCACCATAATAGTTTCTGCTACCACGATAGCATTATCTACAAGCATTCCCAAAGCCATAATTAATGCAGCAAGCGTAACCTGGTTTAATCCCATATCGATTAATCCCATAACCATAAGTGTTGCAATCATTACAATGGGAATAAGGCTTGCAATCACTACTCCCGTGCGAACACCTAGAAAAATTAGCATCACCACAAGTACAATCACTATGGATTCTATTAGGTTAACAAGAAAATCATTTACCTTGACATCTATATAGGTATCCATGGAAGATATCCTGCTCAATTCCAAACCAACGGGTAACTGTTTTTGCCATTTTTTAAGAATGGTATTGACCTCTTGTCCTAAAGCAATGATGTTTGAATTTTCTTTTAGATTAACGTGGATAGAAATGGCATCTTTACCGTTGATTCTTACTTTTTGATTTGGTGGATCAATATATCCTTTGGATACCTTGGTGATATCTCCCAATTTTACTAGTTGAGAACCGTTTCCTACCTGAATCAACATCTCACGGATATCATTTACAGAATTAAAATTACCTGTAGGTTCTAGTATAATACGTTCTTCTCCTAAATTAATTTGACCTCCTGAATTGGTAATATTAGTGGCAGCAATGCTTTGTTGGAGTTTTGAAGCTGATAGATTATATTCTTTTAAGGTTGTATTATCAAACTCTACAAAAACACGCTCTTCCTGTTCTCCTCCCAAAACCACCTTAGCAGCAGTTGGAAGTTTTATTAAATCATCCTTGATATCGTCGGCATATGTTTTCAATTCAGCATAACTGTAACCATCAGAGGCCAAACCAACAACAATACCATATACATCACCAATACCGTCATCATTCAAGATTGGGCTCACACCATCCGGTAGCCCCTGAAGTGCATTTAATTTTTTACGCAAACGATCCCAAACCTCTTGCATATTCTCTTCTTTCACTTCATCTTTTAGCGTAACACTTACTACAGACAATCCAGTTCGTGATGTACTGTTCACCTCTTTAAGCTCTGGTAGTTCCTGAGCTATTTTTTCAACTTTATCCGTAACTAGAAGCTCTACACGCTCTGGACTTGCTCCGGGAAATTGAGATACAACCGTAGCAACTCTAACCGCATATGGTGGCATACTATCTCTAGATAACCCAAAATACATTACTATACCTAGCAGTATAATGGTAGCAAGAACCATAAAAGTAATACGATTTTTATCTATAGAAAATTGTGCTAAATTCATTTGGTTGGTATTTGTGGTTATTGAAGTTTTACTTCTTGTCCGTCTAAAAGCGTCTGTAAACCAGCAGTAACTATTTTTTGACCAGCTGATAATCCGGATTTAATCTCGAAACCATTGGCTGTTAAATCACCAATAACTACTTTTTGTTTTTTAACCTTAGCACTTTGCGCTTCTCCTTCAATCAAGAAAACAAAGCGTCCATTACTATCTTCTCCAACTGCATTGGCTGGCACAACTAATACTTGGCTATTGGACTTATTCTCTCCAAAGTCGAAGGTAACATTAGCAGCCATACCACTTTTTATATCATTAGTAGGGTTTGTAATCATTATAATAACAGGGTATGTGGCAGTGTTAGCATTCACTGCTGGAGAAACTTCTGAAACTTTACCATTAAACACTTGTCCTGAGAGGGCTGCAAATGATACTTTAACTTCATTTCCACTTTTCACTCCATTAATAACACTTTCTGGAATTCCTAATGAAATTTCCATATCACTACCTGCATTCAAAGTTGCAATATTCTGACCAGCACTTACATTTTCATCGATCTCTGCATTCACGGCTGCAATTACCCCATCTTCAGGAGCAAATAAATACCCATACTGTATTTGTTCTTGCTGAATAGCAACACTACGTTTTGAAGATTCAAAACTCTCTTGGGCAGTCTTGAATGAATTTTTGGCTGCTTCAAAATCACTTAAAGCAGCACTTCCTTTTTCAAATAATGAACGTGTTCGATTTAAACTTAGTTTCGCAGTGTTCATTTGGGACTCTGCACTATTTTTTGAAGCTACTGCATTTTCATAATTTAAACGTGCCTGAACGTTATCTAATTTAGCTAATAGTTGTCCTTTTGCCACTTTTTGACCAAGTTTAATATCAAAAGCAGTAATAATACCATTGCTTCTGAAACTTAGTCCAATTATTTTATCCGTTTGCGCGGTACCACTAAATGTTCGGATTTTTTCTCCTCCTACGAAATCAACTTTTTCATATTTTACAGGTCTGACAAATTTTTTAGCTTCTTTATTTTCTTCTGAACAAGAAAAAAGCAATCCTGAGATGAGTACTACGTAAAAAAGTTTGGTGAGTATTTTCATAATGATTTGTTTCAGTAGTTAGCTTAATTTCTATTATTTAAAAACTCTAAAAAGCGTTGTGTAAATGCAAGGTTATCTTCCTTGGAATTCATTAAAAAATAATATCCTAAAAAACGCTCTAATTGTAAACTATTGATTAAAAAGTTATAGGCCGCATTCGTACTTGCTAATTGCGCATTCAAATAATTGTTTTGCGCATCAATTAACTGAATAACACTGACGGCACCGCTGGTATAAGATACCTGCGTAAGTTCC
>NZ_WEKL01000018.1 GCF_019295435.1 Aquimarina litoralis
CATTTAGACTGGTTTCATCTTTTAAAATGCGAATTATTAGAAATCCGTGGAGAAAAGGAATTAGATGAGAATATTAAAACCATTCTATCTACGATTCATCGTATGGAATCTTTTAAGGAAATTTAGATGTGAAATATATACTTCCGGGTTTGATCATAGTATTAAACTCAGAAGTATATTCACTAGTATTAACAATCTGAATGATCTGGATTACATTCATCTGTAATAGCCATTCTGCACCAAATTACCACAGACGTTTGATTACCTCCTTGGATTGTTTTTTGTTGATCTCTTCCTAATTCCTGATATGAGTTCCTTATTTCTTTTAATGTTTTCATAAGTCCTTAATTATTAAAATAACATCTCTAAAGTTATGTGTTTTCATATGATTATACCTAATTACAATAGGTAGTTAACACTTCAATAACAAGATTTGTTTCTTAAAAAACATACCACAATATCAAAGACATCACTACTCCTGTAATCGCGATCAGTGTTGTCATTACGGTCCAGGAACGAAAGGTTTGCTTTTCTGTCATTCCCAAATACTGACCTACTAACCAAAAACCACTATCATTTACATGAGATAATATTGTTGCTCCAGAAGCTATCGAAATCACAAAGAGTGCGATTTGTGAACTACTAAAATCACCTGCCATAATAATTGGAGAGGTGATCCCTGCTGCTGCAATCATGGCTGTAGTGGCAGAACCTTGTAAAACTCTAATGAGTGCAGCAACAATAAATGCAAATAACAATGGATGGATATATGAACTCTGCAGTGACGATGCTAATAGTTCTCCTGCTTTAGTATCTACTAATATTTGTTTAAAAGCGCCTCCTGCTCCAGTTAACAATATAATAGCTCCTGCAGGTTTAAAAGATTTCATTGAAATTTTCAACAAATCATCTCTTGTAACTCCTCTTTTGATTCCTAAAAAATACCAGGCTATCAAATTGGCTATGATTAATGCTGTAAAAGGATGTCCTAACAAGGTAATTGTATAAATGACTGTTTTTGGAAATTGACTATGATCAAACCAATCTCCTAATAAAACTGTTTTTAAAACAATCAGCACTATCGGAAACATGATAATCCCAATAATTCCAATTGGATTTGGAGTATCATGTACTTCTACATTAGATACTTCCGTTTCTGGGATAGGAAGTATGATTTTCTTTGAAAGATATTTACCCAACATAGGGCCACTAATAATTGCTGCAGGAATTCCTGTTAAAAATCCAAAAACAATTACCCAACCTAGATTTGCACCTAATATATCTGCTACAGCAACAGGTCCTGGTGTTGGTGGAATAAAACTATGAGTAATTGCCAAACCCGCTAATAATGGAATTGCATACAGCAATAAAGATTTCTTTGTTTTTCTAGTGATAGCGTAGACAATTGGAATCAAAATAATAAATGCAACGTCAAAGAAGACAGGAATTGCTATGATAAAACCCGTAATCATTAATGCCCATGAAGCATTCTTTTCTCCTGCTAATTTCAGTATATAATTTGCCAATCCTTGTGCACCGCCAGAATTTTCCAATAATCCCCCAAACAATGCTCCCAATCCCACTACAGTTGCTACAAACCCTAGCGTACCTCCCATTCCGTTCTTAATACTATTAAGCACATCTTCTGCTGGTAATCCTGCTATAATTCCAACAACGATACAAACTATCAATAAAGCAATAAATGCTTGTATTCGAAGCTTGAGAATCATAAAAAGTAAGGCAGCTATTCCTACACCTACTGCAATTAATAGTTGGTAATCCATAATTAATTTTTCCAGTTTGTATGAAAATATTGATCCAGTGGTTTATCCACTCTTTGATAGGTATGTGCCCCAAAATAGTCTCGTTGCGCCTGTATGATATTAGCAGAAGATTGTGAAGAAGTATACCCATAAAAATAGTTAATCGCTGATGAAAGAACGGGCATAGCGATTCCTGCTTTTAATCCAGTACCAACAATTTCAGAAAGAGCATCTATATTTAATTTCATTGTGGTTACTATTTCTGGGAATAATAACAAAGAAGTATCATTTTTCTTGAAAAACAATTGAGAAATTTGTTCCATCAGCATACTTCTGATAATACATCCATTGGTCCATATTCTAGCAATTTCTGAAAGATTTAGCTCCCAATTATGTGTTATGGATGCTTCATTGATTAATTCAAAACCGATATGATGATTAATAATACTAGTTGCAATAAAAGCTTTTTCTAAATGCTCAATAAATGTTGTTTCATTAGAAGAAAATTGTTTCTTGCCTAATTGATATATCTCCGAAGCATGAACTCTCTTTGCCTTTATCCCTGAGACATTACGGGCCATTACCGATTCTGAGATGGTAGGTAAAGAAACTCCTAGCTCTAAGGCAGCAACTGTAGACCATCCTCCTGTTCCTTTTTGTCCCGCTTTATCTAAGATTTTATCAATTAAAAAATCATCCTTTTCTTTTTTTAATAGAAGATCTGAAGTTATTTCTAACAAATAACTTTTTGCACCATTTTGTATCCAACTCTTAAATATATTAGATATTTCAATGGGTGTTTTACCGAGATAAAATCGTAATAACTGATATGTTTCTGCTAAAAGCTGCATTTCTGCATATTCGATACCATTATGTACCATTTTCACAAAATGACCTGATCCATCTGGACCAATATACGTACAGCAACTAAGATTGTTTTTATCTTTTGCAGCAATAGCCTCTAAAAATTTACCAGATCTCTCATAAGCAACTTTAGCACCACCAGGCATAATCGAAGGGCCTTTCAAAGCACCTTCTTCGCCTCCAGATATACCAGTCCCTAAAAAATGAATTCCTTTTTCAGCTAATCTTTCACTTCTTTCTAAAGTAGCTTTATAATGAGAATTTCCTCCATCAATAATACAATCTTCTTTAGATAAAAGAGGTATTAAGGCATCTATCACTAAATCAATCGGTTTTCCAGCATTAACCATAACCATGATAGTCCTTGGTTGTTCTATAGAATCCACGAATTTTTGTAAATCATCAAAACCTAATAGCTGCTTGTATTCAGAATGTTCTGCTACAAATTTTTTAGCTACATCTACTTCAACACCATCTACATGCCTATTATAAACTGAGAGTTTAAAGTTTTTAGATAAAAGGTTTTTAGCTAAACTTTTACCCATAACTCCCAATCCGATCAATCCTATTTCTGATGTATTTATTTTCAATTTTGATGTAATTTCATTTATGATTTGATCAATACTTTTATCAATTTCTATCGAAATACCCTCTTTAGGTTTTTCTAAAGTTTCGAATTGAGAAACCAACATCTCTTTCTTAAAAAAGTGATTTTTCCGTGTTTCTAATCGATTAGCAATTAACTCAAAACTTCCATCTAAAAAAATCCATTTTATATATTTTGAATCTATAGATTGTAAAGTATCTCTATAAGATTCTTTTAAAGCAGAACAAGCTAATACAGCTCCTTCTTTCCTGTTCCAATCGGTAATGTTTTTTGCTAATAATTGTAACCAAGGTTCACGATCTTCATCATCAAGAGGAATCCCATCAGACATTTTTTGAATATTTACTTCTGGATGAAAATCATCAGCATCGTAAAATGGGATATTTAAATACTCTGCTAAAGCCTTTCCTACGCTTGTTTTTCCGCTTCCAGAAACTCCAAATACAATATACACCATAGCATCAAGACTCACAAAAACTAATTTATTCTAATGTAAATTTAAGTTCATTACTTTCGTCCGTAGCGTGTTCTCCTACCCAAAGTTTGAAATCTCCAGGTTCTGTTATCCACTTTTTATCAGGTCCATAAAACGCAACATCATCTGTTGAAAATATAAAGGAAACTTCTTTCGATTCTCCTGGATCTAATGCTATCTTTTCAAACCTAAGCAATTCTTTCACTGGCCTTGTAATACTAGCGAACATATCACGGAAGTATAATTGAACTGTTTCTTTTGATTTTTGATCACCTTCGTTCTTTACGGTTACTTTCACCGTAATCGTATCTCCCATTTTTGGTGTCTCAGTTGAAATAATAGCATTAGAATACGTGAAATTACTGTAGCTTAATCCATAACCAAAGGAATACTCAGGTAAAAATCCAGCATCTAGATAATGTGATGTATTTCCTAATGAACTTTGCCAAGCTCCAATAGGGATAGAGTCCATTTGCACAAATTCTTCAGGAATCACTGGTCTTCCTGTATTTTTGTGATTGTAATGAATTGGTATTTGTCCTACTTCTTTTGGCCAGGTAATTGGTAATTTTCCTGAAGGAGATACCACTCCTGTTATGATATTTTTCAAAGCAGGACCTCCCATGGTTCCTGGATGCCAAGCCATTAGAATAGCATCTACTTTGTCTTTTATATTTTCTAATGTTATCGGTCTACCAGCCATTAAAATCAATACAATAGGTTTTCCTGTTTTATGAAGCTCATTGATCAATTTTTCTTGCGCACCTGGTAAATTAATCTTTGCTCTACTATGCGCCTCTCCCGATAGAATTGCTTCTTCTCCTGCAAAAAATAAAATTACATCGGATGATTTTGCAATGGAAATAGCTTTTTGGAAATTTTCCGTAGATTTATCTCTACTATAAGACAATCCACTCTCGTACTTTACTGAATATTGTTTATCATTTTCAAAAGCCTTCAGTGGCGTAATCGTATGTTCTTTTTCTCCATCAAATGTCCAAGTCCCTAACTGCTCATGCGGAGCATCTGCTAATGGACCAATAATTGCAATTTTTTGTTTTGCGTTTATAGGTAATACTTCATTTTTATTTTTCAGTAATACGGTACTTTCTTCAGCAGCTCTTTGTGCAGATGCTAAATGCTTTTTAGCATATAAAACAGTATCATCTGGATCAAAATATGGATTATCAAACAAGCCTAATCTGAATTTGACACGAAGAATATTCTTTACAATAACATCCAACTCTTTTTCTGAAAACTTCCCTTCTGTTATCAATTCTTTTAAATGATCTTGATAAGCAGTACTTGTCATTTCCATATCTAACATGGCATTTATTGCTTTTTCAGCTGCTTGCTTTTCATTTTTGGCAAATCCATGATTTACCATTTCCTTAATAGAGTTCCAATCACTTACTACGAATCCATCAAAACCCCATTTTTCTCTCAAAATATCTTTAAGAACATAGGAATTTGCAGAAGCTGGTATCCCATTAAGATCATTAAAGCTTGTCATAAAAGTTGCTGAACCAGCATCTACAGCAGCCTTAAAAGGTTTCAAATATACATTATGAAGCAAATTATCATTGATATTAGCAGTATTATAGTCTCTTCCTCCTTCAGCAGCTCCATACCCTATAAAGTGTTTAGCGCAGGCAGCCATACTTGTTGGAGATGCTAAATCTTCTCCTTGAAATCCATTGATATATGCTTTTGCCATTTCACTAGTCAGATAAGGATCTTCACCAGCAGACTCTGCAATTCTTCCCCATCTTGGATCTCTGGAAATATCGAGCATTGGAGCGAAGGTCCATCGTATACCATAGGTACTCGCTTCGATAGCCGCAATTCTAGATCCTTCTTGAACTATTGAAGGATTAAACGAAGCCGCCTGCCCTAGCGGAACGGGGAAAATTGTTTTGAAACCATGGATTACATCTCGTGCAAAAATTAATGGTATCTTACTAGGGCTTTCTTCTACGGCTATTCGTTGTAATTCTTTAGCATCCTCTTTATTCATGATATTAAGAAAAGAACCAATTTGTCCTTTTCTAACAGCATCTTTTAAATCTTTAGGTAATTCTTTTACTCTGCTTGATTTTCCTCTCTGCGCGGTTTGTCCAATTTTCTCTTCTAAGGTCATTTTAGATAATACACTATCAATCTTAGCTTCTATGGGATCAATATTGGTATCACTTCTTTTCACGGTATCATTAGTTTTAGACTTGCAGGATACTACCAAAATAATAATGGCAAACATTACCCAATGTCTATCATAAAATTTCCTTGAAAAAGTGCCCATAGTTTATTTGAATTAGTGTAAAGAAATTGATCTTATTTCAGTAAGAAAACTGTTAAGATTTTGATGACGAATTTATAGATACTTTGTGATAAGAAAAAAGCAAAACAAAGCAATTCAAGGAATGTTAAGAAAGTATATAGAAGTATTATCCTAAATAAAACGACATTTTTTTTGCCAAATTGATACGAATATCAAACAATTCTTGAATTTTATATGTGTTTACAACTTTTTGATAATAATAGCTGTTTAATGTTTTGGTAATAATGAGTTAAAATCTTCAAATACAGATAACAATATGCTTATAATCGGTTAATTATTTTTTAACAGATTCCTAGTTTATTTGTAGGAGTAAGTCATTTTTATGAAGAAACGCACCGTAGACCTCGTTGTTATCTCTGATGTTCATTTGGGAACTTTTGGATGTCATGCAAAAGAATTACTGAACTATTTAAATAGTATCAAACCAAAAGTACTTATCCTTAATGGAGATATCGTAGATATCTGGCAATTTAGAAAACGATATTTCCCAAAACCTCATCTCAAAATCTTAAAGAAGATTATCACACTTGCTTCTAAAGGTACTGAGGTAATTTACATTACAGGTAATCATGATGAGATGTTACGAAAATTTAGTGATACTACTATGGGTAATTTTAAACTGGTAGATAAATTGGTATTAGAACTAGATGGTAAAAAAGCATGGTTTTTTCATGGAGATATTTTTGATGCTTCTATCCAGAATGCTAAATGGTTGGCAAAACTAGGTGGATGGGGATATGATATGCTAATACTACTAAATCAATTTATTAATTGGTTTCTGGTTCGTCTTGGGAGAGAAAAATTTTCTCTTTCCAAAAAAATTAAAAACAGTGTCAAAAAAGCAGTGAAATATATCAATGATTTTGAAGAAGTTGCTGCAGAATTGGCTATTCAGAATAAATATTCATATGTAGTTTGTGGACATATCCATCAACCACAAATGAGAATATATGAAGATAAGAACGGATCATGTTTGTATTTAAATTCTGGAGATTGGATAGAAAATCTTACTTCATTAGAGTATCATGATAAAGAATGGAAACTTGTCCATTACCAGCAACAGCAATTAGAAGCGTATGCCGATGAACTACATGAAGAGATTGAAAATGTTTCTATAGATCTAGAAGGATTACAACCTTCTTTTCTTTTGAATTCATTCATTGAAAAAAAGATCTGATTGCTTACAAAAAAGAATTCACACAATTTCTTAATTACATAACTAAACTTAAAACTTATGAAAACTCTAAAGACAGTGCTACTTTGCACAGTACTTATTCTTGTTGCTTCTTGTCAATATCTAGATGATGTTTCTGGCAGTCCAATATCCGTTCCACCACAATTGGTTTTAGAAGAAAATATACAATATGAACTTCCTTTTGAAGTATTAACCACTACAGAAGAAGGTGTAGAAATTAGAAATGGTGGTTATGGTTCTGCAGCGACTGCTCATCCAAGAAGAAGAGGTGAATTTTATGCGATAACYGATAGAGGTCCTAACACAGATTTTCTAGACGGAAAAAAATTCCCGGTTGCAGATTATACTCCAAGAATTGGATTGTTTGCAGTTACTTCCGATGGTGAAGTTATTTTGAAAAAAGAAATCCTTTTAAAAGACCCTAATGGTAATCCTATTTCTGGGATTCCTAATCCTGAAGGAAAAGGAGCTACCGGAGAGATTCCTTATGACATCGAGGGAAACCAATTACCTTTTGATGATTTTGGATTGGATGCTGAAGGTTTAGTGGCATTACATGATGGTAGTTTTTGGGTATCTGACGAATATGGGCCGCATATAGTTCATTATTCTGCAAATGGTATAGAATTAGAACGTATTTCTCCTTATGGTATTAATGAGGGTAATGGAGGTAGAAAAATTCCTGCGGTTTTTGCGAAGAGAAGACCCAATAGAGGAATGGAAGGATTAGGAATAACACCTGATCAAACAAAATTAATAGGTATTATGCAATCTACGATGTATAATCCTGAACGTATCAGAACTGATCTTACTCGAATTTTAGTATTTGATCTGCGAACTGGAAAGACAAAACAGTACTTATATAGACAAGAAGATGCTAACTTATCCAATTCAGAAATCATTGGATTATCATCTACAGAATTTTTAGTAATTGAACGAGACGGTAAATTTTCTGGAGAAGGCGTTGCACAAAAGCATCTATACAAAATTGATATTTCTAATGCAACAGATGTAAGTTCTGCAAATGACGAAGATGAATTTGGTTTGCTACTAAATGGGAAAACTCTAGAACAATCTACTTGGCCAGAAATTGAGAGTGCAGGAATTGTAACAGTAACTAAAACTTTGGTTGCTGATTTAGTAGAAAAAACAGGATATCCTCATGATAAACTAGAAGGTATTTGGCTAATTGACAACCACACATTAGGCTGCATCAATGATGATGACTTTGCGGTTACAGATGAAGATGATAACGGTGTTATTGAACAAAAGATGCTTCCTGGAAATGAACCAAAAATAGATGCTAGTTCTTTATACATGATCAAATTAGATACGCCATTAAACAATTAAGAAATTTAACCAACTATTCATATCTAAATTAAGTCCCTATTAACTTAATTATAACCAATAAAGCGGAGTAGAAACCATAGTATGCTACTCCGCTTTTTTACTAATTAGTCTAAAAATGATATTGTTCATATGAATTAAGAACATTTATCATCCATAAAATTCCAATACAATTACTATTTCACTTTTTTTGCAGGCATTTTTCTGCCTCCTTGATTTAAGGTTAAACTTTCAACTTTTCCATCATCTGCTTTGTTAAATGTAATCTCTGCTGGTACTACTTTTAAGAAAAAATGACTTTCAGTTTCTGCAAAAATTTCAAATTTGGGCTGTCCCGTAGCAGTAGCAAATATGGAACTTCCTTCTACAGTAATTTCTATGAAGAAATTCGGTTGTAATTCATAAGTACCTATATAGGTTTTTAAAATATCTGCGGCTATCGCAATTACCTTTCTTTCAGCTGGTGGCGCTTTGTCAATTCCTTTTCCGGTAAAGCTTTCACTAGATGTTTTAAAAACAGTTTGACGCTTTCCTTCTTTAGTTAATGAAAACGTATATGAAATCGTTCCATCATCAAAAATAAACGATCCATCTTTCATAGGATAAATTTCAAACTCTCTAGAATTTTCTCCTTCTCTAAGACTATATAGCTTGCCTTCTTTTAATTTAATATGACGTATTACACCATCATTAAATTCATACGCACCTACCCATTTTTTTAATGTTGTTTCTGCTACCGAAATTGCATCTTTCTTATTAGGAATTGGCTTTCCTATTACCATTGCAGCTACTTTTCTAGTCACATCTCCAACATCCTTACAATTACAATTAGTAAGACCTATTACATATACATTTTCGTCTTCAAGAAAAATACCATTTGTAGTATATCCAAAAATTCCACCACTGTGTTCATATCCTTTAGCTCCTTGTAACTTTGTTTTACCCCAACCATAACCATAGTTAATCTCTTCACCACTATTTAACTTAGATCCGTAAATCGCTTTTTCTAAACTTGTTCTCTTAATAAAGGTATTAGCGCTAATAGCATTTTGCCATTTTAATAGATCATCTACCGTAGACATTAGCGATCCTGCAGCATATGGTAATGTTAAACTTAAATAATCTGCATTCAGAAAAGAATCTTTATCCTGTTTGTATCCAGCAGCTCTATTTTTGATCAACTGACTCATTTTACCATAATAGGAATCTTTCATGCCTATCTTTTCAAAAATGTTCTTTTCTATGAAGTTTTCGTAAGTATCTTTTGTAATCACTTCTATAATATATCCCAATAGAATATATCCAGAATTATTGTATCTAAATTCTTCTCCTGGATCAAAATCCATAGGTTCATTTTTAAATACATCGATCAATTCAGTAGGTGTCATATCCTTTCTGGTTAACTCCAAAAAGTTTTGCATTCCTGTATAACTTTTTATTCCTGAAGTATGATTTAGCAAGTGGTGAATCGTTATTTTCTTTCCTTTTGTTGGGTAATCAGGAATGTATTTGGTGATATCATCTTCAATTTTTAATTTTCCTTGTTCTTCTAACATAAGAATAGCAACCGCAGTAAATTGTTTGGTAATAGATCCTATTTCGAATACATTTTCTGGTTTTAAAGGAACATCTAATTCTAAATTTGCTTTCCCAAAGGCTTTACGATAAACCACTTTTCCATCTTTGGCTGCAAGAATTGAAATACCTGGTTCATTTTCAACATAAGCCTCAGAAACAATATCATCGATTTGTTTTTCTAAGTTTTGGGCATTTATAGAAAATGTAGTACATACATATAATACTACTAAGGCTGTAATTTTTTGAAATGATTTCATGTGATTCGTATTTTGATTGATTAAGCTTACTTTTTAATAGGTTGTTGTTATTGTATGACGATCAATTAAAAAATAAGTTACCAAAAAGTTCAAAAAAATTAACCCTAAAGACCTAAAGCCTTTAGGGTTATACAAACTAACTAACCAGAAATTAAACGATACCTTAAGATTCGATCTCAATTTCTACCTTACAATCTTTTAATTCTACGCATCCTCCCCATTTTTCACATGAAAATCCGAATAAACTTTCACCTTCTTGTTTAGAAGTTGCACGACATTTTATTTTTACTTTGATTTTCAATTTTCTTATTTCCAGTAATCCGTCTAGTCTTTCTTCGTACTTAAATTGTTCATTTGTTGCTAATTTTGCTTCTAAAACATCTATTTGTTCAGAGATTACTTGTGCAGTATAGATACCATCTCCTTTCTCCGCGTCGAAGCCTTCTCCATTATCCACAAAACTTTTTCCATCAACATCATAAGCATCTAAAGCTTTGTAATCACTATCAAAACGTACCACTTCTACGGTTTGGATTTTTCTTTCTGCTAAAATGGAGTCTGTGTTGATTAAGAATGCTACGGATTCATTTAATAATTTTCTTTGTTCTCTTAATTCTTCCGCTTCTAAAGCAGCTGGATCAATAACTTCATCATCTTTAGCACATCCTATAAGTGTAACTACAACTAAGAATAGTACTACATTGTTTAAAATTAGATTTTTCATTGTTTTAAGTTTTTAGGTTTTTACACCCCTATATCAACAACAAAAAAAATTGTTACCCTATAAACACAAAAAAGTTTTTGTACGTATGCTGTTTAATGCACAATACAAAAACTTTTAGCTTATTCATTTATAAGGATGCTACTCCTCTTCTTCTACTCCAATAAAACCTGGTGCTACCGGAACACTGTCATCGATTTCTACTTCTTCTACTGTTTGAATTGAATCACGAAGTGCTTTAAATCTTTCTAGTTGCTCTTCTTCTCCTGTAAAATAAGGAAACACATCCATAATTGGAGATTCAGCAATTGCTGGGATTGTATAATCTCCCATGGTACCTTTCATTACACTATTTGTATTATCGAAGGCTTCTTTTACGTCATTTGCTTGTACTAATAAGTACATATTTGTTTTTCTCTCTTTTCCGCTTTCCTCATCGTAAGCGATTAAAGATACTTTAGATTTAAACCAACGATCCGAATTTTCAAATGGATGGATTTCAGCAAAATTTGCAACCTTAATGTTTGTGATGATAAATTCTTCACTTACATACGCAGACATTTCTTCATTAATTCTAGTTTCTGCTTCTGTATATGATACGGCATCCACCAAATAAGGTTCTGTAGTAACCTTCTGAACACCAGAATCATTTATTTTTCTATACTTTACTTTGCATTCATACCAAGTAGCACTCATATTTTCATTTTTTAGGATGCCAAATATAAATTTTAAAAAAAATTCTTGATACGATTTTTAGTATTAGATATTCACAATTTTAAAAAATACTGATTATCAAACTATTAAACCAAAACACTTCTCAAAATACTGATTGGATGTTCTGCAATACGCTCTGTCCCATCTTTTATTTGATGTCTACAACTAGTCCCTACTGCAGCAATAACAGTATTTACTGGAGCTTTTCTTATAGCAGGAAACAAGGTTTGCTCACCAATTTGCATACTTACGTCATAATGTTCTTTTTCATATCCGAAAGATCCTGCCATACCACAACAACCTGATGGAATAATAGTTACTTTAAAGTTTTCAGGAAGATTTAAGTATACAAAGGTTGTTTGAATATTGGATAAGGCTTTTTGATGACAATGTCCATGTAACTTAATCACCTTCTCTTCATCAGTAAATTGATTCTTGGTAATATTTCCTAATTCAATTTCGGATTTCAGAAATTCATCAATGAGAAAAACGTTTTGTGAGAGTTCTTTCGCTTCTTCCCTATTATCTGTTAATCGTAAATACTCATCTCTAAACGTTAATATAGCGGAGGGTTCTAAACCTATCAAAGGCATTTCTTTAGAAATTAGCCCTTTAAAGAAACTGACATTATGATTAGCTAATTCTTTGGCTTGCTTTAATAATCCTTTAGATATAAATGCTCTTCCACTTTCTTTATGATTAGCGATTTGTATTTTATACCCTAAACCTGTTAATAGCTCTAGAGCGTCAATTCCTATTGAAGTATCCAAATGATCCGTAAACTCATCAATAAAAAAGTATACTGTTTTTATTGGATTTTTGGGTTGTAATGATTCTAGGTTATGATAGCACCATTTTCTCAGAGACTGTTTACTTAATTGTGGTAATTCTCTTTTCTTAGCTATTCCCAAAGCAGATTTAAGTATACCAGAAGTTACTTTATTCTTGAAAAAGAAGTTGGTAAGTCCAGTAGAAATTCTACCTACATCATTTAACTTATTGTTATAAGCAAATAGTTTTGTTCGCAATGAAACACCGTTGGACTTTTGATATTGATACTCAAACTCTGCCTTTAATGAAGCTATATCTACATTAGAAGGACATTCTGAAGAACATCCTTTACAACTTATACATAAATCAAAAACTTCTTTTAATTCCTTCTTATCGAATTTATTGACATTAGTATTATTGGTAAGTACTTCTCTCAAAGCATTAGCTCTACCTCTAGTGGTATCTTTTTCATTTTTTGTCGCCCTATAACTTGGACACATAGTTCCTCCAGCTTCTATTGATTTTCGACAATCTCCACTTCCGTTACATTTTTCGGTTGCACGAAGAATACCTAACGAATCCGTAAAATCTAATAAGGTTTCTATTTCTGGTTCTTTTCTATCAATCTCATAACGCAACTGCTCATCCATAGGAAATGCATCCACAATTTTTCCGGGATTAAAAATATGATTTGGATCAAAAGCTCTTTTTATTCGCTTTAATATTTCATAATTGTCCTCGCCGATCATAAATGGAATATATCCAGCTCTTACGATTCCATCACCGTGTTCGCCACTCATAGATCCATTATATTTCTTGACCAAAGCAGCTACATCATCCGTTATTTTTTTGAACAGCACAACATCAGACTTCTTTTTAAGATCCAAAATAGGTCGTAAATGTAATTCTCCTGCTCCGGCATGCGCATAATACACGGCTTCTTGGTCGTATTTCTTCATCAAATCAGTAAATTCTGAAATATAACTTGCTAAATCAGGAAGTGCTACCGCGGTATCTTCGATACAAGCTACAGCCTTTTTATCTCCAACAATATTACCTAGTAGTCCTAATCCTGCTTTTCGCAATTCTAGTGCCTGATGTATTTCATTACCAGATAAAATAGGATCTGCATATGATAATTTGGATTTTTTTATGGTATGTAGAAGTGCCGACTTTTGTTTTTTAAGATTTTCTAAATTATCAGCTCTCAATTCTAACAGTAAAATTGCTTCTGGATCACCTTCTATAAAAAAGCGATTTTTAAGCTGTTCTACATTATTCTTTGTGCAATCCAAAATTGTTTTATCCATCATTTCGCAAGTAAATAATGAATGTTTCATAACTGGAGCTACCGCTAATAAACAATCTTCAATAGAGTGAAAATGTGATGCAATCATTAAAGATTCTTCTGGAGGTAGTTCATCAAGCTGTAGAGTTATTTGAGTAGTAAATGCTAATGTTCCTTCACTACCTGAAAGTAAACTACACATATTAAAATCCCTATTCTTATCAGAAAATACATTTGACTGAATCAATTCATCTATTGCATATCCCGTATTACGTCTATGAATATCCGGTTTTGGGAAGTTTTCTACTATATTTTCCTGTACTTTTATTGGAGATAGCTCTTCATACAAAGCTTTGTATATTGTACCCTCCAATGTATTTTCTTTTGTCTTTTGTTCAAATTCTTCTTTTGACAGATTGGAAAAAATTGCTTCACTACCATCTGATAAAAGTGTCTGTAATTCTATTACTTTATCTCTAGTAACTCCATATTGAATAGAGGTAGTTCCACTACTGTTATTTCCGACCATTCCACCGATCATACATCGATTGGATGTTGATGTATTAGGGCCAAAAAAAAGTCCATACGGTTTCAAAAATCTATTGAGATCATCTCTAATAACTCCAGGTTGTACAGTAACCGTTTTTTTCAATGTATCTACTGAAATGATCTTAGTAAAATGTTTAGATACATCAACGACAATTCCATCACCAACACATTGCCCTGCTAAAGAAGTTCCAGCTGTCCTAGGAATTAAACCACATTTTTTATCATTGGCAAACTTGATGATTTTTTGTAAATCTTCTATATGCTTGGGAAAAGTAACAGCAGTGGGAATTCTTCTATAAACAGATGCATCGGTGGCATATAACGACTTTGTTAGCGCATCAAAAGCTAATTCTCCTTCTAACTTGTCTTTTAAAGTATTTAGGTCTTCTGCTAATATCATGCTTGTTTTCCCTTTACCAATGAATCTAAAGTGATTTGTCTTTTAAAGTTTGTGTCAAAACAAATAAAACTATCCGTACCCGCTACTCCTTCAATCTGATGTACCTGTTCATATAAGATGTTTCTTAGATGATGGTTATCATAAGCAAAGATTAGAATAAAAAGAGCATAGTTCCCAGACACATAATTACATTCTAAAATCTCCGGTATCTTGGCAAGATCGTCTACAACGGATTTAGCGTACCTGGCTTCCTTCAATCGAATCCCTACATAGGATTTTGTTTTGTATCCAATCCGTTTTTCATCAATAACAAACTCTGCTTTATCAATTACCTCATTTTCCTTTAACTTTCTAATTCTCTGATGTACTAATGAATTAGAAATTTTTAGTTCTTCAGCGATTTGAGAAAATGGTTTTCTAGCATCCTTCCGGATTTGCAGTAAAATTTGTTGGTCGATATAATCAAAATGATTCATAATCATTAGAATTTTAAAAGATCTCTACTTATACAAAGAACCCACTTTGGAAGTAAAATCAATTTGACATAAAAGAATTTAACTAACAGTTAAATCAATTCTATTTATTAATAAAACTAGTCAAATGTAGTACTTTTACATCAAAAATAAACAGATAAAAAATGAATTCTACACTTTTTTTCTCAGCACTATGGAAACAATATGCAAGTAAAACGCCTTCTGCATATAAAGTAAGGTCATTATTAGAAGAAGCTAACGAAACCGTTTATAATGATCATATCGCCATTAGAACTTTCGATGATTCTAGAACTGATATAGAAGTAATCGCCAAACCTTTTTTGTCGATGGGATATACAGAAATGGGTGAATATCATTTTGAAGCTAAAAAATTATATGCTAAACATTATGAAAATTTAGAAAACCCTGATGCTCCTAAAATTTTCATTAGCCAATTATTGACTAAACATTTCTCTGCAGAACTACAATCGACAGTTAAAGATTTACTAGATTCTTGTAATCAAGAAATTTTTAATCAGGAAGATTTAATCTTAAGAGGTCGCGTATGGGAGACTCCTTCTTATGAAGTATACCAATCTTTACAATCAGAATCAGAATATGCCGCATGGATGTATGTGAATGGATTCTGCTCCAATCATTTTACCGTAGATGTAAATAAACTTAGAGGTTTTTCTAATTTAGAAAGTCTGAATGAATTTCTAAAAGAGAATAGTTTTGTCATGAATACATCTGGTGGAGAAATCAAAGGTACTCCAGAACAACTTTTAGAACAATCTAGCATTCTCGCTGATAAAATCGAGATGGAGTTTATCGAAGGAACTCAAGAGGTAACTTCTTGTTACTATGAATTTGCTTATCGTTACCAACAAGAAAATGGAAGTTTATTTAAAGGGTTCATTGCTAATTCTGCTGATAAGATTTTCGAAAGTACGGATATGAAACTTCAGAAGGTATAATTGATGATACTATCCTAAATTTTAAAACTTAAATTAACAAAATCTTAAGCAATGTTCTTACATTAAAATGAYGTATCCACCGTTATATGGGATATTAACAAAAAACAAATTCATAATGACGAAGCGTATTTTTATCTCTTTTATAGTAGTGGTAGCTTCTATTTTTACAGCAAAAGCTCAAGATGTTCCTGAGCATGCGATTGGTTTACGATTAAGTGAAAGTGACGGTTTTTGGGCTGAAGCTTCTTACCAAGCCGGATTAAACTCTGATTCCAGAATCGAATTAGATCTTGGTGTTCAAGGAAGAAACCGTTTTAATGCTTTGAAGCTTACAGGAATGTATCACTGGGTATTCAATATCGATGGAGGTCTTAATTGGTATGTAGGTCCTGGAATTGGTGGTGGATTAGTAGATTTTGATAATGATTTAGACAACCGAGATGATTTAGAAACTTTTGGTTTTGTTACTGGTGATGTTGGTGTCGAGTATCATTTTGACTTTCCATTACTCATTTCTATTGATTTTAGACCTGAAATTTACTTTGATGATCTTACCGATGATGATATCATATTTAACTTAGGAGTAAGTGCACGTTATAAGTTTTAAAAAAAATAAATTTTAAAACCCTTGTAAACCCTGAACAATTTGTTCGGGGTTTATTTTTTTACATCAAAATGTTAACCTTTCTATTCAATAGGATACAAAAGATAAATTTTAAAAAAACCTTTTAATCATGAAAAAATTATTTTTTGTCTTATTTCTAATTATTACAAGTATTCACTCAAATGCTCAGGATATTCCACAAAATGCAATTGGTATAAGACTATCTGAAGGTGTTGTTGGTGATGAGGGATTTGGTCCAGAAATCACATATCAAAGACAATTATTTGGAGAACATAATAGAATAGATATTAATTTAAGTTGGAGAACCAATTCTTTCATTAATACCTATCGTGGTGGTGGATATTTTCATTGGAGTTATAATATTTGGGATAACTTAAATTGGTTCGCTGGTCCTGGCGTTGGTGCTGGATACATAGATTTCAAAACGAATTTTTTCGGTATTGGAATATCTAGTGAAAGAGACGGTGAATTCTTTCCGTATGTAGGAGCCGATTTCGGCGTTGACTACCGTTTTGACTTTCCATTACAAGTAGCATTCAGTATACGTCCAACCTATGATATTCATAATATAGAGAATGCTGCAGGAGTGAATGATGTAGATAACTTTGGTGTAAATGTAGGGATCGCCGCTAGATATACATTTTAAAAATATAAGATCAATTGATTTGATTTTTGTTTAGTTGTAAAGCACTATTGCCTTTAGTAATAGTGCTTTCTTATACAGTAGCTAAGGCATTTTCGTATAACTCTACATATATTGGAACTATATTATCGATATCAAATTTTAAAGCTTGCTGAAAAGCTCCATCTTTGAATTTCTGTAGATTTTTATCATCCTTAAGAATTCGTATGGCATTTTGAGACATTTCTTGAATATCACCTACGTCACTTAAATAACCAGAAACCCCATCTTCATTTACTTCAGGAATACCTCCTGCATTACTAGATATCACCGGAACTTTATTCACCATTGCTTCAAGTGCAGCTAAACCAAAACTTTCACGTTCAGAAGGAAGTAAAAACAAATCGGAGAAGCATAATATTTTGTCTATTTCATTGCTATTACCTAAAAAGATCAACTTATCCTTAATTCCTAGATCTTTACATTTTTTTTCTGCTGATTCGCGTTCTGGCCCATCACCGACCATCAATAATTTAGATGGAATTTCTTTCTGAACATTATAAAATATATCTACAATATCCATAATTCTTTTCACTGGTCTAAAATTACTAATATGAGTTACTATTCGCTCCTCTGGAGTTGCCATCAATTCTCTTTGACAATCGGTAAAATCAGTTTTGCGCACACTGGCGTCAATAAAATTAGGAACTACTTCTATTTTTTTCTTAATATCAAAAAGTCTAAGCGTATCTTCTTTTAAACTAGCAGAAACAGAAGTTACAATATCACTATTATTGATACTAAAAGTAACCGCTGGTTTATAAAATGGATGATTCCCCACAAGAGTGATATCCGTACCGTGTAAAGTAGTTACCATAGGAATATGAATTCCTTCTTCTTCTAGGATTTCTTTAGCCATGTATCCTGCATACGCATGAGGTATTGCATAATGTACATGTAATAGTTCTATATTATATTTTTTAACCGTATTTACTAGTTTACTAGAAAGCGCTAATTCATACGGTTGGTAATGAAAAAGTGGGTATTCTGGGACAGTAACTTCATGAAAATGAATATTTGGATTTAGCAATTCTAACCTTACTGGCTGCTTATACGTTACAAAGTGTACTTGGTGGTTTAACTTCGCAAGAGCAATTCCTAATTCTGTAGCAACTACTCCACTACCTCCAAAAGTTGGGTAACAAACAATAGCAATATTCATCTATGTATTTTATTTTTAATATAGGTTGGATGGAATTCGCCGATAAATCTAGAGACTATGTATCTCTTATAAAATATTAGGGCGTATTTCATAAATACAATTTTCTTTACGCTGCACAATGTACAAGAAAATTAGTATTGCTCATTGTTAAAAGAGTTGTAAAAAAGTTATTCCACCCGATTTAATATCAGTTCTACCGGGCTAACTTTGGAAACTTTAAATTTCTTTTCCCTACTATTTTTATAATCAATAACGATCAATAATTGCGTATTAGGATCGTACTTCCATATATCCTGATTTCTAAAATCATTAGAAAAATATCTTCTATTATCATTTCCACACCGACGTTTAGGTAAGCTTATTTTAAAAGGTTGTAGCCTTCTTTTACCTGTGTATTCTCCAATAAAAAAACTAACTCCATATCCATTATAACCCTTCTTACTTTCTAATTTATTAAGATAAATATCAGGAAAATGTTCATTTGATTTTTCCATACTCCAATCTCCTATGAAATCATCCATAGTTAATGAACTTTGTTGAGAAAAAGTCATACTAGCTACACATAAGAAAAATAGTATATGAAGTTTATTCAGCATTGGTTTAATATTTATGGAAATGTATCAAACAATATGCCCAAATAATGAATAGAAACAGGTTATTCTATTTTTGTGATAATAATGTTCCCAGAAGGTAATTTATGAAGTAAAAATAACGTATGTCCGAAAATATGATTAGCAGATACTTCTAAAACACCTTCACTCTCATCATAAGAAATCGGTGTTATTTGTTTGCCATATGCCTTATTGTACATCCGTCTATGATCATTACCACACCAAGCTCCTTTAACATCATAGCTTTTGTTTATTCCTTCTTTGGATATAGTAATTTTTGCATCAGTTACTATTGCTCTTTTTTTATATACTTCGGTATAAGCATAAAGAATATATTCTCTTATTTCAGAATGTAGATCTTTAATTAGTAACTGCCATTCTCCATATAACTCTTCTTTAGCAGGAATTTGATTTTGAGCAGATAAAGATAATGTAGATAGCATTAAAGCTATAAAAGTAATCGTCGTTCGCATGAATTAAATTTAACGCATTAGCATCAAAACATATGCCTAAAAACAAAAAAAGCAGATCATAAGCCGGATTCTGTAATCCACCTTAGGCGGACTCCTTATCATTTATCTAGTTCCAAAATTACTTTTAGAATCCAACCGCCTACCCTCCAACATTGGGCGTGCAACCCTTAAGCGTTGGTATACATGGCGTTGCACCGCATAGAGTTTACCTGATTTCACTACAGCATTACCTGTACATTCTTTCTGCTGCACTTGTCCTCGTCTCACGACGGACGGGCGTTACCCGCTATGCTGCACTATGGTGTCCGGACTTTCCTCTCTCCGCCAAAACGGACAGCGATAAGGTGATCTGCTTGCCGCAAAAATAGAATAATTAAAAATTTTGAATCCTCAATTCTTAATCTTTTTTGATCTGTTAATAACTCGGTATAAAAACCAAATTGTGCAATTCTTTATTTCCAATCTATTTTTAACTTTGTACCGATGGAACACTTTATCGTATCAGCACGTAAATACAGACCCCAAACGTTTAAGGATGTTGTGGGTCAACAGGCTATTACCAATACGTTACTGAATGCTATAGAAAATAACCATCTTGCTCAAGCTTTATTATTTACTGGTCCACGTGGTGTTGGTAAAACATCTTGTGCTAGAATACTTGCAAAGACGATCAACCAACAAGGCCATGAAAACCCTGATGAAGATTTTGCATTTAATATTTTCGAGCTTGATGCTGCCTCCAACAACTCGGTGGATGATATAAGAAATCTAATTGATCAGGTTAGAATACCTCCTCAGGTAGGTACTTATAAAGTATATATTATAGATGAGGTTCATATGCTTTCTCAAGCCGCTTTTAATGCTTTCTTAAAAACATTAGAAGAGCCTCCTAAGCATGCTATTTTTATTCTTGCTACAACTGAGAAGCATAAAATTATCCCTACCATACTATCAAGATGTCAAATATTTGACTTTAAAAGAATTACGGTTACAGATGCTAAACATCATTTGATGCAAGTTGCCGAACAAGAAGGTATAGTAGCAGATGAAGATGCACTGCAAATTATTGCTCAAAAGGCAGATGGCGCTATGCGTGATGCACTTTCTATATTTGATAGAGTGGTAAGTTTTAGTGGAAAAAACCTAACACGACAGGCAGTTACTGAAAACCTTAATGTTTTAGATTACGAAACCTATTTTAAGACTACAGATCTTATTTTAGAAAATAACATTCCGCAGTTATTACTAGAATTTAATGAAATTCTATCTAAAGGTTTTGACGGGCATCATTTTATTGCTGGATTAGCATCGCATTTTAGAGATCTTTTGGTTTGTAAAAATCAAGCAACTATAAATCTATTAGAAGTAGGAGAGCAAACCAAAGCTAAGTACTTAGAACAATCTCAAAAATCACCGCATCCTTTTCTTATCAAGGGTATAGAACTTGCTAACGATTGTGATCTAAAATATAAAACAAGTCGAAATCAACGATTACTGGTTGAACTTTGTTTAATGCAACTTGCCTCTGTACTTACTAAAGACGGAGAAAAAAAAAATGACAAGCCCTACATAATACCACCTAGTTATTTTAAGGAAAAAGGAATTGAACCGGTAAAAATATCTCAGGAACAAAAGCAAAAGGCTGACGAAAAGAATACCCAACAAAATACTGACAGTACCCCAACTCCTACTGTTATTAAAGAAGTTTCTGAAACTCCTATTACGAATGATCAAAGTAATACTGTAACTCAGAATACTATTTCGGAACCTAAAAGAATTCCAGATACTACTACTTCTGAAAACAAACCTCTTATAAAACAAAGGCAAAGAGGAACTTCCGGATTATCCCTAAGTAGTATCAAAAGAAAGAAAGAGCATGAAGAGAAAAAGGTAGATACTATAGTAGACCCTAAGAATTTACCTAGTGATGATTTCACAGAAGCGCAAATGCAAACCTGTTGGGAAGAATATGGAAAAATGCAGGACAAAAAAGGAGAGCGAATTATTGGTTCTATGTTTGCTATGAACATACCAACACTAAAAGATGGTAAAATTCATTTAGAATTACCAAATAATTCTATGAAAGCTGATATGGAAAGTGCGCTTCCTGGATTATTCCAGTTTTTATACAAAAAACTAAATAATTATAGTGTTGCTCTTGATATTCATGTAAATGAAGAAGCTTCTAAAAAATACGCTTTTACGCCTCAGGATAAATATGAAAAGCTTCGTGAAAAGAATCCTCTTATTGATAAACTAAGGTCTGATTTTGATTTGGATATATAAAGACGAATTAGTTTTACAACATTGAAAATACTAATTTTGTAGTATAATTGAGAACGTTATATCATGCTAGGCTTAAAACTTCCTACGGATCCAAGATGGGTCAATATTGTAGAAAAGAATATTGAAGAAATTCTTACCGATCACGCATATTGTGAACAAAAAGCAACATCAACAGCAATATCGCTAATTGTAAGCTTTCCAGAATACACAGAGTTGGTTCAGGAAATGACTAAATTAGTGAAAGAAGAAATTAGCCATTTCAAAATGGTTCATGACAAAATAATTGCCAGAGGATGGACTTTGGGAAGAGATCGAAAAGATGATTACGTAATTCAATTAGTAACTTTTTTTCCAAAAGGAGGAAGTAGAACTACCCAATTAGTGCACCGTTTATTGTATGCTGCTCTTATTGAAGCTAGAAGTTGTGAGCGTTTTAAACTTTTATCCGAGGAATTAGAAGATCAAGAACTTGCAAAGTTTTACAGAGACCTTATGGTAAGTGAAGCCAATCACTAWACGATGTTTTTGAATTTTGCCCGACAATATGGAGACCGTAAAGAGGTAGATCAAAAGTGGCAAGACTTGTTGGAATTTGAAGCGGAGATCATGAAGTCCCTGAGCAAAAAAGAAACGATTCACGGCTAAAGTGAATTTAAGTGAAAGAGATTATCTAAAAAATCATAAATACACTTAACTGTCAGTTTGAGCTTGTCGAAGACAAATTAAAAATTATGCAGTTAAAAACTTCGACAAGCTCAGTTTGACAATAAAATAATATTTTTTAGAAGACCTTTTTATTTTACTATTGTGGCTATAAAGGGATAAAAGCGGATACTTTATAAAATTCGTCCGATGTTCCAGCATCGGTATTTAAAGTTGCTCCAGCAGATATCCTAAAAGCGATTCCTTTGTCGAATTTAAGCTTAATAGAACCTCCTAACCATTGATACACTAATAAAGGATCTCCATCCTCTTGTCTTGTAATACCAAATGATTCGTAAAAAGCACCTAATACGACACGTTTACTCACATTAATTCCTGGAGCCATCCAATTGAGCAAATAATCTTTGGTAACAATACCGTCATCTTCTCTTATAGATTTATAATAGGCGATATAACCTTCAAAATCCAATAGTTTTTTTTGATAATTAACATATATACTTGGTACAATACCTTCAGCAATCTTAGTTCCGGTGCTATTTGAAGAAAATTTACCGCTAGTAATTCCAAAAGATGGATTGATGTATAATGAATTATCGAATAATTTAAACCCAAGTCCGACTGAGGTTTCTAGTAATAAATCACTTCCCGATTCCAAATTTCCAAAAGCTGGATTTGTCCAAAAAATGGTATAAAAAGTGATATCATAATTTTTACTAGTTTCAAAGTTTCCAAAGAAAATTGGATAAAACCCTGCAACGCTATTGTGAATAATTTTTGTTGCAAAAGTTGTTTTATTTGCTTCCTCAGATTCTTGAGCTTGTAAAATATGGGTAGCAAATAGTATTACTAAAAATTTTAGTATGCCGTTTTTCATGATTAAAATGTGTGTTTTGATTTATAAAAATTGATTAATTAAGACAGAGATTTCTTGATGCCTTTCTTCTAAATGAAGATGATGTCCTCCTGTGATCCAATGCAGCTCCTTTTTTCTGAATTTTTGAAGTCTTTTGTGAAACATTCCTTCAGCAAAGAGTCCTTGTTTTCCGAGTATTATTAATACTTCAGAAGTTACTTTGTCAATAAATAGTTGTGCTTGTTTCTCTGTCATTTTGTAGATTGCTGGCAATGCTATTCGTGCATCATATCGCCATCGATATCCATTAGATATTTTTTGCAAAGAACGCTCTACCAAAGATGCTGAGGATTGATAAGAAATATTTCCGAAATTACTTCGCATCCTATCTTTTATAGCTTCTTCTTTTGTTTTAAAATGTGGGACATCTATTGAAGAAAACCCATATAACTTGGCCTTCTTTGCCATTTTTTGATGTTTAATCGATTTTCTAAAATTGTGGACGATACTATTATCTTCCAAAACAAAAGGAGCTCCAAGACCATCAATAAATATTAATTTATCTATAAGTTCAGGCATAGCCCCAGCCATAATGCTAGCGATTCCTGTACCCATAGAATGTGCAAGGATTGAAGTTTTTTCCCATTTTAAAATGTCTATTACTTCCAATAAATCTTTGGCATAATCCCACAGAAAGTAAGAGCTATTTTGGGATCTATGGTCTGATAATCCATGTCCGGCGATATCAATCGCCACAAAATATTTATCTTTTGAAATAAATGGTGCTAAGCTATCGAAAGTATTGGCATTATCTAACCAACCATGGATTCCTAAAATTGGAGGATTATTTGGATCGCCCCAAGCTTTAGCTTTAAGTCGTAACCCTCCTAGGTCAAATGTTAATTCCATAATTAAACTAATGGAGAATTTGTACGTTCTTCTTTTACAAGTTGCAATGCTTTGTTTTTTAATTCAATTACGTTGAATTTACCATTTGGTGTTTTAGGTATTGAATTAATAATTTTGAGATGCTCTGGTATTTTATATATCTCTAGTTTCTCTTTACACTGAACTAATATATCATTCTCTGATATAGCGAAACCTTCTTCCAATACTACAAAAGCAAAAAGTGCTTCTCCATAGTCTTGATGAGGAACTCCGGTTACAACCGCCGAATTAATTCCAGAGATCGTATTCAAATAATCTTCAACTTCTTTTGGACTTACCTTAATTCCCCTCGAATTGATCATATGATCCATTCTTCCTTTAAAATATAGATATCCGTTTTCATCGATACTACAATAATCTCCAGTATACAATACTCTTTCTCCAGGATAAATTCCTGGTTTCAGTTTTTCAGATGTTTTATCAGGTTTCTTCCAATATCCTTGCATTACTGTAGCTCCTCTTATCACCAGTTGACCAATGGTGTTTGGTGTATCAATTCTATTTCCTCTTTCGTCTACAACCCACAATTCGGTATTAGGGATAGCCACTCCAACACTATTAGGTTTTGCATCAATTTCTTTTGGTGGTAAATAGGTACATCGCTTACACTCCGTGAGACCATACATAGAGAATATATCAGCTTTGATAAAAAGCTTTTTTATCATTTCGATATTGCTAGGCAGTAATGCCGCACCGGTATTTGTAACTACCCGAATACTGGAAAGATCAAAATTGTATTTTTTACTTTGTTCATACAACAACATAATCATTGTTGGAACTGCTGGTAGTACAGTTGCTTGTTCTTTTTCAATAGTTTTTAATAAAAAAATAGGCCATGAAGATTCTTTTTCTAATAACAAAGTAGCTCCTTTAGAATTAGACATAATCATCTGATACAAACCATAATCAAAGGATAATGGCAATGCACATAACACCTTATCATTTTGTTGATAATCTAGGTATGCGTTTAAAGAATTCGTAGCTGCAATCATGTTTGCATGTGAAAGCATTACACCTTTAGGTTCGCCTGTAGAACCAGATGTATAAATAATCGCAGCTAAATCAATACTAATTAAACCAGAAGGTTTTAAATTTTGATTATGCTCCTCTAAAGTATCCGAAAAATCAATAAATAAGTCTTCATTGAGCTGTTCATCTTTATTAGCAACAATAACCTTAACTAGCTTGGATTTATGTATGATTTCAGTGTGCAGCACAACTGTATCCTTAGCAGAAATAAAAACTATTGCTCCAGAATTATTTAGAATATATTCCAATTTGTTTGATTTCAATTCTGTTCCAACAGGAATAACTATAGCTCCAACTTTGAGCACAGCCCAAAATGAAATAACCGCTTCAATGGTATTTCCTAATTGAAGTACGATTCTGTCTCCCCTCTTCACCCCAACACTTTGAAGATAAATGGCTAATGAATCTGAATGATTTTGTATTTCAGAAAAAGTAAATCTATTTTTTCCAGTAACAACAGCAATTTTATTAGGAAATAGACGTACAGATTCTTCCAAGAAATTTTGCATTTTTGGTATCATTGTTTAGTAAGATTTGTGATTTTGAATAGAGAATAAAAGTCTTAATCAAGGCCTTTAATATCTATCGATATCAAAAGCCTCAAAAATTTTCTCTAGATGTAAATAATTATTAAATAAGAGTATGAAGAAGATAGGATTTATCTTCTAAATAGCAGTTACAGGTATCTTCATTTCGTTTAACACATATTCAAATATTGATTTTAATGTATTAAAATGTTTTGCTTCTATAGTATCTGCATTTACTTCGAATCCCTGAATATTATCTTCTAAAAACGTAAGAAAAAACATGGATKACAAGGAATCTATACCTAAATCATTTTTAAGATGAGAATCCATAACAATTTGATCCTTTGTAATATTAGGTATGCTATCTATTAGTCCATTTTTTATGGTATCCAAAATTATATCTGTATTCATTGTAATTAGTTTAGAATTAATTCATCCTGATGCTTGACATCAACCATTATTTGCTTATTCATGATATCTGATGTAGTATCACCTTTTCTTATCAGGTAAGACTTCTTTTCATACATAAGCACTTCTGCAGGAAATCCATGACTATGAAAAAGTCCAGGAGAAGAACTAGGACCATATGCGCCAGAAAACCCAACTAGTAAAACATCTGAAACTTTTGTTTCTTTTAATTCCATATTTCGACCAACGATATCATCTGGACTACATAAAGGTCCAGAGACCTGATATATTTGCTTCATGGCATTACTTGGGGCTGAGATGTTTTGCATTGGAAAATTTCTTTTCACTACTCGTCCAGAACCTGCAGCAGCAGAATGGCAATTTGTACCTCCATCGGTAACCAAAAATGTTTTTCCATGATTCTCTTTTATATTATTAACGGTAACGGCAAAATAACCTGCCGTACCGGCAATGAATCTTCCAGATTCCATAATGATTCGTGTTTCTGGATGTTTTTCATGGAATTTAGAAAATAAGGGAACCATTAACTCTTTAAATTCTGTTATATCTAACGGGTTCTGATTGGTGAAATATGGAATTCCCATTCCTCCACCCACATCTACCATAGTAAACTTACAGTTATACTTCTCTACAATTTTATCATACAATTCTAAAATGTACTTCGTGTTTTCATATACTGAAGTAGCCTCCAGTATATTTGTTCCATTGTATACATGAATGCCCTTTACATTTACGTTTGGTGTATCCAGGTATTTTTGAAAGTTTTGAACTGCTCTTTGTTCTTCAATTCCGAAATGTGTAGGCCTTCCTCCCATTTTCCATGGTGATCCTTCTGCAGAAAAATCAGGATTAATTCGAATCGCTACATTGGTCGTTACATTTAGTTCTTTTGAAAAATTAGAGACTCTTTCCAATTCGATCTCAGATTCGACAACAATCGCATAGATATTTAATGATATTGCTCTTTTAAGTTCATAATCTTTTTTACAAGGCCCTAAATAGATGATATCTTCGGGAATTGATCCTGCTTTCAATGCTATTTCCATCTCTGTTATTGAGCAGACTTCTGTGCATGCACCGTTATTTCTTAATAGTCGAACTAAAGAAACATTGGGATTCACTTTCAATGCATAAAATACATCTACAAATTTTGGTAGGGCATTAACGAGATTTTTATAATTTTTTATTAATTGATCTCCATCATAAATATAGGAAGGAGTACCATATTCTCTTGCAATAGATACTATTGCTGCATTATCTATTTTCATATGTTCTTTTTTATTGTTAGAATAGGATATAGTTAGATGAGAATCATCGCTCCTGAATATCATTATTCTAAACAACTAGTTTTTATAGAAGACATCCTTATATAATGTCATCTTGCTTTCACGGTAAGTGTGATTAATAAATTGCAACTACAATTGATATAGGAGTTCTGTAATTGCTATGTTTTTTTTAGAAAGTGGTTTAATTATTTATCTGAATTAAACATATCATATTCGATAAGCCATTCTTCATTCTCTTTTTTCCAAAGAATCACATAAGACCCTTCGAATATTGGATTCTTTTGAGAATTCACATACCCTAACATATGACAACGTTGAAATGCAACATCCATCTCACCGAAAAACTGTAGTTCATCTTGAAAAAATTCAACTCTATCTACATTTTTTACACTAGCTGTAAATTCTTTCTCTATTTCAGATCTTCCTATTCTTGGTTTTACTCCAGGTTTCATAAAAACTGCACCTGTAGTTGTATATTCTTCCGAGATACCTTTTGGATCTTTATTTTTCCATTTGGTTTCGAAACGACGATCAGCAATATCAATAAGTTTTGCTTCTTTTAAGAGGTCTTTTTTCGTAATCGTTTTTTTTCCGAAGTAGCTGACTACCGATTCTTTATATTCAATTTTTACTACCTCTGATATATCATTTTTTGTAAACGAATATACCAAAGTAGTTAGTACTGTCACGAAAATGAGAATAAATCCCCGTTTTAAATGAATTGAGTTCATGATTTTAAATGGTTTTAAGAGTTATTAATTGTGTTTTTATATCGACCCAAATTAGCATAGGGGAATTTTCTTTGATATAAATTTTCTAACATTAATTCTCTTTTATTTTAATTATGAATCTCTTAAAACGACATATTAACCACAAAAGAAATATGTATTAATCACAATTAAATTGATTTTTTAATGTTAATATGACATATTTTTAACATTTGTTCAATAAAATAACATAACAACCAACTTAACACAATGTCACTTACATCATTAAACACCTTGATCCTAGAGAACCAAGGATCAGCTAATCATTATCGCAAAAAAGAAATCATCGTTCACGGAACACATTTTTACAAGAAAGTTTACTTCATAAAAAACGGGATTGTAAAAATCAGTAGTATTACAAAAAATGGAGAAGAGATTATTCCTTTACTACTTACTTCGGGGAATTTTTTTGGAGCAAAACCAACTATTGATTGCTTTTATTTTGATTATACCTGCGAAGCCTATTATTCACATACAGAAATACAAGAGTATGACTTAACTTTTTTTCAAAAAATTATTATAGACAACAAAATAAACGATCAAGATTTTTTAGGAATATTTTGTAAACAATACAAAGAATTGGAACGAAGAATAAAAACCTTATATATACGAAATGCTGAACAAAGGCTACTAAATGTATTTGTAGAGTTTAAAGACAAGTTTGATTATCAACTCGATAGTAAAAACAATATCATTATTTGTATGCCACTCAATCAAGAAGAAATGTCAAATTATATAAGAGTTACCAGAGTGACTATTAATAAAATTATAAATAAACTAAAACGCAATCTATTGATAGAATCTGATCAAAATACATTAACACTCACAAAAAAGTTCTTTGAGTATCATAAATCTTTTTAGAAAATTATTGAATAAAAAAAAGCTCACAGTTTAGTGAGCTTTTTTATCTAATATTCTTTCTATAATTATAGTCTATAACCTACTGATAATTGAATGTTTCTACTAGTTCCGTCTATGCTAAGACCGGCATCTTCATCAAAAACATTGGATAGCCCTAATGCATATCGAAGATCTACAAAGAAATTATCTGTAATATTTGCTCCAATACCAACCACAGCGGCAAAATCAAAAGTTCCAAAATCTGTAACGCCTGCCTGATTATCTTCCCATTCCCATATTTTAACTCCTGCCTGAGGACCAAGTTGTACATTAAAAATATCGGTAATGTTATATTTCAATAAAACTGGTAATTGTAAATAATTGACTCTTAAATCACGATCTTTATTTCCTTGTCCAGAATATTGAAATTCTGGTTGTAACCTTAACTTATTTGTTAACCTAAAATCTGCTAAAAAACCTACAACAACTCCTATTCTACTCTTATCCAAATCTCCTGTAATATCATCAGAACTAATTGAGCTCAAATTAGCTCCAATTCTAATTCCATATTTTGATTCTTGGGCATTTATGGTAAACCCACCAATTAACAAAGCAAAAATTAAAAGTATTGTTTTATTCATAGCGTAAGCATTTATAATTATTTGGTTATAAGTACAATTTAACACAAAAAAAGCAATTTTTAAACGAAAGAATATGTTTTAATTTAAAAAATAAAAGGTAAAATCGGATGAAATACCAATTACCATGTTCTTTTACAATTTACAGACTTTCAAGTTTTTCACTATATAAGGACTTAATAATCCCGTCTGAAAGTCCAATCTTCGGAACATAAATTTCTTGGGCTCCGCTCCACTTYATTGCAGAAAGATATATTCGAGTTGCAGGAAGAATTACATCTGCTCTATCTTGATTAAGATTCAATTGCCAAATCCTTTCCTCATATGATAAGGATTTCAATAAATCATAGTAAGAACTTAAATATAAAAATGAAAGTGGTTTTCCATTACTTTTTCCACTATTCTTGAAAATATTATTAATATTTCCTCCAGAACCAATTAATGACAATCGTGAATAACCTTCAGTAACACTTTTAATCCACTCTTCTACTTCATTCCATGTGTTTTGAGAAACCACATTATTCAATAATCTCACAGTTCCAAGTTTAAAAGATCTAGAAGCCACTGTTTTTCCATTATGGTAAAGTGTAAATTCAGTGCTTCCTCCACCAACATCAACATATAAATAAGTAGCATCGGTGTTAATAAGGTCATGAAGATCAGTCATAGCGATGATCGCAGCTTCATTAGTACCATCAATAATATCTATATGTATTCCAGTATTTTGCTTGATAAGATCCACAACTTCTTTACCATTTTCAGCTTCTCGCATAGCAGATGTAGCACAAGCTTTATAACGTACAACCTTATGAGTTTTCATTAAAAGTTGATACGCTTGCATAGCATCTAACATTCTGCTAATATTTTCTTCTGAAATTTTCCCTGTTAAAAACACATCTGCACCCAACCTAATCGGCACACGTACAAGGCTAGTTTTTTTAAATCGTGTCTTTTTTCCTTCTTCTTCGTGAACACTACTTATTAATAATCTCACAGCATTGGAACCAATATCTATAGCTCCATATTTTTCTATAGTCAACAAAATATCTAATTTCCTAATTTTTTTAAATAATAGTCATAAGTGGCAATTTGGGATCTTACCTTTTCTTTATCATTTCGAATATAACTATTATCCTGATTTTCTGAAAGTTTTCGTCCCTTTACATTATCACTCCAACAGATCTCAAAGGTATCAATTAATTCTTCCTTAATATCAGTATCATAAATAGGGCAGCTAATTTCTACTCTTCGATCTAAATTTCTTCTCATCCAATCCGCTGATGAAATGAATACCTTAGGTTCTCCTCCATTTTCAAAAATTAACAGTCTAGGATGTTCCAAAAATTTATCGACAACACTAATTGCCTCAATGTTTTCACTCATTCCTTTTATCCCAGGAATCAAGCAACAAATACCTCTCACAATCAAATTGATTTTCACTCCAGCTCTACTTGCATCGTAAAGTTTATCAATCATTCTGTAATCACTAAGGCTATTTAGCTTCAATTTAATTCCAGATGATTTCCCTTCTTTACTATTTTTTATCTCATTATCTATTAATTTAACTAATGAACTTCTGGTATAATGAGGAGATACCAATAAATGTTTATACCTACTTACTTTATAATTTATATCAAAGAATTTAAATACTTTATTGGTTTCCTTGAGAATAGCTTCATTGGTTGTAAATAAGGTGTAGTCGGTATATATTTTAGCTGTAGATTCATTAAAATTACCTGTACTGATAAACCCGTATCGTTTGAGTTCATTTTTTTCTTCTCTTTCGATAACACAAGCCTTACAATGCACTTTTAAACCAGAAACTCCAAAAATAAGATTAACACCTTCACGTTGCATCTGTTCAGCATACCTTATATTTGCTTGTTCATCAAATCTGGCTTGGAGTTCTATTTGTACAGTAACTTTTTTACCATTTTTTGCAGCATTAATTAGGGAACTTGCTATATGAGAAATCCTTGCTAGCCTATAAATGGTAATTTTAATTGTTTTTACTTTAGGATCAATTGCAGCTTCTCTTAAAAACTTTACTGTGTATGAGAATGTATGATAAGGTGTGTATTGTAAAAAATCTTTCTTCGCAATCTTATCGAGGAGACTTCCTTGTAAACTCAATCCAGGAATTGTTAATGGAGTCAGTGGTTGATATACTAGGTCATTTTTTCCTAAATCTGGAAAATTCATATAATCTCTACGATTATGATACTTTCCTCCAGGAATAATACTATCTGTATTATCTACACCCATTTTTTCCATTAAAAAATTCAGCGTATCCTTATCTATTGTTTTATCATAAACAAATCTTACAGGTTCTCCATCTCTTCTTGATTTTACAGAACTAGATATTTTTTCTATAAAACTTTTGCTAAAATCGTTATCAAAATCTAGCTGTGCGTCTCTAGTAATTTTGATCATATGAGCCGAGGCGCTTATATAATCGAAAATACTAAAGTTTATTTGCATACAATATCTTATGAGATCATCAAGAATTATAATGTATTGCTTCCCATCTTTTTCAGGCAATACAACAAATCGATCCATATTCTTAGGGATCTCAATAAGAGCATAAATCTTCTCTTTTGTCTTCTGCTGTAAAATTTTAGATATTTTTCCTTCTTTAGGCACCTTTTCTTTTAAAACCAATTTTACAGCTAGATAGGCAACACTATCTTTGAGATGAGGAAATTTATCCAAATCATTTAAAATGTACGTTACTAAAGCGGGACTTACTTTATCTACGAAATATCTTCGTATAAAATTATCCTGTTCAGGAGTAACCTGATTTTCATTGATAATAAATATATTATGCTCTTTTAGTTTTTCGCTGATGGTATTAATTGTTTTTAAACTCTCCGACTGTTGTTTAATTACAATTTTAGTAATCTGCTCTAAAAGTTCACTTGCAGTCAATCCTTTTAAAACATTTTTTCCATCTCTACCTGAAAGATCAATTCTTTTGATGGCCGCATATCTAACTTTAAAGAACTCATCTAAATTATTTGAAAATATTCCGATAAAACGAAGTCTTTCTAATAATGGAACACTATCATCTGAGGCTTCCTGAAGTACACGTGCATTAAACTGCAACCAGCTTAATTCTCGATTTATATACCTATTAACTTGGTTTTCTTCCATTTATCGTAGATCTTTAGGAAATAAAGTTAGTATGTTTTTTCCTACGCTAATATCACTCCAATCATCAACATCAAACTGAATACCAACAACACCTGCTGTTGGTAGATTATCAATCATTTGATTACCGTACAGATTTACTATTGAAGTAAAAGCGTGATTATGACCAAAAATTAGTAAAGTATCCACTTGGTTATCACAACTTTTAATTACTTCTACCACCTGATGTCCACTAAAATCATAAAGCTTCGGTTCTAAACTAAAAATTTGATCGTCAATATCAAGATGATCTGTTATTATTTGAGCCGTAGTCTTCGCTCTAACAGCATCGCTACTTAACACCCTATCCACAGTAGTAATGCGGGTTTTAAGTTCTTTTCCAATTAAATCCGCATCATTCAAACCTCTCTTATTTAATGGTCTCTTATGATCTTCCAAATCAAACTCCCAAGAAGATTTAGCATGTCTTATAATGTACAAGGTTTTCATAATCTAGTCATCATTTATATTCGCATAAACTTTACATCCACAAGTTTAAGGATAAGCATTTACAATTCTGTATATATTTTGATAAAAATAATTTTAGTTAATAAAAAGTAGTATTGAAAAAAGTTTCCAAAAAAGGAGTCATTGAAGTAACATTTTCATATTTAACATAAAAATTCTCCCTTAAAACAATGAAAATGAGCCGAATAATAAACAGCAGTTCATCGATAAAACCGTATTTTATATCGAAAAGATCAGTTTTTACTTACATAATAAGTTGTTAAAATTTAAATTTACCTACGGTTTCCCCTTATAATGAAGAAGTTTACCCTTATTCAATTAAATACAATTTAGTATCAAGTTTTAAGTTAAATACAATAGGGATTAAAAAAGGAAGAAGTGGAAAAGATTGGATTTTCAAAAATAGGATTGTTAAAACTGCAATATGCATTTATAGTCATTGCAGCTATTAGTTGTTCAAATTTATTTGGGCAAGTAGAAGTTCCTTTGGAAAAAAGAACTGAGTTTACCATCAAAGGAGATTTTAAGTTTGTTTCTAATACTATATTAGGAAAAGTTAGTAATGATGATGGTACCGATGTTTTTGATCCAAACAAGAGCTACAATAACGGTGGATTGAATAATCAATTCCAAATGGGTTTCATTGATATTGATAATGATGAAACTACATTTAACTCTAGTAGTGCAGATCTTGACATACCTTCAGGTTGTGCTTCCATTAAGCATGTAGGATTATACTGGACCGCTTCTTACGCAGACAAGGAAAGAGCACATGACATTACTTCCATTAAAATAAAGTATCCCGGAAATGCATCATACACTTCTCTTACTGGTGCTGAAATCATACATGATTATTACAATGATGAGACTTCTTTATTTAAACAATATTCTTGTTATAAAGATATAACTGACCAAGTAACAAGTCTTAAAGATCCAATGGGAACCTACACTGTTGCTAATATTCCAGCAACTACATCAGAAGTAAATAATGACCCTACATTAGGAAATGGTCTTGCTGGTGGTTGGACAATGGTAGTTATTTATGAGGATAACTCGAAGCCCAGAAAACGTTTTTATGTATATGATGGATTTGTAAATATCGATTCTAAAGCGAAACCTGTAGAATTTTCATTCGATAATTTCCAAACTATTCCAGAAGGTGCTGTACATGGTAAGATTGGTGTGATTTCATATGAAGGAGATAAAGGAATCAGAGGAGATCGTTTTCAGGTACTATCTAATGAAACTAATAAATATAAAGGAATTACGGATAATACAAATCCAATGAATAATTTCTTTAATGCGAATATCACTGAAAACGGTAAAAATATTACTTCTAGAGTTCCTGCAAGTCAAAACACTTTAGGATATGATGCTGATTTATTTGATATAAAAAACCCTAGGAATAGTATTATTGGTAATAATCAGACAAAATCCAGTTTTAGATTACTTACAGATAATGATGGATATTCAGTAATGGCTGTTGCTTTTAGTGTTGAAATATACGAACCTGCCATTCAAATCATTAAAAGGTCTCGCTATTCTGACAATAGCTTTGTTTTTCCTAATGATATTATTGCACCTGATCAGGAAATCATATATAGCTTAACTGTTCATAATGACGGAAATGATGATGCTAAAAACACTATAATCAAAGATATTCTTCCCGAGCACGTTGTATTTTCTAAAGAATCCGTTGTGCTTCCTTCTAAAAGAATAAAATTTGCTTATAATGAAGCTACAAGAACATTAAGCTTTTCTGTACCTAACAAAATGGTAAAAATGGATAGTGATCCCTTTGAAATTAGGTATGCTATCAATGTAAATACTACTTGTGACCTTTTAAATGAGACAGGAGAAGTTACTGTACAGGATCAACCAGTGATTGCTGAGTTTAATGGATCTCTTAACGATACTAAAAAGTATACTAAAGGTTATAATCATATCAATAAGTGTAATCTTCCTGATTATTATCAGATAAAGTTAGCTGTTGACATGAGTGGGCTTAACTGTCCTAATTTTAATACGAATTTTGCTGCAAGAAATAAAAATCTAGAGAAGAATCTCGTAGAAATTAACACTTCTGATAAATCGGAAAACACCGATAGTGCAGGTATTAATGATCATGATATTGTAAGCTCAAATTCTGATCCAGATTCTGAATTGGATGCTAACATGAAACTGGAAAAAACTATTAACGACCTTATTACGTTAAATGAGATTTATTTCGAGTTTGATAAATGGGATATTACCCAAAAAGCAGAAATTGAACTCAATAAAGTTGTTAAATTGATGAAGGAGGACTATCCTGAAATGATTATAAAAATTGAAACTCATTCTGATAGTCGCGGTAATCATGATTATAATTTAGATCTATCTCAAAAAAGAGCAGAATCTATATACAAGTATTTAGTGAATCAAGATATTTCTACAAACAGAATACTATCTTATCAAGGTTTTGGAGAAACCCGACCTGTAAACAACTGTTTAGATGGACAAGATTGTGAGGAAGAAGAGTATCGTATGAACAGAAGATCTAATTTTGTGATCATGCACTAATCAAATACTTAATCTTCAAACCAAACCGATAATAATTTATAATATAGTTAGTTCTAGGTCTTTACGGTGATAATCGCTCTATTTTCCATYGATTTTCGCTTAGTACTTTGTAGCGCATTCTATCGTGTAAACGATTAGGTCGACCTTGCCAAAATTCAAATTCTAAAGGTTTTATACTATATCCACCCCAAAAATCTGGTTTGGGGATCTCTTTTTCTTTGTATTTTTCTTCTAGATGAGCTAACATTTCTTCTAAGCCTTCTCGACCATCAATAACGCTACTCTGAGCTGAAGCCCAAGCTCCTAGCTGACTTCCTCTTGGTCTAGACTGAAAGTACGCATTACTTTTTTCATCAGATATCTTAGTCACTTCTCCTTTGATAATCACTTGTCTTTCTAAATTTGGCCAAAAAAAAGAAATACAAACTTTATTATTTAAGGCTATTGCCTTTCCTTTTTCAGATTCATAATTTGTATAAAATACAAAGCCATTTTCATCATAATGTTTTAATAAAACTATTCTAGCTTTAGGAAAACCGTCCAAACCATTAGTAGTGAGAGTCATTGCATTAGCTTCTTCTACTCCTCCAGCTTCTTCAACTTCTTTAAACCATTGAGAAAATAAAACAAAGGGAGATTTTGCTAAGGTACTTTCCTCCAAAGTATGTTTATCATAAGACTTTCTGTAATCCGTAAGATCTCTATTCATCTATACAATATTATTTGATTCAATAACACTGTAAAAGTAAGACAAAGGCCTTACATAAGGTATATGTAAGACCTAAAAATTTATCATACAAGCGTACTATCTTTTTAACATCATGGTATGGTTAAGAGTACTTGCTCCTTTTATTTTATAGCGAACAATATACAATCCATTAGATATGTCCGAAATATTCATAGAAGATATATTATCGTCTTCAAATGTTTTTATCAATTGTCCAGTATTAGAATAAACAAAAACAGATTCTACATTTATATTTGCCGGTAATTTAAAGTTCACTATATCCTTTGCTGGATTTGGATACAAGAAAATTTCTTCATTAGGGTGACTTGTAATTTCATCTATGGAAAGTGTTTGATCATTCATAAGTGCTTGTACACTTTTGAATAAATTAAGTCTACCTCCAGTGGTAGTAATATTTTCTATAGATGTTTTAGGATCTACATTATCTAGAATATATCCTCTTACTCTTCTAGCCGCTTCTTCGGGATCGCTAATTGCTAACTCAGCAAAAGAATCGTTTGGCGCAGAATATAGCAGTGCAATAGCACCTGCTACATGTGGTGTAGCTCCAGAAGTACCTCCAAATCCTCCATAACCGCTTCCAGATGTAATCGTATATGCGTTCTCTCCATGAGCACCTAAATCGATAGTAGTTTTTCCATATCCAGCGAACTGAACTTTTTCATCATTTTGATTCATGTTAGTTACAGTTATTAAAAAATCACTCGGACAGGCGGTTGGTAAATCCCCAACCACATCTACATCCTGATCATCATTTATAGTTGCACCTGCATTTAGTATTCCATTCTCACCTAGCGTATCATAAAGTGCACACCATAGTGGTGCATCTGCGGGTTGACCGAAATCTACTCCCCATGATGCATTGGTAGCAACAACAAAAGCCCCTTTCGCACCATTGGTTTCGTTATATAATTTTCGATTATCTAAGACATAAGAATACGCTCTTATCACTTCTTCTTCAACTCCAGTTCCTCCATCAATCGCCATTACTTTTACATCCCAATTTACTCCTGCTACACCAATATTATTATTTCCTTTTGCTCCAATTATTCCACTAACAGGAGTTCCGTGCCCTAAATCTCCAACATTATCATCATTAGTTGCTGTATTCCATCCTCTTACATCATCTATATATCCATTACCATCATCATCTATACCATTACCAGCTATCTCCTGAGTATTCATCCAAATATTATCTTGCATATCCGGATGATCAAACTGTATCCCATCATCAATAACCGCAACTACAATTTCATGACCGTTCGCTGTGGTTCCTCCTGTGGTAATATCCCAAGCTTCGTCTGCATCAATATCTTTATCATCTGCCTGAAAATATTGCCATTGCCTATTAAAATCGGTATCATTTGGGACTGTAGCTCTTTTTGAAATAACGTGATTAACTTGTACGATTTGGGTATTTCTATTTCTGGAAACATCATTCAAAACCGTTTTCATTTGAATACTCTTATGGTCAAAACTAAATTTCCAAATATTAAGTGATTTTGAAACTAAAACGGGGTTACTTAATTGTGTGCTAGACTTTTTAAAATCTTGAACAAACGTTTTCCCTGAGTATTCTTTGTCAAGCTGAACAAGAATTTCTCCGGGAACATATTTTGCTGTTTGAGCGATTGTATGAAAACACGAATAAAAAAACAGAAAACAAATTAAGAAGGTGTTGTTTTTCATCAAACTAAATTTTTAGAGGTTTGTAAATAATATACCCACTAGGCCTAGCAGTTTATAATAAGAACAAACAGATCTCTAAAAACCCTAATTTTTTTTATATTTAATATTGAAAAACTTTTCCATCATCACCAATTTCTACATTCTCGAAAACAGTTAATGCTTCTTCTCTGAACAGTTCTATATTACCATATCTTGTAGAGTAGTGACCTAGAATCAGGTTTTTAGCGTTTGCTTTTTTTGCAATGGTAGCCGCTTCAATTGCTGTACTATGTCCTGTCTTTTCACATAAATGCTTATGACTTTCTAAAAAAGTCGACTCATGATACAAGGTAGTAACATCCTGTATTAAAGATATTTTATCTTCATCATATTTCGTATCACTACAAAAGGCATAACTCTTTGCAGGGAGCGGATCATCTGTTAATTCTGAGTTCGGAATAATACTTCCATCTTCTAATATCGCGTCCTTACCCTTTTTTATAGATTTATAATATACTTTATCAATATTATAATTAAGTACTTTGCTCATCAAAAGCTTTCGATCTCCTAATTTTTCTTGAAATAAGAAACCATTACAATAAATACGATGCTGTAATGGTATAGTCTTGACAACCACCTTTTCATCCTCAAAAACAATCTGAGAATCCTCACTTTTTAATTCATGAAAATGTAAAGGATAATCTGTCCAGGAATTTGAAAGTTTAAGCTGTAACGTAATAGCTTCTTTTATACCTTCTGGACCATAAATATGAAGTGGATTTTCCCTATTCAACATCCTAAATGTCGAAACCAAACCTACTAACCCATAAAAATGATCTCCATGAAGATGTGAAATAAAAATATGATTAATTCTAGAAAATTTAATTTTATTTCTTCTTAGCTCTACTTGTGTTCCTTCACCGCAGTCTATAAGAAAAATATGATTATTTATTTCTAATACTTGAGATGTAGGGTTCGTGAATGTTCTTGGAGTCGCGGAATAGCAGCCTAAAATGGTAACTTTCAATTTATTTAATATCTTAATTTAAAAAATGTTCAAGATAATCTAATCCTTTATATTAATCAATATTAACGACCAAAAGAATCAAAAGTGGTAAGTAAATTGATATAACGATCCGCAGACATTTTCCTGTAACCTGTTGCTCCAAGTACTTTTCCTTCTTTATCGATAACCAGAATAACCGGAAAGACCATTTTTCTGTTATACTGTTTAGCTAAAGCATAATTTTTTTCCTTTTGTTCTTCTGATAACCTGTTCTTTTTGCGCTTGGAAAATCTGCTTTCACCCATACAAATTTTTCATCAGCGAATTCTTGGAATTCAGAATTGGAAAAAATTTTCCTTTCTAATTTAATACAAGGCGGACACCAATCGGAACCAGTAAAAAGTAAAACAATATTTTGATTTTTTTCTTTAGCTATTTTTTTAGCTTCATCAAAATCATACTTCCAGTCTTGCGAAATAACATTGGTCGAGATCATCAATGTTAATACAAGAATAAACGGGGCTATTTTATTCATAATTAATAGGACGTAAGAAATGAATTTTGATTACAAAAAAGTGTAATTATTTTTAAAAATCAAGATCTCGCTCAATTTCTTCCATTTCTATCAGATCTAAAGCTTCTATTAATGTTGGCACAATAGTGATCTCTTTTGGAGATTCATCATACGAAACTTGGTCAGTAACTATTACAAAAGAACGTTTATTCGACTTGTGTTTATTAGATACTCTTAGGAATTCATTAATATCACTAACAGACAAGTCTTTTAAAGAAAATAAATTTGCAACGATGTTATCATTTTTTAAAGAATCATATTTATTCTCTATTCCTTTTACAAAATCTACAACTGTAGCTTTTTCTTGAGTAATTATGGTTGTGGAACCTTCTTTATTGAATATCATACTATTATTGTTTTATTTTTGAAGCTAAAAGATAAATAACCGCCATTCTCACTGCTACTCCGTTTTGAACCTGATCTAGTATTATGGCCTGTTTAGAATCAGCTACATCACTCGTGATTTCAACACCACGATTGATAGGACCCGGATGCATAATTACAATCTCTTTATTGAGGTTATCTAACAACCTCTTGTTTACTCCAAACTGTTGGGTATACTCTCTAGTAGAAGGGAAATAACTAATTTCCATTCGTTCATTCTGCACACGTAACATATTCGCAACATCACACCATTCAAGAGCTTTAATAAGGTCCGTTTCGACAGTTACTCCAAGTTTATCAATATATTTTGGAATTAATGTTTTAGGACCACAAACTTTAACCTCTGCTCCCTGAAGTTTCAATGCAAAAATATTAGATAACGCAACTCTAGAGTGCAAAATATCTCCAACAATAACAACTTTTTTCCCTTTTACTTCTCCTAATTTTTCCCGAATAGAATACGAGTCCAACAAGGCTTGTGTAGGATGCTCATGAGCACCATCTCCAGCATTTACAATACTTGCATTCACATGTTTAGAAAGAAAAACACCTGCTCCTGGATTAGGATGCCGCATCACTACCATATCTACTTTCATAGATAATATATTGTTGACAGTATCTATAAGTGTTTCTCCTTTTTTAACCGAAGACGAAGCTGCAGAGAAATTAATAACATCTGCAGATAATCTTTTTTCGGCTAACTCGAATGACAATCTTGTTCTCGTACTATTCTCAAAAAATAGATTGGCAATAGTAATATCTCTAAGAGAAGGAACCTTCTTGATAGGTCTATTAATAACTTCCTTAAAGTGATCTGCTGTTTCAAAAATGAGGTTTATATCTTCATTTGTAAGATATTTTATTCCCAGTAAGTGATTTACACTTAATTCGCTCATTTCGTATTTAAATTTAATTTTTATCTACTCACTAAGTAAACTGCATCTTCCCCTTCATTTTCCACCCAATTTACCTTTACCTTTTCTTGATTAATTGAATCCACCTGTCTACCTCTATAATTTGGTTGTATAGGTAGATGTCTACTAAAACGTCTATCAATTAGTGTTAGTAATTCTATTTCCTGAGGTCTGCCAAAAGATTGAACTGCCGTTAACGCAGCTCTTATACTTCTTCCTGTATATAATACATCATCTATAAACACAACTCTTTTATCTTCTACAACAAAATTAATATCGGTCTTATTGGCTTCTAGTGGTTTTTCACCTCTCCTAAAATCATCTCTATAAAAAGTTATATCAAGATACCCTAAATTCAAATTGTGTAGCTGATATTCGTCAACGAGAATTTTTTGGAGTCTATTAGCTAAGTAGGTACCTCTTGGTTGTATTCCTATTAGGACAGTATTATCGAAATTTGTATGGTTTTCTATCAATTGACAAGCCAAACGGTGCAGAATAATATCTATCTCTTTTGCACTAAGTAGTAATTTTTGACTCATAATTTCCAAATAGACATTTGGTTTACAAAAGTAATCAAAATTTAGGATTAATCAATCTTCAGCATGTTTTAAAATCTATTAAAGATAAGATATTAAATATCAAAAATTAAGCTTTTTTTATATCAATTCAGAGATAATGTATTTTAAAGTTTAACACATTATTCTTTGATTTCTATCCATGGACCACCTATTGGAGAAGGTCCAAAAGGTCCTGTTGCAGGGTTTGGAAGAAGATTCTTATACGGGTCTTTATAATCATAAATTTTTCCAGACAGCTTATCCAATTTATATGTAACAGCATAGCTATCTCCGATTTGTATTTCATAAAAATCATAACGCTCTCTTATTGTAATGCGCCTTTGTGTTAAAGGATCGATATAATATTTAGCATCATTACTATTGTTAAGCTCTAATACATTTGCTATTATCTTTACTTTATCTTCTGTGTTTTGATATAAGAATGTCTTGCCGAAAGCATCACTAATTTGTTTATTCTTTTCATTATATATAATTCTGCCGTTGGAACCAGAAACTTTATCCAAAGACACATATATGGTTTTATTCATATAATACTTAGAGTTCATTTCAAGATAACGTATTGGGTAGTATTGCTGAACTTCAACTTTGACATCCATATCATTATACCATACTGAAATTGATACCTTCTCATTATCCAAAAGAGATGCTGGATCCTTGCTAGCATCCTTTAAAGCAGTTCTTATAATTTGATCTCGTCCAAGTTTTCGTGTTTGTGTAACGATCTCTTTAAACTCTTTTAATTGTTCTTTAGTATGCATTAGCTGACCATTTAATGATGATTGTATGAACACACCCAATATAAGCCCTAGAAATATTTTTTTTACACTATTCATAATATTCTAATGACAAAACTCTACAAAATACTACATTTTTAAAACCCCAATATCAGTGAAAATCTTATCCCATTTTTCCGTAAACAAAAAAAGACCATTCTAACGAACGGTCTTTCCAATTTATTTATGGATAAAAAAGATCTAGTTTCCTCCTTTTTCCATTTTAGCTTTAAGATCTGCTAACGCATCGATATCACCAAGTGTGGTTTTCTCTGAGTTACTAGCAGCGGCTTTCTTAGCAGCCTGCTTAACGATCTTAGCTTCTTCTTCTTTAAATAAAGCTGTATGAGAAGCTACCACTCTTTTGAATTCTTTATTAAATTCAATGATTTGGAATTCTGCTTCTTCACCTTTAGCTAATTTCTTACCATCTTCTTTTTCTAAGTGACGAGATGGYACAAACGCAACGATATCCTCATTAAACTCGATAGTAGCACCTTTGTCTACGATCTCAGTAATAGTGTTCGTATGTTTAGTTCCAACTGCGAACTCTTTTTCATACTTATCCCAAGGATTTTCTTCAGTTTGCTTATGACCAAGACTTAATTTACGTCCTTCAACATCTAATTCAAGAACAATCACATCTAACTTATCACCAACGTTAGTAAAGTCAGATGGGTGCTTGATTTTCTTAGTCCAAGAAAGATCAGAAATATAAATTAATCCATCGATACCTTCTTCAAGTTCTACGAATACTCCAAAGTTTGTAAAGTTACGAACGATACCAGTATGTTTAGAACCTACAGGGTATTTAGAAGTAATATCAGTCCATGGATCTGGAGTTAATTGCTTAACACCAAGAGACATCTTACGTTCTTCTCTATCTAATGTAAGGATTACTGCTTCTACTTCATCACCAACCTTTACGAAATCCTGAGCAGATCTTAAGTGCGTAGACCATGACATTTCAGAAACGTGAATTAATCCTTCTACACCTTCTTCTACTTCGATAAATGCACCGTAATCAGCTATTACAACTACTTTACCTTTAACTTTATCTCCAACTTTTAATTCGTTATCAAGAGCTTCCCAAGGATGTGCTTTTAATTGCTTAAGACCTAATTGGATACGAGTCTTAGCCTCATCAAAGTCTAAGATTACAACGTTTAATTTCTGATCAAGTTCAACAATCTCATTTGGATGATTGATTCTAGACCAAGAAAGATCAGTAATATGGATAAGTCCGTCAACTCCACCAAGATCAACGAATACACCGTAAGAAGTAACATTCTTAACAGTACCTTCTAATACTTGACCTTTTTCTAATTGACCAATAATTTCTTTCTTCTGCTCTTCGATATCTGCTTCGATAAGCGCTTTATGAGAAACAACAACGTTTTTGAATTCGTGATTAATTTTAACCACTTTAAATTCCATTGTTTTACCTACATATGCATCATAATCACGAATAGGCTTCACATCGATTTGAGAACCTGGTAAGAATGCTTCGATTCCGAAAACATCTACAATCATTCCTCCTTTAGTTCTACACTTTACAAATCCGTTTACGATTTCTCCAGTATCATGAGCATTATTTACTCTATCCCAAGCCTTAATTACTCTAGCTTTACGGTGAGATAATATTAATTGACCAGTAGCGTCTTCACGTACATCAATTAAAACCTCAACCTTATCACCTACTTTAAGATCTGGGTTGTAACGAAATTCATTTAATGAAATTACACCTTCACTCTTTGCATTAATATCAATGATAGCATCACGATCTGTAATATTGATTACTGTTCCTTCAACTACCTCATCATTTAAGGTGTCTACAAAATTTTCTGCAACTAGCTTTTCAAACTCTTCTAATTTTGAATCTGCGATTGGGTCAATACCTTCTTCGTAGTTGTGCCAGTTAAAATCTTTTAAAAATTGCTCAGGGTTTTCCTGTTGAGGAGAAGCTGCAGGAGCTGCCTTTGGAGCTTCTACTTCCTGAACATCTGTGTTTTTTGTTTCTTCAGACATTGAAGATAAAATTTGTATCCTGTATTTGTTTGAGAATCAATGCGAAAACTTATACAGAAGCGTTAAATTAAATTAATTTTCACCCCTTTTTATTCTCTTACTCGCTAAAAAGGGCTGCAAAAATACAATTTAATTTATTAGAAAACAAAGTATTAACTCCTATAATCTGGTTGAAATATAAATCATTATAATAATGTATCGTTTCAATTACATTTTTTCATAAGTTTTACTTTCCTTTTATCATTTCCGACACGATACACTCATCAGTATAATCACTTGAAAATAAGATAAATAAATTATTTACCATTCGAATTCAAATTATCTACAGTTATTATTATAATACTCAAGTATTGGTGTTAAAGATTTATACTTTTTAAATTTAAAATCAGTTCCAATTTTTTCAACCAAAGAAGGACATTCAGAAAAATACTCTTTAAGCCTTTTATGCATATTCACATAAGGTTTAACTAATTTTTCGGCATATGGATCTCCTTTTTTTTGAATAAAATATACTGCTTGACCAATAGAAAAAGCACCAACTCTTGCCGCAGTAGTAGGTTCATTATAAATTTTCACATTTTCATAATCCCAAGCTATGATTGCCAGATACTTTTGTTTTTTCTTCTTTTTGTAATTACGTTTACTTAAAATATATGTATACGCTACAGTGTCTTTTTTCTTATATATTTCGAATTTTTCTACTGTATTTATATTGATTTTTTTCTTTGACTTGTCCTCATATTTAATACTTAAGCTTTTGTCGTCATATTTTAGTTTCCCATATTCAGTAGTTCCATCTTTATAAAATACTTTACTTCCTTTCTTAGAACCACTAATATCAAATTTTTGTCCGTAAATATTAGATCCTATAATTATTGTCAAAAACGTTATGATTACACCTATTTTTGCTTTCATCTTTTTTGATTTTAAACCAATACCCTCTATAATTTGATTTTCCTTTTAGCGAACACCTTGATTACAACAATCAAAAAATAGTAATGCTCTTATTTTTTATAAAACGTGGAAATAATAAAAGAGGGTACTTTTTATATTTATTCCTTAGTATAAGTATCTACATAAGTAAAATCACCTTCAACATATTCTAATGTGAGTGTAGTTTCTGTTAACCCTAGAATTGTTTCTTCTTCTGAAGCTCCTGCAAGTACTGTCGTAAGAATGTTTCCTTCTATAGACCAACTTCCTGAGTTATCAAAACTTTGGCAAGTAACACCATTCGTATCTCCATGCTCCACATAAGATGCTGTGTTATCTGCATTAAACTCATAATAATCCATTAAATCACAAGAATCCAAACTATCAGGCTCCCCATTTTCTGTAGAACTTGTAAGCACCCATTTACCAATGATTAAGGTTTCAAAATTTACAGGGTCGATAACAATGACATCATCATCGCTGTCGCATGAAGAATTGAAAAGAATGATGACTGCCATTAATGATGTTAGTATTGATTTTTTCATAAGGTAAGTTTTATGTTATTTTTGTTCATATTTAATTTATTCTCATCAAATAGATCACCTTTTAATTGTAAGCTTATGCACTGAGAATACCTATTGATAGTTGCGAAGATATAAGACAAAAATGCTCTAAAAACACCTAAAACTTGGGTTTGTGATGAATGGGTCACTAATTGTGACGAAATGAACATTACTGAATTTTCAATTTAGAAATAGTAATAAACTATCAAAAAAACTTTCAATTATTTTATTGAATCTAAAATCATTAGTTCAGAATTTTAAAATCGAAAGCAAAAAGCATATTCTAATCAAAAGACGATCTTATCCAAGTTTGATTTATATGTCTTACCTACAGGAATATCCTCATCATTTATTTGCACAAATTTTAAACTCTTGGTTTGCACTTTATCTATTCTTACTAAATATGAACGATGAACTCTTACAAATTCAAGCCGATCAGGTATTTGCTTTTCATACTCACCAATTTTCGCTCTTATAAGATGTTTTTCGTTAAGTGTATGAATTTCCAGATAGTTTCCAGAAGATTTGAAATACAAAATATGAGAAGTATTTAATTTTATATCCTTACCAGATTCTTTGATAATAATGTAATGACTCTCTCCTTTTATTCTTTTAAGTAAAACTCTAAGAAGTTCTCTAATAACATCCCTATTGTATAATAATATTCGAAACCTAAAAAAGCTATAGATAATACCCGAAAATACAACTATTGTTAAAAACTTAAACCACCATGTTTTCCAAAATGGCGGTATAATCTTAACATATAACTTCTTTGTTTCTGGATTCCAATCTTTAGATTTCAGTTTAGATTGTAATTCAAATGTATAGGAGCCTGGAGGAAGTTCAGGATATTTAATTTCTTTATTTTGGGTTACATTCCAATCTTCTTCTAACCCCATCAATCGATATCTATATAAAATTTCACTTTCTTTTTTAAAAGAAATGGCTTTATAATTAATAGTAATGGAATTATTATTGTATGGTAATTCTCTTAATAGTGTACTATCTTTTCTAAAATTATTGACTCGGACAGAGTCTATAGATAACCAATGATTAGTTACCAAAGTACTATTTCCCGATAATAGTTTTTTTGGAACAGAGCACAAACCATTTTTTGTTGCGACCCATACGGTATCGCCAATAACCTCTATATCATTTACTTCATTACTAGGCAGTCCATTCGCTGTAGATAACCCCGTTATTGAACTAATGCATTTATCATTGAAAACAATTTTATTTAAACCAGAATTAGTAGCTACGTAAACTTCTTTGTTCTCTATATGAACTTGATTTGCTAGATTGCTATTCAATCCTTCCGATTTATTTATCGAAATAATAGTGTCCTTTGATTTTATAATTAACCCAGCACCCATACTGGCCATGTAGTACTTATCATCAGCATAGTCAATATCTTCTAATCTATTATCAAAAAGAGGATGTTGATCACGTAAATCCTGTAATGAATCATTTTTATATTCGAATAAACCGTCAAAAGTAGCTAAGTAATAGCCATCATTAGAATATTCAATATCATGAATTCTCTTAGACACAATCTTTTTGACGATTCTTTCTTTTTTACCAGAAGCATATATCTTGAAAAATTGAACTCCTCCTAAAATTGGTGTTCTATTACTATTATCTGAAATAATTTTACCGTGATCAAACAGTATTTTTTTACTTAGTGAACTGTCAATTTCCTTATGCCAAAAATCAGGAATCGAAGAAACTAATAATTTATCATCTCTTTCATAATATTGAACATTTGCTCTATAATTATCATAGGATTTACATAGGAATGTAAAATTTCCATCTGCATATTGATATACTTCCCCATTATGAAAAGAGATGTATAAATTATTTTCCTTATCATTGGTTAATTTCAATACATTTTGATTGGTCCCAAACGAATTGTATATTTTTATGAATGGATTTTCTATATAAAAAACTCCCGAATCCAAGGTGCTCAACCAAATTCCTCCTTCATGATCCTTGATGATTTTTGTTACTGATTTATCCTTTAATAAATGATCAACTAGTTCTCCTTTATAATTGTAAATTTTTATACCTTCATGTTGTAAACCAATCCAAAAATGCTCGTCATCCAGCTCTCCCGAAATGATAATATTATTAGACTGATCTAATTGCTGTTTATTCTGATTGACATCAAACATGAAAACCTTTTTATTCAAGGTAGCAACAAAAATATTTTCATTCTTTTTTCTAATTACTCCATAATACCCGTTACCTCTAGACTTTAGATATATAACATCATTAGAGGATATTGGAGCTTTATCAAGTGTAAAATAACTATTAGAATTTTTATCAATGTTGATTTTATAATGGGTGATTGAATCACCTTCCACGATACTCAAAGTATTTTTATAAGTACCATTCTTATCTATTTCAACATATCCTGCAAGCCCTTTGAATGTTATAAACAAGGTATTATCTTGATCAATCTGAATATCATTAATCGTAAAATTTATAGGTATATGCTCTAACAGATAGTTATATTGAAACTCCCTAAATAACTTTTCATTAGGGTTGAAGAAAAATAGCTTTTTATTAAAGGTTGAACACCAAATAATTCCATTTGGCTGTTCATAAAAATTAAAGATAACGATATCCGTTAGACCTTCTTTTAAGGTGTATTTTTGAAATTCGTACCCATCATATGAAGTAAGTCCTCTATCTGTAGCAAACCACAAAATACCTTTTTGGTCTTGAACAATATCATAAACTTCAGAACTACTAAGACCATTATTTGTAGTGAAATTTTGATACACATAGTCTTGTGCAAAAGAGTTCCATATGTATAAACTACATAGACCGAATAAAAAAACTATTTTCCGAAAGTACATTAAACTATTTGACCTCAATATAAAACTAGTTTTAACACGGTTTGTGTAAATATCAATCTAAAAAAGATTAATTGCCACAATTTATATACCAAAATAATACAATAAAGGGCATATAATTATACTGCTCTTTTATGTTGAATATTTTAGGATGATTTGTCTTCTTGCTTATCCTCGAGATTTTAAAACCTCTACGACATCTGCAAGCTTATATCCTTTCGCCTGCAGTAAAATCAAATAGTGAAAAAGTAAATCTGCACTTTCATCTAAAAATAGCTTGTCATTATTATCTTTTGCTTCGATCACGACTTCTACAGCTTCTTCACCGACTTTTTGAGCAACCTTATTAATTCCTTTTCGGAAGAGAGATGCTACATAAGATGTTGAATTCTCTTGGTTTTCTTTTCTATTCTGGATAGTATTCTCCAAATCTGTTAAAAATCCAAAAGTCTGAATATTATCTTGAGCCCAACAAGTATCATCCCCTTTATGACAAGTAGGGCCAACTGGTTTTACAGTAACCAACAAAGTATCTTCATCGCAATCATTTTTAATATCTACCAGATTTAAAAAATTACCACTCTCCTCGCCTTTAGTCCATAATCTTTGTTTAGTTCTACTAAAAAAGGTCACTTTTTTTGTTTCAACGGTTTTCTGATAGGCTTCTTCATTCATAAATCCTAACATTAATACGTTTTTGGTTGAAACATCCTGAATAATAGCTGGAACTAGTCCATCGTTATTTTTATTGAAATTTATTTCCATTTTTTTTATTTGTAATACCACTATTGATATGGATTAATTATATTATTCTATTGTAAATTCTTGGCTAAATAATAACCTCAAATCAATTACAATCGAACAGGAATATTATTGTTTCTTAATTCTTTTTTTAAATCTTCTATTTCTATTTCTTTAAAGTGAAAAACACTTGCTGCTAATGCTGCATCCGATTTTCCTTCTTTAAAAGTGTCCACAAAGTGTTGTATATTACCAGCACCTCCTGAAGCAATTATCGGGATATTTAAGTCATCAGACAGTTTTGCCAAAGCTTCATTTGCAAAACCATCTTTAGTACCATCATTATCCATAGAGGTAAACAGAATTTCTCCTGCTCCTCTTTCTTCTACCTCTTTTGCCCAATCAAACAGATTCAATTCTGTTGGCACTTTACCTCCTACCAAATGTACTTTCCATTCACCATCAATTCGTTTTGCATCAATGGCTACTGTAATGCATTGGCTACCAAACTTACCTGCTAGGTCATTAATTAGTTGTGGGTTTTTTACCGCTGACGAATTCACGGAAACTTTATCCGCTCCGTTTTTTAATAAGATATCAACATCTTCAATAGAAGAAATACCGCCACCTACAGTAAATGGAATATTTACTTTTTCTGCCACTTTAAGTACTAAGTTTGCTAAGGTTTTTCGTCTTTCTTCAGTTGCCGAAATATCTAAAAACACCAATTCATCTGCTCCTGCTTTAGAATAGATATCCGCTAATTCTACTGGATCACCAGCATCTCTTAAGTCCACAAAATTGACTCCTTTAACGGTACGTCCATTTTTAATATCTAAACAAGGTATGATTCGTTTTGTAAGCATATTTATAAATTGTAAGTATGTAGTATTGAGTATTAAGACTATTCATTAAACCCCTTCATTTATTACTCTGTACTAATTATTTATTCATTTTTTATATTCAGATCTATACCATCATAAAAACCTAAACTATTATTCTTTAGTTGTTTTGTCCAAAATGCAATTTGTCCGGTATGATAGGATAAGTGTTCTGTAACGTGAATAGCTATTCCCATACCAGAAAAGTTAAACCCTTGCACTTCTCGTTTTCTCATGTATTCTGAATCCGTACAATTTCTTATAGTATTCTTGGCTTCRGAAACAGTCTTATTGATTTTTTCTAATAATTCATCTTTTAAAAATCCATCTGTAGCTTCAAACTCCGCATCCCGATCTCTCTTATCTTCTAAATTACCTAAAGATGCTATGGCATACTGAGTAATATTACCACACAGATGTAGTATCAAATTACCTATACTATTCGAAGATTCATTAAATCGTTTCCAAATATCATCCTCAGAAAGTTGATCAAAACTTATTGTAATCATTCTAATACTTTCATCCAATCTGTAGATGATTTGTTCTTTAAATTCCTGAATTATTTCCGAATCCATTTTTTTAGTTTGTTTGAAGAATATAATTTTCTAATTGTTGTAAGCTAATTCTATTTTCATAAATGGCTTTTCCAATGATTGTTCCTTCACATCCCAATTCTGCTAATTTCGGAAGCTCTTCAAATGCAGAGATTCCACCAGATGCGATTAATTTAATACTATCAGAACTATCTAGAATCTTTTTATACAAATCAAATGAAGGTCCTTCTAACATACCATCCTTACTAATATCTGTACAGATCACGTAAGAAACTCCCTCTTTCTGATATTCCCGAATGAAAGGAATTAATTCTTTATCACTTTCTTCTAGCCAACCACTTACAGCAATCTTTTCGTTCTGAGCATCCGCACCAAGAATTATTTTATCATTCCCAAACTTAGATAACCAAGACTTAAAAGTTGCAGGATTCTTTACAGCAATACTTCCTCCTGTAATTTGATTTGCTCCACTTTCAAAAGCTATTCTAAGATCTTCATCTGTTTTTAAACCGCCTCCAAAATCAATTTTCAAATTTGTTTTTGAAGCTATTTGTTCAAGAACCTTATGGTTTACAATATGTTTAGACTTTGCCCCATCCAAATCGACTAAATGTAAATACTCAATTCCATGTGCTTCAAACTCTTTTGCAACCTCTAGAGGATGCTCGTTATATATTTTTTTAGTATCATAATCACCTTTAGAAAGTCTAACACATTTTCCTTCTATGATATCTATTGCTGGTATTATTCTCATTTTTTAGTTGATAGTTGTTAGTTTTTATTTTAGTAATAAGTACAGAGTACAAAGTATACTTTAATATGGTTTTTATTTATTTTGAAATACTCTTTTGAAGAGCATAATTCATTTTTTTAATTTCCGCACATAACATTAATAATTGTGCAATTTTATTCATCGAAACAAAATTCAATCTACCAATTAAAATTAATTGTGTCTCCAATTCAGTAGTTGATCCGTTAGCCATACTCAAAAAACGAATAAAATCCTTATTGGAATTTCTTCCAGCTCCTTCAGCTATATTCGAAGGAATTGAAACACTACTTCTTTTTATTTGAGAAATCAATCCATATTTCTCATTTTCTGGTAAAATATCGGTTACTGAATAAACTTGTTCCACTAAATCCATTGCCTTTTTCCATATTTTCAAATCCTGATATTTATTCATCCCATTATCAAATACAACTTAATACTACACACTTATTACTATATACTTAAGAAATTACTCAAAATCTTTTCTCCTGCAGTACTACTTTTTTCCGGATGAAACTGGGTACCATAAAAATTATCTTTTTGCAATGCTGTACTATACGAAATTCCATAACTAGATTGTGCAATTGTTTCATCTGTAACAGGAGCATAATAGCTATGGACTAAATAGATATATTCGTCTTCGGATATACCTTGGAACAATGGCGATTTTAGAGAAGTTATCTGATTCCATCCAATCTGAGGAACTTTTACATCTTTATGAAATCTAACTACATCCGTATCAAAAATACCTAAACCTTCTGTATCTCCTTCTTCTGTATAATTACACATTAACTGCATTCCTAAACAAATTCCTAAAACGGGTTGTTTTAAATCCGGAATTAAGCTATCCAAACCAGAAGCTTTTAGTTTTTGCATAGCACTACTTGCTTCTCCTACTCCTGGAAAAATAACTTTATCAGCAGATTGAATCTCCTTAGGATCATCACTAAGTATAGCTTCATAACCTAATCGTTGAATTGCAAATTTGATCGATTGAATATTTCCAGCTCCGTAATTGATAATTACTATTTTCATTTACATTGTCATTCCAGCATAAGCTGGAATCTTTTTTAATTTAAACCTTCTACTTTACTATGGATTCCAGCTTGCGCTGGAATGACAAAAGCATTGATTATAACATTCCTTTTGTGCTTGGTAAAATCATTTTTTCGGGATCTCTTTTCACAGCTACTTTAATTGCTTTTGCGAAAGCTTTAAAAATAGCTTCAATTTTATGATGTTCATTCGTTCCTTCTGCTTTTACGTTTAGATTTGCTTTTGCTCCATCTGTAAAAGACTTGAAAAAATGATAAAACATTTCTGTTGGCATTTTGCCTATCATTTCTCTTTTAAATTCTGCATCCCAAACAAGCCAGTTTCGTCCTCCAAAATCTATTGCTACTTGTGCTAAACAATCATCCATTGGCAAACAAAAACCATATCTTTCGATACCTAATTTATTGTTTAATGCTTCGCTAAAAACTTCTCCTAAAGCAATAGCTGTATCCTCAATAGTATGGTGTTCATCAACTTCTAAATCTCCCTTCACTTTGATCTCTAGATCCATTTGTCCATGACGAGCAATTTGATCTAACATATGATCAAAAAATTCTAAACCTGTAGAAATATCACTTTTTCCTGTTCCATCTAGATTTAGTTTGATATAAATGTCAGTCTCATTCGTTTTTCTACTTATATCAGCTACACGTTCTTCCAATTTCAAAAATTCATAAATCTCCTTCCAATCAGTAGATGTTAACGCTATACTTTCTGAAATAACTTTTGAATCCGTTTCTATTTCATTGGCGCCAAGCTGAGGATCTTCGGAAAGAAAAATTCCTTTAGCACCAAGGTTTTTGGCTAATTCCATATCAGTGATACGATCTCCTAAAACAAAGGAATTTTCCAGATCATATTTCTCTTTATCAAAATACTGAGTTAACAAACCTGTTCTTGGTTTTCGAGTATCTGCATTTTCATGCGGAAAAGTTTTATCAATATGAACTGCATCAAACACAACTCCTTCTTTTTTGAATGCTGCCATTACTTTATTATGTGCTGGCCAAAAGGTGTCTTCGGGAAAGGAATCAGTTCCCAACCCATCCTGATTGGTGACCATTACCAATTCATAATCCAGTTCACCGGCAATTTTAGCCATGTACTGAAAAACTTTTGGATAAAACTCTAGTTTCTCTAGACTATCTAATTGATAATCAACAGGTGGTTCTAAAACCAAAGTCCCATCTCTATCGATAAATAATACTTTCTTTTTCATTTTTTTGTCATTCCAGTAAAGACTGGAATCTATTTTTAATTAAACATTTTGTTATTTATGGATTCCGGATCAAGTCCGGAATGACAATTACAAATTCTTTAGTGCCTCAATTAACTTTTTATTTTCGAATGACGTACCAACCGTAAAGCGCAAGGTATTTTCACAAAGTGGTTGTGTTGTTCTATTTCTAATTACAATTCCTTGATTTAGTAACTGATCATATCTAACATTAGCATCATCCACTTTTACCAAAACAAAATTAGCATCAGACTTATAAATTTTTTCAATAAACCCGATTTCCTCTAAATCAGTTATCATCTTCTCCCTTTCTTGTAAAATATTACTGACTTCTTTTTGCACGGATTCAACATCTTCTACTCTTTCTAGAGCTTTCCGCTGTGTTAACTCATTTACATTATAAGGAGGTTTAATTTTATTTAATACACTTATAATCTCTTTTGAAGCATAACACAACCCAAGTCTAATACCTGCCATTCCATATGCTTTAGAAAGCGTTTGTGTGATTATAAGATTTGGATACACTTTAAGTTTCTGCACCCAACTTTCCATAGTTGAGAAATCAATGTACGCCTCATCAATTACTACCAATCCATTAAAACCTTCCAGAATCTGAACTATACTTTGTTCAGAAAAAGAATTACCTGTAGGATTATTAGGAGAACATAAAAATATGATCTTGGTTTGTTGATCTATAGTCTCTAATATTTTAGAAACATTAGGCTCAAAGTCGTTAGTTAAAAGAATTTTATGATTTTGAACATCATTCGTATTCGCTAATACGTTATACATGCCATATGTTGGAGGCAAGGTTATTATATTATCAATTTTAGGCTCACAAAAAGCTCTAAACAAAAGGTCTAGCACTTCGTCACTTCCATTACCTAAAAGAATATTTTGAGGAAGAATGTTCTTTTGTTCTGCTAATACCGCTTTTAGACTTCGCTGCTGTGGATCTGGATATCTGTTTACCCCATTTTCATATGGATTTTCATTTGCATCCAAAAATATCATTTCAGAACCATCAGAAACATATTCATCTCGAGCGGAAGAATAAGGTTTTAATCCCTTAACGTTCTCTCTTACTATCTGATTTATGTCGAATTGTGTTGTATTCATTATTTATTATTCTTCATCATTTATTTAAACTACTATAAATTACTGCTCCTATAAATGCCAGCACAAAAATTAAAATACTTATAACTAGCACTAATAAGATCAATACAACTAGAAACCTTAAAAACTTTAAAAGAATTTGTCCTGTGCTATAATCTCCTAATTTTTTATAAGTATAAGAGTAATAAAAGATGATAATTAGAGAACTTAATAAGTAGATCATTGGATCCGTGACTAATCCTAATAAAAAGAAAAGCGTTCCTGAAAACAACCCCAATCCTAGTAAATATGAATTAATCACTAAATGCTCGCCATAATTGTACTTCTTTTTACCAAAAACTAATAATGATAAGAAAGCATAAAAAGGAATCATTAGAAAAGCCATAAAATTGAAATACTTAAGCATAAAGTTTTGGACTCCTCTATTTATTTCCTTTTGCTCTTCTTTGTACAATAAAAACTGTTCTTGATATGCTACTGTGTTTTTATCTAAATTGGGCTTTGTTAATGAAAACATTGTTTCATAATAAGACTCATTTTGCGCTGAAAGGGCAAACTCAATATACTTATCTGAAAAAAAGTTAAACACAAATGTAGCAACCGCAGTACCAATTACCAGAAATGCAAATGGATTCATATACCGCTTTCTTGTTCCTGAAACATATTCAGAAATCACTTTATCGGGAGATGTAATTACACCGACTATTGTTCTTATAAAAAGATTATCAAATCCCAGAATATTATTAAAAAAATCATTTTTTAATCTCTTCAACGTAATCCGTTCTCTAATAACTTTGGCACCGCAAGATTCGCAATAATCTGCATTTTCAGGTATGATATGTAAGCAGTTTTTACAATTCATTTGTTTCCTTTATTATTCTAATCCTTAGCTATTTTTATTTAGGCTCTTTAATCTTAATGTAACTGCATTTTTATGCGCTTGTAAACCTTCTGCTTCAGCCATAATTTCGATGGCACTTCCAATATTTCTTATCCCTTCTTTAGATAGTTTCTGAAATGTCATAGACTTCATAAAACTATCAAGATTTACTCCACTATATTGTTTTGCATATCCATTGGTAGGTAAGGTATGATTGGTCCCTGAAGCATAATCACCTGCACTTTCTGGTGTGTAATTTCCAATAAAAACGGAACCAGCATTCATGATATTATCTATATAATATGCTTCATCTTTTACGCATACAATAAAATGCTCTGGTCCATATTCATTAATTAATTCTAACGCTTCTTTATCATCAGATACATAAATCAATTTAGAATTTGCGATAGCTGCTTCGGCGATTTCTTTTCTTGGTAAAACTTCACATTGTTTTGCAACCTCTATTTCTACCTTCTCTATCAAATCTTTAGAGGTAGAGACCAAAATCACCTGACTATCTTTTCCATGCTCTGCTTGACTTAATAAATCTGAAGCTACAAAAGAAGGATTTGCCGTATCATCAGCAACCACAAGCAATTCACTAGGACCTGCAGGCATATCAATAGCTACTCCGAATTTAGTAGCTAATTGTTTTGCAACGGTTACAAATTGATTTCCAGGCCCAAAAATTTTGTATACTTGCGGTATTGTTTCAGTACCAAACGTCATTCCTGCAACTGCTTGAATTCCTCCAACCTTAAAAATCTTAGTAACTCCACATAGATTTGCCGTATATAATATGGCTGGATTAATCTTACCTTCTTTATTTGGAGGAGAACATAAAACAATCTCTTTACATCCTGCTATGCTTGCAGGAACAGCTAACATAAGAATAGTAGAGAATAATGGAGCAGTACCTCCTGGTATATATAGTCCAACTTTCTGAATTGGCCTTTTCTCCTGCCAACAACTCACTCCATTGGTTGTTTCTAATAAAACCTTATCTGTTTTTTGTGCTGTATGAAAAGCTTCTATATTAGATTTTGCCAATAAAATAGCATCTTTAAGCTCAGAACTAACAGACTGCCGAGCTTCTTCAATTTCTTTTGGAGATACCAAAATAGCATCTAAAGAAACTTTATCAAACTTTTCTGTATATCTATTGACCGCTACATCTCCTTCTTTCCTAACTTCATTAAAAACATCTAGAACAATACTTTCAATATCTGCTACAGTTTGAGTTGGTCGTTTTAATACTTCGGACCAAGTATTTTTTTCTGGATTATATATTTTATTCAAAACAATTACTTCTTATTTAATCTCTTATCTTACGAGATATTACCTTATCTACTATAATTCTTTTTGAAAATGATATGCGATTTTCTTATACCCTTGATTTTCCCAAAATCTATGTGCGTTTTTATTACCTACATAACAATTTAACTCAGAAGCTACACAACCTTTAGATTTTGCATAGTCAAAAATCCAATTCATCATGAGCTCTCCGATTCCTTTTCCTTGATATTCTGGAAGAATAAAAACATTATCCGGTTCTACATGCTTTCCGACATAATATTTAGTAAGAAACCACAATCCTGAAATACCAATCAATTCATCATTATTATAAACCCCTATACATTCATATCCTTGTGCAATCATTTCAGATAATCTACTGGATAATAATTTAGCTCCGATATTGGGATTTAACTCCTCTAAAAAAGGAATGATAATTTCTAGATTTTCTTTGGGTATAAGACGGATCGTAATCATAATACCATTTTTTCAATCGGGCATACTAAAATTCCTTCGGCTCCTTCGGCTTTTAATTCATCAAGAATATCCCAAAACTTATTTTTCTCAACAACTGTATGGATAGAACTCCATCCTTTTTCAGCAAGAGGTAAGACTGTCGGGCTTCTCATTCCAGGAAGAATATCTACAATACGATCAATTTTATCATTAGGTGCATTCAGTAATACATATTTTGAGGCTCTTGCTTTCAACACCGCTTGAATTCTGAATTGTAATTTTTCCAGAATCTCTTTACTTTCTTCACTAATTTTAGGAGAAACCGCTAATACTGCTTCCGAAGTAAGCATCACCTCCACTTCTTTCAAATTATTTTTAAATAATGTACTACCACTAGATACAATATCGCAAATAGCATCTGCCAAACCAATATTTGGTGYGATTTCTACAGATCCAGAAATTTGGTGTAAGTCGGCAGAAATCCCTTTTTCTTTTAAATATTCAATAACTGTATTTGGATATGAAGTCGCTATTTTTTTTCCGTCAAGATCTTTAATAGAGTTGTACTCCATATCTTTAGGCACTGCAAGTGAAACTTTGCATTTAGAAAAATTTAGTCTTTCTGCAATAGCAATATCTTTTCCCTTCTCTACTAATACATTTTCTCCAATGATCGCAATGTCTACTACTCCGTCTCTTAAATATTGAGGAATATCCCCATTTCGTAAGAACATCACTTCCATAGGAAAGTTCCTTGTAGCTGCTTTTAATTGATCCTTGCCATTATCAATAGAAATTCCACAATCTTTAAGAATCTGAACCGAATCTTGATTAAGTCTTCCACTCTTCTGAATGGCAATTTTAATTTTTGTCATTTTTTAGTTGTTGTGTTTGGTCAGTTCAAAACAAATTTTAAAATAAAAAAACCCGCTTGAAGATGCTCAAACGGGTTATTATATATGTTTCACTTATACACATACCAACTTACCACGCCTGGGCGGAGATAAAAGTATGATGATGATGTATAAGAATGTTTCTCATTTTTTCAAATATGCAGCGAATTTAAAAAAAATATTTTTTTCTCAAAATGTATTTCGTCTTAAATTTTTGCTATTCATCTTTTTTCCAAGTATAAATCACTATGTAATAACCAATTAATCAAAACATTTTATAACTTTAAGAGAGTAACACTAATCATCAACCTATGAAACATTTAATTTCCTTTTTAATTTTTATACTATTCGCATTGTTAGCCATGTGGTGGTATTATTCATGTCCTATATGCTTGGGAGATCGAAATAATAACCCAACTGTCAACGAACAAATAGATGCTGAGGCTGAAAAAAAAGCAAAAAAAGCATATGAAGATAGTATAGCCTTAGCAAATGGTTTATACGCGTGGGATATTGATAATAATGACATTTTTAGATATCCAGCAAATCTTCAAATAAACAATAGTAATTTAGAAGTTTTTATTCCAGAAAAGATAAAAGGTTTTGAAACAAAAATTGCCGATTATTTAGGAACACATCAAGATCAAGAATTGATGATATATGGTTACGAAACTTCAAAAGAAAGAGAAATTGATAGTTTAACAGGTATTACTAGAGCTAACTTTATCAAAAACATTCTAATTAATTCTGGAATTAATGGTGATCGAATTGTTCCTAAAGCAAAATTAGTTAATTACACTTACGATACGAACGGTACTTATAACGGTGGAATTCTGTTAAACTTTCATACACTTGACCAATCTAGATTGGAAGAAGTTGAAAAAGGTATTGCCAATAAAACTTTATATTCTGATTTTGGATCCAAAGAATTTAAACCCGATGCAACTCTTTCTAATTATGCACTAGAGTTAAAAAGTTATCTCAATAAGTACCCAACTAAAAGTGTATTGATAACAGGGCATACAGATGATGTTGGGGATGATGATTCTAACCAATTTTTTGGTTTAAAAAGAGCAGAAAATGTCAAAAAACACTTCATTGCTCAAGGAATTCCTGAAGATAAACTCACATCAAAATCCAAAGGAGAATCAGATCCTATCGTTCCTAACACTAGTGAGGAAAACCGCGCTAAAAATAGAAGAATAGAAATAATCGTAAACTAAATACCAACTATAACAATGTTAGATTTTTTAAATGAAGCAAACTGGTGGTGCCTTTTATTATTATTGCTAATAGCATTCCTTTTAGGATGGTTGTTATCAAGATGGGTACTTAAAAATAAATATCAATCCGAACTAGATAAATGTCTCAGAGAAAAGGAAAAACTTAGAAATGGAAGTTATAAAAAAGCGAATACTACTTTTTCTAAACCTGTTCCTGTAGAAGCTCCAAAAGCTATTGAAGTTGCAGAACCTAAATCGATCGAAAAACCTAAGTTAAATTTTGAGAGTTTTGGTAAAGCGGACGAAACCCAAAAGGATGATCTGAAAAAAATAAGTGGTGTTGGACCATTTATTGAGCAAAAACTAAATAGTATTGGAATATATACTTTTGATCAGATTAGCAGATTTACTAAAGAGGATATTGAAACAGTTACTGAATTAATACAGTTCTTTCCTGGTCGGATTGAGCGTGATAATTGGACAAAACAAGCAGAAGAACTCAAAAACCAAAAGTAATACAAATCACATGCTATTAGTTAAAGCCTTTAGTTTATAGACACTTAAAGGCTTTTTTTATCCGTTTAAAAGAATGACAAAAAAGTATTAGATTTACGGATCTAACTAATTTTCTCTATATGTCATTATCTACCTTAGATTGGATTATCATCATATCCTTTTTTATCATTTTCGCTTCTATTGGTATTGCAGTGTCAAAAAAATCCGGAAAAAATGCTAGCGAGTTCTTTCTTTCTGGAAGAAACATGCCTTGGTGGTTATTAGGGATTTCTATGGTAGCAACCACATTTTCTGCTGATACTCCAAATCTTGTTACCGATATTGTGAGACAAAATGGAATTTCTGGAAATTGGGTTTGGTGGGCATTTTTACTCACTGGAATGCTAACGGTATTCGTTTACGCAAAATTATGGAGGAGATCAGAAGTGTTAACAGATCTAGAGTTTTATGAAATTCGATATAGTGGTAAAGCAGCTGCCTTTCTAAGAGGGTTTAGAGCATTGTATTTAGGAGTATTTTTTAACGTGATGATTATGGCATCTGTATGCTTAGCAGCTATTAAAATTGGTGGGATTTTATTTGGTTTAGCTCCTTGGGAATGTGTATTATATGCATCTATAATTACAGTAATTTATAGTGCTTTAGGAGGTCTAAGAGGTGTTATCTTTACAGATTTCTTACAATTTATCGTAGCAATGATTGGCTCTATAGCTGCTGCTTATTATTTGGTTAATCTTCCTGAAGTTGGAGGGTTATCTAATTTATTAACACATACAAATGTAAGTTCTAAGCTAAATTTTTTACCCGATTTTAATGACTCGAAATCACTCATAACTCTATTAGTAATTCCTCTAGCTGTTCAATGGTGGAGTGTTTGGTATCCCGGTGCAGAACCTGGTGGTGGTGGCTATATTGCACAACGAATGCTATCTGCTAAAGATGAAAAAAATGCAATTGGTGCTACTCTATTATTTAATATCGCACATTATGCGCTACGTCCTTGGCCATGGATCTTAATCGCTTTAATTTCTTTAGTCCTATTTCCTGAATTAACGGCTATACAAAAAGCTTTCCCAAATGTAGATGCAGGCATCATAGGTCATGATTTAGCGTATCCAGCGATGCTTACTAAATTACCATCAGGCTTATTAGGACTTGTAGCAGCATCTTTAATTGCAGCATTTATGAGTACTATATCCACGCACCTTAATTGGGGATCTTCTTATCTAGCAATCGATTTTTACAAACGTTTTATCAATCCAAATTCTAGTGAAAAACAATTAGTAAATATTGGTCGTTTAAGTACGATTGCACTTATGTTTTTTGCGGCGCTTATTGCACTAGCTTTAGAAAGTGCTTTGAGCACTTTCAATATTCTTTTACAGATCGGTGCAGGTACTGGTTTAATATTTATTCTAAGATGGTTTTGGTGGCGTATTAATGCCTATAGTGAAATTACTGGTATGATCGTTTCTTTTGTTATTGCCCTTTGGTTTGAATTTGCACATGCGCATGTTTTTGGATCACGCTTAGAAGGATATCAAGAATTAGTTATTGGTGTAATTCTTACCTCTATAAGTTGGATTTCAGTAACATTATTAACCCAACCAACGAAGAAAGAAACTCTTTTACAGTTTTATAATAAAGTAAAACCCTTTGGAGCAGGATGGAACGGTTTTAAACAAAAATTGGAGAAGGATAATATCACCCTAGATACAGGTACTGATAAATTTACTATTGATCTTGCATCTATGTTATTGGGTGTATTACTTGTTTACTGTTCGTTGTTTGCAACAGGCTATTTCATTTATGGAAATCTATCCGGTGCATTAGTATTATCAACAATAACAATTATAGCAATCGTTACTTTACTAAGAATTAGAAAGAAGTAACTACTTATATTTCTAAATAATACAATGCTTCTACATATAACTTGGTAGCTCCTGTTTTATCTTTTTTATCACTAAGTTCTTTTACCGCTCCGGCAATTTTCATTTTTGTCTCAGGAAATTTTTTAAATTCTTTAGAATGAGCGATAATATAACTTGAAGAAGATTCTATATCTGTAACTTCATAAACATTATATGTTTCTACAATTGGTATCATACTAAAGGTTGTTACTTTTCCAGCAACAATAGGAACCATTATAAAACCATTGAAATTTGATTTGGATGCAATCTTTTTAGGCACTCCAGTTACTATTACATTCGAGGACACATCGGTCATTTCGATTCCTTCAGAAGGCACTATTTCTTTAGCTTTATAGGAGTTATAAACCAATTGCAAATCATTTGATAGAGAAGATATGATTAGGTTTTTATGAGTGTTGTTTAATTTAGATGTAGCAATATCCAGAAACAGTATCATTTTTTGTTTATCACTAAATAAACCAGCTACCTTCCCTAATTCAGCTGGGGAAATCACTCCATCTTCAGCTTTAGTTAAAATATTATAAAACCTTCCTCCATTATCCAGTTCATTTATAGCTTCTTCATAATTTTCAAAAGGAATTATTTTTTTCATAAGTTTTGAATTCTTTTTAGTTTATAGATTAGTACTCTACACTTTCTATATAGGTTATTTTTGTAAGTAGAAATTTCATAATTTATACGTGAAGAAATTGATATAACATTCCACCAATAAACTCTCCGAAATGATAAACTAAAGCAATACCTACCATAGAAACATATAGCACATTTACAACTTACTTTCTTTTACTATCCTTCTCTTCCTTCAAAGAAAGAAAACCAGCAAAATTTAACAATACAAATAATAAATGATTCATACTTAAATAAATTAGTTTATCTATTGGTAGTGAAATCCTTAAAATTGTTACATCATCAAGTGTATTAAATATCCCAAATTATAAAATCAAAAAAACATCATATAACTGGTATATGATGCTTTAAAAGATCTTTATTTGCAGTTTCTTATACTACAAAATATGAATTTAAAATGTTTTATTGATTTCCAAGAATCAAAGGCATTCCATCTTTTCCGGATCCTACTACTACAACTTTCGCATTTGGAGATTTTGCAAGTTGTAAAGTAGCTTCGATTCCTTTTTCTTTTAGAATTTTATCAGTTAGCGAAGCACTTAAAATCTGATTGGCAACGGCTTTACCTTCTGCATCAATTTTCTGTCTTTCTGCTTCCTTTTTAGCTTTTTCTAATCTAAATTCATACTCTAACGCTTCTTGTTCTTGTTTTAGCTTTCTTTCAATAGCTTCTTTAATAGTTGGTGGTAAGGTAACATCACGAACTAAAACTTCATTTAACTGAATATACTGATCTCCAACAATCTTTTTAGTTTCTTCAAAAATTTCTTGCTGAATAGCATCTCTTTTACTTGAATATAATTGTTCTGGTGTATATCTACCTACCACACTACGAGCTGCAGAACGGATTGTAGGAAGCAATACTCTTTGTACATAATTTTCTCCTTTTTGTTGATGTAACAAACCTAATTTTGCATAGCTAGGTTGAAACCAAGCAGAAGCATCTAATTTAATTTCAAGACCATTAGAAGATAATACTTGCATTTTTTCAAAAACTTCTTGTTGCCTAACTTCATATACAATCACTTTATTCCAAGGAGCTACTAAATGAAACCCTTCTCCCAAAGGTGGTTGATCTGTTACTACTCCACCACCAAATGTTTTATATAGAACTCCTGCCTCTCCTGAACCAATCGTAACAGTAGATTTTGACACGAAGACAATCGTTAATACAATAATAATTAGAATAGGTAATCCTATTTTAGGTAATTTTTCCATGATAAATGTTTAGTTTTTAATATTTAAATAAGCCCATTATATTTTCTCATAAACCACTCTATACTAAGTAAAGCAATGAGTATCGCCAAAAGATATTTCCAGTCAATTAAAGATACGATATTTTCCTTGCTCTTTTGAATTGCCTGATACCTGTTATCGGCCACAAGGTCTTTTATCAAAATATCGTCTTGAGTCATAAAATAAGCCTTTCCATTTGTATTAGTCGCCACTTGGCTTAGTTTTGTTACATTAGCATTTAGCAATTGTTGTTCTACGTTGTAATCCAAGATGCTAAAACTTCCTGAACGAGTTATATTTTCGCCAGTAACAGAAACTGTATAATCGTAATTTCCCGAAGACAAACTACTTAAATCAGCTTCGTAAGAATTGTTTTTTAATAACATAGGAACTGACTGAGATGCATCAGTATCCTTATTTTTTACAAAAATATTTAGATTTCCTCTGCTATCAAATTCATAATTTTTTGTAAAATACTCTGCCTTGATCTTTATACTTGAATTCCCATAGTAAAAGGATTCTGAAATCGTATTCAATCTACTCTTTCTTTTATTAGAAGCTAAATATTGAATCAGTTTCCCAAAGAAATCATCAAAATCTTCAAAACTTTTAGCATCCAAATAGGACTGCGCTCTCCATCGCCAAATGCCTTCCCCAAACAAAACCGCTTCTCGAATACCATTATCTTCTATCGTTGCCAACAATGCTTCTTCAGTACTTATATTCCCTATATTTCTTTTAATTAAAATATCATAAGAAGAGTTTATTGTAATTTCACCAAATGCGCCAATTAAAGGTGGATATCCATTAAAACCTATATCATCTAAAAGAAATGTTCCATAATTAGCATTAAATCTAGGTAAATAATATTCAGTTTGTCTTGTAATCTCTTGTTTATATAGATTTTGAATATTATTTAAAAAAGCCCAATCAGTTTTAGCTCCCGTAATTGTAAAATGATTTTTTCTAGAATTTTTCAATTTCTCATATACATTCCGAAATCTAGAATTTGGTTGATACAAAATAACGAGTTGATAGTCATCTAAATCCTTTACTTCCGAAGGTTTTACTATTGTTAGACTCCTCCTTTCATTACTTACTATACTTTTCTTAATAGCTCCCAAATCTGGATGCGTAAGTGTGCTAACAATTAGAACATTTGTTTTTTGATCAATTACTTCTACAGCAAAATCCTTACTATTATTAACCGTATTTTTCTCATTTTCAATAGGAACTAATCTAGCCTTATATTTGAGTACTCCTGCAGTACTTGCCGCCAATGTAAAATTGATTACTTCTGAATTTTTTTCTTTGGAGAAAGAAACAGGTTGTGTATAGATTGTATTTTCACCAGATTTGATTTCAAATTTTGTACTTACATTATCAACTCCAGTATATGTAAGAATAACTTCAACCGGAAACCTATTCTTTAAATAAGCATACCTGTTCACATTTAATTGTTGGATTTTAGTATCAACAATCTTTGTCGTATCTCCTGCAATTATAGGATAAATTTGTTGCTTATACGTTCTACTGTTATATTGATAATCTCTTCCATAAGTCTGATTCCCATCTGTTATCAATACTGTTGGAGCATTGGAATTTTTATGAATTTGATCAAGGTTTTCTAATGCATTTGAAATATTTGTCTGTTTACTATCAAAAGTAAATGCTAAGGAATCTTTCAACTCATCTGAAAATGAATAGTACTTCAGATCAAATCTTTTTTGAAGTTCTTCGGAATTCTGAATTGTATTTACGAGTTCTTCTACTGATTGATTTTGCTCTAAATGTTTTATAGATGAAGAGTTATCTACTGCTATAACCAATGTAGGTTTTTCTATATAATATGAATTTTGACGAAATGTTGGATTAATTAGAAGAACTAATAATGTAAAAATGCTTAAAAAACGTAGTAAAGCAAAAAACAGATTTCTTTTGGTTCTGTTTTTTGCTTTATACATGTATTGAAATAGGGCAATAATCAATGCTACTATTCCTGCCGCTATAATTAGTCCTATATTCTGTATTTGCATTCTTTCTAACTACGATCTTGGAGCTCTTGTTATGGACTTCTTAATCCTATTTACTTAAGAACTCTTATTAAAACGTAAAATAATCACAATTAATTTAAAAGATCTTAAACTTATTAAAAAACTAATAGAAATACATAATGTAATCCAAATAAGTAAATTAAACTTTAGCTGATTTATGAAGATATAAAACTAACTACATCGTTCATTATTACTCTTAAAATCAGTTCTTATAAATAATGGTTTTTAAGTAAGCATTCCTCCATCTACGTTAAGTACTTGTCCTGTAACATACGCACTTAGATCACTAGCTAAAAATAAACAGGCATTTGCAATATCCTCTGGAGATCCTCCTCTTTTAAGTGGTATAGCCTTTCTCCATTCATCTACTACTTTTTCATCTAATTTTCCGGTCATTTCCGTCTCTATAAAACCAGGAGCAATAACATTACTACGAATATTTCTTGATCCTAATTCTAGAGCTACAGACTTAGAAAACCCTATAATACCAGCTTTAGAAGCTGCATAATTGGCTTGTCCAGCATTTCCTTTAACGCCAACTACAGAACTCATGTTAATAATACTTCCTTTGCGTTGTTTTAGCATCGTACGCTGAACAGCTTTAGTCATATTAAAAACACTTTTGAGATTGACTTCGATTACTTTATCAAAATCTTCTTCACTCATTCTCATCAATAGATTGTCTTTGGTAATACCTGCATTATTAACCAAAATATCTATACTCCCAAAAGTTTCTAAAACATCTTTCACTAAACTTTCTGATTGTTCGAAACTTGCGGCATTACTTTGATAAGCCTTCGCTTGAATACCTAAATCATTCAATTCTTTTTCTAAATCTTTGGCCGCATCTATCGAAGAACTGTATGTAAATGCAACATTTGCACCTTGTTTTGCGAAAACTTGTGCTATTCCTTTTCCAATACCACGAGTTGCACCTGTGATAATGGCAGTTTTACCTTGTAAGAGATTCATCCGCTCTGTAATATTTTTTTGGTATTGCATACCATTATAAATGATATGTTTGATTTTGTGTGTTCAAATATAAGAATAAGTCGCAGGCATACAACAATAAAACCATTGATTTATAAATGGTTTTATCTACTAAAAAAAGCTTTGAAATATATTAAGAATACTATGCGTTTTACTTTACATCTTTTATGCAATTGAGAATCCAACAGTTACTTAACAAAAATTTCCTAAAATCACTAATGATTACCACTAAAAAAACCTTGATATTACAATCAAGGTTTTTAAAGGTTTTATTAAAATCAGAATTAGTGATGCACAACTGCTTCTGATCGGTAAGAAGATAAATCTTTTTGAAATGAATTATATTTTTCCATTACTCCATAAATTTCATCTCCAACTTCTTTAGACAATTGCATTGAATCTTTTAATAGATCCGTTGTATTTGTTAAAGTTTGTGAAAGTTCTCGTCCACTATAATCCAACTCTAGAAACTGTTGGTGCATGTCTGGTGTGCATGGTTCACAACGATATGAATGCAAATCCAGAAGCATTGCAGAAAGTTCTTCTTTCATTCTACTCAACCTTAACGTATGCTTTTGTCTATTTGGTGATGTGGTTGAAGTAATTTGATTTTCCATAATGGTTTGGTTTTAAAAGTGAGTATCTTAAATTTACCAATAAATAATTAGAGTTCAAAGAAATAAGCAATCTTAAGCAAATGTTTTACGTTTTTGTTAAACATTTGAACAATTTGTAATTAAATTATTACTCAATTACGATAAAACTAAAAAAACGACAATTGAATTTAAGGGAAAATCCCCTCTTTTTCTTCTCTAATATTATTAATTTTCAAAAGATAATGAATCCAAAAAGAACATATAAATGGGGCATATTAGGTTGCGGAAAAATAGCGCATAAATTTGCAGAAGATCTGACTACCATACCTAACGCCTTATTACACGCCGTAGCTAGCAGAGATATTACAAAAGCTGAAAACTTTGCAAGGAAGCATAAAGCGTCTAATTATTACGGAAACTATTTAGAACTCTCTAAAGATCCAGAAATTGATATTATTTACATTGCTACTCCTCATGTTTTTCATTATGAGAATACTATCATGTGTCTTTCTGCAAAAAAAGCGGTTTTATGCGAAAAACCCTTTGCAATGAATAAGAACCAAGTAAAAGAAATGATAAAAATAGCAAAAGAGAATAATACTTTTTTAATGGAAGCTCTTTGGACCTATTTCCTACCACATTATCAAGCTGTTTTGAAAATTATTGCTACTAATGAACTTGGAAATATCAAAAGTTTGAGAGCTAATTTTGGTTTCGCAAGTACTTTCAATCCAAACAGTAGAATATTCAATAAACAATTAGGAGGTGGTAGTTTATTAGATGTAGGTATTTATCCCTTGTTTGCGGCATTAAGCATTTTAGGTGTTCCTGAAAAGGTAGAAGCGAGTGCTCAATTTAGTAAAACCGGAATAGATGAAAATTGTGCCATTACACTTTCATATAAAAATGATGTAATCGCAAATTTATATTCCTCTATTACAGAAAAAACGAACACAGAAGCTATTATTCAATTTGAGAATGGAACTATTATTATAAATAGTAGGTTTCACGAACCTTCTTCCTTTAGCATTACTAAAAAAGATAAGCCCTCACAATTATATGAATTCCCAGTTCAAACGAACGGCTATAGCTATGAAGCTATTCATGTTCAGGAAATGATTTTTAATAAAAATTCCGAAAGTACAATTATGACTTTTGAGAAAAGTCTTCAACTTATAGAATTATTAGACACTGTAAGAGACAAAATCAATCTAGTGTATTAAAAGCATAATTTCCAGATACTCAAATATCAATTTTATTTTACTTAATGTAAAGTTTATTTTACTTTTTGTAAAAAAATATATACTTTTGAACTATTAATCAAAAATCGAACAAGATGAAATATTTATTATCAAACAAATTTAAAAGACCAGGATGGATTCTTTTTACACTAGGAGTAATTGCTGGAATTTATCTTCAAGCTCAAGGTTTTGAGTCAGACAAAATGAGGATAAATGTTATCTCTCTTTTTCACTATGACTCTTTCGAAAAAGATAAAAATGGAATTGTAAAAATTATTGAAAATGATGTTTTAGACGAGCTAATTGTCGTGTTTATTGTTATTGGCGGACTACTGATTAGTTTTTCTAAAGAAAAGATCGAAGATGAATTTATTGCCAAAACCAGATTAGATTCTTTAGCTTGGGCAATAATAGTAAATTACATCTTACTATTATTGCTTACTATTTTTATTTATGACATGAAATTTTTTCATGTGTTAATATATAGTATGTTCACCCCTTTATTCATTTTTATTATTAGGTTTCACTATGTAATTTATAAAAATAGCAGATCATGAAAAATAAAATCAAAATAGAACGTGCTATTCATGATCTTACGCAAGCAGATTTAGCTGAAAAAATTGGTGTAAGTAGGCAAACTATAAATGCAATGGAGAAAAACAAATATGTTCCTTCCACAGTTCTTGCATTGAAAATCTCTAGGTTATTTAAAAAACCGGTAGAAGAAATATTCTTTTTAGACCAGGATGATTAAAAAAAAGCGCTCTAAAATGTAGAGCGCTTTTCATTTGTGTGAAAAAAAAGAGTGTTTATTTAGCTCCCCACTCTGCAAGGGAATCTTTATTTAATTTTACGTAATCAGCATTCTTAGCTTTCTCTGCTAATTCTAACGAAGTTTTTGCAGCTTTTATTGCACCTGTTTTATCTCCACTTTTTGCTAATATTAAAGAATGTTGTCTATGAAACCAAAAAGCATCTGCTCTACCTGCAACAGCTTTTTCAATATGTGTTTTAGCTTTTGCAAAATCACCTGTATCTTTATAAAAAACAGCTGCTTGGTAGTGATCATTTGCAGAAGGACCTGCCATTACAGTCTCAATACTTTTTGCTGCTTTCTCTTTAGTTGGTACTTCTAACTTAACAGAAGCTTCTGTATTTTCCCAGATGAAATTGATAGCAGCACTATCCATTGTAAAATCACTAAACATGATTGTAAATGATTCCACGTTAAAAGGAATTTTTGCTGTTTTCACTTTTACCTTAGCAGCGACTTTACTATCATCCCATTGGCGCGGTGTCCCCCAATTGTTTGCATCACTATAAAAAATTACTTCCCAACTTTCTTTACCGGGCTTTGAAAAAATAGCATAAGTCCCTTTCTTAAGAGCTGCTCCTTCTACTTTTACATCATCGCTAAAAGTAATCATCGTATTTTTATTAGCTCCCGTTCTCCATAATTTATCAAAAGGAACCAGGTTTCCAAAAATTGTACGACCTTTCATGCTAGGACGAGAATATTCAATTGCCACATCAGTAAGCCCAACAACTTGTTCAACTTTAGACAAAGGACTTGGTTGTGGAGTTTTAACCTGAGCTTTTGTACCAAACGATAATAAAGCCACAGAAACAAATAAGACGATCTTTTTCATTGTATTAAATTTAGTCTGTTAATTAGTATTACTGGTAACGAAAATAATAATTACACCTACATTAAGAGTTAACAAAAACTTAAAATAAGGAGTAGTATATTTGCTATCATTTTTAATTGTATGATGCGTAAATATATAGCTGAGATTATAGGAACTTTTACTATGATATTTTGTGGTACAGGAGCCATGACCATTAACGAAGTAACTGGTGGAGATGTTACCCATGTTGGAATTGCAATAACTTGGGGGCTAATTGTAATGGCAATGATTTATTCATTTGGAGATATTTCTGGAGCTCATTTTAATCCAGCAGTAACACTAGCATTTGCATTTGCTAAGAAGTTTAGCTGGAAAGAAGTACCTAAATATATTATAGCGCAATGTATCGGTGCTATTATAGCAAGTAGTATTTTGTTATTCTTATTTCCCGAAAGTGAATTTCTCGGAGGAACCCTTCCCTCTTTTGAAGCTTACAAAGCCTTTATTTTAGAATTACTACTTACCTATTTCTTAATGTTAGTTATTATTAATGTTTCTACGGGATCCAAAGAAGTTGGTACTATGGCTGGAATAGCTATCGGTGGTGTAGTACTTCTAGAAGCAATGTTTGCAGGACCAATGACGAATGCATCAATGAACCCCGCAAGATCGCTTGGACCAGCTTTATTGTCAGGACATTGGGAACATCAATGGTTGTATATGACAGCTCCTTTTATTGGAGCTATATTAGCTGTAATGACTTGTAGACTTACTAAAGCAGATAATTGTTGTAATGACTGTTAATGATTAAAGGGAAGTTAGCCAGTAATTTCAAAATTAACTTTATTTAACATATATTTATGCTTTATTAGCTTAGTACATGCATATACAAACCAAAGATTTTTGCACCATTGAATTACATGAAAAGTTTGCGATTATAACCGTTAATAAAGGCATTACATTCACATTAGAGAAAGCTAATATTATTAGAAAAGAACTTCGATCCTTCTATAAAGACAAGAAATTTGTCTTAATTTCTAATAGACTTAATAACCATGATGTTTCCATAGATGTATATAAACAAGGTCAATTATCAAATATGAAGGGACTGGCTATTGTTTCAAAAGAAAAAACGGATCGAGACAAAGCCTTAATTGAACAAAAACTCTTTGATAAATCTTTTGTTTTTTTTGAATGTTTAGAAGAAGCTAAATCTTGGGCTATTTCTTATTTTTAATTTTGTTTAACTTTTTCAAGTTAAAAATTAAACAAAATGATCGTACCTTTATCCTATAAAAAGGTATGCAATGAAAATTTACACTTTAAAAGCGAAACAAAATCTTCCAATTTCTATTCAGGAAGCTTGGGATTTTCTATCAGATCCAAATAATTTAAAAACTATCACACCAGATTATATGGGTTTTGAAATTTTATCAGGAGCTGATAGGAAAATGTATCCAGGTCAAATAATCCAGTATATAGTAACTCCAGTTGCAGGCATTAAAACCAAGTGGGTTACAGAAATTACTCATGCAATTGACAAACAGTATTTTGTAGACGAACAACGATTTGGTCCTTACGCTTTATGGCACCATAAACATTTTATAAAAGAAATTCCTGGCGGTGTAGAAATGGAAGATATTATTGATTACAAAGTACCTTTCGGCATATTAGGCCAAATAGTGCACCCTTTTTTAGTAAAACCGAAGTTAAAAGAAATATTCGAGTATCGAGAGCAAAAGTTAATTGAGCTTTTTGGGGCTTTTTCATATGATACAAAACAAGAAACAGTAATAGCCTAAGAATTAAACACAATCATGAGAAAAAACATTTTACTTATTGGCGGAAGCCATGGAATAGGTTTTGAAATAGCATTAAAATTATATAGAGACCACAACATATATATCGCTTCTAGGACTTCTGAAAATTTAGGAAATTTAGAAGTCACCCATATCCCCTATGACGCTTCTACTGATGAAATAGATACAACCGCACTTCCCGAAAGACTTGATGGTTTTGTATACTGTCCTGGAAGTATTAATTTAAAACCTTTTAAAATGCTGAGTCTTGAAGCTTTTCAAGAAGATATGCAGATCAATTTTATGTTTTTGGTAAAAATTATGCATTCTATTATCCCTCATTTAAAAAACTCAGAACAGGCAAGCATTGTGTTTTTTAGTACGGTTGCTGTAAAAGTAGGGATGCCTTTTCATACCAGTGTTGCTGCGGCCAAAGGAGCAATTGAAGGTTTTGCCAAGGCACTAGCAGCAGAATATGCACCAAAGTTAAGAGTAAATGTTATCGCTCCTTCTTTAACCGACACCCCATTAGCAGAAAGATTGTTAGGAAATGAAAAGAAAAGAGAAAAGATGGATCAGCGACATCCACTTAAAAGAGTTGGCGAAGCCGAAGACATTGCCAATATAGCAAAGTTCTTATTAAGTGACGACAGTAGTTGGATTACTGGACAAGTTTTAGGTGTTGATGGCGGGATGTCCACTTTAAACGTTAACTAATATGTTTGAAAAAGTAAATATTTTCTGGTTCAGAAGAGATTTAAGATTAGAGGACAATATCGGATTATATAAAGCACTATCGGATGACCTTCCCGTATTACCCATTTTTATTTTTGATACAAAAATTTTAAGCAAATTACCGAAAAATGATGCTCGAGTCACTTTTATTCATGAGCAATTACAAATTATAAATCAAAGACTACAAGAACAAAATAGTTCTCTTGCCATCCATCACGGTAATCCTTTAGACATATTCAATGACTTAATCAAACAATACGATATTCATAAGGTGTATACCAATCATGATTACGAGCCTTATGCAAAACAAAGAGATGAAGAAGTTGAAAATTTACTAAAAGCTAATTCTATTGATTTTAAAACATTCAAGGATCAGGTAATATTTGAAAAAAATGAAATCGTAAAATCTGATGGATCTCCTTATGTTGTTTACACTCCTTATAAAAATAAATGGAAAGAGATCTTTGACACTTCGAGATTACAACCATATGAGACCACAAGTATCCTTAAAAATTTTGTAAAAGACCCGAATTTACCTACTCTAGAATTGTCGGATTTAGGCTTTTCTAAATCAAAAATTACTGTAGCTACATATTTAGTTTCTCCTTCATTAATTAACAATTATGAAGATACGCGAAACTTTCCTGCAAAAGAAAATGGTACATCTAGACTAGGCCCTCATCTTCGTTTTGGTACAGTAAGCATTCGTGAAATGGTAAAAAAAGCAATTGCCGAAGAGAATGAGGTATTTTGGTCGGAGCTTATATGGCGAGAATTTTTTATGCAAATTTTATGGCATTTCCCACACACAAAAGATAAATCATTCAGGCCAAAATACGATCGAATTTTATGGCGAAATAACGAAGAAGAATTCGAAGCTTGGAAAAATGGAAAAACAGGCTATCCATTAGTAGATGCTGGAATGCGTGAACTCAATGAAACAGGATATATGCATAACAGAGTACGAATGTTAGTTGCTAGTTTCCTTTGTAAACATCTTCTCATAGACTGGCGATGGGGAGAAGCTTACTTTGCAGAAAAATTGCTGGATTATGATATGTCCGCCAATGTAGGAAATTGGCAATGGGCGGCTGGATCAGGAGTTGATGCCGCTCCTTATTTTCGAATTTTTAATCCTACAACACAAGTTACCAAATTCGACAAAAAACTTGAATATATAAACAATTGGGTAAAAGATATTAATGAACTTACATACCCAAATCCTATTGTAGATCATAAAATGGCCAGAGAACGTTGCTTAAAAGTCTACAAAGAGGCAGTTGCCTAAATCATAAATATAACATTTCTTTAAAAATACCGATAACTATTTTTCGTAATTTACTGATCACAAATCAATAATTTATTTAGTAAAAATTAAACCAATGAATACACAAGAAGTAGCTAATCGATTAGTAGAGCTTTGCCGTCAAGGTGAAAACATGCAGGCCTTAAAAGAACTATATGCAGATAATGTTGTTAGCAAAGAAATGCCAGGATCGCCAAATCCTGTTATACAAGGCAAAGACGCTGTAACTAAAAAAAGTCAAGAATGGTATGCTAGTGTAGAAGAATTTCATGGAGGGGAAATCTCAGATCCTATAGTTGCTGATAACCATTTTTCTTGCAGGATGAAAATGGATTGTACGTTTAAAGGGCAAGGACGTATGCAAATTGAAGAGCTAGCTGTTTATAATGTAAACGGTGGTAAAATAGTTGAAGAACAATTTTTTTATAGTATGCCATCATAAAGAATTTAATTCTTTTGATACACCAACAAAATAAAACAAGTCTCATAGATACTATGAGACTTGTTTTGTTAATGAAATACAGTCTTCATTCATTATATAATTTCGGAAGATTAAAACTTTATATAACGAACTCCATGGTTATTCGTATTTTCTATTGAATACAGGACGATAGAGAATAATCAATATTCATAAATACTATTTTAGACTTTAACAATCCTCTTCATTACCGTACTATCAAGTATTACATAATACACGCCTTTCTGCAAAGCTTCTAAATTAATAGAGTTCTCAAGACTTCTATCCATAACAGTACTAAATACTTCTTTGCCTGTCACATCTCTAACCTGAATAGTCGTCTTTTTAGATATCCCATGAATTTTAATAATATCACTAACTGGATTTGGAGTCATCATTATTTTTGAAGAATGATCGTATACAACATCGGGATTCGAAAGCACATAAGAAACTACATTCATCATAATCGGCTCCATACTTTCCCAAGAACGATCTGTCCAAGACCACACCAGCGATCCATGCCATCCATTTTCTTTAAGAATAACTCCCAATTGTTCCACATCTAAACCAAACGTATAATCCGGATAATACTCAGCGATTACCGCTTCTTTATCTATCTTTTGTAGATCATGAACCGCATGAAAAGGAGACCCATTCTCACCAGCCCAATTATAATAATGGATATTATAAAAATCCAAATACCCATTAGACTCCCCTCCAATATCTTCAAGTTTCTGATCTGAATAGTAGTTTTGATATCCATTATCAGCGTCATTCAAACTAGTTAAAAAACCTAAGGCTCCATTAGTGATTTTTACATTTGGTGCTACTCCTCTAATAGCTGTGGCAGCTTTATTTATAAATTTTTGAATATCTACTATAGAAACTTTTTCTACAAATCCTGGCCAATGACTACCAAATTCTGTGGTCATACCTTCTGCTTCATTAAAAATTTCCCAAGCATATAATCCTGGATGCTCGCCAACAGCCTGAACCAAAGGAATTAAAGAGTTATCTAGATATGCCTTAAAGTATTCGTCTTCTGTCAATAATTTCTTATTCGCTACAGCATCTACATTCCATTGATCTTTTAACATATCAAAAGACCAAAGACATATTTGGATTTGCAAACCTTTACTCGCAGCTAGATCGAGTATTTTAATAACATCCTCATGAAAAAAAGTAGGATTATTAGTTACTTTTTGTTGTTCATCATAAACAGGATTTGTAGAACCATTTGTGTGATACCACCATCTTAAAACATTCCCTCCAGCATTGGCTACTTTATCCATTACTAAACCAAAAGTATCTAAATCGGGATGATACTCTGTCCCAAATTCAGGATCTTTACCCACATCTTTCCCAAAAGATACCCAAGCGATATTAATACCATTTACAAACTCAGGAATATTAGTTTGATATGCATTACTCTGATTGGAATTTTGTGACACATTTTCAACATCAAAATAATCTATTGGATTTAATAACTCAGGACTCTGCCGAATCGCTTCAATAACCTCTTCTTTATAATTTTCATGATTGTGCCAAGGTTTTTGAGAGCGTTGTGCATAAAGGCCACACGCAATGAATGCGACCATTAATGTAATAATAGTTTTCATGTTAGTTGATTATTGTTAGTGTTACAACCAACGATAAAAAACATTATTAATTATATACCATTTAGGAAAATAACATTTTTATAAAACACCAGTAATACGTCAAATTTTACGACATTAACATTTTTACTTTTTCTAAAGCAGGATTGCGATTATCCTCTTTCCAAATTACAGATAACTCGGCCCTTTGAGGTATGTTGGGTATTTCTAAAAATTTCACATCCAAATCAAAACCATATTGCAAAGAAGTAGGAACAATAGCGACACCTAAACCACTTTCTACCAACTTAAATATAGTTTGAGCATGCACTGATTTATGAGATACTATCGGTGTAAACTTCTGATCTTCACAAATACTCATAATCTTATCAAAGTATATAGAACTATAATCTGAAGAAAACAAAACAAAATGTTCCGTAGCTACTTGTGCTACACTAATGAAGTTTTCCTTCTCCAAAAAATGTGCTTTCGGTAAGACCAAAGAAAATGTATCAGTTTGCACACGTTTAATAGTGATACCATCCGGAACTCGAGCTAACCTCACAAATCCTATGTCCAAATCATCATTTACAATGGCTTTTACCTGATCATAATTAGACATTTCTTCTAAACTAAATTGAATTTTAGGAAAGTCTTTATTTGATTTTATCAAAAAATCAGGTATTACTGTTTGCATTGCAGAACCTAAAAACCCAATGCGTACCTCTCCTTCACTACCTTTATCAATAAGCTTTGTCTGTTTTATCGTAAAATCAATATGATTAAAAATGTAAGTGATTTCTTTTTTTAAATAAACACCGGCTGCAGTTAAACTAACATTTCTCTTATTCCTAATAAAAAGTTCTGCACCAATAATTTCCTCCATTTGTTTAATCTGCCGACTCAATCCCGGTTGCGAAATAAACAACCTTTCTGCAGCCTTTCTAAAATGCAACTCTTCTGCAACTGCCAAAAAATAGGTAAAGTGTCTAAGTTCTAACTGATAACCCATAGTTATTAATCATTGACAAAATTAGTATTTATAAGTATCAAAAATACATATTACCTTTATATACACAAATTAAGAGCAATACAAAATGTCAGATATATTATCACACTTTCAATTCGGAGAAGGCTACCTAACTGCAGGAAAAGCTATACAAATAGCGAGAGGAGAAATAAAAGGGATTATTTCCAAAAACTCAAGAGAAAAAATCAAAAACAGCAGAAAAGTTGTTGAAAATATTGTTGAAACAGGTCATCCTGTTTATGGAATTAATACGGGTTTTGGACCACTATGTACGACAATGATTTCTAAAGAAGAAACCAAAATATTGCAGTCAAATATACTGCAGAGTCATAGCGTAGGCGTTGGAGAACCTATTGATACTGAAATTAGCAAACTAATGTTGATTTTAAAATTACAATCACTCGCAAAAGGATATTCAGGAATTTCAGAAACTACAATGGATCGTATCTTATGGCATATTGATAATGATGCTATTCCGGTGGTTCCTTCTCAAGGATCAGTGGGCGCCTCTGGAGATCTAGCTCCACTCTCTCATCTTTTTCTACCACTTATTGGATTAGGAAAAGTGATTTACAAGAACAAAGAGATAAACACTTCTGAATTATTTAAAATTAACAGTTTAGAGTCCATTGATTTAGGTCCTAAAGAAGGTTTAGCGCTTATTAACGGAACACAATTCATTGCTGCACATGCAGTAAAAGTGGTTGAAAAATTACATAGCTGTCTTTCTCAAGCAGACATTATTGGTGCAATGATGATAGAAGGACTTCAAGGCTCCGTAAAACCTTTTTACAATGAATTACATGAATTAAGACCCTTCAAAGGTACTATTCATGTAGCTTCTAGAGTAAAATCTTTATTAAAAGGTTCGGAAATTATGGAAGATCATATTGATTGTGATCGTGTTCAAGATCCATATTCTTTAAGATGCATTCCTCAAGTACATGGTGCTTCTAGAAATGCTTGGCTTCATCTTAAGGAGTTACTAGAAGTGGAATTAAATTCGGTAACGGATAACCCAATCATAATAGACGAAGAACTAACTATTAGTGGAGGTAATTTTCATGGACAACCTTTAGCAATGGCTATAGATTATGCATGTATCGCAGCATCTGAAATAGGAAATATTTCAGATCGTCGCATATACTTAGCTTTAGAAGGAAATTCTCCTGGAGTTCCTAAATTATTAATGGATGATACTGGTATCAATTCTGGATACATGATTCTACAATATACGACAGCGGCATTAGCAAGCGAAAATAAGGGATTATGTTTTCCATCTAGTGCAGATAGCATTCCTACTTCTTTAGGCCAAGAGGATCATGTGAGTATGGGATCTATTGGAGGACGAAAAGCCCTTAGAGTAATTGAAAATGTAGAAAAAATATTAGCGATTGAACTTTTGACTGCTGCACAAGCTTTTGAATATCGGAAACCAATGAAATCTGGACCTATTTTAGATAAAATACATCAGATGGTTCGTACCAAAGTGACTTTTGCAGAAAAAGATCGAGTTTTTGCTGATGATATAGAAAAAGGGATTGATATTGTTAAAAACAAGACAATTATAACCCTGGCAAATGATACAACTTTAGATAAGAAGTTATCTTTAGAAACAAAGTTTTCTTCTTTATTCGAATCTTATTAATTATGGAAAAGTATAAATTAATTGGCCCTATTACACAATTACTATCGATGGATAGTATTCCCTTGAAAGGCGCTTTAAAAGATAGTGAACTACCAATTATTAAAAACGCCGGAATACTGATTGAAGAGGGACATATCCATTCTATTGGAGATTTTGATACTATAAAAAGAATAGCATTTGAACTAAATGCGGAAATAATAGAATTACAATCAGACTATATATGCCTTCCCGGATTTATTGATGTTCATACGCATATTTGTTTTTCTGGATCGAGAGCTAATGATTATGCTATGCGTAACGCTGGAAAAACATATTTAGAAATTGCTGAAGCTGGCGGTGGTATTTGGGATACAGTTACTAAAACCAGAGCTGCCAGTCAAGAAGAATTGTGTCACTCGGTCATTAAAAGAGCTAATTCCTTACTTAAAAATGGTATTACTACTGTAGAAGTAAAGAGTGGTTATGGTCTTTCAGTTGAAGAAGAATTAAAAATGCTTCGAGCCATCAGTCAAGCAAATACAAACACAGAATCAGATCTTATAGCAACATGCTTAGCTGCTCATATGCTGCCAAGAGATTACAATGGAGATCACGAAACATATCTTAATGAAATAGCTTCAAAGTTGTTTCCTATTCTTAAAACTGAAAATCTTTCTAATAGAATTGATGCATTTGTAGAGCAAAGTGCATTTTCTAAAGAACAAATAGAACCTTATTTCAGGAGAGCTATAGAAATGGGATTTGACATAACGGTCCATGCTGATCAATTTACAACGGATGGTAGTGAAATAGCTGTAAAAGTAGGAGCTATTAGTGCAGATCATCTGGAAGCGAGTAAGGAAGAAGAAATACTAAAACTTGCGACTAGCAACACCATAGCCGTTGCATTGCCAGGAGCTTCTATTGGTTTAGGATGTGACTTTACTCCTGCTAGAAAAATTTTAGATAAAGGTGGAGCGTTGGCTATAGCAAGTGATTGGAATCCCGGATCAGCACCAATGGGAGATCTATTAACGCAAGCTTGCATCCTCGGAACTTTTCAAAAACTGAGCAATGCAGAGGTTTTGGCTGGTATTACCTATAGAGCAGCAGCTGCATTGAAGTTAGAAGATCGTGGTAAGTTAGCTCCCAAAATGCTAGCAGACTTCTGTCTATTCTCGTCAAATCATTATAATGAAATATTATATCATCAAGGTAAAATCACTCCTTCTCAAGTATGGAAACACGGAGAAATAGTGTATTCAAAATAACTAAAAAACAACTATTAACTATTATAAGTTAATCATATCAACATGACTACATTCAAAGAACAAATTTTAGCAGGTATTCCTGACTCTCTTCCTTCTAAAAAAAAATTAGCCCCTAATATTAGCCGAGCACCTAAACGAAAACAAATACTATCTATTGATGAAAAGAAATTAGCAATTAAAAATGCTTTAAGATACTTTCCTACGGAATGGCATAAAGAGTTAGCCCCAGAATTTCTTGATGAACTAAATGAATATGGAAGAATCTATATGTTTCGATTCATACCAGATTATGAAATACACGCAAGACCCATACATGAATATCCTGCAAATACAATCCAAGCTGCCGGTATCATGCTGATGATACAAAATAATTTGGATCCTGCAGTAGCACAGCATCCATATGAACTTATAACCTATGGAGGTAACGGTGCAGTATTTCRGAATTGGGCCCAATACCTACTCACCATGCATTATTTAGCAACTATGACAGATGAGCAGACACTGCATATGTATTCCGGACATCCGATGGGACTCTTTCCTTCTTCAAAAGAAGCTCCAAGAGTAGTTGTTACAAATGGAATGATGATTCCAAACTATTCAAAACCTGATGATTGGGAAAAGTATAATGCTCTCGGCGTTACGCAATACGGGCAAATGACTGCTGGTAGCTATATGTATATCGGTCCGCAAGGTATTGTCCATGGAACTACGATTACAGTGATGAATGCTTTTCGGAAAACCTTAAAATCAGGAGAAACTACAGCCGGTAAAATATTTTTAACTGCTGGTTTAGGAGGAATGAGTGGAGCTCAACCAAAAGCTGGTAACATTGCCAAATGCATAACCATCTGCGCTGAAGTAAATCCTGCAGCCGCCGAAAAGCGACATCAACAAGGTTGGGTTGATGAAATTATTGACAATTTAGATGATTTAGTAGATCGTACCAAAGAAGCTATCAAAAGCATCGAAGTAGTATCTATAGCTTATAAGGGAAATGTAGTTGATGTTTGGGAACGTTTTTATGAAGAGAACATTTACATACATCTTGGCTCCGATCAAACATCTTTGCACAATCCATGGTCTGGCGGATACTATCCAGTAGATATGAGCTATGAACAGGCTAATGAAATGATAGCAAATAATCCGGAAGACTTTAAAACCAAAGTTCAGGAATCTCTTAAAAGACATGCGAATGCCATTAACAAGCATACTGATAGAGGAACTTATTTCTTTGACTATGGAAATGCTTTTCTATTAGAAGCTTCAAGAGCAGGAGCGGATGTTATGAGTGATAATATGATCGATTTTAAATATCCATCATATGTTCAGGATATTTTAGGTCCTATGTGTTTTGATTATGGTTTTGGACCATTTCGATGGGTCTGTACTTCAGGAAATCCTTCAGACTTGAACAAAACCGATCAAATTGCAATTAAGGTAATGCAGGAAATAAAATTAGAAGCTCCTGAAGAAATCCAACAACAAATGCAAGACAACATCACTTGGATTGAGGAGGCAAATGAAAATAAGCTCGTTGTAGGCTCCCAAGCCAGAATTCTATATGCAGATGCCGAAGGAAGGATAAAAATCGCTGAGGCGTTTAATAAGGCTATTAAATCAGGTGAAATATCTGCTCCTATTGTTCTAGGAAGAGATCATCACGATGTTAGTGGTACAGATTCTCCATATAGAGAAACCAGTAATATTTATGATGGAAGCAAATTTACTGCTGATATGGCTATACACAATGTAATCGGAGATAGTTTTAGAGGAGCAACCTGGATTTCTATTCATAACGGTGGTGGTGTAGGTTGGGGAGAAGTTATCAATGGGGGTTTTGGACTTTTATTAGACGGCACTGATGAAGCTTCTAAAAAACTAAACAATATGCTCTTTTACGATGTTAATAACGGTATTTCAAGAAGAAGTTGGGCAAGAAATGAAGAAGCTATCTTCGCAATCAAAAGAGAAATGAAACGTATATCAAAACTTAAAGTAACACTTCCTAATAAATTAGAAAACAATATTTTAGAAAAATTATTTTAACTTAAAATCATTCAAAATTTCAAGGAACTTAAATCTCAATTTAGATTAAAAAATGAATAGTTACAAAAAGACAACTGCAGATATCTGGACTGGAAGAAAATCCAATCAAGAGCTATATTTACATGAAAAAATAAGTTGTATAGATATAGAAAAAGAAGAGCTTCCAAAACATCAATCTATTGGGTTTTCTTTCCTTGGATACGCTTGTGAAGAAGGTGTAAAAAGAAATCTTGGACGTATAGGTACTGCATCTGCTCCTGATATTATTCGTAAAATGATAGCCCCACTATCTAATCATCTAAAAAACAACGCCAAACTCATCGATGCTGGAACTATTTTTTGTAATGAAAATGATCTTGAAAACATACAAAGTATTACTTCAGATAAAATATCACAATTAATTGATAATAAATATTTTAATATACTGTTGGGTGGTGGTCATGATTTAGCATACGCACATTATAATGGAATTAAAAGACATTATCAAAATACTACAATTGGAATCATTAATTTAGATGCTCATTTCGATTTAAGGATACCTAATGATAAAGGAAATTCAGGCACTCCATTCTATCAAATTGCAAAAGAAAACGATCGTTTCAAATACCTATGCCTAGGTATTCAAGAAGAGTCCAATAACAAAATACTATTCGATACTGCTCACAAGTTCAATGTTGAATACATAAAAAATACAGAATTCAACATAGAGAATACAGATCGAGTAAGCGTTGTAATTAATAATTTTATTGCATCAGTGGATCACGTTTATTTGACTATTGATTTAGATGGTTTTTCTTCGGCGTACGCTCCTGGAGTTAGTGCTCCTTCCGCATTTGGATTTTCTCCAGATATTGCACTAAGATCAATTGAGCAAATATGTAAGTCCAATAAACTAGTTAGTGCTGATATTGTAGAACTTAACCCTAGTTATGACATAGATAATTGTACTGCTAGACTAGCTGCCCGACTTGTTTATTACATTATGAAATATATTTCTTCTCTGTAAATCCTTTTTCTTATCCCTTTACTCTATCTTTATGCTTATTAACCAGTTCAAATGGAACAAACCGCAACAATACTCATATATATTCATGCTTTTTTTGGTAGTATCGGATTAGTATCTGGATTCATAAGTATTATTGGAAAAAAAGGAAGGTTTTATCACAAAAAAGGAGGAATAATCTTTTCAGTGAGCATGTTCATCAGCTCCTTAATTGCTATTCCCATTACCCTATTGCCGAACCATGAAAATTTATTATTACATCTGCTTTCTATTTTCACAATTTACTTAGTAATATCTGGAAATCGAGTACTTAAATTCAAAAAGAATCATACATTAGGAATTATTGATATTGTAATTACGTCTATTATGGGATTGGTTTTCATTGGTATGATTGTTACCGGTATCTATTATCGTATTAATGAGATCCCTAAGAGCACTTTATTTTTCTTTTTTGGAGGTTTTGGTATTATGGCTACGATAAGAGACATAAAACTCTATAAAACCTTTAAAACAAATCCTAAGGCATATTTATCAAACCATCTTGGGAAGATGTCTGGTGCCTTTGGAGCTGCTGTTACAGCATTTTTATTAGCAGCACTAGATTCAAGCACTTTGTGGGTTTGGTTAAGCCCATCAGTAATTACATTACTATTCGTTACTTTTTGGAGAAGAAAAATAGCTCTTAAAACCACATAAATCAAAGTTATACTTATCCACCATATTCTCCGTAACGTTTATAAAGAGAGTCTTTCGCCTTAGACAGTTCTGCAAAAACAGAAAAATCCTGGGAGTTATCATCACTTTTACCCATTTCTGAATACTTCTCTAAAAACCTATGAACCTTCAAAGAAGTATACCAATCTCCTTTTAAAGTAAGAATTTCTGAAGGCATCATTTCGCAGCAAGCCTCATGCCATATTCCTTCATACTGCACCAAATTTAGATATCTCGGCACTACTCTAGTATCTCCCATTCTTAAAAAATGAAATTCTTTTTCATAAGTCCTAGAAAACATGATTTGCCTTAAGAAAGGAATGCCAGAAGGATGATTACCCCATATTTTTTCTGTTAAATAGACATAAGGATCTCTATTAGCGTATTCATAAAACACACTTTTATTTTTCTTTGTTGCGATATTTAAAAACACTGGTATCAGACTACTATTTCTTAACACTTCCTCAGTAATTAAGTGCAATCTATCTCCCATATCCGCATTTGAATAAGGTTCATCAAAAGCCATTGATAAGAACTGATTAAACTGGTATGGAGATAAATTATGAATCATATCATGTTTTGGATTGTCATAATCCCCATGCTGATATACTTCATAATACTTATACAAAGAATCGAATTCTGTCTGAGAAATACCCTCATCAAGATCCGTTGAAAGTTGACTTTCAAGAGTTATTTCAGAAATACCAGTATCCTGGTATTTTGTACCGGGGTATACAGACCTAATTGTAAACCTAATTGTTGTTACATTTTCAAAATAGAGCTCAAGTTGCTGAGCTTCTAACGTATTTTGAAGCATAAGCGTCTTGGGTTTATGATAACCATCTGTTAACACTTCCAACTCCTTAACAGCTCCATTTTTTTGAAATAGGGATTTAGATTTTCCATATCCATTGCTCAAGGTGATGGAATAAATATTAATTGGAGTAAAGAAATTTATTTCAAAATACTCTCCTATTCCATCTCCCTCTACACCTTCAAACCATGCGCTATTTAAAGATCTATCATACAAATTGGTTGGGTGATATGAAAATCGAGGGAGATTCGATGACTTTAAAAAAGAAGAAGCTTTTACATTTTTAACCAAAGCAAACAAAGGATATGAAGAAATATCTCTTTTTTTTGATACTACATCCTCTTCTTTCTTTTCAATTGGAAATGTGTTTGCTAAATATGTACTATCCTTTTTATCATTAATCACATTTTGAAATTCTTTTTTATCTGTACCGCAACTCAACATTACTATACACGAAACAACATTTACGAACAATCTTATACACCTCATATTCCTAACATATTGATTTTAAAATAATTAATTAAAGACTGAAACTCAGTATTTAAAAAAATTGCTTTACCAAAAATATCATTTTAAACAACTATTAGAAACCCGGAAAACAGGGCTTTATGATGTTCATTAATTATTAAAATTAAAATATAAACTTTTCCAAGTAACAACCACCTTACCGAATCGTCTAATCTTTAAATGTACCCGTTATGACTTTTCAAAAAATTATTGAACGTACCTTACGATATTTTGTAGCCTTTTTCATTTTTGTATATGGGGCGGCAAAGCCCTTACAATTCAGGAATAATAATGGTTTTCCGAATAAATTGGTGAGTGAATTATCTGGTATGGAGTTAATGTGGTCTTTTTTTGGATACACACAAACATTACCTATTATTATTGGAGCATTGCAAGTAACAGGAGCTTTATTTCTACTATTTCATAGAACAAAAATTATCGGAACCCTTCTGTTAATTCCTATCATGCTCAATATTGTGTTATTTGATATTTTTTATCAGGTGAAAACGGGCGCTACTGTAAACGCAATCGTTTTTCTTGCTATTCTTTTTATTTTATTATTTTTTGAAAAGGACAGAATGCTTAGTGCATTAAAAATCATTAACCAAAAAAAAGAAAAGGATCCAAAACGAATCCTTTTATTTACTATTTGTGCTATACTAGCAGCGATGTTATTTTTCATCTACACCTATTTACAAAAAATCATGTAAACAATACTTCATATTTAAAAAACTCTTGTTGGAAGATCTCTGTAAGTCACTGTCAAACCTTGAAACTGACCTTGCCAATTATTATCATCTCCGACCCATCCAAAATGGCTCTGAGAATTATGAACTAACTCATCAACATCATCTATTTGCGTTCTTCCTCCTTTTACTCCAAAACATCCTGTATTGTTCGCTCCAACCCATGATGTTGGAGTTATAGCCAACATTGAGTGTTGTAAATGTCCTACATGATCCCAAAATCCAATTACCGAGTTTGCTCTTACCTGAACTACTCCTCCTACCCTTGCTGGTATACCCATATCAGGAAAAAAGAAGCGTTCTGCATCTATAAAAGAAACATTCTGCAAAGGATCTGGATATTCTCCTGTAAAATTGCCATTAGCAATTAACCATCTGTATACAAAAGTATGGCATATCTCCGAATCCGGACTCATTCCTAATTCTGGAACGTAAGTGCCTAAAAAAATCCCCATTGTTATTTATTTAAAGGTTATAAAAGTTAGTGTGATTGAGAAAATTCAACATTAATTTCAATGACTAAATTTTCCGCTTAAAAATACAAAAAACCTATGAATACATACCACTATTAAACTATTAAAATAGATAATTCAATATATCTTAAAAAACTTGCTTTTCTACCCCAGTAAAATATAAATACTTTTGTATCTTCGGAAAGTACACTAACAACCAATTTCTCTTAACAGATACACACAAATCGATCATCTTGAGGGTTTTTTTGCCAATAATCTGAGAAACTTCTTTCATTATTTTGAAAGTTAAGATGACTATTTATGTTTTATGGAAGCTATTAATTTTTATCAAATATCGGTTTTTCTCCTTCAAGGATTAGTTGTTTCATCATTGGTATTGGCACTATTTCATTTCCGTAAAGTTACTGGTAATGGCTTGCTATTTACAGCATTGGGAATGTTTCAGTTTATTCAGGTTTTTACTGCGACTACCATGTATTTCGAAGTTTATGATGGTATCACGGTTTCTCCTGGCTCTTCGGTTCTTTTTTCTGTTACTTTGTTTACCGTTTTAGTATTTTATATCAAAGAGGATGCATTGCTAACCAGAAGACTTATATATGCATTAGTTATTGCAAATCTTATGATTGTAATTCTACTATTGTTGTTTAGTATTAATCTTCAGGATTCAAAAATACATCAGGTATCCTTTCAAATGATATCTGATTTTTTCAACACCAACGTATTTCTATTAGTTTACGGAACTGTTTTATTATTTATTGACTCTATATTACTAATTTTTATATTCGAATTCATATCTAAATACATACAGAATTTATTTTTCCGTGTTTTCTTTACAATGCTTACTATTCTGGTTTTTGATGCAGTTTTATTTAGTGTTGTTGGTTTTTGGAATGATGGAAATATGATTTCTTTTCTGATTTCTGGTTTAGCATCTAAAATTACCATGAGCTTTTACTATGGAGTTATTTTTACGATTTATTTAAAATACGCACAAAAAGAAGTTACCGAAAATAGCTATTCAACCTTTAAAGATGTATATCACTCGCTAACCTATCGTCAAAAATTTGAAGAAGCGGAAAAAGTTATTCAATTAAGTGAAAATAGATATCAAACACTTACTGATATTTCTCCAGTAGGAATATTCATGACTAAGGCAAATGGAAAAACGACTTTTGTTAATGAAAAGTGGTGTGAAATATCAGGAATTTCCCAACAAGAAGCTATGAATGACGGTTGGCTTAAGGCGGTTCATCCAGATGACCAAAAGAAACTAAAGGCTGGTTGGTATCAAGATGCCAAAAGTAGAGACTCCTCACATGCAGAATATCGATTCCTACGACCTGATGGTACTATCAAGTGGGTATTAGGACAAGCTATTCCTGAGTATAACGAAAAACAAGAAGTAATTGGGTATGTTGGTACTACAACAGACATAACCGATTTAAAACTCTATGAAATTGAACTTAACAAACTAAAAGATAAAGCCGAAGAAAGTGATCGATTAAAGTCAGCATTTCTTGCCAATATGAGTCATGAAATCCGAACACCAATGAATGGAATCTTAGGTTTTGCTGAACTACTTAAAGAACCTGTGCTTACTGGAGATGAACAACAACTATACATTAGTCTTATTGAAGAAAGTGGAGCTAGGATGTTAAACATTATAAGAGATATTATTGATATTTCTAAAATTGAATCCGGACAAGTAAAAGTATTCCTATCTGAAGTTAATATCAATGAGCAAGTAACTTATTTATATAATTTTTTCAAGCCTGAAGCAGATAGAAAAGATTTAGAATTGTCTTTTAAAAATGGATTACCAGATGAAAAATCGCTTGTTCAAACGGATAAAGAAAAGTTCAATGCCATCCTTACGAACCTAGTGAAAAATGCACTTAAATATACTCCAGAAGGATCTGTTTCTTTTGGTTATGAATTACAAGATGAGTTTTTACAATTTTATGTAAAAGATACAGGTATGGGAATAGCTAAGGATCGACAAAAAGTTATTTTTGAACGTTTTGTACAAGCAGATATCGAGAATAATTATGCGATCGAAGGTGCAGGAATCGGTTTATCTATAGCAAGAGCCTATAGTGAAATGTTAGGTGGAGAAATTTGGTTAGATAGTACTAAGGATATTGGAACTATATTCTATTTTACTATTCCTTATAAAAAGGAATAGTAAAATAAAAAAATCAAATTATTCTGTTGGAATTCTTTCATCAATGAATTGTAAAGGCATGTCCTCCATAAGATCTATCATATCAAGAATATCTCTTATTGTTTGCTCCTCTTCTAACTGCTCTGCTACAAACCACTGAAGGAAATTTTCGGTACCAAAATCATTTACTTTTCTACATTTTGCAACAATATTATAAATAGATTTAGTTACACTTATTTCATGTTCTAAGGTGGCCTCAAAAACTTCTTTTAATGAGGTATACTCATGCGCATTAGATAAATTAGATACTTCTGGAGAAAAGGCAGCTCCACCAGCATCATTGATAAACTTAAAAATCTTCATCATATGCTCTCTCTCTTCTTCGGATTGTTTATAGAAAAAGTCCGCACTTTTAAATAGTCCTTTTTGATCACACCATGAAGCCATTGCTAAATACACTGAAGATGCATGCTGCTCCTTGACAATTTGCTCATTAAGCAAATCCATTACTTCTAAATTAATACTGATCTGTTTTCTTGCTATATTTTCCATCTTTCGTGTGTTTTGTCAATTAATTTTTATCTAAAATTAATCAAAAAAGGAAAGACAATATAGACGTAAGATCAATTTATAAAAAGTCTAAATATAAGTAAGATTAAGCGATCACAAGGATGTCATTCAGTTCGATCATAGCAAATGTTCCGTTAATTAGATCAACGAAATCCAAAATTTGTAAAGTATCTAGTAGTAAAACATGTTTTTTATCGCAGAAAGATAACAATGTTGTATCACTATGATTAAGCATATATTCCAGATGTTCGCTGGTAGAAAGCTGTTTTGCTTTGTATCGAAGACTTAATAATTGGCAAAATGAAACTTCAACCAATTTATGTCCAAAATCAATATAAAAACATTGGTCTTCGGAAGACTGATAAGACGTATAATATTTTGAGGCAAATAATAATTCCATAGTTCTGGAAGCAAAACTAAAGTTTATTTAGATCTATTCCAAATATAAATAACAAATTTACATCGTGATTACCTCTATTAAATTTAAAAAACAAGAACTACACGCGGGCTATCGCTCAAACATTAACGAAACAAATTCTGCTACGCAAGCAGGTTTTCTTGCACCTTCAATTTCGACAGAACAATCCCACGTTATTCTCAATCCTTTTTTCGTATATGGCTCTATTTGGGATATACTACTATGCAATCGTAATTTACTATCGACCAACACTGGATGAGGGAACCTCACTTTATTAAGTCCGTAATTCACTCCCATCTCCAAACTTTCTACAACAACAAGGTCCATTAACATCTTAGACAGAAGTGAAATTGACATAAAACCATGCGCAATAGGTTTCTTAAAAGGAGATTCCTTTTCAATACGATCTAAATCCACATGTAGCCATTGATAATCTTGTGTTGCATCTGCAAAAGAATTAATCATTTCCTGAGTTACTGTAATCCATTGCCCTATTGGTAATGTTTCCCCTAAATGAGTTTTAAACTCTTCAAAATTTTTACAAATAAGTTGCTTCATATATTTATTGTGCTATCTAGAAATGCCTCCATCTATTGTCAAACAAATTCCTGACACATAGGAAGCTTCATCAGAAGCCAAATATAAATATCCATACGCAATATCCATAGGTATCGCTGCTTTTTGTAAAGGTATTTGAGATTTTATCCCATCAATATGTTCTTTAGGGATTTGATCTGTCATTTCCGTTAAGGTAAATCCAGGCGCTAACGCATTGGCTGTAATACCGTATTTCCCCAGTTCCATGGTCCAAGTTTTGGACATTGCAATTACTCCAGCTTTCGTTGCAGCATAATTTGTTTGCCCAAAATTTCCTCGAAGGCCTACATTAGAAGCTGCAGAGACTATTCGCCCATATCCTGCATCTTTCATATACTTTGAGATTACCTGAGTACAGAGAAAAACCCCTTTCAGATTTACATCTATAACGGCATCCCATTCTACTTCGCTCATTTTATGCAATGTACGATCTTTGGTTATACCTGCGTTATTGATAAGAATATCTATTTTTCCATATCGTTTATAAATTCTTTCGGCTTCAGTTTCTATCGCATTTTTATCTGTTACAGAAATATTGGTAAATTCTGCCACAAGCCCTTGCTTCGAAATCTCATTTGCTATATTTTGTCCATCTACTAAAAGATCCTAAATAATCACGATCGCTCCTTCACTTGCAAACAATTGAGCAACTGCTTTCCCTATTCCTCTGGCTCCACCAGTTATAACGGCTACTTTGTCTTTTAATCTCATACTTTAATTATATTCATAATTATTAAGAACATTGAATTACAACTTTGCCTTTCACTTTGCGATGCATCATTTCTTCTAAAGCATTAGGAGCTTCATTTAATTCATATACTTTATGAATATGAGGCCTTAGCTTTTCTTCTCCTAACCATTTCATTAATTGCATGGTGTTTCCCAAATTCTCTTTGGGGCTTTTCATAGCGAAACTTCCCCAAAACACTCCTACTATAGAGCACCCTTTAAGCAAAGTTAAATTCAAAGGGATTTTAGGAATTGTTCCTGCTGCAAAACCAATAACCAAATAGCGACCTTCCCAAGACATACATCGTAAGGCGATTTCAGAATAGTCACCTCCTACTGGATCATATACTACATCTACTCCTTTACTATTTGTAAGTTCTTTAACTTTAGATTTTAAATCTTCATTTACATAATTAATTACCTCATCCGCTCCATATTGTTTACACAATTCCAATTTTTCTTCAGATGAAGCTGCCGCTATTACTTTGGCTCCCATTAATTTACCCAATTCTACAGCTGCAAGTCCAACTCCACCAGAAGCTCCTAAAACCAACAAGGTTTCTCCGGATTTTATGCTTGCCCGATCCTTTAATGCATGATAAGATGTTCCATAAGCTACCATAAAAGAGGATGCGATTGAAAACGGCATTTTAGGTGGTTTTTTAAAGCATACATTGGCAGGGACCACTACTTCTTCTGCATATCCACCTTGCATAACAAATCCAAAAACCTCATCATTAACTTTTAAATGGTTCACTTCTGATCCAACTTCTTTCACAATTCCCGCAACATCACTTCCTGGAACAAAAGGTAATTGTGGTTTAAATTGATACAATCCTTGAATGATCAATGTATCTGGGAAATTAACTCCACAAGCCTTTACCTGAATTAGCACTTCGTCTTTTTTTGGTATTGGATTAGCTACATCTTCAAAAACTAAATCAGAAGGAGGTCCATATTTTTTACACACTATAGCTTTCATACTGTTATTCAATAACCTTTAAGACTAGTTTTCCCATTTTTTCTCCAGAAAAAAGACGTAAAAACGTATCATGAAAGTTTTCTATTCCCTCATATACATCTTCTTTACTCTTTAGTTTTCCTTGTGCAAGCCATCCTCCCATTTCTTTGGCTGCTTTTCCATAGTCTTTGGCATAATCCATTACAACCATTCCTTGCATTGTAGCCCTATTTACTAGTAATGACAAATAATTCTTTGGACCTTGAACATTATTCATATTATTATATTGAGAAATGGCTCCACAAATAACAATTCTCGCATGCATTCGAAGTCTTGATAATGCAGCATCCAAAATTTCACCTCCCACATTATCAAAATACACATCAATCCCTTTAGGACACTCTCTTTTTATAGCATCATAAATTTCTTCAGATTTATAATCTATAGCTGCATCAAACCCAAGTACTTCTTTTACATACTTACATTTTTCTTGACCTCCAGCTATTCCAATTACTCGACATCCTTTTATCTTAGCGATCTGGCCAACAATACTACCAACAGCTCCCGCTGCTCCGGATACTAAAACAGTATCTCCTTCTTTAATCTTACCAACTTCTAAAATTCCAAAATAAGCTGTCATACCTGGCATACCAAGAGTTCCTATGTACATTGGTAAAGGAGCTAAACCTGGATCCACAGCATACCAATTCTCACCATTTGTTACTGTGTATTGCTGCACTCCTCCCCAACCAGTTAAAAAATCACCTTCTTTAAATTTTGGATGATTATTCGATTTAATTACTTCTCCTATAGAACCTGCTCGCATCACATCGTCAAGTTCTACTGGCGGTATATAAGATTTTCCTTCTCGCATCCAACCACGCATTGCTGGATCTAAGGAAATATAATGGTGTCTGATAAGAATTTCTCCTTCTTGCGGTTCTGGAATTGGATTATTTTGTAATTCCCAAGTATTTGTATCTGGTAATCCTTCTGGTCTATTCTTTAAGATGATTTGTTTGTTCATGTGTATTGTTTTATTTCTTTATCAGCTTACTGCTTTATTTTTCTGAAGACTTTCTACAAAAGCTTTCATTCTATTTCGTATTTCTGGTTTCCACCATAGTGAAATTGCTTGTTCTAAATCTATTTTAGGATCATTTTCCATACTTTCCAACCAATCCTTACGAAGCTTATATTTCGTATTTTTAAAAATTTCTGGATCTGCTTGAAGATATTGTTGCATTTTGATTTCGGCTCTAGCTATTACATTCTCCATATCACATACTTCATTTACCAAACCAGATGTCAAAGCTTCATCTACATTTAATAGCTTCCCGCTCAAAATATATTCATTAGCTTTTCCTTCTCCTATCCAATAAGAATATCCTCTAACTAAATTGCTGGATATCTGAATATTCACAGCTACTTCATTTAGACCAATGGTGTATTTTTCTCCAGCCGCCATAATTCGATGATCTGCTGTAATAGCAATGACACATCCTCCTGCTGGAGAATATCCTGTAATCGCACAAATAAACGGCTTACTGAATTTAGCTAATTGGATATACATACCTCCAAAATCATTAAAAAACTCATTCATTTTTGGTCTGTCATAGCTATACAATTCAATAACATCTAATCCAGCTGTAAAAAAATGTGGAATTCCAGTAATAATAGCTCCTTTCACACTATCATCATTTTCAAATTCATTAAAGACTTGTCTAATCTCCTTTACCATTTGATGATTAATAGCATTAACTTTACCTCGATTTAACTGGACAACGACGTACTCATTCTTTTTCTCTATTTGTATTGTTTTCATTCTTAAAACTTAATAGACTTTATAAAGATGTACCTCCATCTAAAGTAATGGTTTGTCCTGTTATAAATTTGGTAGTATCAGAGGCTAACCACACTACCGCTTCTGCAATTTCCTCTGCTTGCCCATATCGTTTCATAGGAATTACGCTTTTTAACATCTCATCCATATCTGGGCGCACGGATAACAATTTGTTAAGCAGAGCAGATTCTGTATATCCAGGACAAACTGCATTAATTCTTATATTTTTAGTAGCATATTCTAGAGCTGCGGACTTTGTCATTCCTACCACTGCAAACTTACTAGCACTATAAGA
>NZ_WEKL01000019.1 GCF_019295435.1 Aquimarina litoralis
CCTTGTCCTGTAGATCCTTCTAAAATTCGATTTTTACAATTTTTCGTAAATCCTGGAACAAATGGAGGACAATATAATGGGACTTTAACTATCGATTGGATATCTTTTGGTGCTCCTCTAGAAGCAATTCCTCCAGCTTCTGCTTTTGATATTCGTTACAACCAAGTTTCTTATTTAAAAGGAAGAAATAAGACCATTAGTATCGCTGCTCAAAGTAGTTTCAGCAATCAAGCCTATACGGTTTTAGACAACTCTGATAATGTTGTTTTATCAGGCACAACAGGATCATCATCTTTATGGAGCGATTCAGGTGAACATATTGCCAATGTAGATATTACTTCAGTTGATGATGAAGGAACCTATCGTTTTCAATTAGATCAGGAACAAATTACATTTAAAGTTAGTCAAGACGGATACGCGGATCTTAGAGAAGAAGCTTTTAAATATTATTACTATAACCGTTCATCTACAGCTTTGGAAGCTACTCATGCCGGAGTTTACGCTAGACAAGCTGGAACGCCGGATACTCAAGTAAAAATACATTCATCCGCTGTTTCACCAGGTAGACCTGAAAATTTTGTTATCTCATCACCAAAAGGATGGTATGATGCAGGAGACTATAACAAGTATGTTGTAAACAGTGGAATAAGCACTTATACTTTACTAGCAGCTTTTGAACATTACAAAACAGAATGGGAAAATTTACAATATAACATTCCTGAGCAAGGAGGAAATCTTCCTGATATTTTAGATGAAGTATTATGGAACTTAGATTGGATGTTAACTATGCAGGACCCTCATGATGGAGGAGTTTACCATAAGTTAACTGCTAAGAATTTTTCTGGAAGAATTATGCCAGCTCAATATAACCTTGATAGATACGTCGTTCAAAAATCTACTGCTGCCGCTTTAAACTTTGCTGCAGTGACTGCAGTTGCCTCCAGAGTATTCTCGAGTTACGAAAGTGTACGTCCAGGATTTAGTGCTCAACTAGAACAAGCTGCTAAAGATGCATATGATTGGGCTCAAGCAAATCCAGCAGTCTATTATAGACAAGGATCCGGAACACCCGTATCCGATATTAATACTGGAGAATATGGGGATTCTAATGTAACAGACGAGTTTCAATGGGCTGCTGTAGAATTATTCATCACAACACGAGAAAACACATATAGAGACGATATCAATGTTAGTTCAATCGGAGGAGGAACTCCAAGCTGGCCATATAGCGATCCTCTTGCTCTAATTTCTATTGCACAATACACAACAAGCTTAGCAAGTTCTATAAATGTAACCGCAGCAAACAATACTTTATTAGAAACTGCAGATGAATTAAAAAACCGTGTTAATTCTTCTCCCATGAAGATCACCATGGACACAAATGATTACTCTTGGGGAAGTAATGGAGCTGTAGGTAATCAATTAATGTTATTGATTAGAGCGTATGAACTTTCTAAAGATGAATCTTACTTAGATGCTGCTTATACCGCTATGGATTACATTTTTGGAAGAAACGGAACCGGATACTCATATGTTACTGGTTTTGGAGACAGACAAGTATTCGAACCTCATCATAGAATATCTGATGCGGATGGTATCTCTGCTCCAGTACCTGGAATGATTGTAGGAGGACCGCAAAATGAAAATAATCCAGATACAGGAGATTGTTCTGGTTCTGGTGTTAGCTTCCCTACTAATTTTCCAGCATCAAAATATGTAGATCATTGGTGTTCTTATTCCACAAATGAAATTACTATTAACTGGAATGCTCCGTTAGTTTATGCGATGCATGCTTTGAACTTTTACCAAAATGAAAATGTTACATTATCCGTTGGAGAAAATGAAATAAATCAAAACACCATTAAAGTTTTTCCAAACCCAATAAGTGATGTTTTAAATATTCAATCATCATTAGCTAATACTATTTCTAAAGTAGAATTATATTCTATTCAAGGAAAGAAAATACTTTCTAAAGAAATAGATAACACCACAGCTAGTTTAAACATTAGCAACATCACCTCTGGATTATACTTAGTAAAGATCATTTCAGAAGGACAAAGCCATACCTCTAAAATAATTAAACAATAAAGTTATCTTAGATTTTCAAAAGGAATAAAAAAAACCACTACAATTGTAGTGGTTTTTTTATCGAAAAAGATTCTTATATCTAAAGCTCTAACGCTCGATTAATATCATTATCCATTAATAATTCCACTGGATTTTCTAAAGCTTCCTTAACAGCTACTAAAAACCCTACAGATTCCTTACCATCAATGATTCTATGATCATATGATAAAGCAACATACATGATTGGAGCTACTACAATTTGTCCATCTCTTACTATAGGTCTTTCTACTATATTATGCATTCCTAAAATAGCACTCTGAGGAGGATTGATAATTGGTGTAGATAACATACTTCCAAATACACCTCCATTAGTTATAGTAAAAGTTCCTCCTGTCATTTCATCAACAGTGATCTGACCATCTCTAGCTCTGATAGCCAATCTTTTAACCTCAGATTCAACACCTCTGAAACTTAAATTCTCGGCATTTCTAATTACAGGAACCATTAATCCCTTAGGGCCAGATACTGCAATACTGATATCTTGAAAATCAAAAGAAATCATTTCTTTACCATCAATCATGGAGTTTACAGCAGGATACATTTTAAGTGCTCTCACACAAGCAAGTGTAAAAAACGACATAAATCCAAGACTTACGCCATGCTTTGTTTTAAAAGTCTCTTTATATTGTTTTCTTAAATCAAAAATAGGTTGCATATCTACTTCGTTAAAAGTAGTTAGCATAGCTGTTTCATTTTTTACAGAAACTAATCTCTCCGCTACTTTTCGGCGAAGCATCGATAATTTTTTTCGAGACTCTCCTCTGCTTCCTAATCCTGGTGTTCCCATTGAAGGTTTAGCATCAATTGCATCCGCTTTGGTAATACGACCGTCACGACCAGTACCTTTTACTTGAGAAGCATCAATACCTTTTTCTGCTAGTACTTTTTTAGCAGCTGGAGAAGCAGTTCCCGTTGCGTAAGTAGCCGCTTTTTGTGGAGCGGGAGCCTCAGTTTTAACTGGAGCAGCAGGTTCTTCTTTTTTCTCTTCAGCTTTAGGTGCTTCAGAAGATGCAGATGCACCATCTGGTTTAGGAGCATCAGTATCTATTAAACATACTACTTCACCAACAGCTACAGCATCTCCCTCTTCAGCTTTTAGTGTTATAACACCACTTGCTTCTGCAGGAAGTTCTAATGTTGCTTTATCACTATCTACTTCGGCAATAGCTTGATCTTTTTCTACATAATCGCCATTTTCTACAAGCCATTGAGCAATTTCTACTTCTGTAATGGATTCTCCCGGAGAAGGGACTTTCATTTCTAAAGCCATAATTCTTAATTTATACTTTATATCGCGTGAGCGAAAAATTTTCGATTTTTAGTTTACTTTAACCTTTACTATTTCTTTTTCTTCTTTGATTGTCTTTTGTTTTATCAAATACGAAATCAATTACTTCTTGATGTCTTCTTTTAGATCTTGTTGCACTTCCCGCAGCTGGAGCTCCGTATGGTCTTCTGCTCGCAAATCTAAAGGAACTCGCTCCATCATAATGCATTAAAATATGACTCAATGCTCCCATATTACGCGGTTCTTCTTGAGCCCAAACAATATCATCTGCTTTATACTTTTTAATTATAGCATCCATTTCTTTAGTTGGAAGCGGGAATAACTGCTCTAATCTCACTAAAGCAACATCATTCCTTTCCTGCTTTTCTTTTGCATCTAAAAGGTCATAATAAAATTTACCCGTACAGAACACTAATGTTTTGGTATCTTTTGCTTTAGCTTCTGAATCATCAATAACTGTTTGGAAACTTCCGTTTGCCAATTCTTCAGCAGAAGAAACTACTTTAGGATGACGTAATAAACTTTTTGGAGTAAAAATAATTAAAGGTTTACGGTAATCCGCTTTCATTTGTCTTCTTAGCAAATGAAACATATTCGCTGGTGTAGTAACATCTGCAACAAACATATTATCTTTTGCACATAATTGTAGATAACGCTCCATTCTGGCAGAAGAATGTTCTGCTCCTTGACCCTCATACCCATGTGGCAACAACATCACAAGACCATTCTGAAGCTTCCATTTATCCTCCGCAGAAGAGATGTATTGATCAATCATAATCTGAGCGCCATTACTAAAATCTCCAAATTGCGCTTCCCATATGGTTAAGGATTTTGGACTTGCCATTGCATATCCATAATCGAATCCAACTACTCCATATTCAGAAAGTAAAGAGTTATAGATATAGAAATCTCCTTGATCTCCTTTTAAATTATTTAGCAATAATACTTCCTCTTCACTATCTTCCACTTTAATTACTGCATGACGATGAGAAAAAGTTCCTCTTTCCACATCTTGCCCACTCATTCGAACATCATATCCTTCTTTCAGCAATGACCCATAAGCTAATAGTTCCCCCATAGCCCAATCTAACTGATCTTTTTCAAAAAACATTTTATGTCTCTGATCAATCAATCTTTCTATTTTACGAAGAAATTTCTTATCAGATGGTAATTTCGTTATTACTTCAGCAATCTCAGTAAGACCTTCTTTAGAATAGGTAGTATCCACATCTTCCATCATCTCATCTTCTTGGACTCTTGTAAAACCAGCCCACTCATCTTGCATAAATGGAGTAATAATCGTCTTTTCTTGTTTACGTGAATCTTCTAATTCCTCTTCTAGAGATGCTTTATACTCTTTCTCTAATTGCGTAACATATTCTCTATTGATAATTCCTTCCGAAATCAATTTTTCGGCATAAATATCTCTTGGGTTTTTATGCTTAGCAATTGCTTTATAAAGTTTAGGTTGCGTAAAACGAGGTTCATCACCTTCATTATGACCATATTTACGATATCCTAATAAATCAATAAATACATCACGTCCAAAAGTCATTCTAAAATCTAATGCAAAATTAGTTGCATGTACTACTGCTTCAGCGTCATCAGAATTAACGTGAAGTACCGGAGATAAAGTAACCTTACCTACATCGGTACAATAGGTAGATGAACGTGCATCTAAATAATTGGTAGTAAATCCTATTTGGTTGTTCACCACAATATGAATAGTACCTCCAGTTTTATATCCATCTAATTGTGCCATTTGAACAATTTCATAAACCAAACCTTGTCCAGCAATAGCGGCATCTCCATGAACTACAATTGGTAATACCTGAGATATATTCTCTTTATAATGTCTGTCTTGTTTTGCTCTTGTTATTCCTTCTACTACAGCCCCTACTGTTTCCAAATGAGAAGGATTTGGCGCAATATTCATATTAATTGCTTTACCAGAATCAGTTTCTCTTTTAGAGGTCCAACCCAAATGATATTTTACATCTCCGTCAAAAATAGCTTCTTCGTAGTCCTTACCATCAAACTCACTAAAAATATCCTTCGGACTTTTTCCAAAAATATTAGTTAGTGTACTAAGACGACCTCTATGAGCCATCCCCATAACAAACTCTTTCACTCCCATATCGGCAGCTTTCTCAACCAAAGCGTCTAAAGCAGGAATCAGAGATTCTCCTCCTTCGAGTGAAAAACGTTTTTGACCAACATATTTGGTATGCAAAAAACTCTCGAAAGACACAGCTTGATTTAACTTTTTAAGGATATGTTTTTTCTGATCTCCAGTAAATTTAGTCCTGTTGGTATTGAAATTTACACGGCTTTGTATCCAAGCTCTTTCCTCTGGATTTCGAATATACATATACTCAATACCAATAGCATCACAATAAATTTGTTCTAAATGAACGATAATATTGCTCAGTGTATTAGGGCCAATTCCAATAATCTCACCAGCATTAAAAGTAGTATTAAGATCTGCTTGACTTAAACCAAAGTTTTCTAGTGCTAAAGTAGGTGTATATTTTCTACGTTCCCTAACCGGATTGGTTTTAGTAAAAAGATGTCCTCTTGTTCGGTAGCCATCAATCAATCTAATTACCTGAAATTCTTTTTGAACATTTTGAGGAACAGCAACCGTATCTCCAGATTCTTTTTCTACATAAATTGTTTCTCCGGAATCTTCGGCACTTTCCATACCAAAATCAAACCCTTGAAAAAATGCTCTCCAGCTTGGCTCAACGCTATCTGGGCTTTGCAAATATTGATCGTATAAATCTGCAAAAAATGCGGTATTAGCCGCATTCAAAAATGAATATTTATCCATATGTAGGTATTCAACCGTTTTTTTATTATAAAACATCACAAAAATACAACAATTACAATATATTGAGCATGGAATTATATATATTTATTGTAACATTTTTTTACAATTTTAACAATGAAAGTGATTCTTATTCAGAAAATGAAAATCTTCCTATTAGTTTTCTCAATTTTGTTTTCCTTACAACAAATGTATTCTCAAGATGAAAATTTTTGGTCTCATGTAAGATTTGGTGGTAATATAGGGATTGGTTTTACGAATGACACTTTTAATGCTATCATAGCCCCATCAGCCATTTATGACTTCAATAACCAGTTCAGTATGGGATTTGGGCTTAATTTTGGATATTCTAATTCAGAAAATTTCACTGCGACTAATTATGGAGCTAGCCTTATTACTTTGTACAATCCTTTTCCTTCTTTACAACTTTCTTCTGAGTTTGAACAAATGGGGGTAAGCAGAAGTATTGAAATTAATGGTGATGATTTTAATGATGATTATTGGTATCCTGCACTCTTTCTTGGGGCTGGATATAGAATTGGTTTTGTGAGTGTTGGACTTAGATATGACGTCTTATATGATGAGGATAAAAGTATCTATGCGAGTCCGTATGCTCCCTTTGTACGTGTATTTTTCTGAAAAAATCCCACAATCTAAAGCAAAAACACTGTTGTTTATCTAGAAAAACGACTTGTTGTCTAATAATAAGGGTTATAAGATTAAAACTGCGTTTCTTTTAGTAATTTTATAATTATTAAAATTATAAGACCCCAAAAACATCATGAAACATCTTACACTCACGCTATTATTCGCAATAGCACTCTCGTCTTGCTCTAGTAATAAACAAGTTACCACCAACAATTTTGATCCTTCTAATAATCCTTACTTTGTAAAAAAGGAAAAAAGTAAAGTAGCGACTGCTAATGAGGTAAACGATCCTAAAATTCAGAAGAAAATAAATAGTATTATCGAAAACCATCTTGGCATTTCAATTTCTTCCATCGCTATATCTCCAATTACTAAGAAAAACAATGGATATTATTGGAAATTTTTAAACGTTAGAAACGGTAGTAGTTTTACTGGATTCTCCGATTTAAAATTTAATGCAGTCAAAATAAAAAAGAACAACAAGAAAGCTAATACACAAGTCTCTGATTTTTAACACATTTTTTACCACATGTGAAAAATACAATTTGGCTTTCGATTAGAATAGCTTTCTAATTTCTTTTCGGCCTTTCGAAGCAAACGGTATTTATATTTAACATCTTCATTATCCTCCATGCATTCTCCTGGCTGAAAAGTTAATGAGTTAAAATATTCTTGATCCCATTCCGAGAGCTTTGCCCCATGTTTTCTTTCATAACAAACTGGAGCATTATTACTTTCGAAGAGCATTCTTTGCTCTGTAACTTCAGCTACTTTTTCAACACTGGTAGAAGATACTCCTTGACTGCTTTGCTTATAAAGAGTATTCATAAACATTTCTTCAGAAATCATAGTCTTAAGCTGTAATTTATCTTCTTGAATAAAATAATTTTCTAAAAAAGAATTATTTCCAAAACCTTGTTTGTATATATGCATGATGAGTTTCAAATTTCCCTGATCATAATAATATTCAATTCTTCCCGATATATCTTCAGCACATTTATAATATTTGGTTCTGTTATTTAATACAGTATCCTTTTGATGAATTCTTTCTAACAAGATTTCATATGAATTATTAATCTCATCAAAAGCTTCTTGACTACTACTTATAAAAGTGACAAATATTAACAAAATACTACCTAATAATCTCATGTCGATCTAATTTGCGTCCTACTTTTTTCAACAATTTAGTTCACAATATCTGTATTTCGTCGAAAAAACCAACTAATCATCTAATTTTCTTTTATAATCAAAGCTAAAACCATATATTTTATGCGGTTTTGAAGTATTTTTGAAAAGCACACAAACTCATTATGAAATCAAAATTACTCATTACTCTTTTAGGACATTTGCAATGAGTTGTTTAAGTTCTAAAAAACTTTAAACCAAACAAAACTAATGTAATCTCTGAAAATCTAGAACAAAAAGAATTTTCTGAAAAACATTATTACTAACTAATTAAATATTAGGATCAACAGTATTATTCAAGATTATCTTGGAATACTTCTTCTATTTCTCGATTTGCTAGAAAAGAAGCAAAAAGGGTATGAGCGGGAGTTTATGAATGTAAAAAACTGGAGAGAATTATTTAACCAACTCAGATTTTGATTTTAATTGTGTTAAGATCATCAACAACAAAAGAAGTTAGTAAAATTAGACAATTTTGCTAACCCTGACACGTAGTGTTTTTTTGCCTCAACTAAGCGAAGGTCTGATTTAAAAAAATCAGACCTTTTATTTAAACACTTCTATTCATTAATTGCTTTCCAAATACTCGAAGAATATTCTTTTTATCTTCAGATATAGATAAATCTTCCAGAACTTCAAAAGCCATTTTAGTATACTTTTCTATTTCCAACCTTGTTTGATCTTTAGCACCAGTATCTTCAAATATTCCTTTTACCGTTTGTACCTTATCCGAAGGATCCTCCGGATGTAATGTGAATAATCCTTCCAGCTGTTTTTTCAGGTTTTCATCAGCATATTCGATAGCTTTGAGATATAAAAATGTCTTCTTATTTTCGATAATATCGCCTCCTACTTGCTTCCCAAAAGTCGCAGGATCTCCAAAAGCATCTAAATAATCATCTTGTAATTGAAAAGCAATCCCTAATAATCTTCCAAAATCATAAATTGCAGATTTGCAAACATCAGATGCATCAGCAATGATAGCCCCCATTTTCATGGCAGCAGCAACTAAAACTGCTGTCTTATATTCGATCATTTTCAAATATTCTGGAATAGTTACATCATCGCGTGTTTCAAAATCAATATCATACTGCTGCCCTTCGCAAACCTCCATTGCAGTTTTTGTGAACAGTTTCGCTAATTGCCTAAACGTTTCTCCTTCGTAATTTTCAAAAAGCTGATAAGCATTAATCAACATAGCATCTCCTGAAAGAATCCCTGTATTGATATCCCACTTTTCATGAACCGTTTCTTTTCCTCTTCTCAGCGGCGCATCGTCCATAATATCATCATGCACTAATGAAAAATTATGAAAAACCTCAACAGCCAACGCAGCGTCCAAAGCCTTTTCATAGGAACTTCCGAATATTTCTGATGTCATTAGCACTAAAACGGGTCTTAACCTTTTACCTCCTAATGTTAAAATATATGAAATAGGTTGATAAAGGTTTTTGGGTTCTTTTTCTAAAGTATTCTTGGATAAATATTCTAAAAAATATTTCTGATAATCTGAAATGGTATGCACTATTGAATTTTTGTGCTAAGGTATGATAAAAATTAAAAAAACAGTTCCTATCCATCAAATTGAATATGCATAGAATGTGTCCTAATTTTTTGAAACTAAAAGTTTTCGGACATCTAAAAACTCAACCAAAAATAGCTTTGTCATTACTAATATAAACTATTTACACATGAAAAAAATCACTTTTAAAACTTTAGCCTTTTTACTCACCATCATTTTATTTTACGCTTGTGAGAAACCAACATCAGAGTCCAATGAGATCTTAGAACAACAATCAAATGAAGATATACTTCCAAAATCCAGAGTAATTGCTCACATTCAAAAAGATGGATTGGACGTTACATTCTTTGAAATTGGTGATGAAAACGATAATGAATACGAAATATTCCGACTTAGTAAATTGTATGATTACAACCTTTTAAAAAATGAAGAGTGGATGATAGAAATGGAAAATCAATCTCCTTTTCAATTATTTCTAAAACTTACGGAAGATCATATTGCTATTCCTGAACCTCTAGCTAAAGCTGCTGGTTATGATGCCTTCATAGCTTCTGGAAGAAGTATGGACTCTTCATTTGAAAAGATAGAAATTTTAGATAAAAACTATGAAGAGATATTTCAGAAAAGTAGTAGTTGCTACAATGAATCTGAGAATACTTTTAGAAATCTACGCTGTCAAGTTCCATTAAATTCTAATCCGGATTATATCGAATTTTGTGATTCTCAAACTTGGACAGACCATACAAGACAATCAGTATTTGGAGGCAATTGGAGAAAGCTGAATGAAGCGTTTACTTGGACCAATGTGATCTGCGGACGAACAACCGTAAAATTTTATCGTTATATTAATTCATGGCAATTACGAAAAGAAGTAGTTCTTGATAACGGTATATGGAGTTCAGATTACTGGACTGTACACATTGTTGATCCAAGCTGGCCTCCTTTTAGTCCAGAAAAAAGATACGGAAGAAGGTTACGAGTAGAACGTGATCAATCATCAACTGGAAGTTTTAGAGCGTATACAAGATTCCGAAAAAAACCATATAACTAGCATTTAGCGCTAAAATATGATCAAAAGGCTGTCCAAATTGGACAGCCTTTTTCGTTTTACTAAAAAAATAGTAAGTATTAACAATTCAACCATCTAAAATGACGGTTCACAATTTAGCTGTGTTAAAAAATTGTAAAACTTAGGAAACTTTTAATGTTTTTAAAGTTTCCTCTTGTACATTTGCACGGTAATTAAGTAACCCCATATGAAGGAAAAAATAATAGAAAAAGCAAACGACATGTTCTTAAACCTTGGTTTTAAGAGCGTTACAATGGATGATCTTGCTTCGGAAATGGGAATCTCAAAGAAAACAATCTATGCTCATTTTCAGAATAAAACCAAGTTAGTTGAGGCCACAACTGATCATTTATTCTGTACTGTTAGCGATGGAATCGATGCTATTTTAGAAGAAAATAAAGAACCAATTGAAGAGTTATATGCCATTAAAGCTTTTGTAATGCATCATCTAAAAGGTGAAAAGACATCTCCTCAATATCAACTTCAAAAATATTATCCAAAAATTCACAGTAGTCTTAAAGTTAGACAATTTGAGACTATGCAGGAATGTGTCATCGAAAATTTGGAAAGAGGTATACAAAAAGGTGTATTTAGAGAAAACATTGATGTAGAAACTATTTCTAGATTATACTTTATGGGAATGACAGGAATAAAAGATCAAGAAATGTTTCCTATCCATACATTTCCTGTTGCTAAGTTAATGACCGATTACTTAGAATATCATGTGCGTGGTATCGCCACAGAAAAAGGGTTAAAAATTTTAAACAATCTATTAAAACAACAATAAATTATGAGAAACAACCTTTGGTCCTTATGTTTCTTTAGCTTATTCATAACATTTTCTTTTGCGCAGGAAACTCCTGCTTCATCCCAATATTCTTTTACCTTAGATGAAGCTATTGAATTTGCATTGGAAAACAGTTATCAATCCATCAATGCTAGACGTGATGTAGCTAAAGCGCTAAAACAGAAATGGGAAACAACCGCAACCGGTTTACCGCAAATAAACGCTGCTATTGATTATCAAAATCAATTAAAGCAACCGGTTTCTTTATTACCAGCTTCGGCTTTTGATAACAGAGAAAGTACCATTAATACTGTAGAAGAATTCTTTGATTTAACCGCTAATGGTTCGCCAGATCCTCTAGAAGGTTTTATACCCGTAGTTTTTGGAACCAAACAACAGCTTACCGCGAGTGCAACCTTATCTCAATTGCTTTTCGACGGATCTTACCTTGTTGGTTTAGAAGCCGCTAAAAGTTTTTTACAATTTAGTAATGATTCGCAAGAAAAAACGCAGCTTACTGTTAAAGAGAGTGTAATTAACGCGTATGGAAGTGTGCTGGTATCTAATGAGAGTGTAAAAATTCTTCAAAATAACAAGGCTGCATTAGAAAAGAATTATGAAGAACGAAAGAAAATTTTTGAAAACGGATTAGCTGAAGAAGAAGATGTAGAACAACTTCAGATCACGTTACTGCAAATTACCAATCAACTAAACAATGCAGAAAGATTAGCAAAAATAGCATTACAAATGTTTAATCTTACCATTGGAGTTGATGTGGATTCAAACACGGTTTTGTCTGATAATTTAGATAATTTAACCACTAAAAACATTGATAATTCTGTTGGTTTGAAGCCGTTTGTAATAGAAAACAACATAGATTATCGATTAGGGTATTTATTAACTGAACAAAGAAGGTTAGAACTTAAATTAGAAAAAAGTAGAGCGTTGCCAACTTTATCGGCTTTTGTGAATTATGGCACACAAGCTAACAGTGATTCTTTCACATTTTTAGAAAATGATCAACGATGGTTTCAATCTTCTATACTGGGAGTTAGTCTAAATATTCCTATTTTTAGTTCTTTAGGTCGAAGTGCCAAAACACAGCGAGCAAGAATCGCTTTTGAACAGGCAAACACATCCTTTATTGAGCAACAGCAACAAATTCAGCTTCAGTATAATTCTACATTAAGTGATTACCAGCTTTCGTTAGAAACTTATGAAACATCAAAACAAAACCTTTCGCTAGCCGAAAGAATAGAAAATAAAAATCAAATTAAATATACAGAAGGATTGGCTTCGAGTTTCGAACTGAGACAAGCACAATTACAATTATATAGTGTACAGCAAGAAGTACTACAAGCTATGCTTACCATTATAAATAACAAAGCCAAACTAGAAACAATACTTAATACACCAAATAACTAGACATACTCATGAAAAAATTAGTATTCATATTCTCCATGTTACTTATTCTTGCTTCTTGCGGACAAAAAGATGGCAAGTCTATTGAAAAAGTAATTGAAAAAGGAGATCTAACCGCAATCAGAGCAAAAAGAAGTGAAATAGTAGCAGAACAACAAGCTATTGCTGATAAGCTAAAGCAATTGGATGAAGCTATCGCCTCTTTGGATAGTATTAAAAAATTACCTTTAGTAACTACAATTACGGCAAAAGATACTTTGTTTAATCATTATCTAGAACTGCAAGGAAGCGTAGAAACCAAAAAGAATATCGTTTTATATCCAGAAACAGCAGGAACATTAGTTAGAGTATTAGTTAAGGAAGGCCAAAAAGTTTCTAAAGGTCAGGTTCTAGCAAGAATAGATGACGGAGGTTTGAGTCAACAAGTAGCACAAATGGAGGTGCAAGCAGAATTGGCTAAAACAACTTATGAGCGTCAGAAAAAACTATGGGAACAAAAAATTGGTTCAGAAATTCAGTACTTACAATCTAAAACGAGTTATGAGTCTGCAAAAAACGGTGTAGAACAAATGAAGCGCCAACTGGCAAGAGCAACCGTAACTGCACCATTCTCTGGAATTGTAGATGATGTAATTACTGAACAAGGAAGTGTTGTTGCGCCTGGACAATCAMAATTGATACGTATTGTAAACCTAGACGATATGTATATAGAAGTAGAAGTTCCTGAAAGCTATATTTCGAGTATTGTTAAAGGAAAAGAAACTAAAGTATATTTTCCTGTACTGGGAAAAACAATTGATACCAAAATTCGTCAGGTAGGAAACTATATCAATCCTAATAATCGATCTTTTACGGTTGAAGTCGCAGTTCCAAATAAAGATGGAATTATCAAACCTAATCTGACAGCTAAAGTTCAAATCAACGATTATACCAGTGAAAAAGCAATCCTTATTCCACAAAGTATTATTTCAGAAAATGCCGAAGGAGATCAATATGCATATGTAACTTCTGGAAAAAATGGTACTAACATAGCAGAAGCAAAACGTACAATTGTAAAAACTGGGAAAACCCAAGGAGATTATATTGAAATTTTAGAAGGAATCACTAATGGAGATGATATCATTAGTGAAGGAGCAAGAAGTGTGAAAGACGGCCAGAAAGTAGAAATTATAAACTAACATCTTATGGAAGTGAATAAGAAAAAAGTAGATAAAGAATTTAGATTAGCGTCCTGGGCAATAGACAGCCCAACAACCATCTATGTGATGATGGCGATTTTCTTCGTTCTTGGTTTATCGGCATATTTCTCTATGCCAAGAGAGAATTTTCCTGAAATTAATGAAACTAAGATATACATCAGTGTTCCATACCCAGGAAATACCTCAGAAGATATAGAGCGATTAATTATTGATCCTCTTGAAGATAAGTTGAAAAACCTGGGAGGTGTAGTAGAAATTGTATCTACATCTCAAGAAGATTATGGAATCATTACTGTAGAATTTGAAGAAAAATTCACCGTTGCAGAAGCTAAACAAAAAGTAAAAGATGAAGTAGATTCTGAAAAATCTAATGAAGATTGGCCTACTTTTAACGGAGCTAAAGTAGAACCGAATGTTTTTGATCTAAGTATCTCAGAAGAAACTCCAATTATGAATATCAACATCACTGGAGATTATCCAGTTGATAAGTTAAAACAGTTTGGAGAATATCTCGAAGATGAGATTGAAGATCTAAAAGAAATCAAAGGAGTAGATATCCGAGGAGCACAGGAAAAAGAAGTAGAAGTAGCGGTAGACATCTATAAAATGATGGCTGCCAAAGTAAGCTTTGACGATGTACTAAATACCATAAGAAATGGTAACATCACCATGTCTGCTGGAAATATGATTACTAGCGGACAACGAAGAACCATTAGAATTCTTGGAGAGATTGATCGCCCATCAGAGTTAGATAATTTTGTGGTAAAATCTCAAGATGGTGCTGTTTACCTTAGAGATATTGCAAAAGTTACTTTTAAAGAGGAAGATAAAACTACCTATGCGCGAGAATTTGGTGATAACGTGGTGATGTTGGAGGTTAAAAAACGTTCTGGAAAGAACATGGTAGAAGCTGCCGATCAGATTAGAGTTATTGTAGCAGACGCGCAGGAAAATGTATTCCCAACTGACCTAAACATCAGCATTGCTAATGATCAGTCTACCAAAACCATCAATCAAGTAGATGATTTGGTAAATAATATCATTTTCGGGATTATCCTGGTTGTGGGTGTATTGATGTTTTTCTTAGGATTTAGAAATGCCTTATTCGTTGGTTTCGCGATACCAATGTCTATGTTTATTTCTTTTATGATTCTATCATTATTAGGATACACAATGAATACAATGATCCTTTTTGCCTTAATCATGGGATTAGGAATGCTTGTAGATAATGGTATCGTGGTAGTAGAAAATGTATATCGTTTGATGGAAGAAGAAGGGATGTCGCGTATTGAAGCTGCTAAAAAAGGAATTGGAGAAATAGCATTTCCTATCATTGTTTCAACGTTGACTACCGTTGCGGCTTTCGTACCGCTTGGAATGTGGCCAGGTGTAATGGGGCAGTTTATGATTTATTTCCCAATAACGCTATCTGTAGTATTAGGATCATCTCTTTTTGTAGCAATATTTTTTAACTCTATGCTTGTTTCCAAATTTATGGATATTGGCGAAAGAGAATTGACCGTAAAACAACTAATTCGCTTAAGCTTGATTCTTGGTGGATTTGGAATATTCATTATGATCGTTGGCGGACCTGCAAGAGGTTTAGGTACGCTAATGATCTTTACAGCTATGATGTTCTGGATTTATAAGTATCTTTTAAAAAGAATGGCTACGTTTTTCCAAACTCGGATTTTGACTTGGTTAGAAAACACCTACCAACGTTTTCTTTCGTTTGCCCTAAGAGGATGGAGAACTTATGCCTTTGTCATTGGAACATTTTTGTTACTATTTGTAGTATTCGGAGCATTTGGTGCTTCAGTTGGAAGTCAACGAACAAAAGTAGAATTCTTCCCAGATAATACGCCAAATCAAATCATTGTCTATATCGAATATCCTCAAGGAACAGATATTGAAAAAACGAATAAAATCACCAAAGAAATCGAGAATCGCGTATATGCGATTATAAATGATCAAGAATATATTGAAGGTGAAGATCATAACTTTTTGGTAGAAGCTGCGGTATCACAAGTTGGTGAAGGAGCTGGGAATCCTCAAACGGATGGTGGTAGCAGTGCGGAAATGCCACATCGTGGAAAGATTATTGCTGCCATGAGAGAATTTAAATTCAGAAAAGGAAAAGATTCTGAAGAACTACGATTCAAAGTGCAAAAAGCATTAAAAGGAATTTATCCTGGTGTTGCTATTTCTGTAGAAAAAGATGCTGTTGGTCCTCCTGCTGGATATCCTATCAATATTGAAATCGAAGGAAATGATTATGATGAGTTGATCAACGTTGCAGAACGCATGAGAAACTTCATCAATGAAAAGAATATTCCTGGTATCGAAGAATTAAAGATTGATGTAAATAAAGGAAAGCCAGCTATGCAGGTGGTAGTTGATCGTCAAAAAGCTGGTGAGTTAGGAGTTGCTGCAGGACAAGTTGGAAATCAATTACGTCGTTCTATTTTTGGCGAAAAGGCTGGTGTTTACAAAAAAGAAGGAGAAGATTATGATATCTATGTTCGTTTTGATAAAAATGATCGCTATAACACCAGTGCATTATTTAATCAAAATATTACATTTAGAGATCAAGCAACAGGTAGATTAAAAGAGATTCCTGTTTCTGCAGTTGCTTCCAAAAAGAACACCTCTTCGTTTAGTGCGATCAAGCATCGTGATACGAAAAGAGTTGTTACTGTATATTCTGGATTACAACCTGGTTATACCGATGCCGGTGCTATTGTAGCACAAATAGAAACTGAGATGGCTAGTTTTACAGGTAAACCAAACAGTGTTAAAATCAACTATACGGGTCAGATTGAAGAGCAAAACAAGCAGATGCAGTTTTTAATGGGAGCCTTTTTTGCTGGATTAGGACTTATCATGTTAATTCTTATTTTCCAATTTAGTTCTATATCCAAACCTACCATTATTATGATTGCTATCTTTTTAAGTTTTATTGGAGTATTTGGAGGGATTCTAATAACAGGAGCAGCGTTTGTAATTATGATGACCATGATGGGAATCATTTCACTTGCAGGAATTGTAGTTAATAATGGAGTAGTACTGCTTGACTATACACAATTATTAATCGATCGTAAAAAGGTAGAATTAAATATTCCTGAAAAGGAACACCTGGCTAATGATGAGGTAATGAAGCTGATTGTAAAAGGAGGAAGAGCACGTTTAAGACCTGTAATCCTTACTGCAATTACTACGGTATTAGGTTTGATACCTTTAGCTGTAGGATTTAATATTGATTTCTTCTCCTTATTCGCCAATTTTGATCCTAAGATTTATATTGGAGGTGATAATGTAATTTTCTGGGGACCTCTCGCTTGGGCAGTTATTTATGGACTGATCATAGCGACCTTCCTTACTCTAATCATTGTACCTTGTTTATTCTTTATAGTTCATAAGGTAAAGGTTTGGTTCAGTGGAAAAAGAAGTCCAAAACCTATAATCGCTGATGAGGAAGAATTAGAAAGTGAAGAAGGCAGTGAAATACCAATACCGTCAGCAACCTAATTTATAACTTAATTGTACAAAAAACGCCGCAAATTTGCGGCGTTTTGTTATTTAACAAGTACTGTATAATTAAATTAAGACTAGAAACTAAAAGTTAGTCCTCCTTGAATAAAAGTTCCGTTGAATCCAAACTGATTTACTTCCCAAGGATATCTAAATCTTCCTCCTAAGTCTGTACCGAAATCTCCAAATGTTTCGATTTCATCTGGAAATACATTCAGAATATTATTTCCTGTTACTTTAGCTGTTACCCAACTTGCAAATTCATATGAAATAGATAAGTCTGTAAGAACTTTACCTGCAAAAGTCTGATCAAAATCAGGATTTGTAGGGTGTTGCCAAGTAACTTCTCCGAAATATGTATTATTTAATACAAAACTAAATTTAGATATATTATACGTGAATCCTAAAACACCTTTTAGATTAGGTCTTGCTGTAGTAATTCTTGATTGTTCTTCTCGATTAAAAATGTCCGTATATCCAGCGTTCAATATTTTATCCGGAACACTAATAGTACCATCAATATCTGTTTCATTCCAGTTAAATGCTGCATTCACATCTAAAGTACCTTTCCCTAATGACAAACCTCTATAATTAGCCACTAAATCCACCCCTTGTGTTTTGGTATCTACTGCATTTACAAAAAAGGTAACATTACCAATCGAATTATCTATCAAAACCTGTTCTACAGCATTCACGGTAGTATCATCACCATCAAAACCAAGAGGGTTTGTTAATAATACTCGATCTTCCACTTTAATATTATAGTAATCCACAGCAACCGAAAACTTAGGAGAAAACCTATATGTGATACCTCCAGCAATGTTAAAAGATTCTTCTGCATCTAATTGAGGAACTCCTAATCCATTGACAGGATCAATAATTACAGGATCTACATTATTAAAAGTTCCTTGCTGACCAATACTCCCATCAGCCAACTGAAGTGTTTGAATATTACTTAGATAGATCTGATGTAAAGAAGGAGCTCTAAAACCAGTATTTACAGAAGCTCTTATCGCTCCCTTTTTATCGTTTAATAAATATCTAGCAGCAACTTTCCAGGATACATTTTCTCCAAAATCACTATAATCTTCATAACGCCCTGCTGCACTGATTAAAAACGCATCAGTAATATCCCAATCAATTCCACCATATACTCCAATATTAGATCTGGTTTCATTTAAAGCATTTTCAGGTCGTAATCCAGGAAAAGATTGTACTCCACCATCAATATAAGAAGCAACTTCACCTGCTCTAGTAATGAATCTTTCCTGTCTAACTTCTGATCCTAAAGTAACACTTACGTCTCCAAAACTTTTAGCTATATCTAAATTTCCTATTTGATTACTAAAACTATATCCTCCAGGATTAAAACTAGTAGGGCTATTTGCTCCTAATGAAGGGTTTAATGAGTTGTTCACCTCATATCCAACTGCATTTCTTCCAAAAGTATAGCTGATATCAAAGTTCCATCCGCCAAACATTTGCCATTTATTACCTAAAGTAAAAGAGTTGTCTCTAATGTCTGTTTCAAAAGTTGGTTGAAAACCTTGATATTCTGTTCCTACAGGATGTAATAAGTTAAAAGGATCTGGAACCCAATATGGAGTTCTATAGAGTGCAAAACTTTTTCCATCTCTTTTTTGAAAACTTCCAAATGCATAAAATTCTGCAGTATTATCAGCATAAGGGAAACCAGCATTAACTGCTAATCCTAATCTATCATATTCTGGTTGCCCAACAATCATTCCTAAATCAGGGTTTGCTTGTATCCAAGGATCTGTTCCATCAATTAGGGTCTGATCTCCAAAGATATTACCAAAAAGCAGGTCATTTCCTGGCTCTCCTGCTCTATTGGTATAATCCTGATGATAAAAATCAGCAGTAAGGTTTATATAACCACCAAAATCAGGGTTGATCGTCGTATTTAAACTTCCGCTATAAGTAAAACCATCTCCTTCGGTTGTAACACCTGTACCCAAATTAACTGTAGTTTTTGACGGACTTTCCTTAAGAATAATATTGATTACACCTGCAATGGCGTCAGATCCATATTGGGCAGCTGCTCCATCTCTTAACACCTCTACTCTTTCTATCGCTGCGGCCGGAATACTTTTCATATCTACTCCTACTTCTCCTCGACCAGGTGTTTCATTCACATATACTAACGCACTTTGATTTTTTCTCTTCCCATTTACCAAAACCAACGTTCTACTAGGTCCTAAGTTTCTCAATTCAGAAGGATCAAAATGAGCTGTAGCATCCGATATTGTTTGTTGGGTAGAATTGTAAGATGGAACTCTAAATGCAATCATTTTATCTACTTCTGGTTGAGCGCTAATTGCCAATTCCTCAGAACTTATATTATCAATTGCCACTGGAGATTCAATAACTGTTCTTGGCTTCGCTCTATTTCCTACGATTACGATTTCATCTAAAACAGCACCTTCCTCTAAAGTAATTGTAACTGGTGCACTGGACGTCACACTTACTTCTTTAGCACCAAATCCAACAGCAGAAACGATTAAAGTAACAGGAAGTGATTTCACTTCCATTGAAAAATTTCCATCAAAATCAGAGGTAGTACCATTGGAGGTACCTTTTTCAAGAATATTGACAAACGGAACCACATCTCCATTTGTACTATTCGTGATAGTACCCGAAATTATTTCCTGTGCAAAAAATGTCAAAGGAAAGAAAAACAAGAATAGCAAAAGCCCCTTGCTAATTTGTGTTTGTTTTTTCATAATGATTTGTTTATAAGTTTTGTTAAAGCTATTAAAACATTCTTATAAAAAAAAGCCAAAACTAACATATGTTAGCTTAAAACTATTCTGATTATCAAATATTTATGCGTAATATCCGTAAAAAAAGTACACTAAAAACGTAATCGCAATAATCACTAAAAACATTTAAAATACTATTTTTCATTTTCCGAAAAACTAGATATAATTAATCTTAAACTTCTTATTTTTGCAGCCTTAACAAATAGCTATGTACAGAAGTCATTCTTGCGGTGAATTACGCACCTCAGACATTAATAAAGAAGTTACCTTATCAGGTTGGGTTCAAAAGACTAGAGACAAAGGATTCATGATATGGGTAGATCTCAGAGATCGATTTGGCATTACGCAACTGATTTTCGATGAACAACGTACATCTTCTGATGTCATGGAAAACGCTAGAACTCTTGGACGAGAATTTGTAATTCAAGTAAAGGGAACTGTTATCGAACGAGAGTCTAAGAATCCTAATATGGTTACTGGTGATATTGAGATTTTAGTAAATGACTTACAAATTTTGAATGACGCATTAGTTCCTCCTTTTACTATTGAAGATGAAACTGATGGTGGTGAGGACATTCGAATGAAATATCGATATTTGGATATCAGACGTAACCCTGTTAAAAACAGCTTATTGTTTCGACACCAAGTAGCAATGAAAGTGCGTAACTATCTTTCTGAAGAAGGTTTTGTTGAAGTAGAAACACCATATCTTATTAAATCTACTCCCGAAGGAGCAAGAGATTTTGTAGTACCTTCTCGAATGAACGAAGGCCAATTTTATGCATTACCACAGTCGCCTCAAACATTTAAGCAATTGCTAATGGTAGGTGGAATGGATAAGTATTTTCAGATTGTAAAGTGTTTCAGAGATGAAGATTTGAGAGCAGATCGACAACCTGAATTTACTCAAATAGACTGCGAAATGGCATTTGTAGAACAAGAAGACATTCTAAACATTTTTGAAGGTCTTACTCGCCATTTAATTAAAGATATTAAAGGTCAAGATATTAGTGAATTTCCAAGAATGACTTATGATGAAGCGATTCGTACTTATGGAAATGACAAACCTGACATCCGTTTTGGAATGAAGTTCGGAGAGCTTAATGAAGTCACTCAACACAAAGAATTTAAAGTATTCAATGATGCGGAATTAGTTGTTGGTATTGCTGTTCCTGGAGGAGCTTCTTACACTAGAAAAGAAATAGACAAGCTAATTGATTGGGTAAAACGTCCGCAAGTAGGTGCTTTAGGAATGGTATATGTAAAATGCAATGAAGATGGTAGTTTTAAATCATCTGTAGATAAGTTTTATGACCAAGAAGACCTTACCAAATGGGCAGAAATTACAGGTGCAAAAGCTGGAGACTTAATTTGTATACTTTCTGGGCAAACCAACAAAGTAAGAGGTCAATTGAGCGCACTAAGAATGGAACTTGCAGAAAGATTGGGATTGAGAAATCCTGAAGAGTTTGCTCCACTATGGGTAATAGATTTTCCATTATTAGAATGGGATGAAGAAACTGAACGCTATCATGCAATGCATCACCCTTTTACTTCACCAAAACCAGAGGACATTCCTCTTTTAGACACGAAACCTGGAGATGTGAGAGCAAATGCATATGACTTAGTATTAAATGGAAATGAAATTGGTGGTGGTTCCATCCGTATTCATAATAAAGAAACTCAAGCGCTTATGTTTGACCATTTAGGATTCACACCAGAAGAAGCAAAAGCTCAGTTTGGATTCTTGATGGATGCATTTCAATATGGAGCTCCACCACATGGAGGAATCGCATTTGGATTTGACAGATTAGTGGCCATACTTGGAGGTCAGGAAACTATTAGAGATTTTATTGCCTTCCCAAAAAACAACAGTGGTAGAGATGTAATGATAGATGCGCCTGCAAATATTGATCAAGAACAATTAAAAGAATTACACATCAAACTCGATATGTAATCCTTATCAAGGTATAGAGAAAAGATCCCGCTCCAAGCGGGATTTTTTGTTACCTTTAATCTAACCAAGATATAACCTATACAATGCCAACCAAAAAAAAGACACTTTTACATAGGTTTTTGATCTGGAGATATCGTCATATTTCTACTAAAAACTTTGTGCTAATTTTGAGCATATTAGTAGGGTTTTGTGCTGGTTTAATTTCCCTTTTACTTAAAAACATCACGCATCTAATACAAGTCGTTTTGGAAAGTGATATTATTTCCTGGCAAACATCTTTTTATTTTATCATACCGATTATTGGACTTCTTATTGTATATATTCTAACCAAGTTCTTATTCAAAAAAGATGTAAAATCTGCCATTCCATTAATTCTATATGCGCTCTCTAAAAAAGACGGTAAAATAAAGCCCTTAAATGGATATCTCCCACTACTTTTAGCTCCTATAACCGTTGGTTTTGGAGGATCAGTAGGATTGCTTGGTCCAGCTGTAGGATCAGGATCTACATTGAGTTCTAGTATTAGCCGTGTATTTAAATTGGATACCAAAACTCGGTTTTTACTAATTGGTTGTGCTGCTGCTGGTGCCATATCTGCAGTTTTTAAATCTCCGCTAGCAGGTTTAGTTTTTGCTGTAGAAATATTTAGTCTGGACTTAACATTAACCTCGTTACTCCCTTTGTTATTTGCATCAGTATCCTCTATAATAACATCCTATTTTTTTCTTGGAGATGAAGTACTATTTAGATTTGAAGTACTGGAAAAATTCGATATTTATGATACTCCTTTCTACATCATTCTTGGAGTTGGTACTGCTATCGCTTCGATCTATTTTACCAAAATGTATTTTAGCATACTTTCTTTTTTTGATCGTTTTCCAAAAAAAATTCACCGTTTACTTATAGGTGGAATTGCTATAGGAGTTATGTTATATTTTATCCCTCCACTCTATGGTGAAGGATTAGGTTTTATCAACGATCTTCTCAGTGGTAATCATCTAGCTGCTATAGGAAATACTCCTTTTGACAACATGACAAACAACATATGGATGATTATCGCTTTACTAACTGGAATTACCATTTTTAAAGCGATCGCTATGACTGCAACCTTTGGAGCTGGAGGATCAGGAGGTATTATTATCCCTACACTGGTTATGGGAAGTGCATTAGGGAATGTGGTCTCTAAAATTATTAATAATATTGGCATGGGGTTTCAGGTTTCTGAAGCAAATTTCACATTATTAGGCATGGCGGGATTAATTGCGGGTGTATTACATGCTCCCTTAACTTCTATATTTTTAATCGCTGAAATCACAACAAGCTATGAGTTGTTTGTACCATTAATGATTACGACATCAATATCATTTATTATTTCCAAAAATAGTATTGAGCATAATATTTATACCCGATCTCTTGCCGAACGAGGATTATTACTTACTCATGACAAAGATCAGACGGTTTTAACATTGATGAAATTGGATGATTGCATTGAGACTAATTTTATTTCAGTTCATCCTCACTACACCTTAAAACAATTGCTTAGTGAAGCGGTAGCTAAGTCCAATAGAAATTTATTCCCTGTAATTGATGAATCCAATACTTTATTAGGGATTGTAACTCTTGATAATATTAGAGATATTATGTTTGATGTTTCTTTATATCATAAAACTACCGTAGAGATGTTAATGATACAAGTGGAAACAGCTATTATGTATGAAAATGATGATGCAAAAAAGGCAATGCGAAAGTTTCAAGATACAGGTGCTTGGAATCTTCCTGTGATTAAAGAAGGGAAATACTATGGGTTTATCTCCAAATCAAAATTATTGACTGCTTACAGAAGAAAATTAATCCATTTCACTAGATAAAAAAACCCGTTGAGATGGATTTCTCAACAGGTTTTTACACACTTAACAATTCAAACTACTTTTTTATTAATTGAACCACTTGAGTTCTATCATTAAATTCTATTTTCATTAAATACATTCCATTCATCAAATGAGGTGTATTAATACTGAAACTATTGTCTTGAATGTCTATCTTTTTATTTTCTAAAACTTTCTTACCTGAAAGATCATACATTTCTATATTGATATCATTGACAGAAAGATTTGTTACAGGAAATGTTACTTGCAACGAATTTGTAAAAGGGTTGGGCCAAGCTTTTGCAAAATTTGTATCAGCGAGATTAATCTCATCTAAACTTAAAGTTCGAGATGTAGGTTCCCCTATCAATACCAATCCAAATGAAGCTCCAAAGGTGACAGTACCATTAGTGACAATAGCTAAACTACCAGAAAAATAATCTTGTAATTCTGTACCATCAGGCCACATTCCGAAAACATCCAATGCTCCCACAAAATCATTATCATTACCAGTATATACTAATGCTTTATCATCAATGCCACTCTGATCATATTCTCTTTTAAATGTATATGGTGCATCTTGAAGTTTAGTATGCTTTCCTGCTCCTACCGAAACATGTTCTCTTCTAAATTTTCCAATTTTTTGATAATGAAGTAATGTTAAGGATGCAATAGAATTTGGGTTATTCAAATCGTCAAAGTTCATATTTGATCTAAGAGTAGCATCTCCCGTAGCTCCTCCTCCAGGAGTAAGTGTTCTAGCTGTTTCATCTCCATAATAAATCTGCGCTGGTCCAGGAGTAAGTAATAACTTAGTTCCTGCTTCAAATGTTTTTTGACGATTTCTATCAAAAACTTCTTCTGTATCATGGTTCGTTAAAAAGTTCATAGCACTTTTTCCTTGTCCCAATTGATTTTGCAAAAGATTATCATATCGACTAAAAATACTCTCTAATCCTTCATCTGCATTAAATCGAAATTCGAAGTTTATTAAGTTAGCAAATCCATTATTGTAATAATCTACATTAAATCCATCTCCTGTAAAGGTTCTTCCCATGCTAGGAGCATTGTAGTTAAACACTTCTCCTGTCATCCAAAAATCTAAATCATCTATTTTTTTTGTTGGATTATTTGTTTTCCATTCTCTTAACGCTATTATGCCTTCTTCTTCTAATTCTTTCCATACAGCTTCTTCAACATGTTTTACTGTATCTACTCTAAATCCATCAACTCCATACTTTCTTATGTAGTCCGTTAACCACTTGATGATATAATTTCTCGGTGATCTGGATTTACCAGTTCTTGTAAAAAAGTCATTCAGTTCATTTTCTTCCTGATCTCTTCTTCCTTCTTGATTCCATTTTTCTAGTAGCCAATTTGGGAGGCTTACATTATCATTAGAATCTGTTCTAATATCTGGCAAATTATCCACCAACTCACATGGTATTGTACCTCCTGGCCCTTGAAAATTACAAGTGGGATCTCTTCGTACCCATTCATCTGGCCAGGATTGACCTTGATCTCTACTGGAATCCGGACCAACATGATTTAGTACCACATCCATTAATACTCGTATTCCATGTTCATGTGCAGTATCTACAAAAGATCCAAAAAGTTCGTTAGTTCCTAAATTAGCATCGATATTTGTCCAATCTTTTGCCCAATATCCATGAAAACCATATCCAGCTCCAGGAACAGAGCCATAAATATTTTCAATTGGTGGAGTAATCCATATCGCGTTTACTCCTAAATCGTCAAAATATCCTTCTTCTATTTTATTAATTAATCCTTGTAAATCTCCTCCTTCAAAGTTTCGTAATGGTGGTCCATCTTGAGGTCTACCATAAGAAATATCATTAGATGTATCTCCATTTTCAAAACGATCCGTAAGAACAAAATATACTGTGGCATTTTCCCAAACGAAAGGTAAACTTCTTTCAGATTGTGTGTAACCTAATTTTGATAAACAAAGAATTAAGATTACAGCAATTAGTAACTTCTTTCTCATTGTGTGAATTTTTTAGTTTTTGTTTGTGTTTGATATACGTATAAGTTTAATTTGTCAAGGATATCTCGTATCACTAGCTAGTACAAAACCTTGATTATAAGCAAACGCATCTTTTATCAATCTATTAAATGCTGATTTTACGAAAACCTTTGAGTGTTAATAAATTGTATTAAATTCATCAAAAAATCAATTCTATTATGAAATATGTAATTAGAATATTATTTGTAGCAGTTGTTATTTTAGTAGCTGTAGGCTATTACTATAAGAATTCTGGAGATCATCTTACAGGAGATAAATGGGTTGGAATTGGAATACTTGGTGCTTCTTTTATATTAATGCCTTTATTTATCTATCATAGGTGGAAAGATAAAAAGGTAAAAGACTATATGTTAACAGAAGAAAACATTCAGAAAATGAAAAATTTCACCAAAGAAGAAAAAACTGACAAAAACTAAAATTATGCAAATATTTACATTTTGATAACAACTGGTGTTGTATTAAAAGCTACCTTTAGGATTCATAATATTATCTTATTACAATGGAAGGAACAGTAAAATTTTTCAATGAATCCAAAGGTTACGGGTTTATTACCAACGACGAAACAGGAAAGGACATCTTCGTGCATGCTACGGGATTAAACGGCGAAGCTCTTAATGAAGGAGACAAAGTAGAGTATCAAGAACAAGAAGGAAGAAAAGGAATTATTGCGGCACAGGTTCGTGTAATTCACGATTAAGATAAATTCGTTAAGTTTCAAAAGGCGCTGTTTTAGCGCCTTTTTCATTCTTCAATATTGTATTTTTCCTTAAATACTATACTTTCCGCAATTAGAAACTCTAGTAGTTTTAATCCATCTCGTGTACTTAAAATAGCATTGATATTCGTTTCTTGGTCCAAAAAGTCCATAAAATTGTACAACTCCGTTTCAGGTATTTTCAACTCTTTTATAAAAAACTCTTCTCTATAATATTGCGTTAACTTTATTTCAATATTTCCTTTTTTACTACTTTTTTTAAATATCCCAGATATAGCCTGAATCAAACCGGCTAAATCTACAGAAATTCCCGCTTGGTTATTACCTGACGGCAACACTGTATTTTCTACTGGTGATTGTTCATCATTTGGTCTAGAAACTCCCATTTGCTTCAATTGCTCAGCATTCCAAAAAGGCAGATTTTTCTCATAAGTAGGAATCTCTTCAATATCTTTATAAACATCTCCTGTTAAAGAATACTGAGATATATGAACCTCATCCAAGGTATTAATTTCAGACTCCAAAAACACTCTATAACTCTTTGATTTTAATTGTTCTTTTGTGATTGTAAGTTTTTTCGTTTTGAACTGAACAGAAGAAAAAATAATAACATCTCCTATATTAGCTGGAATTTCAAAATATCCTGATTTATTATTAACGACACCTATTTCTTTAGTAAGGTTTACAATATTCACAGCTTCTAGCTCTAATTCGTTTACAACAATTTGGCCTCTAAACCAAGAAGTTTGTTGTCCGAAACCTGAAAAAGTGAAGAATAAAAAGAGGATTAAAGCATTTATTTTCATCAGAAATAAAGAAGCAAATCGATACATATTATTTTCTTTGACGATTCTTATCATTAAATACTTTACTCTGATGGATGAGATATTCCAGAATTCTTAATTCATCACCAGTTTTTAACACCTTCTTTGTTTCCTCTTTCTCATTTACATAATCTAAGAAATCATACAATTCAGTTTCAGGTATTTTTAGTTCTTCAACTATAAATTCTCCCTGATAAAAATCTGCTACTTGTGGAATTCTAACATTCTTAGATTTGCGCGTATCTTTTTTCTTAAACAAGCTTGCAACCATTCTACCTGCAGCTATGAAATTGAAGGCAGTTGCATTTTTTCGATGATCAACTGTTGTATTTCTAACCGTTTTTGCTCCTTTCTCGTGTACAAAAGGAGTTTCATCCAACCTTTTGGCGTTAAACATGGGTAGATTATCTTCAAACGTTTCTATTTTCTTAATATCTTCTTTTGCCTCTCCAGAAAGGTCATATTGAGAAACTTTTACCTCATCCAATTCATTAACCTTAGTTTCTAGTTGTATTGCTAAATTTGCTTTTTTCAGATCCTTTTTAGTTACGATATGCGCTTTCTGATAATGTTGAATAGAGGAAAAAATGATAGTATCCCCCTCGGTAGCTCTTATCTGAAAATAACCTACTTCATCATTAATAGTTCCTACTCCTTTAGTAAGATTAATAATATTTATTGCTTGTGCTTGTAGCGTATCTGTAACGATTTTTCCTCTTAAAACATCATTTTCTTGAGAAAAACCAGAAAGACTTAGTAAAGAAATGGTAACATATAGTCCTTTTTTCATTTTGATTGATTCTATCAAAAAGACGAAAAACTATGACTACAGTTGCAATACTAATAGGCCCTAGAAAAGTATTGAGGAACTATCTGTTCTTTTTATTTGTAGTTTTGGAATGATTTTTAAAAATGCCAAAGCCGTAATAAAAGCATCTCCGGAGGCTGTATGCCGATCACTTTTGGATATCTTCATATCATCACACAACTCATCAAGAGTGTAGTGGTTATATTTTCTTTCTCTGCTATAGATGATATGTTTTGTTTTTCCAAATAAGATACCTGTATCCAAAAATCTATTCTTTAAATTTCCTAAACCATTTCTCTGCAACGCGCTATTGATCATTCTCCTATCAAAATCCGCATGATGTGCAATCAACACAGCATTCCCAATATATTTTAGAAATAGTTCAATTGCTTCTCCTTCTGAAACTCTGGTAAAGTCATGATTTTTCCGAATTCCATGGATCTCTACGGTTTCAGAATTAAAAACATCTTGTTCCAGATATAATTCTAATTGATCAGATACATCTATTGCCATATCTTTAATAGCAATTGCTCCGATCGAAAGAACCCTATCATTTTTATAATCAAAACCTGTTGTTTCTGTATCAAAAGCTATAAATCTAACCGATTCAATTGCTTTTTTCCTTTGTTTGTTCTCAAAGCAATTGATATACTCTTTCCAAAAATCAGGAAGGTCATTTTTATTGTTATTTGAAAACCAAAAATTCATTTACATGAATGTTTTAAGTTGAAAGCGTATTCTTAGTACTTCTTGTATATCTCGAATAGGTTTAAAACATCTTTTGAGTTTTAACTTATCATTTTTACTAAGTGTATTTAATTGAATAAATCTTCCCGAGTCCTTATGCAATATTCCTTGTCTTGCTCTAAATTTCAGCAACACTCTGAAAGCTTTGGCACAACTTTCAAAAAGTTCTTTATTATTTGGTTCTAATGAGGCCAGCTTCTCATACCTAAGTAATGTATTATTTATTCCTTTTAAATTATGATATAATGCCAAAATTCTTGCGCCATCGATTAATACCATCATGGCTCTGGTTTTGATATCAAAAGTATCTTTATGCTCTCCATTTTGTTCGACTAAAAACTGTTTAAAAAAGCCTAATGGTGATGGTTTTTGCAATGCACTAACTCCTAATAGCCCCAAAAATCGTTTACTTTTATTTACACCATCAAAAACTACATCAGACAATTGATTCGACATGTCTGCATCCCCATAAACCGATTGAAAATCAAAAAATATAGATGATAATAAAGTACTTTCTTCTGATGGAGTTGTCATCCAGGTTCTGAACTGTTCTTCCCATTTGGAAAGCGACATACACCATCTTGGGTTACTTGCCATCATTTCGGCAGGACAGTATTCAAAACCAATCGCATGCAAATTCTTGGTTACTATTCTTGCCAGTTCCAAAAAGTAAGTCTGCGTTTCGTCATACATAGCTTCCTCTACATCTTCGAATACAATTGCATTATCCTGATCTGTCATCAACAATTGTTCTCGTCTACCTTGACTTCCTAATACCAAAAAATTAAAAGCAACAGTAGGTTGCGAAGGCATTTCTTCTAAAGACAATTCAATAGTTCGAATGACCAATGCGTCATTTATCTCCGAAATTAGATTCAAAATATGCATTGTAGGTATATCTTGTTCTAGATATGTAGTTAGTAATCGTTCTACTTGCTTTCTGATATACCGTAATCGTTGGATTTTTTTTACTCTTTTAATTTCCTTTATTAGAATTGAAGGATTGTTTCCAAACGACACTAATAAATCATGATTCGAGAAAACACCGACTGTTTTGGAATTACGGGTACCATCTTTTGTAATACATAGATGGCTAATATTATTTTTAATTAAGGCTATTTGTGCTTCTGCAACTGTTATTTTTTTAGCATATGTTTTTACAGGAGCGGTCATTACTTCTGTCACTACTGCTGTAGCAGAAAACAAACCTGTAGCAACTTTAGCTCTAAGATCGCTATCTGTAAGAATTCCTATTGGAAATTTTTGCTCATCCACAACGATTATAGCATCTGCTTTTCTAGCATTCATCTCCATAGCTATATCTTTAACAATAGCATCAGCAGTGCAGGTAAGTGGTTTTTTCCTATATGAAATAGTTCGCAATGTAGACAGATCCTTTGCCGTATCAATAGAGATTGTATTATCTATCCTTTTTCCTTTTTCCGTTTCGGTATAATAGTTTCTCGCGTGCGTAGCAAAAGTTTCTAATAAAAATGTATTTACTTCTTTATTTTCATCAATAAAGGGCTTAAAAACTGAAGAAGGAATAGCATATACGATAGACTCTTGACTCGCCAAAGCCGCCATGCGATAATTCTTTTTAATAATCATAATTCGCAATCCAAAAAGATCTCCAGCATCACATATATCCACTAGATTTTGACTGTTTTCTGAATTCCTATATAAACCTACAGCTCCTTCTCGAACAATATAAAATTCATCATGACATTTTTCATCTTGTTCGAACACATATGCTCCCTTTTCTAAATACAATACTCTAATTTGACCGGCAACCTTTAATAGTTCTTCTTTTGAAAGCATACTAAAAGGCGGAAACTGTTTTAAAAAATCTTGGATCCGTTCTGCGATTGTATTCTTCATGTAGCTATTTTAATATCAGTTCAAATTCCGTTTCTGAACAAAAAAGCGTTTTAGAATCTCACCACATTCTTCTTCCAATACACCACCTACCATTTTTGTTTTAGGATGTAATTTGGTTCCCATAGTAATAAATCCCCGTTGCTCATCTCTAGCGCCATATACTAACTTTCCTATTTGACTCCAATATAATGCACCTGCACACATTTGACAAGGCTCTAGTGTTACGTATAAGGTACACTCTTTAAGATATTTTCCTCCTAAAAAATTTGCAGCAGCTGTGATGGCTTGCATTTCTGCATGTGCCGTAACATCATTTAATAATTCTGTAAGATTGTGTGCTCTAGCAATAATCCTATCAGCGACAACTACAATCGCTCCAATAGGTACTTCTCCTTTTTCATAGGCCGCTTCAGCTTCCTGAAGCGCTTTTCTCATAAAATGTGAATCGTCATAAGGATCAAACATAACATATAGCTTAAAGTATCTAACAAATATAATTGTTCTTATTTCATTGTAGTTGATATTCTACCAAACTATTATATTTAATTACAAAATGAGATACTACAGCTCATCTCAAAATAGTACTTTTGCTTCATGAAAGAAACACTCCTTTCACATATTAAATACCCAAAAGATCTTAGAAAACTTTCTACCGATCAACTACCAGTATTGGCCAAAGAATTACGAGAATTTGTGATCAATATTGTTGCCACAAAAGAAGGTCATTTAGGTGCTAGTTTGGGCGTTATAGAACTTACCATAGCATTGCATTATATTTTTGACACGCCAAACGATTTATTAATTTGGGATGTAGGCCATCAAGCCTATCCACATAAGATTCTTACAGGACGAAAAGATCTGTTTCACACCAATCGTCAATTAAACGGTATAAGTGGATTTCCTAAACGAAGTGAAAGTGAATACGACACTTTTGGTGTTGGGCATTCCTCTACCTCCATTTCTGCTATTTTAGGAATGGCAATCGCTTCTAAACTAAAAGGAAATGTAACAAAACAACATATTGCAGTCATTGGAGATGCTTCTATAGCTAGCGGTATGGCTTTCGAAGGTTTAAATCATGCAGGAGTTACCGACACTAATATGCTTATTATTCTTAATGATAATTCTATAGGAATTGATCCTAGTGTTGGAGCTTTAAAAGAATATTTAACTAAAGCTAGAGTTGGTTATAAACCTAAAACGGACAATATTATTGAAGCGCTTAATTTCTCTTATTTTGGTCCTATTGATGGTCATGATTTACCTAGTTTATTAAGAACCCTTGAAAAACTAAAAAACATAACTGGTCCTAAACTTTTACATATCATTACCACAAAAGGTAAAGGATTAAAACAAGCAGAAGAAAATCAGGTAAAATACCACGCTCCAGGTAAATTTGATGCTACTACTGGAGAACTAGTACCAAAGAACAACACACAAGAACCTCCTAAATTCCAAGATGTATTCGGTTATACCATATTAGAACTTGCAAGAGAAAACAAAGATATTATAGGTATTACTCCAGCTATGCCAACAGGGAGTTCTTTAAAATATATGATGGAAGAAATGCCGGATAGAGCATTTGATGTAGGTATTGCAGAGCAACATGCTGTTACGTTGGCAGCAGGAATGGCAACTCAAGGATTAGTTCCATTTTGCACCATATATTCTACCTTCTTACAACGCGCTTATGATCAACTTATTCATGATGTGGCTTTACAGAACTTACCAGTGATTTTCTGTATTGATAGGGCTGGATTGGTTGGAGCTGATGGTGCAACTCATCATGGGGTATTTGATATTGCTTATCTAAATTGTATTCCAAATATGATCGTAGCGGCTCCAAAAGATGAAATTGAGTTTCGAAATCTTCTGTTTACTGCTTCTTTGAAGTTAAATAATCCAATAGCGATTAGATATCCAAGAGGTAGAGGTACTATTTTAGATTGGAAACTAAAGATGACTAAAGTACCTATTGGGAAAGGGGAGTGTATTTTGAATAGCAATTCTGATATTGCGATTTTATCAACTGGTACGATTGCAAATAATGTAACGAATGCTATAGAAATGCTTACAGAAAAAGTGAGTCATTATCATTTTTGTTTTATAAAACCATTGGATTTAGATTTAATATTAGAACTATTACAAAAACACAAAACGATTATAACTATTGAGGATGGTGTCATAAATGGTGGATTTGGAAGTTCAATTATAAGTGTTGCCAATCAACATAATTTTAACAATAACATATTAAACTTAGGAGTTCCCGATAATTTTATACATCATGGAACTACGAAAGAATTACAAGAAATATGCGGTATTTCTTCTGAAAAAATAAAAGAAGTTATTTTAAGAAATCAATAGCTTAAAACTTTACTATTCAAACATTCTAAGATTAAACGTACTGAAATAACATAATAAAAAAAGGGCTATTGTTATGAACAATAGCCCTTTTTAATAATTATTGTATTATAAATTATTCTACTATAATCTTAGTAGTCTTTATTGCTGATCCATTTTCAGCTTCAATTCTCAATAAGTAAATTCCAGTATCTAAATTGGTAGTTATTCTATGAGTGGTATTTAATTGTTTACTTTCTTTGTATACAACTCTTCCATTCATATCAAACACTGAAATTGTAGAAACTCCAAGGCTTTGAGCCACTTGAATGTCGAACGTACCTTTAGAAGGGTTTGGATAAATTTCGAATACACCTCCGTTGAAATCATCCACACCTAAAACATTACTACAATCTAATTCTGATGTTGGAGGAAGGTCAAAAGCTTCTGTTTGATCTGTTCTACTACTCGAGAATCCTTGATCCGCGCTATATCCTACTCCTCTAGCAGCAAATACATTCCAAATAATACATTTATTAGCTGTACTATTCGGTAATAAATCTGCAGCCGCTAGTATACCATCCCTTCCATCTACAAAACCAGGATTACACGCTTGTAATTTTAATCCATCAATGACTAATTGCATAGCTAAATTATTACCGCCGGTACCATTGTATAAGTCTGGATCATATCCATCTCTTTCAATAAATGCCCAAGTCATATCCCATAAAATAGCTGCCCATACAGACCCTACTCCATGAGGAACAGAAAATCTAGTAGCATCGCTTATACTTGCATAGGTAACAGGGTTAGTCGTTGTATTTGTACTGTATGGAAATGGTCTGATTCCTCCTCCTGTTGTTGGTTGTCCTATCGCATATGTTCCAATTCCTCTAGCATCTTCTCCTGTATCTCCAGGTTCGATTGTCATCATTAAAGCGAACCAATCTGACCAACCTTCACCCATTTGCTCAGCACCTGATAAACAACCAGAGTTAGATGCTCCACCTGTTAAACGAGTGGAAATTCCGTGTCCATACTCATGAACTACTATTCCATTATCAAAAGATCCATCGGCTCCTACTATCCAATCTTCTCTTAATTCAGAAGCTAATGTAGCATTCACTGATCCTGACGCCATTTGTGTTATAAGCGCTTCTCCATCGGCTTGATTGATACTAAAAGCAGGTATGTTAATAAAAACACTTCCATCTCCACCCATAGTAACATCACCAGCCACATTATTTACAACAATTACCGCTGTAGCTCCAGCTCTTTGAGCCTCAATAACTTTGACACTAAAATTACACTCTCCTCTTCTAACAACGGCAATATTTCCATTCATTTCCGCTGTATTTGTAATAAGACTACAAGCATCACTAGAATCAGGTGTAGCATTATCATCTACTGCCAATATTAAATCACCTGTAATTCCAGCTGGTAAAAAAGGTGGTTCTATTGAACCATCCCTAAAAGCATTGTTAACGACATTATATGTCCCTGCAAGTGATGTATTATTCACAGTAAATACGAATCTATTTTCAGGATTCCATAAAAACATAGACATCCTTGGATTTGCTCCATCTGGAGGCGTTCCAAAAGTAGCATTATTTGTTCCTGAACCATCTTGACCATCTGCAAAAACCTCATCTCCATCAACTCCTCCTTTACCGTAATTATTGAACTGAAAATTCCCAGATGCTTCATCAAAGCCATACTGATACCATACATCATGTATAACATTACTTACGTAAAATAAGTTTGTTAAAGAAGCATTTTGATAATCTGCAATTCGGGTAGCAGGATCATATGGAAAATCAAATATTAAGTTTGCTCCTCCATCAGGCTGATTACCTGGTAGATTATCTCCATCTAAATCTTCAGCTGCTAAAACGTTATTCCCTTGTGTAGTTGTAAATTCAGCACCAGCTACTCCATCGGTATCATGCCAACCGAAAGGTGATGCAACTGCGTTTACTGGATTGGTTACAATTGTTCTATTTCCATGATTCGGGCTTTCGATACTTGGTACCGCAAAAACGTTATAACTTCCATCCATTAGAAATGGCTTTGCCAAGGATTTTGACTTAAACCCAAAATCACTTATTTTTTTATGATTGTGATCAGAATGTTTATTATTAGATAAACTGTGGTCAAAAGTACAACTCGTCATCCAGTTATTTTCACTGGTTAATTCTCCAGTAGTAGCATCCACTCTAACACTATACCAGTTATTACCATCCAATGCATGTATACTTAAATCCCAAGCTAACACTAATTTGTCATCTATATATTCATAAACTAATTCAACAGGAATTTCATCAAATGAAATATTCGATCTCGAAACTATAAACTTATTTTGGCTTAACTCATCAACTATACTAACATTACTAATATTTGGTAATTGTAAAGCTGCTGCCGCTTTAATAACCGCAGTTCTAGGATTTAAATCAGCATTTGAGGTGATTACTTTAGATTCTAAATTGTTAATGAGTTTTCCAGAATAATGAACAACTTTACCGTTTCTAATCGCAAAATTACCAACAACGTTTTTGATAGCAATCCCTCTGTATTGTTGATTCACATATACATTGGCTACATTCATGCTATTAGAAAAGGATTCTGATTGTACCTTAAGATCACTAACATCATCCCTGTTCATACCGGATGAAATTAAATAATCTTTAACGATATCAACATTACTCTGATCTTGAGCAATACCAATATTTATTCCTAACAAAAAGATGAGGAATTTAAAATAGTTTTTATTCATAACAAAAGCAATTAAATTTTCGTGACTACAAAAACTAAGGCAAAACCATAAGCTCATACCTTAATTATGTTAAAATTTTAGTGCGCTAAAATATACAATTAACATCCGATCTACTAGCTGAAATAATATTTTTTTCAGTAAAACGCTCAAAAATCCATAAAAATTAACATATGTTCAATGAAAATATTTGTTTTTTAAGATTTTTGCACCTTTTCTACAAATCTCAAAAAAAGCAAAAAAAGGTAGCTCTAAATGTTAAAACTAGGAAAAATTGAACTTCGCAATTAATGAATTCTAAAAATATTCAAATGGAAATCATTTGCCCTCATTTTCAAAAATCATTCTTATTGCATTTGATATGCATAAATCGATTATTGAATATCTTAACCTATACTAATTTCTATAGTAACAAAACCTAAAATAGAAAAAGGGTTAAGTTAAACTTGCAATCCTCTAATTTTTTGAAATTTCAATAATGCATTGCCGTCTGTAAGACTTGCTACATAATTACTTATACTAATTAATCGGGTATATACATCATCATTAGTATAATCAAAATTGTTTCCTTCAGCTTTTAATATTAATTTATCGTAATTGGAGGCCTCTTGATTATTATAATTAGTTGTTGCCGTACAATAACGATCTAATAATGTGGCTAAAATCTCATATCCAGCTATTTCTTTTTCCACCACTTCTGTGCTTTGGTATATTTTAGCAACACTAATTTTGATAATATCATTTATTTGAGCTTGATATTTACTTTTATCAATGAGCGCTATATCAAAATTACCGGATAAAATTTCTTCCTCATTCTCAATAAAAGTAGTTGCCGCTTCTTGAATTAATGTATTAATAGCTAATGCTCTAAGATAACTCAAACGATCTGCTGTCGTTGTTAAGCTATTATACTTTGATGTATTGATGGTATCTTTTACAAGCTTTATGAGATATTCTAATGCATACTCTTCTTGTATTAGTCCTAAGTTAATCCCATCTTCAAAATCAATGATTGTATAGCAGATATCATCTGCCGCTTCTACCAGAAATGTAAGTGGATGACGACTATAGGTAATTTCATTTCCTATTTGCTGTGGAAGCAAACCAACTTCTTCAGCAACTTCTTTAAAAAAAGCACTTTCATTCTGAAAATATCCAAACTTCTTATGCGCAATATGAGAGGTAGGTTTTTTAGGTAACGACTGCTTTGGATATTTCATAAAAGCACCTAAGGTAGCATACGATAATCGCAATCCTCCTTCGATACCTTGTCTAGACTCGGTTAGAATCTTAAATCCATTAGCATTTCCTTCAAAATCAATTAGATCTTGATATTGTTTTGGTGTTAGAAATTCTTTATACTTCTTGCCTTTACCTGTAGCAAAATATTCTCCTATTGCTTTTTCTCCAGAATGACCAAAAGGTGGATTCCCGATATCATGAGACAAAGCAGCAGCAGCCACAATAGCTCCAAAATCATTAAATTGATATCCATGAATTGTAGAAAGATGTGGATGCTTTTCAAGAACCTTTTTTCCAACAACGCGGCCTAGAGAACGCCCAACTACAGATACCTCTAAACTATGAGTGAGTCTCGTATGTACAAAACTTGTTTTGGATAGTGGAATTACCTGTGTCTTATCTTGCAAACTTCTAAAAGCCGAAGAGAATATAATTCTATCATAGTCTACTTCAAATCCTAATCTGGTTTCGTCTTGTTCTTTTCGTAATCTTTTATTCGTATCTCCTTGTCTTTTTAAAGACAGAAGCTGTTCCCAGTTCATCATACTGTCAAAATTCTAGCAATGCGCTATCAAAATAATAATAGTCCAAATATAACACTATGAAATTATGTATAAAATGAATTATCATTCCAATCCATAAAGTATTATATCTATGCCTCAAATAACCTAGTAATAGTCCAAATGGGAAGATCCACAATATTGATATTACCGAAAAATGAACAATAGCAAAAATAAATGCAGTAAGAATTATAGTTACTCGCGTATTCGTAATTTTCTTTAATTGGTTATACAAAAAACCTCTAAAGCCTAATTCTTCAAAAACTGGAGGAAAAATTGCTACAAAAAGAATCGCCCAAAACATAGGATTAGGATAATCTACATACGTAAAATAGTAACTATAACTTTCTTCAAACACTTTCGTATTAATAAATTCAACTAGATAATATACTATAAAAGCAGAAGCAAAGGGTATTGCAAGATATCCTAAAAGATAGAGCGGTTTGATCTTAGGAAATTGATATAATTTCATAATATTCTTGAAATCAAAGAAGGTAAAACCAACAATTATTAACGCAAAAATACTTTCAGTAGCAATTTCTTGAATTAATGAGGTATCTTCTTGAAACAAAAAATAATTCATTATTAAAAACACCAACATGGCGATGTAAAATGCGATCACCAGATTAAGATGCTCCCTGCTCTTTTTCTTTGAAACTTTCTTTTTAATGGAAACTCCGCAATTAGGGCAGTAATTCACTGCATTTTCTAAAGATGCTCCACAATTTTGACAATTCATATTCATAATTATTGTCCTTTAGTACTTTGTGATGCAGAATACATTCCTTTTATCAAAAAGCTTAGAATGATTATTTTTAGAAGAATTCCTTTGAACAAACTAGAAGGTTCATCGATCACATTAACTACAATTACCATCAAATACAGCAATAATGCCGATAAAATTGCAGCAAATGGCTTTTTCTGAGACCAATAAGCCAAAATAAGATAAATAATAGCTAAGATAGAACTTGCAATAAGCACAGCGATATCATTCAGACTAAAAAACAAAAACAATCCTGAAACAAAGAAAATTCCGGCCATCCAATACAAAGTATTCCTTGCAGAATTAATCCTTTGATTATTTTCTTTTGCTTGACTTTTTTTCATCACTCTTTGAGCATGAAACTGAGCCTTTTCACTTTCATCTCCATTTTCAGGAAAGCCACAATACGTACAAAACTTTGCATCGTTTAGCATTTCCTGATTACATTGAGAACAATGTTGTAGTTCTACATTAATTTCTTCCATAAAGTAGGTTGTATTAGACAAGGGATTTTAAAGATACTAAAAAAGTCCTTTTTTAAGATATAATTAACATTTTAAAAACCTTTACATATCTAAGTGCCTAAAACATCCTATTTGTTACTATAGATTGTGTTTTTTTCTGTTTTGAAAGCATAAAAAAGGGAAGCTTTTTGCTTCCCTTTCTTGCCCTATATAAATGGTCTTAATAATTTAAGACCCACACATTAAACAGTCATCTCCTTCAGCTTCTTTAGATTGCGCTATTAACGCTCTCAATTCTTCAGGAGTTAAGGAAGTTCCTTCTGCAGAAACTTGCACTTGTTCAGCTTGCGGTTGTGTTTTTGGAGCAGCTTGTGCTTCCATTACTTGTGCCGCAGCTACTGCTACTTTTTCAGCTTGTGGCTGTTCTTTCTTTTCAGTTTTCAGTGTAAACTTAATTGCATCTACAGCAGACTTCGTTCTTAAGTAGTACATTCCTGTTTTTAATCCGCTTTTCCAAGCATAGAAATGCATAGACGTAAGTTTTGCCATCGTTGCACCTTCCATAAATAAGTTCAGTGACTGAGATTGATCAATAAAGTATCCTCTATGACGAGACATATCAATAATATCTTTCATACTCAATTCCCAAACTGTTTTATACAACTCTTTAAGATCTTGAGGGATGATATCTATATTCTGAATAGATCCATTAGCTCTCATAATTGCATCCTTAAGATCATCGCTCCATAGATTCAGCTTTACAAGGTCTTCTAAAAGATGTTTATTTACTACGATAAACTCTCCAGAAAGTACTCGTCTTGTATAGATATTACTGGTGTATGGTTCGAATGCTTCATTATTTCCTAAAATCTGAGAAGTAGATGCTGTAGGCATCGGAGCTACTAACAATGAGTTACGAACTCCATGTTCTAATACTTCCTTACGAAGTGCTGCCCAATCCCAACGACCACTTAATTCTTCGTCTTTAATTCCCCATAAATTATGCTGGAATTCTCCTTTAGAAATTGGAGAACCTTCATATGTTTGATAAGGTCCGTCTGCTGTAGCTTCTTCCATAGAAGCCGTTACTGCAGCAAAATATAAAGTCTCGAAAATCTCTTGATTCAGTTTTTTAGCCTCATCACTAGTAAATGGCATGCGTAACTGAATAAAGGTATCCGCTAACCCTTGCACTCCCAATCCAATCGGACGATGACGCATATTAGAATTTTCTGCTTCTTTTACTGGATAGTAATTTCTATCAATTACTTTATTTAAGTTTTTAGTAACACGTTTTGTAATTCTAAAAAGTTCCTCATGATCGAATGCTCCATTTTTAACGAACATCGGTAAAGCAATAGAAGCTAAATTACATACTGCTACTTCATCTGGACTTGTATATTCTAAAATCTCAGTACATAAATTAGACGAACGAATTGTTCCTAAATTTTGTTGATTTGATTTTCTATTTGCCGCATCTTTATAGAGCATATAAGGAGTTCCTGTTTCAATCTGTGATTCTAGAATTTTCTCCCAAAGTTCGCGTGCTTTAATAGTTCTGCGTCCTTTTCCTTCAGCTTCATAACGCATATATGTTTCTTCGAACTCCTCACTATGCATATCGAATAGACCAGGACATTCATTAGGACACATTAATGTCCACTCAGCATCTTCCTGTACACGCTTCATAAATAAATCAGGAATCCACATTGCATAGAATAAATCTCTAGCACGCATTTCCTCTTTACCGTGATTCTTTTTCAGATCCAAGAAGTCAAAAATATCAGCATGCCATGGTTCTACGTAGATAGCAAAAGAACCTTTTCTTTTTCCTCCACCTTGATCCACATAACGTGCTGTATCATTAAACACACGTAGCATAGGAACAATACCATTTGACGTACCATTAGTACCAGCAATATAAGATCCTGTCGCTCTTACATTATGAATAGATAATCCAATTCCTCCTGCAGATTGAGAAATCTTTGCTGTTTGTTTTAAGGTATCATAAATACCATCAATACTATCTTCTTTTGTTGCTAATAAGAAGCAAGAAGACATTTGAGGTTTTGGTGTACCTGAATTAAATAACGTAGGTGTAGCGTGTGTAAAATACTTTTTAGACATTAATTCATACGTTTCAATAGCTGCATCTAAATCATTTAGATGAATCCCTATTGAAACTCTCATTAACATATGCTGCGGACGTTCTGCAATCTTACCATTTAACTTCAGTAAGTAAGAACGTTCTAATGTTTTAAAACCAAAATAATCGTATCCAAAATCTCTGTTGTAAATAATCGTAGAGTCTAATTTTTCTTTATTAGCCATGATCACTTCATACACCTCATCAGAGATTAATGGAGCTTCTTTCTCTGTTCTTGGGTTTACATATTCATATAAATCCTTCACTACTTCAGAGAATGTCTTTTTCGTGTTTTTATGTAAATTAGAGACTGATATACGCGCTGCAAGTTTTGCATAGTCAGGATGCGCAATGGTCATAGTAGCCGCAATTTCAGCTGCAAGATTATCTAGCTCACTTGTAGTTACTCCATCATATAATCCTTCAATAACCCTCATGGCAACTTTTACTGGATCAACTAGTGCGTTTAATCCATAACACAGCTTTCTTACCCTTGCGGTAATTTTGTCAAACATAATTGGCTCCTTGTGACCGTCTCTTTTTACTACATACATACGTTTTTGGTTTTTATAAAATTCTTCTTTTGAAGAACTGCGATATTAATTTGTGTTTATATTCCTCTCCTTTACTCTATGAAAGTCCATAATTATTAATGATTTCCCCCGAAATCAGATACTAAAAAGAAACCTCTGCATTTAAATAATCAGAGTATTTTTATAAGTAAAATATAATAATGTGACTTCCGCCTTTTTTGTTTTATTGGGTAAGCTTTTAGAAAGCTTTATCAAACTGAGCTAATCTTGATTCAATAGCTACGCTACTTTAATTAGCTCAGAATGAATATATGATCATTTTGAAATAATTTTTAAAGATTAAAAATCAGCATCAAAACTTATTTTATTATCCTCGGTATCTTTATTAAGAACTCCTGCTTTTTGGTATTCCGAAACTCTCTTTTCAAAGAAATTAGTTTTTCCCTGTAAAGAGATCATATCCATAAAATCGAATGGATTAGCAGTACCATACTCTTTCTCACACTGTAACTCTAACAATAATCTGTCGGTAACAAATTCTAAGTATTGTGTCATCAGGTTTGCATTCATTCCTATCAAACTTACAGGAAGAGATTCTGTGATAAACTCTCTTTCTATAGTAAGGGCATCTACGATAATTTCACGAATTCTTTCTTTTGGCACTTTATTAATTAGGTGATTATTATGAAGATGCACCGCAAAATCACAATGTACTCCTTCATCTCTTGAAATCAATTCATTTGAAAAAGTAAGACCTGGCATTAAACCACGTTTCTTTAACCAAAATATAGAACAAAACGCTCCTGAAAAGAAAATTCCTTCTACTGCTGCAAAAGCTATCAATCGTTCTGCAAAAGAATCCGACTCGATCCATTTCAACGCCCAATCTGCTTTTTTCTTAATCGCAGGAAAGTTCTCTATTGCTTTGAATAAAATATCTTTCTCTTTTTCATCCTTTACATACGTATCAATTAACAAAGAGTATGTTTCAGAATGAATATTCTCCATCATAATTTGAAATCCATAGAAGAATTTTGCTTCACTATATTGAACTTCATTTACGAAATTTTCTGCTAGATTTTCATTAACGATACCATCTGAAGCAGCAAAAAATGCCAAAATGTGCTTAATAAAGTATCTTTCATCATTTGTTAATTTAGTACTCCAATCTGTAATATCTTGATGCAAGTCTATTTCTTCTGCAGTCCAGAAACTAGCTTCAGATTTTTTATACCAATCCCAAATATCATGATGTTTGATAGGGAAAATAACAAATCTGTCTTTATTTTCTTGTAAAATCGGCTCTACTGCATTCATCTTTTTTTTCTTTAAGCTAGTTATCTTTTTTTGTTTCCGCTACGGACTAACAAAGATCAAAAAATGCTCTAAATGTTTCACAAAAATTTGGCAAACGTTTTCAACAAAGTTTTCAACACAAAGGGAATTAACCGATAAAAATCAATATTTAGCAAAAACAATATAAATTCCTGATTTTCAATTATTTAAATATTAAAAAAAAGATATAAACAACACTGTTAGTAACCTCAAGAAACACCTATTTTTCACCTGTTACCGAGGTTTTTTAACACAAAAAATAAAACTAAAAAAAACCACTATTTTACGGCAAAACCACACGTTAATAAGTGGCTTAAAAAGTATCATTTTTAGATAAAAAAATATAAAAAAAGAAAAATCATACTTGATCTAACAAGTATGATTTTCTTAAAGTGTCAATTTTTAGATTCAGATTCTTATGGCCAAGAAAAAGTTTCTCCTGTAACGTGATTTGTATATACTCCTGTTCCATCACCTGACCAAACAAAACTTTCTGTCAATACTCCAGATTCGAATGCTTCTATAGATCCTGATCGATCTGTTTCATTATAAACCAATTCTATTCTATCGTTGTTATGATCTTCTATTGTAAACGTTATTACACTACCTGTTTTTCTATATGTGATCAATAGGAAACTACCATCTTCGCCATTAAATCTTACCTCATAGAAATTTCCATCTTTACTAATTCTACCTTCGTAAAAAGTTCTACGTACACCTCCTTCTTCGATATCATATGTAAAATAATCAAAAGCAGCATCAGAAGTAATCGTATAATATAATGTAACGCCTCCTGCACTCCAAACCCAAGTATCTGCCATACGACCACTCTTACCAATACTACTTTGTTGGTCTGCATCCGTTGGAATATTTATAAAAATTGTAGAATATGCCAATGCTTGCACTTGTAAAGAAGCTATAGTCCACAACGCATTTGATGCATACACATTATCTTGTGCATATCCTTCCATCGCATCAGGAGCTTCTATATTATTAATAGATTCTTCATATTGCACAAAGCGTTCCTGAATATTCTCTAATTGGTTCTCATTTACAACTACTGAACCATCATCATCACTTTTACAAGATTGAGACAATATCGCTAGCGCGATCATTATCATTGTACCTATTTTTTTAAATTTTGTGTTCATTGTTTTAATTTTTAATTATTATCAAGTTTACACTTTAGTGTGTCTCAAGAATAAGAGGTAAACATTTTTTTATATTTTTTTAAATTCAACCCTTCTATTCTTTGCTTTTGCTTCTGGTGTATTTCCTTCGGCGATAGGATCACTTTCTCCTTTTCCTTTGGTTTGCAATCGAGATGCTTCAATATCAAACTCATCTACAAGTACTTTTTTAACGGATGCCGCTCTTTGTTCTGAAAGTTTTTGATTAGAACTTTCATCACCATCCTTATCCGTGTGGCCAGTGATTAAGACTTTCACGGAAGGGTTTTCAGTAAGTACTCTTGCTATTTTCTTAATGGTGCCATAAGATTCAGATTTCATACTAGCTTTTCCTGTATCGAACGTGATTCCGTAGGTAACTAGCTTTCCCTCTGTAATCAACTTATTACGCATATCTGGTTTCCCAACTGCATATCTTATATTTCCGATATAATAGAACGTATTCTCTTCAGATATTTCTGAGAAGAACTTTACATTTTTAATGGTTGTGCTTTTTTCAAAGGCTCTCGGAATATCAAATACTTTTTGTTCATTTATATAAATGCGCATTCTTTGTTTTTGTTTCCAAATAGATATATGCATTTTTTGTCCTCGCCCTCTATTATCTTTATGAAGAAGCCCAATGCTTTTGTTGGAACGAAGATCTAGGTTTCTGTCTTTGTTGTATTTATAAATATCAATTTCTCCACCTCCACTGATACCTCCTTTTATAGCAAATGAGAAACCATTATCTCCAGGTGTTCCATCCTGCAAACTATATCCCGGATTCTTTAAATCAGAAAAAACAACCATTAGCGCTCTCTGATATGCGTATTGAGCCACATCAAAATCAAAGACAACATCATATTCTAATGTGAAATTTTCAGGAAACTCTTCTATAAATTCAGGCACATACGATCCTTTTCCTGTACCAATTTGGATAAATCGACCTTCTGCACTGTTTAATGTAACTACTTCTGCAGAGTTAGAAGAGTTCCATCTTGCTGGTAAATCTCCAATCTCATCTTGACTGAAATCTTCGTACGCTATAATAGTTTCTCCTGCTACAAAATCAAATTTTGAATACGCTGCAAATGCAGGTTTTTCGTTTATATTTTCATTTTCCTCTACACCGTTTTCTTTATCTGAAGAGATTACTGCCTCATCATTTTCTTTATTTCTTTTACTTTTTTTCTGCTTCTTTTTCTTTTTAGGTTTCCCATCTACTGTATCATCAATTGTTTTTCCAGTTTTTTTAGAAACCTTCTCTTCTGTTTTTTTCAAAATGGTCTTTTCAGCAGCTTTCTCAGCTGTTTTAGCTACTTTTTTCCAAAATTGTGCCTCTACGTGTTGGGGTGCAATCAGGAAAATAAAGAATACCGCGATTCCTAGTATTTGCTTTGTAGTTTTCATAATTCTATTGTTTGGTTTTATCTCTTTGTATGCTTTTTATAAAAAAGGTTAACTTTATCTTTGGAAAATAAGATGAACCTATTACCCTATTATCAGGTTACTACGTATGAAGGAAGAACTCTTAACGCTTAAAAAAGGGCGTAATCAAGCTTTAGAAAAAATCTATAATGAGTATCGAAATGCTTTTTTGCAGTTTGCTAAAAAGTATGATCTTGACCATGATGCTCTTATAGACATATATCAAGAGGCTTTTATCGCTTTACGAGAGCATGCTATAAATGGTAAATTGGATACTATTAAAAGCTCTATCAAAACTTACCTATTTAGTATCGGAAAATATATGATCTATGATCAGCTTAAAAAACAGAAGAAAACAATTTCTTATGAAAATAGTGTTGAATTCAAAGAAACATCCGAAACTGAAGAAATTTTTGAAGAACCTGAATTAAGTTCTGAACAGCAATTATTACGGCAACATTTTAAAAATTTAGGAAAACGTTGTCAAGAAATGTTAACCTTATTCTATTATCGGGGACTAACGATTGACGAGATTACCGAAAGTTTAGGCTACGAAAACAAAAACGTAGTAAAAAGTCAAAAATCCCGTTGTATAAAATCCCTTAAAGAATTAATTAAAACCCCCGCTTAAATGGAACGAGAAGAGTTAATAGACAAATATCTACATTCAGAACTGACTGCTGCGGAACAAGATCAGTTCGATGAACTACTTGTAAATGATATCTCATTTAAAGAAGATGTAGACCTGCTTTCAAACTTAAAAAATGTAGCTGGAGCAGAAGATAGAGATGATTTAAGAAAACAAATGGCTAATTTTGAAGCCAAAATTGCAGCTAATGACACGAAAGTAATCCCGCTTTTTAGTTACAAAAAACTATTAGTCGCTGCTTCGATATTATTATTGGTAGCGGTTGGTGTCATCTCGTTGTTGAATCCTTTTGGAGTTAATACCGAAAAATTATATGCTTCTAATTTTGAACCTTATAAAAATGTGGTAACTCCTATTGTAAGAGGTACTACAGATGATAATGAAGAAATAACTGCTTTTTCTTCCTATGAAAACAAAGAATTTATTGCTGCTGCAGAACAGTTTGGCAAATTATATGAGACTACCCAAAAACCTTATTTCTTATTATACCAGGCTAATGCTTTATTAGCTGCGGATCAAACTTCTGAAGCAATACCTTTATTAGAACAACACATTGCTTTAAAGGATGAACTAATAGAAAGAGGAAAGTGGTATTTATCGCTGGCTTATCTTAAAGAAAATCAGAAAGAGAAAGCTATTCAATTATTAGAAGATTTATCAAATAATGGAACCTTCAAAAAAGGAGATGTAAACAAACTTCTAGGTCAATTAAAATAAATCTAAGTACTGCTTTTTATTTTTCGAACTATTACAGCTATCACCGGAATAAAAAGTAGTAACAACCACCATAGATAAGATCCTTTACTTTCTAAGGGAGTTGTATCACCAGATATCATAAATCCAGACCAATAATAAGGATGCATCAGTAAATCATCTTCTGCATTAGAAAGATAGGTGAGTTTAGCTTCTCTCAATGCTTGATCTTTAGCTAAAGATTTATCTAAGTTTTTATAAAAGTCATGCATTATTTCTGAAGTAGTCTGATCATTAATTTTCCATAAGGTTGTTACTAATGATTTGGCACCTGCATAGCTAAAGCCTCTTGCCAGACTTAACATTCCTTCTCCTTTTTCCAATTTTCCTAATCCGGTTTGACAAGCACTTAAGGCTACTAAATCTGCGTTGATATTATATCCATAAAGATCCTTCACATATAACAAACCATTTTCACTACTATCATCTTTTGCAAATGCTAAATATGAATAATCAGGATATTCATCATTTGTCGCTGCATGCGTAGCAAAATGAAGCATATTATAGGTTTGCGAATTTTCAGAAAATGATGTCAAAGAGGCTTCATTTCCGGTAATAGCTTTTCCATCAAAAATCTTAGTAATCTGAGCTACCTCTTCTTTATTATAAAGTAGCGGACCAAAGTCTGGCCTATTTTGAGAGGCATCTCCGTCCCTTTTCTCAAAACTAGGTGCATATGCCAAAAGTTTATTCCGTTTAACCTCTAATTTATTTTGTTGTTCTCTAAGAAAAGTAGCCGAATTTGTATATGATATTTGATAATCTTTAATTAAATAATCCGCAGCATTCTCTGAGGTCGTTAACGCTTCAAATGGTAGATAGTTCAGAATATCATCTGGGATAATTATCAATTCTTTGGATGTTATTGTTTCTAGCGGTTTCTTTAGAATTTGTTGATAAATAGAGTTTCCAATTGTATAGATATTGGATAGTTCTTTGACATTTAAATTAGACAAGAGCGAATAAAAGCGTGTGATTCTTTCTCTTCCATCATTTCCTAGAGGTATTTTATAAAACTCTTTGTTTTGATTTTCTAAAGTAATGACATACAGATCCGTATTGGTAGCAAAATAACTTATCAACGCTTTAGCTTGCATAAGATTTGAAGCCATATCATCTAAACTAATCACATCTGCATTATACTTTAGATCGTAGTATTTTGGATATTTTTGCTCCATATCCGAAATAAAATTATAGTACTTGTTTTTCAGCTGGAAAAGAGAATCGAAAACTGCAATATTCGATCTTTGATTAAAGAATTTTTTTTCTAAATGAATAATATTTGCTCTAAATTGCTGCTCCTGATCTATAATTTCTTCTGGAACGCCACCGAAAGAACTTGCTTGTGTACTTCTAGTTGCTTCTAATAATATGACACTCTTACTTTTTTCTGAGAAATAAAATGCTGCGTCTATGTATTTAGGTTCATTTGTAGCTTTATATAAATCAAAAGAAACCGCTACCATGCTATGAAAAGCAGGATACATTTCAGTGATTAGAAATTGCTTATCAATTTTACTTTCGAATTCTGGTTTTAATAAATCTAAGGTTCTTATGATATCATTCGATGTTTTAAAAGCCACTTCCAGATCTTCTGTCTTACCATTTTTTTCAAACAATAGCTTTAAAGCTTCGAGCTTCTCCTTAAGTACTTTTACTAGTTCTAACTTTGACAGTACCTTTTTAGGATCCGGGTTAATTTTAATATCCTTATCAGTAAAATCAGGTGCTAATTGCATCAAAGCTTCCTGATAAAATTCTATGGCTCTTGAAGGGTCTCTTTTCAGCATATATAATTTTCCAAATCCGGTATACGCATCTGCAACATCCTGATGTTTCTGATTTTGTCTATATACTATCGTTTTATCTAAATACGATCGATAAAAAGTCTCTGCTTTTTCAAATTGTTTTTCAGAACTATATATATCCGCGTATAGCCTATCAGCAGATCGTTGAAAAGCATCATTTTCAGAATAATACTCTTCACTTTCCTTAAGTATATTCGTTGCTTTAAAAATACTATCTTGCAATAAATAATTCTTCACTAAACGTTGATAAGTAGACAACAAACTATTCTTTAATCTTGGATTTGTTCCAACTTGTGACACATAATCAGGAAGTACTTGATTTAATAAATTATTTGCTTCCAAATAATTACTTTCGTTTTCATAAACCCTTGCTAATCTCATTTTGGTATTAAGCACTTGTCTACTCCAATCTATACTCGAGTTATTTTCTGCAATCGATAGTGTTTTATTATGATACTCTTTTGACAAGCTATATTTACCAACTTTTTCATATACAGCTGCTAGAAATGAATATGCAGAGTACAATTCATTCAATTCATTAACATCAAGTTGCAACTTATTGGTTTCAGTATTAGTTATATCATTAACTAAATCATTAAAGTATTTGATAGCCGTTTGATAATTATTAATCTTATAAAAATACTGACCTTTTTCTAATAAGTAACGTCTTCTATATATGGTACCATACTCCAGAGAATCCACTGCTTCTTTATTTCTTAAATCATTCTCGAACCTTTTCAAGTTGAGACTAAGATTTTTTAAATCAAAATGATATCCATTTGCCTGTAATAAGTATGTCAACGTATTTAATTTACCGTCTAAATAATTACTATCCTTCGCGATTTTATAACTTTTAGATAAATAGGTATTCGCACTGTCTTTATTGGTATATAAAAAAGAACCTCCTTTACTAAGGAAGTATTCATATTCGGACAACTGTTCTTGTGTTTGGCAAAAACAGAAAAATCCAATAAACAGCAGTGCATAGGTTAGAATATTTTTCATAAAAAAAGCTCCCAAAATGATTGAGAGCTAATTTACTTATTATTTATGAAGGTTACTAAAGGTTAATATTCCCCCTTATTGAGTATGTTATAACATCATTTACTGGAGGGAAAAACTTTGTAATCTGCAAGATTACTTCTCCTTGAAAATCAATATTTCCTTCTATCGAAATACTTAGTAAACCTGTATCTTCAAACTCTTGAAGATTTCCAAATTCTGCAATCACCTCCTGATTTTCCGCGAAAACAGTTCCCGAAAAGACTTCCGCTTCTTCATTTCCTGCTAGCAGTAATTGCTGCAAAGTATTAAAATCTAAATTTGAAAGACAAGTACATGGAAGTGGTGGTGGTGGGACTGGAGGAAGCCTAGGAACTCTTGGTCTAATCGACACATCACTTAGAGCTTCATCAGTCTGAGCATTTAAAAAATTAATTCGCTCTGTATTGATCTCCCTATTTTCCTGTAATTGCTCAAGCTGAGCTTGCAAACCTTGATTATTTGGGTCATTGGCAAGCTCCTCTTCTAGAGAAGCAATTTCCTCAGCAATTAAATCATCTTGCCTACTAAGATGTAGTAAATGAAGATCTTGCTCTAAAAATATTCCCGTTTCTTCAGCATCAGGAATTTTAATATCGTCTATAGCATCATCATCACTACAGCCAAACGGAACTGCAGCAAGCATAATCATAGCGATACAAACTTGAATTGTTTTCATAAAATTATTGTTTTGGTTTTAATGTTAGTATTCCTTTTCCCTTTTAGGTAAACATTAACAACCATAAAAATAAAGAAAATTATTTTCTAAGCCCTTCAGCGACTTTTTCAAGCTCTAGATACCAATCCTCTCCGAATTTTCGAATTAGTGCTTGTTTTACAAATTTATAGATAGGAACTTGTAGTTCTTTCCCTAATGAACAGGCATCATCACATATGTCCCATTTATGATAGTTAACGGCAGAAAACTCAGTATAATCCTGTACTCGAATTGGATATAAGTGGCAAGATATTGGTTTTTTCCAATCTATTTCTCCTTGATTATAAGCTTCTTCAATAGCACAAAGAGCAGTACCTTTTTTATCAAAAATTACATAGGCGCAATCAGCACCATCTATTAATGGAGTTTCTAATTCTCCATCTTCTGTTTTGATAAAAGTTCCTTGTTTTTCAATTGCTTGAATTCCTTCTTCTCTCAAATAAGGTTTTACAATAGGATAGATTTCTTCTAGTTTTTGAGTTTCTGATTCGTCCAAAGGTGCTCCCGCTTCTCCATCAATGCAACAAGCTCCTTTGCAAGCAGAAAGATTACACACAAAATCTTTTTCTATGATATCTTCTGAAACTATGGTTTTCCCTAATTGAAACATAGTGCGAAGATAGTTTTTATGAGAGATAAATTTTACTGATTATTTATCTTTTTATGCTACTTTTATAATATCGACTATGTATAATTTTGTACCAACCTAAAAAACCTATTTAAAATGAACTTTGACTTCAGAGAAATACTTACAGCAAGTATGATATTATTTGCCGTAATAGATATTATTGGTAGCATTCCAATTATTATTGACTTACGAAAGAAAGTAGGACATATTCAAAGTGAAAAAGCATCAATCGTAGCAGCGATTCTGATGATACTGTTTCTTTTTGTAGGTAAGGAAATATTAAACCTAATTGGTATTGACGTTAATTCTTTTGCTGTTGCTGGTGCTTTTATCATATTCTTTTTGGCATTGGAAATGATTCTTGGAATTCAATTATACAAGGATGACGAACCTGAAACTGCTGCCGTTGTGCCATTAGCATTCCCTCTTATTGCGGGAGCTGGAACAATGACTTCTATTTTATCCCTTCGARCAGAATACCAACCTATTAATATCGTAATTGCAATACTTATCAACATCGTTTTTGTGTACATTGTGTTAAAGTCTTCTGGAAAAATTGAAAAAGTGTTAGGAAAGCAAGGAATTAACGTTATCAGAAAGATATTTGGTGTAATTTTGTTGGCTATAGCTGTAAAGTTATTCGCAACTAATATAAAAGGTCTATTCTAATGAAATATTTTATTTATACTTTAATTGTGGCAGCTGTTGCCTTAATTATTTATAATGCAACTGTTTTAGATTTCAGCAACTTACTGATAGGAGATAGTAAAACAGCACTTATGAGTATTATTGCTTCTGCTTGTGTGATTGTTTTACTATTCATTTTACTAATATCTAGAACGATACAGCAGAAGTACGGAAGAAAATAAATAGCTGTATTCTATATTCTTAGGCAATAAAGGTAATCAGGAAACAAGCTATAATTACTGGAGGTACTGATATCACAGCAAGAATCATAAAGAAATTATGCAGTTTTCTAAATACCAAAGAAGTTTTTAGTGCTTTGCGTAGTTTCATATCTTCGGTACTTTCTATATGCTCTCTTATTAGGTCTCCTGACACGTAAGAAGAATCTACCAAAATTTCATTATCCAGAAATAAAGAAGCACTATTATCTAGCAATCTAAACCCAACTGCTATAATAAAAAAGAAAACAGGTGAACAGAGTGCTATAGCCAATAAGTATTCTGATAATTCCGACATATTTTGGGGCGCTTTTTGTACTAAAAATACTACTAAAATGTTAATATTACCAAAGTTAAACTACATATTAACGAAAACAATTTGAAAATTACAAAAAATGAAGTCTTGTATTTGTTTTTTTACTAAAATGTTAACGCAGCTAGGATTATACCACAACCTAGAGAAAAATAACCAAAAAAGAGATGTAATCTTCGAAGTTTTAAAGCCTTTTTCAAGGCTTTCTTAAAAACCTCATCAGAAGTTTCTTGAAGATGTTTTTTGATTAAAGAAATTGGCGGATAGGAGGTTTCTACAAAAATCCCATGATTTAATAATACCGCCGAACTATTATTTAACAGTGTAATAATTACAGAGATTATAAAAAACCCGAAACAAAGAAAAGCGAGACAAATTTTAAATAATGCCATAATTATACAGTTTAAAACATTTATTGTGAAAGAGACAAAACTTTTTGAATCATTTTATCATCTTGATTGATAATTTTTTCAAATTCATTGGTGCCAAATAACTGTTGGGCCATGATGGCTTTGAGATATTTTTTTAATTGTTCTCTATAATTATGAAGCTTCAGGTCAACACCATTTCGTCTTGTATATGCTAAAAACCCTTCGGCAAAATCGTCATCGATTTGTACTTCTTCCTTAAATTGATCTTCGCTCAATTGATTATAATACTCCCTCTTTTTATCCAATTCTTCAAAAATATATCCGCCCATTCTTCCTGAACGCAACATATAATCCAAAGTTTCTCCTACTCTAGTAGTATCTTTACTCACAAAAATATCTGGTATAATTCCGCCACCACCATATACTGTCTTGCCTCCTGGGGTTTTAAATTTTAAGGAATCAGCAACCTGAATACTATCGGCATTTTGTAGCTCTCCATTTTTATATCTTTCCAAATATTCATTAAAATATTCCTTATTCCCATTGTCATAAGGCTTTTGGATAGATCTTCCTGTTGGTGTATAATATCTAGAAATTGTTAACCTAATCGCACTTCCATCACCTAATGCCATTTCTCTTTGCACTAAACCTTTTCCATAAGATCTCCTACCGACTATTGTTCCTCTATCATTATCTTGTATTGCTCCGGCAAAAATTTCACTTGCAGACGCTGAATTTTCATTAATTAATACATAAATATCTCCTTTTTCAAAACTTCCATTCTTAGTTGCATAGTTGTTTTCAATAGCTCCTTTCTTATTTTTAGTAAACATAATGAGTTCGTCATCTTTTAAGAACTCATCTGCCATTTTAAGAGCAGGTGCTATAAATCCACCTCCATTATCTCTAAGGTCTACAACTAAAGCTTTAGCTCCCATATCTTGTAAGGAATCCAAGGCTCTTTTGAACTCATCATATGTGGTTTCTGCAAACCGATTTACTTTGATATATCCTACTTTTTCCTGAAGCATATAACTAGCATCCACACTTTGCAAAGGAACTCTACCTCTTTTTACAACTACATCAAAGATACCTTTCCCTCTTCTGTACACCTTTAATTGCACTTGACTATTTAGCTCTCCTTTTAGTTTTTCGGCTAATCGATCTCTTCGTAACCTTTCTCCGTACAAGGTATCTTGATCTGCCATAAGAATACGATCACCAGCTAAAATCCCAGACTTTTCGCTAGGACCACCTTTAATAGTATTAATTACAGAAATTGTATCTCTATATGGATAATAACTCACACCAATTCCGATAAAGTCACCTTGCATACTTTCGGTAATACCTTCTAATTCTTCAGGTGGGATATAAACAGAATGTGGATCTAGATTTTCTAGAATTCTGTTTACCGTAACATCTACAATACTATCCGTATTAATATCATCAACATATTCATAATCGATATAATCGATAAGTCGATTCAATTTTTCCTTTTTTGGATTGTATGAAAATAGCTTAGCGGATGGATTGCTAAAATTGAGTTTACTTCCTAAAAAAACTCCTATTCCCATCGCTAAACCGATAAATAATGGTAAATATTTTTTTGAATAACCCATTAATCTTCTAAGTCCGTTATCTGTTCAATTACTACACCTGCTTTTTCTAAAAACACAAGCCCAGAATCATCTTTATACTTTGTATGGTATACAATTCTTTCAATTCCAGCCTGATGAATCAACTTACTACATTCTCTACAAGGAGATAAAGTAATATACAACGTAGCTCCTTTGCAAGATTGTGTAGAAGAAGCCACTTTTAAAATAGCATTTGCTTCTGCGTGTAACACATACCATTTGGTATATCCTTCTTCATCTTCACATGGATTTTCGAAACCTGTTGGAGTTCCATTAAATCCATCAGAAATAATCATTCTATCTTTTACAATAACCGCACCAACTTTTTTTCTTTCACAATGTGACAGTTTTCCCCACTCTCTTGCTATTCTAAGATAAGCTTTATCGTACTTCAGTTGTTTTGATTTGGGCATATAAAAAATTTRGATTGAATTATATATAATAAACTACGAATATATTATGACTATGTGTCAAATACAACCTTAAATTACAATTAATTACCATATTTTATTGGAGATAATCATTGGGATTACCATTCCAATAACAATAGATGAAACTACCAAAATCCAATCTCGTTTTGAAAATCTAAAAATGGTTTGAATAATAAAACTAATGATCAAAACTATAAACACCACAATTAATTGTGCAAGTTCTATTCCTAACCCAAACTCTATCAACGGCAAAATTTTAGAACTTACATTACTACTTACTGCATTAAAATAGCTTGAAAAGCCTAATCCATGTATCAAACCAAAAAATATAGTTGTAGCATATAAAACTCCTACACTGTTTTTATTACTAGATTTTCCTGCGGTCAACAGATTAAATATAGCCGCGGCCAAAATAGTCAAGGGAATTAAAAACTCTACTAGCTTAGAATTTACAGAAACCACATCATAAGCAGCCAAAAATAAGGATGTAGTATGTCCTAGTGTAAATAAGGTAACCAATACCAGAATCTTTTTCCAGTTATCGAAACTATATGAAACCGTAAGAACTATTAAAAAAAGAATATGATCATATGCATTCCAATCCAACACATGGTACAAACCTAATTTTACATACAGCAAAAACTCTGACATAATGTTACTTTTTTTGAGGTTGTGTAATGTACGATTAAAAAGAATAACCTAGAAGTTTTGTAGGAACTCTTATAAAAAATTTAGGATAATTAACCTTTTGAAGTATTGAATGGTTCTTTGTCGAATTTTCATTTTTCTTAAAAGAAATAAACTTGATGGAAATTATAAATTCTTAATTTTAAGAGTTCACAGATAATTAATTTAAAAACTCGCTCATGGATATTCAAAAATGGATCGATAAAGGATTAGATTTTATAGTAGATTTTGGACCAAAAGTTATTGGTGCAATCTTAATTTGGATTATTGGTTCCTGGATTATTAAAAAACTTATGAAAGGAATTTCTAAACTAATGTCGATACGAAATTATGATGAAAGCTTACAAAAATTCCTTACCAATTTACTTGGATGGGTCTTAAAAATAGTATTAATTCTGGCTGTCCTTGGAACAGTAGGCGTAGAAACCACCTCTTTTGCAGCCATTATCGCAGCTGCTGGTTTAGCTGTTGGTCTAGCATTACAAGGTTCTTTAGCAAATTTTGCAGGAGGTGTACTTATCATGATTTTTAAGCCTTTCAAAATTGGGGATTTAATTGAAGCTCAAGGTGTATTGGGAGTAGTTAAAGAAATAGAAATTTTTACAACAAAATTATCTACTCCAGAAAACAAAGAAGCTATTGTTCCTAATGGGACTTTATCCAACGGAAATATTATCAATTATACTTCACAAGGAACATTAAGAGTTGATCTAAATATAGGAATTGGTTATGGAGATGATATGAAAAAGGCAAAAGACGTTGTTATGAAAGCTCTAACCGATAACCCTAAAGTTTTAAAAGATCCTGCTCCTACTGTAGCGGTTAGTGAACTTGGAGATAATGCTGTTAATTTAGTTGTAAGACCATTTGCAAGCGTTGAAGATTACTGGGATGTTTATTTTGGTGCTCTGGAAGATTCTAAAAATGCATTAGATGCAGCTGGAATTTCGATACCATATCCTCAACGAGATGTTCATATTCATAATGTAAACTAGTTTATACAGAATACAAATTATTAAAAAGGCTTCAGAAATGAAGCCTTTTTTAATTCTAATATTGAAAAACAATATATTGAACAATACACTACCCTAAAACAAATCATTAGACACCTTTTCCTATTTATATTGCGACTATATTTAGAATAATTGCAAACGGAATGGGTACGCCTCCTTTTATACATGATGATTTTTTGTTACAAAATGAATTTTCAAAAATTCTTTATCATTCTTATGTCAAGAATTTACCTATAATCGATTATCATAATCATTTATCCCCAAAGGATATTTGCGAAAACCGAAATTTTAAAACTATCACTGAAGCTTGGCTAGAAGGTGATCATTACAAATGGCGTGCAATGCGAACATTTGGAATTTCTGAAGATTTCATTACCGGAAAATCAAATGACAAAGATAAGTTTTTAAAATGGGCAGAAACGGTACCTTATACAATAAGAAACCCGTTATTTCATTGGTCGCAAATGGAATTAATGAAACATTTTTCTATCACAGAAATCTTATCTCCAAATACTGCAGAAAAAATATACACATCGACCAATGAACAACTACAAGATTTAAATCATTCCACACAAGGGTTGTTACAAATGAATAAGGTTACTACTGTGTGCACCACAGATGACCCTATAGATGACTTACAATTTCATAGTCTTTATGCTTCTCAGAAGAATTCTATGAAATTGTTACCTACTTTTCGACCTGATAAGTCGTATGCTGTAGATAATCCAATTTCCTACTTACAATATCTTGATCAGCTTAGTCAGGTATCAAGCATACAGATCAATTCATTTAGCGACTTATTAGCCGCCTTGGAAAATAGAATTGATTATTTTCATAAAATTGGTTGCAGGTTAGCAGATCATGGTTTAGAAAATTTATCTTTTGTCTCGAAAGGAAGTTATTCCATTGATAAAATATTTAAGAAATTACAATCCCAAACACCATTAGATAAAGAAGAAACAGGCTATTTCACGTATCAAGTATTGTATTTTTTAGGTACTTCTTATCACAAAAGAGGATGGGTCCAGCAATTTCATTTAGGAGCCATCAGAAATAATAATAAAAGACTTTTGAATACACTTGGGCCTGATACTGGTTTTGATTCTATAGGTGATTTTTTACAAGCTAGAAATCTGAGTAATTTCTTGAACTCTTTGGACGAAACAGATCAACTTGCCAAAACTATATTATACAACCTAAATCCTTCACAAAACGAAGTTTTTGCTAGCATGGTTGGTAAWTTTAACGATGGATCGGTTAAAGGAAAAGTTCAATATGGTGCTGCCTGGTGGTTCTTAGATCAGAAAGATGGAATTGAAAAACACCTAAATACCTTATCTAATTTAGGATTATTGAGTTGTTTTGTGGGAATGCTAACCGATTCTAGAAGTTTTTTATCCTTTCCAAGACACGATTACTTTAGGCGTATCCTTTGCAATTTACTTGGTGAAGATGTAAAAAATGGAATACTTCCTAAAGATGAAAAATGGTTAGGTAAAATAGTTTCCGATATATGCTATACCAATGCTAAAGAGTATTTTCCATTCTAAAAAGTATTAGAGGAGAAATCCCTGAAGACAACTCCCCTAAAAACAATTCAAAAACTAACAAAATGTGAGAACTCTATTTAATCATAATGGTATGGTTAAATAAGTTCCTTTAAAACTCTGGTTTAACACCATCATTTCAATTTTTTCTTTTTCTTTATTCGGTATAACTTCAATTACTGCTTTGCCATTTGACATTTTTATAGATTCACTACCCATAGGTGTTCCCATGAATTTTTTAGTTTCTCCACCAGAAAGACATTGGAAATAAACCCTTTCTTCATAATCCAAACAACGTAAACCTTCTTTGTCCAAGGCTGTTGCCATCACTAGATAGTTTCCATTATCCATCTTTTCATAGGAAAGACTCAAAGCATTAGCAACTCCATTTTTCTTATGCCTATAATTAATACTTAAACTATCTGTGACTTTATTACCATCTATATAACCTATTGCTTTTAGTTTATTAGCTCCTTCTCTAAAAAGAACGTCCCAAGTAAGCCCAGACGCAGGGAATATAGCTATGTTTTTTTCTTTCTTTCCACATGACTTCCCTTCAAAAAACAATTCTACAGTATCACAATTACTATAAACATTAACTGTCCTTGATGTATCTTTAGGACCTTGTCTCTCTGTCCAAGAATGTGATTCTATATATACAAACGGATCTTTGGCCCAGTAACTTTTAAAAACATAATAAGCATCTTTAGGGTTTCCTTCCCGATCCATAATTCCTTTCTRATTGACATAGGGAATATCATTTTCTGGTCGTAAAGGAGTTCCAAAGTCTTTGAATGCCCATTGTACATTTCCTACAAAGGATGGCGTTGTTTCAGAAGTTTTTAAATGCCAATCGAAGAGGTCTACAATATAATTCTCACTCCAATCTCCTATTTTGGCAATATTAGTAACTGCAGTTTGTGTAATCGCTTCTGTCCAACCATCATTATCCATTTCTCCTAAACCATCTATTGGATTTTCAGTATGCCTTCCGTAATGACTGGATCCACCATATTCCGCATGAAGAAAGTGCGGATATTCTTTAATGTATTTAGTTAAAGCTTTTTCATAAGTCACATAACTACCCGAATACCAACCAGACCAAATTGATGGTGAAAAAACATCTACAATATCTGATCCTGCATAATATTTTCTAATCGCTGTTTTCCGAGAAGGGTCTAATTGATGAGATAAATCATTTAATTCTTTTAGGAAAGAATTCATTTTCTCCACATTATCACCATCTTCAAAATCAGGTAACCAATAAATTTCATTTCCTAATGACCATATAATGACACTTGGGTGATTATAATTTTGGTTAATGATTTCTGTTAGCATGTTTTTGGTATTGGCTTTCCAATTTTCATTACCGATTCCTCCTCTACACCAAGGTAATTCATCCCATACTAAAATTCCGATTTCATCACACATTTTATAGACTTCTGGATCTTGGGGATAATGGGCTAACCTAATAAAGTTAGCCCCCATTTCCTTGATAGCTTTAATATCCTTACGATGTAATTCATTAGGCATTGCAGCTCCATAACCAGCGTGTTCCTCGTGTCGATGTGTTCCTCGTAATAGCACCCTTTTTCCATTAAGATAAAATGGTCCTTTATGCTTGAATTCAAACCAGCGAAAACCAAACCGATCTGATAGCACATCGATTTGTTTTCCTGATTCTTGTAACACCACTTTTACTTGGTATAAATGAGGTGTATCGATATCCCATAACAATGGGTTTACAATGTTTTTAAAATCTATTTTAAATTGACTGTTTGTAATATCTTTCGAAACTGTTTGTATTTTTTTTCCTTCTGGATCAAATAGTTGGGCTTGTGCTTTATATATTCTGTTTTCTTCTAAATCTTCGACTGCAATATTAAGTTGTAAAGAAGCATTTTCTTTAGATACATTCGGAGTTGTTATTTTTAAACTTGAAATATTGGTTTTATGTTTTTTAATTAACCAAACATCTCTTGTAATTCCACCGTAAATAAAAAAGTCACTTTTTTGAGAAGGTATAATTTCAGGATCATAGCTATTATCAACTTTCACTAATATTTCATTAGCACCTTTTCTTACATATTTTGAGATATCAAAATTAAAGCCAATATAACCACCTATATGTTTTCCAACCAGTTGTTTATTAATGTAAAGCTGAGTTGTAATATTTGCTCCTTCAAAATATAGTTCATATGCTATGCCTTGACCAACATCTTCTATTTGCAAGTTCTTTTTATACCAACTACCACTCCTTCTATATCCTGGTGTAAGATCCATAGTATCATAATTATTCCAAGTATGTGGTAAGTTTATGGATACCCAATCTGTTTGTTGACTAATCTGACCAACATTTTCAATATTTTGTTCCAAATATTGCCAATCTGTATTGATATTCTCTTTTGACCTGTATACTTGAGCTGAGCAAAATAAACTGAAATACATAAACAGTAGCATGCTCAAAAACCTGCGAGAAGAAAAAACGACGATATTCTTAGAGTTTTTCTTCATTATTTAAGAGTTTTTCTTCTTAAAATTGCTTCTAAAAAATAATAATCTGCATAACTAATTGGTCCATTAATCTCATCATTCTTTGGCCAATTTCCTGTACTATGATCAAGAATAAATGGTACTATAGTTTCTTCTTGAATTACATATTTTTCTGAGGATAGGCTATTGATAATTTTATCAGAAAAATCTAAGTACTTTTCATCTTTAGTATGTTCATATAATTCTATCATCCCAGAAGCAATCACTGCAGCGGCAGAAACATCTCTAGGTTCGTTAGGAATTTTAGGCGCATCAAAATCCCAATAAGGTATTGCATCTTCCGGAAGTCTATGATGCTCTATTAAAAAAGTTGCTATTTTTTTAGCTTGTTCTAGAAATTCATTATTATTAGTATATCGATATGCCATTGTATATCCGTAAAGTCCCCAAGCTTGACCTCTAGCCCAAGAAGATTCGTTTCCGAAACCTTGATGGGTTACTTTAGATCTAATACCACTACTTATAGTATCATAATCTACAACATGATAACTACTATTATTTGTTCTGAAATGATTCTTTAAGGTAGTCTTAGCATGCTGTTCCGCTATATCGTAATATTTCTGGTCTTGAGAATACTTGGAAGCTTCAAAAAGAAGTTCCAAATTCATCATGTTATCAATTATTACTGGAAACTGCCACTGTTCTTTATTAAAATCCCAAGATCGAATGGATTTTACTGTGCTATTGTATCGTGTAGACAAGGTTTCTGCACTTTCAATAATAACATCTTTATATCTCGGATCATTTAGTATTTTGTAACCATTTCCAAAACTACAAAACACTTTGAATCCCATATCATGGGTTCTATCATTATATTTTTCTTTTTCAATAAAAACTGTCCACTCTTTGGCTCTATCTCTGTATCTAACATCGTCAGTTATTTGATAAATTCGCCATAAACTCCCAGGAAAAAAGCCACTTGTCCAATCTTTTGATGGGACTTTTTTTATTTTTCCATCTCTATCTGCACTTCTTGGAAACGAAATAGAATCTATTGGGTATTCTAACAAATAAGAAAATCTATCTGAATATTTTACAATTGTGTTTTCTTCACCAATCTCTTCTTCGACTTTATCTTCTGAAGAAGCATCTTTACAAGCTGTAAAGAAAACCATTATAAGTATTAACAGCATGGGAGATATGAGTTCTTTTTCTTTGGTCATAGCATATTATAGGATTAGTATCCCGGGTTTTGTGGTAATAAATTTGGGTTCCTTCCTAATTCATCATCTGGTAATGGGAATAAATAATCTCTTGTACTATCAAAATTAGTTTGGGGTTCAAAAGATGTAGGTCCGAAAACTTYTACCCCTAAGTTTAACCTTTTAATATCATACCATCTTTTAAATTCGAAAGCTAATTCAATTCTTCTTTCCTCTAAAATAGCATCTCTTAAAGCATCTTTTGACAAGCCAGTCATTAGATCTTCTGGAAAACTACTCATTGTTCCTGCAGCATTTCGTGCTCTTGCTCTAATTTGATTGATATAATCATATGCTTCTCCTGTAGGTCCTGAAAGTTCATTAGAGGCTTCTGCTGCAATTAAAAGAACTTCTGCATATCTCATTGCTCCATAGTTATGATCCGAATCTCTATTATTGTTCCCTGCAGTTCCTGGGAAACGATAATACTTAGCGATATGAGGTCTGGAAACTCCTCTATTAGCTGTTCCAAAATCCTGCCAAGGAACAGTCACTCCATCAAAAACAGCTTGGGTATCAAAACTTACAGCCTTTCGGTAGTCATTATCATCAAAGGAATCAAAAACATCAACCGTTGGCACAGCAACACTCCATCCTTCAATATCTGGTCCTCTCATACCTGTAACAGGAGGTAAGAAATCAATTCCAGGAGCTCCACTAACTACATCTAATCCCTTAAAATCAATTGAAAATATGTGTTCTACTAAACCATCTGCCTTAGTAGCGTCAAATAAATCCTGAAAATCAGCTTCTAAAGCGTACCCAAATCTACTTCTATTATTAATCACAAAAGTAGCTTCGTCATAAGCGTTTTGCCAGTTACCTAAAGTTAAATGAACCGACGCCAGATATGCGGCCGCAGTTCCTTTTGAAGGTAATGAGCGAAAAGGTTGTTGATCTGGCAACCAAGTTTTGGCGAATTCTAAATCTTCAATAATTTCTTGATAAATGTCTTCGACTGAAGTTTTTTCAATACTAGACAAGGTTTCAGCTTCTCGTACCGCAAAATCAATATAAGGTACTTCACCAAAAATACGAACCAAATGATAGTACGTAAAGGCTCTTACAAAATATGCTTGTGCCACTACAGCATTAATTTCTTCTTCACTTCCTTCCACTGACGCTGCTCCTTCTATAGCATAATTAGTAGACCCAATAATAGCATAGCTTCTTGGCCAAAAACTAGTTACCATTCCATTATCACCATTCATCCGAAATTCATCCACTTCGATCCTTCTAGAAGAGGTTGTAGGATCACCGATCGTTACCATATCTCCTCGTAAAAGCAAACTAAGAGTAAATTTTCTACCCCAAAACTGTTCTGAGGCAATATGTCCATAAGCACCGTCTACAGCAGCTTGCACATCATCTGTAGTATTAAAGAAAGTTTCTGGAGCTAATATTCCAATGGGTTCTTCTTCCAAATCTGTGCAACCCATCCATGTAGTTGCTACAATTAGTATAAAAATTATCCTTTTCATTTGTCAGATTTTAAGTTTGTTATAATTTTATTTTTTCTTTTTTAAAAAGAAACATTAAGCCCTAATGTGTATGATCTAACATTTGGGTAACTTCCATAATCCAATCCAAGATTTATATTACTTCTACTATTACTATCAGATCTATATAGAACTTCAGGATCTAATCCAGGGTAATCAGTAAATGTTAGCAAGTTTTGACCACTTATATAAATTCTTAGTTTAGACATTTTTAGTTTGTCTAAAAGCTGGTTATTAAATGTATACCCTAGTGTCATATTTTTTAATCGTGCATATGAACCATCATATACCCATCTTGAAGAAATAATTCTGGTTCTTGGTGCTGCACTTGGCACATTTGTATTTGGATTTGTTAATGTCCATCTATTTAATGCTTCAGTAGTAGCATTGCTAGAACCTGTAAGTGTATTTAATTCTAATAATGTGAAGTTAAACATATCTCCACCAACAGCTCCTTGAAAAAACACATTTAGATCAAAACCTTTATAAGTAAACGTATTATTAATTCCAAATGTAAAATCTGGATGTGGGTTACCTATTATAGTTTGATCGTCGCTATTCAATTCACCATCTCCATTAAGATCTCTATATCTTTCTCCTCCAGCTTGTTGTTCAAAAATTGCTCCTGGCAGAAAGGTATCTCCATTTTGATATACTCCATCATATACATATCCAAAATATACTCCAACAGGTTCACCCTCTCTTAAGATCGGAACATCTGGTAGCAACAAATGTCCTGGACTAGAATTACCAATATCACGAATATCTTCTCCGTCAGGTAATTCTAAAACCTTATTTCTGTTTCTGGAAAAGTTAATATTAGTATTCCATGTGAATTCTCCTACTAAGTTTCTGGTAGATAATTCAATTTCAAATCCTTTATTTTCTAAACTCCCTACATTTTGAAGTTGTACCGGATTACTTAATCCGGAGGTCTCTGGTAAAGGTCTATCCAGTAACAAATCCTCGGTAACCATATCGTAGTAGTCTGCAGTTAAGTTAATTCTATTGTTAAACAATCCAATATTTACACCTACATTAAACTGCTTGGTAGTTTCCCATTTAAGATTATCATTAGCCAATCTTGCTAAAGCTACTGCATTTACAAGTTCTCCTCCTTGAATAGAAATAATATCTTCGTAGGTTGCCAAGGTACCAAATGGTTGTATAGCTCTGTTTCCAGTAAGTCCATAACTAACTCTCCATTTCCACTGGGATATTAGTTTTGAATTTTCCAGAAAGCTCTCATCTCCCATATTCCAGGCAATTGCTCCAGATGGAAAGAAGCCCCATTTATTATTTGCACTAAAGGTAGAAGACCCATCTTGTCTTGCATTAAATGTAATCAAATATTTATCCAGTATATCGAAATTGATTCTCCCATAATAGGAGGCTAACTCTGACTCTAGTAGTCTTGATTCGATAAATAACAAGTTTGAAGCACCATCTAAATTCCAAAAGCTAAAGGCATMATCTAAAAATCCAGAACCAGAAGTAGTAACTCTCTCCGATCTTTCTTTTTGGTAAGAATATCCTACGGTTCCTGAAAATTTAGCAAAGCTAAAATCCTTTTTATAGGTAAAATAATTCTCTGAAAGAATATTGGTTTGTTTAACCGTTTGTATACTTCCTTCTCCATCCACACCAGCTCCTCTTACTGTTGTCGTTGGGAAAAATATACCTTCTCTATTGTTTCTCACATTATATCCTAGGGTAGATTTAAAAGACAAACCTTCATATAATTTTAAGTCAGCATATACATTTGTTTGATAAAGATCATTTACAGTTTCGTTAAATATCTGTGTAGTTGTAGCAAATGGATTATCGATATCATCTCCAACACTTGGAAGGGTAAAATCTCCGTTTGCATCCCGAATTCCTTGATCAGGACTAAATCTAAACGCTGCTGAAACTGCTCCTGCACTTCCTGTTCCTCCAGTAGACTCTTGTGTTCTTGCTCCTTCACGAGTAGATCTTCTTCCTAGTGCGTTCATTCCAACTTTTAACCGATCAGAAAAGTTAATATTGATATTACTGGTAAACGAAAAACGTTCTAGTCCAGAACCTAGCACAGCTCCATCTTGATCAAAGAATGTTCCCGAAAGATAATAATCCACATTTTCTGCACCACCAGATAAGGAAACTTGATGATTTGCTATTTGTCCAGTTTTAAATATTACATCTTGCCAATCTGTATCTGCTGTTCCTCTTACATAGCCAGGATTAATTTCCTGAATATAATCTCCAAATTGATCTGCGTTTAACAGGTCTAATGTGTTGGAAACTGTCTGCGTCGAATATGATGTATTAAAATCAATTCGCATTCTTCCTTTTTTACCTTTTTTAGTAGTTACAATTACAACTCCATTAGCTCCTCTAGATCCATAGATTGCAGTTGCAGATGCATCTTTTAATACTTGTATAGAAGCAATATCTTCTGGTGCTGGTAATGCTGCTCCCACAAAGCCATCTACTACAAAAATGGCATCACTACTAGCATTTATTGAAGTAGCACCACGAACTCTTATTCTAATATCTGCTCCTGGTTCTCCACCATTAGCTGATTGCACYGCCACTCCCGCAGCTCTTCCTTGTAATGTTTGTTGAGCTGTTGCAGAAGGATATGCAGTTATGTCTTCGGCATCTACAGACACTACTGATCCCGTTAGATCCTTCTTTCTTCTGGATCCATATCCTACAACCACTATTTGTTCTAAGGATTCTACAGAAGCTGATAATGTAACATCAATTTTTCTTTGAGAACCTACGGTTATTTTCTGATCTGTATATCCTACATAAGAAAATATCAATACCGAATTTTCATCAGGAACTTTTATTGTATAACGCCCATCAAAATCAGTTGTAGTACCAATCGCTTCATTTTGTACACTAATATTGGCACCTGGTATTGGCACTCCATCTTCTGATATAACAGTACCTGTAATTTCGATTTGGGCAGTTAAACTAGTTCCAAAAATTAGAAGAAGTATGGGGATACATTTTTTCAATAATTTTAAATATGTATACTTTTCATTCATGAGTATTGATTTATGTTAGTGTGTGTGTTTTAGTAGAGGTATATAATCAGAAGACAAAAAAAGATGATGCACAACGAAAAGAAGAGCTGCAAAAAAATATATCTGTTTTGTTTTCTATTCATACTCAAACCTAGTCAAAACACTATATCTAAAAGTCCTAAAAAGGGTATATTTCTGTACTAAATACTGAAAATGAGCCTGTAAACGCGATAGTTACAGTTAAAACAGCACATTTTTAGGAATAAAATTTTGATGCGTATTCTGAAGGGGTTTGATTGAAGTGTTTTTTAAAGCATTTTGTGAAATATTTGGGGTTTCTAAAACCAACTTTATAACAAACTTCTGAGATATTTATCTGTCCAAGTTCCAATAATTGAGAAGCTCTTTTCATACGAATAGAATGGATGAACTCATTTGGTGTTAAATTTGTCCATCCTTTAATCTTCGAAAACAACATAGTTCTACTTACTCCAAGTTCTGAACTAAAATATGGAATATCAAAAGAGGTATTACTAATATTTTCTTCTACAATTCTTACAGCTTTCTTCAATAATTCTTCATCTACGGAAGTAACAGTTAAATCAGACGATTTAAAATCATTTGAAGAAAATTTTTCTTTTTGTTTTTCTATAGAAGAGAGAAGGTTTCGTATAGTGAGCAAAAACTCTTTTACGTTAAAAGGTTTATTGATATAAGCATCTGCACCAGACTCTAATCCGTCGAACTTATATATCAATGATGTTCTGGAAGTAAGGAGAATAAATGGAATATGGCTAGTTCGAATATCGCTTTTTATTTTTGCACATAATTCGGTACCTTCCATTTTAGGCATAATTACATCACTGATAATCAAATCCGGCATCTTCTGTAATGCTTTTTTAAAGGCAATTTGTCCATCTTCTGCTTTAATCACCTGATAATAATCTTTAAGCATATCGCCAATAAAATTTCTTAGCTCATCATTATCTTCTGCAATAAGAATCAATGGTTTTTCATCATCCTCAAAAACCATTTCCATATCCAACTCCTTATTTTCTTTTGCTATAGAAATTTGATTCTCATATTGTGAAATATCATCGCTAATCTTAAAATCTTTAATGATATCAGCTTCTTCAAGATGCGATTTACCTATTAATAAGCTAACCCTAAAAACAGTACCTTTTTCTACATTGGTATCCACAACTTCTATAGTTCCTTTATGAAGATCTATAGCTTTTTTTGCAATTGACAAGCCAATACCACTTGCCTGATTAAATTGTTTTTGATAATCTTTATCACCCGCTACTTCGTAGAAACGATCAAATACTTTATCTACAAATTCTTTTTCAATACCCTTCCCATTATCCTTAATTTCAATAACTACCTGATTATCTTTCTCAAAAATGTTTACATTAATTTCACCTCCTTCAGGTGTATATTTGAATGCATTCGAAATTAAATTATAAAACACTCTCTCTAATTTGTATCGATCAAAATACACATTGATTTTATCGGAAGAAGCTTCAAAAGTGTAGGTATAAGATCCTGCCTTTGCAAATTCATTGAACGACAAATAAATTTCCTTTAGGTATTTTACCAAATTACCTTCTGCAACTTGTAACTTAGAGTGTTTATTTTCAAATTTTCTAAAATCTAAAAGTTGGTTTATTAATTTTAATAATTGATCTGCATTGCGCTCAATAACCAATAAACGCTTATACATTTTATTACTTCCTTGATAGTTTTCTATCAATTGTTGTAAGGGTGCTATTATTAATGCCAAAGGTGTTCTGAATTCATGAGAAATATTTGTGAAAAATTCTAGTTTAGAGCGATTCATTTCCTCTTTCCTTATATTTTCTAGGTGTTCTAAATCTAGTTCATGTTTTAATTTTGTTCGTGCTTTATTAATATGATTTAATCCAAACAACGCTAGAGCAATCATCAATGCATATCCTGCAAATGCAATTGGACTTTTCCAAGGTGCTGGCTTAACTAGGATTTGAAGTTGTGTAGGAGTTTCATTCCAAATATTATCATTATTAGCTCCTTTAACTTCAAACGTATACTTTCCTGCTTTTTGTATGGTATAATTTATTTCAGTATTCTTTGTATACTGCCATTGATCATCTAATCCAACCAATCTATAGGCATAGTGATTATTTGAAGGGTTGATAAAATTGGGAATAGCAAAACCAATTCCGAAAGAAGCCTGATCGTGGGCTAATGATAACTTATCTGTATAGGAAATACTTTGTTTTAGTACAGCACCCTTCCCGTAAGTGTCGATATTTTTACCTTGAACATTAAAATCGGTAAGAACTACTTGCGGAATAAAAGTATTCTTTTTTATTCTTTTCGGATTTAAAAAAGATACTCCCGAAGGTCCTCCAAAATAGAGATCTCCATTTTTGGCTTTCAGACAAGAATTATTGTTAAACTCATTACTAATGAGTCCGTCGGTTTGATTATATAATATAGAGGTTTCCTTTTTAGGATTATATGCAATAATACCTTTGTTAGAACTTATCCAAATTGAATTTTCTTCATATTCAACGATGCTAAATACAGTACTAATTTTAGTTCCTACAACATTCAGTTCTACTCTTTGAAATGTTTCATTTTCAAACTTATAGACTCCATTGGCTTTGGTTCCTATATAAATAACTCCTTTTGAATCTTCGTAAATACATAAAATATCATCTCCAGAAAGTTGCTCTTCATTAAAGAAATAACGTTTTACAACAACCTTTTCATCTTCTAATTTTGAATTTTCAATATAATTCAACCCATTCTGAGTACCTATCCATAAATTCGAATTACTATCTACTAGCATAATTCGAATTATATCATTTGAAAGGGATTTTTTATCGATATCACTATGTGCAATAAATCTAAATTGTTTCGTATCTAGATCATATTGAATTAGTCCTTTTCCAAAAGTACCGAAGTACATAAAATTATCGGATCTCTCAATAGCATATACCCCTACCTCTTGCAGAAGTGTTTGTAAATCTTTACTTAATCGGTTTGTTATAAACTCCTTAGAATTAGTGTCGAATAATGCAATTCCAGCATTGTACGTTCCAATCCAAAGTATTTCTTCATTTAGATAAAGGGATTTTATATTCAAACTTGGAAGTTTATTTTTTGAAATTGTTTGAATATCGAAAGATGCATTTCTTTTAGGATTTAATATGCTAATTCCTTTTCCTTCAGTTCCAAAATAGATATTGTTATTTTTATCCTGTATAATACTACTTACCACACCATACTCGATATCATTATTATTCTTTTGTAGTGATATAAAATTAGAATTAGATTCATCCCAAATATTAATTCCGCCATAATATGTACCTAACCAGGTAGATCCTTTTTTATCGATAAAAATAGTTTTGACCGAATTTCTGCTAAGACTTTTAAGATTGTTTTGTTGGTGTTTTATTTTAATAACTGAATCATCATTATTTTTTATACAAAGTCCATCATATGTTGCGATCCATAATACTCCTCGATTATCTATTGACAGGCTCCTTACATCTTTATTAATTAACTGATTTTTCCTAGTTCTTCTAATTTGCTTAAAGGAATTGGTTTGAGAATTATAAAAATTTAATCCTCCGTATTTTGTTCCAATCCATAATCTATTCTGGTCGTCTTCTACTATTGCCTGAATGTAGGAATCACTAAGTGTATTTGATTTATTGCTACTATAAAATCTTTCAAAAACAAACGTTTCTTTGTTTCTTGTTTTTAATTTATTAAGTCCATTAGCGGTTCCAATCCAAATATCCTTTTTCTTATCCTGATAAATACTCAAAATATAATTATTAGAAAGACTAGAAGTATCTGCTGCATCATTCTTAATAATCGTAAATGAATCAGAACCTCTATTATAAACCATTAATCCATTAGAAGAACCAAACCATAGCTCACCATTATCTAACATCTTCATTGTCCAAATAGTGTTATCAGATAAGCTTCCTTCTTTACTGGAATGGAAATATGACTTGAAAACATTTTGTTTAGGATCGTACCGATTGAGTCCATTGTATGTACCTATCCAAATAAAACCTTCCTGATCTTCCTGAATGGATAGAATATCATTATTACTAATAGAGGTAGAATCATTAGGTATATTTCTGTAAACGGTAAAATTGTTACCATCATATTTATTGAGCCCATCTCTAGTTCCGATCCACATTTGTTCCAGACGATCCTGATGTATAGCTATTACAGAACTTTGCGATAAACCATCTGAAGTAAAAAGATGTAAAAACTTATTATAAAAATCATCTTGTGCAGTAGAAACAGTTGATGTAAAAAACAACAATAACGCACAGTATATATATTTCATCAATTCCCCTAATTTTTTCAACTAATAACGTCTACCTTTCTAAAATATTAAAAAAATGTTAATAAATTAACACCTAAAATCAGTTTCACAAACTTCCTAATGACTTTACATATGTTGTCTTTTAGCAAGTTGGTATTGGTATAGCGATGGAATTTTCTCCATTCTTTTATTCACACATTTTACATAAGAAACTGGATCATAATTGATTACTATTTTATTATTTCCCCAAACACCAATTACTCTTGCATTGGGTCCATCATTCATACCATTAAGTTTTATAACATTTTCCTCTTTAGAATTATTCAAAATATTTATTTCAATATTCCAAAAAGTATTATAAGATCCATGAGATGGTTTCCAATAACTAGCTCCTCCTCCAGCAAAAAGAGGATATGAATTATCATTCAAAACATCCAAATGCACCTTTATATTGTCAAAAAGATTTTGATGGTTCACTCCAGAATGTTGGTCTAAAATTGGGTTTTTAAATATCTCACAATTGCTATACACACTTTTTGTAGAGAACGTATCAAAACTTAATGGATGTAAACTATCATTATATACCGATAGATTTTTCACTAAGACATTATGAACTCCTCCCATTTGTACTGTATAATGAGCTTTTTTCTCGCCTTTTGTAACGATATCTTCTATTGTAACATTAGCGATTGCCTCGGTTAGTATACCGCTATCTGCATTTTCAACGACCACATTTTTAACCCAACTATTAAAAACACGAGTTAAATAAATACCATTATATCCTTGTTCTACATGATGTGCTATATAGTTAGAAAAAGGAAATGTAATTTTAAAGTTTTGAATTCCTACTTCCTCTAAATGCTTCCATTCTACAATTCTTACTTCGTATTCCGAAATAATATTTAATAATAGTGGAGATTTTATCACAATAGAATCATTAGTAATTTTTACAATTTTAACCTGTTGACGTACCAATGGTAAATCAGGATAATTCCAATGATGAGCTCCTATCTTCAAATTTTGATCTCCATACAACTCCTTAATTAACTTCCCTTTTTTACCTTGTTTATTAAACCATTGTATTTCAACAACATCACCAACTTTCAATCTCTGGTTTTGCAGTACTTTAAAAGAAGTTTCTCCTCGATATGCGGTAGCAATAGTGCCTAAAACTTTTGGTGCTACATCATATTTTTGTAAATAAGATTTTACTCTAGTTCCAGGAACTCTTGTCCAAAAAACACCTCCAGACCAGGAATATTGAGAGAAAGGGATTGAGATATTATTTTCTTTTTCTCTTTGAACTTTACTAAGACGAATTAAATACTCTCTTAACTCCTTTAAATCTTCTGGATCTTTTATATACATCAAAGGTCTTGGACAAAATACTTCTGTCCCTTGATCTCCAATTCCACTACCATTAAGTATGATATTACTTCTTTCAAAATAAAATATATCACTTAAGATAATCCTTCCAGGAGGTAATTGAATAAGAACAGGATCTTGCTTTTCATGCGCAATCTCGAAGACTTTTTGCAATGCTTTAGAATCATCTTTTTCATCATTTGGGATTACTCCAAAATCTAAAGCGTTCAATACCACAACACTTTTAGGAATTTCAATACTTTGTTCTCCAAAATGATATCCTGCATAGCTATAGTTGGGAATAAAAGGCCCTTTATTATTTGCTAAATCTGTTAGGGAGTAAGTATCTTGACTTGAAATCTTACCGAATGTAAAAATTAATAATAGCCAGAAGTTTATATTGTTGTTTACCGCAAACATATTAGTTGAGACTATTGTTTTAGAACCTTATATATACCATTCCTATTGCCATTTGTCGTTTTAAGAATATAAATTCCAGCATTCAAATTATGTACATCAATTTCGTTTGCAGTAGCAGTAATTATTAATTTACCTTGGAGATTGTACAATTCAAAACGAACTTTTGATTGTACGTTTTGAAAATATATCTTATTTGAAACGGGATTTGGATAAAACCCAAAAGCATTTTCGTCAAATTCATCAGTACTTAATAGTAATTGATCTTTTTCTGTGATTGAAAAATCAGCAAAATATACTGTTTCGTCTCTTAGTGGCATTGAAGATTCCAAACTTCTATATATTCCCCATTTTGGTCTCAAAAACACAGCACTCCCCTCTCTTAACATATCTATATCCAGATCCTCATAATTTAATAGTTCATTTCCTGTAAAAACATCTTTTATTACCAATTTTATTGATCCTGGTTTCTCATCAGAAGGAATTGTAGTGCTATCTTCATTTACATACACTTCGCATGTAGCCTCCACCCAATTGCCTAAAAAGGGTGCCAAATCTATCTCTCTTACCGTAACATACTCCGGTCCTGATGGAGGATGATCACCTTGACTATATCGTACTCTCAGCTTACGAACTGCCGAAGAAGAACTTGACTTAAATGGAGAAATCGTAAGAACTGGGTTAGAATCATCATTACCTCCTTTAGCCTTTATTTGAAAAATATGTGTAAATCGATTAGTTGGTAGAAAATCGCTATCTAATTTAAATTTCCAATTATAAACAACCAACTCTTCTTTTACCGCCTTTAATTTATTTGGAGAAGGATCATAAGTCTTAATCTCGTTTCTTTGTCTATCAATATTGATACGACATCGATCGGTATCTATATCTCTATGTATATCGAACTTGAATACATCCTTATTTAAGTCATTATCAAACACCTCATTAATATGTGCTACTGGAGGATTATGATCACAATCTGGGACTTCATATGGAGTACCTCCGAAGGTGTTTTCTATTAATTGATAAGTATCTCCTGGACCATCTGCTGTTAATAAAGTTACTACATCTTGCGCTTGTAAAAAACTTATAGAAAAAAACAAAAACAGATAAATTCGAAGTATAGTTAGGGGTAATTTAACAACCATGACTTTAAAGATTTAAGCTTAACAAATCAAAACTATCAAATCTTCTAATTGCAAGAGTTCATATTATGGGGGTCAATTGTTCAATTAATCTCAAAAAAACTCTTAAAATTCATGTTTTTCATCAACAAAAACATAGAAAACCAAAGATCGTTATGAGCTCTCAATAAGTCATTCACAATATTTTTAAAAAACATAAAAACCTCAATACCAGTAACTTGTACTTTTTTATCCTACTTTATGTATGATCCTTTTTTTAAATTAAAAGAGTAATTGTCATAAAAAGTTCAACTTTGAAGGAGTTGATTTTTTTTCTCTTTACACAATGAATAATAAAGTAATCGTATTAACTGGCGGCGGTGGAGTTTTAGGTAGCACTATAGCACTGGCTTTGGCAAAAAAAGGAGCGAAATTAGCCGTTTTAGATCTTAGAAAAGAAGCAGCTGAAAAAGTTGCTCAAGAAATCAAACAACAAGGAGGAACGGCAATTGGAATCTCAGCAGATGTTCTCAATAAGAACTCTTTGTTGGAAGCCAAAAAAGAAGTGAATCAAAAATTAGGTAGTTGTGATATCCTAATTAATGGAGCTGGAGGAAATCATCCAAAAGGAACAACTTCTCATACGCATTTAACCTTAGAAGATCTTGAAAACAACAAAAATGATTTTAAAACCTTTTTTGACCTAGACTCAGAAGGAATTCAATTTGTTTTTAATCTCAATTTTATAGGCACACTGCTACCAACACAGATTTTTGCAAAAGAAATGGTTGGTAAAAAAGACTGTTGTATTCTTAATATTTCTTCCATGAATGCATTTACACCTTTAACCAAAATACCTGCTTACAGTGGTGCAAAAGCTGCCATTTCCAATTTTACACAATGGTTAGCAGTACATTTTGCAAAAGTGGGGATTAGAGTAAATGCTTTAGCTCCTGGTTTTTTCTTGACTGATCAAAATAGATCCTTGTTAACTGATGCAAAAGGAAATCCTACAAAAAGAGGAAAAACAATCATTGAGCATACACCCATGGGAAGATACGGTGAACCTGAAGATCTTATCGGAACCACCGAATGGTTATGTGGAGACGGTTCCAAATTTGTTACAGGTATAGTAATACCTATTGACGGAGGTTTTAGCGCATTTAGCGGAGTATAATAATAAGTTATGAATTTAGAACAAACATGGAGATGGTATGGACCAAATGATCCAGTAACGCTATCTGATATAAAACAAGCGGGTGCAACTGGAATCGTATCAGCACTGCATCATATTCCAAATGGTCAAGTATGGACCAAAGAAGAGATTATACTTCGAAAAAACACTATTGAAACTTCCGGACTTCGATGGTCTGTCGTAGAGAGTGTTCCTATTCATGAAAACATTAAAACCAACTCCGGAAACTACCAACAATACATAGAAAATTATAAAACGACCATCAAAAATTTAAGTGCCTGCGGCATTCATATTATATGTTATAATTTCATGCCTGTTTTAGATTGGACACGAACAGATTTAGTATATCCTGTTTCGGATGGATCAACAGCTCTTCGTTTTGATGCAACAGAATTTGCTGTATTTGATCTATTATTACTAAATCGACCAGGAGCTGAAAATGATTACACGGATAAGCAGATAGAAAACGCGAAAGCTTTTGAAAAGCAAATGTCTGAAGATCAGAAAAAGCTATTGATAAATAATATAATAGCAGGATTACCAGGTGCTGAAGAAGGATATTCATTAGAGGATTTCAATAATATCCTAAATACCTATAAAGATATTGGATCCAAAGAATTAAAGACACACTTATTCAATTTTCTTAAAGAAATTATACCCGTTGCACAAGATTCTGAAGTACTTATGTGTATTCATCCAGATGATCCTCCATATCCAATTTTAGGTTTACCAAGAGTAGTAAGTACTGAACAAGATATTCTGGATCTATATAAGGCTGTAGATTCTCCTAACAATGGACTAACCTTCTGTACAGGTTCTTTTGGAGTACGAAATGACAATGATTTGTCAGGTATGATTGAACGTTTAGGAGATCGAATTCATTTCATTCATTTGAGAAGTACTAAAAGAGATGACGAAGGTAATTTCTATGAAGCTAATCATCTAGAAGGCGATGTAGATATGTACGAAGTGATGAAAGCACTCATTAAAGAGCAAAAAAAGAGATTTAAAAATGGACGATCTGATATCAATATCCCGATGAGACCAGATCATGGTCACAAAATGTTAGACGATCAACATAAGAAAACAAATCCAGGCTATTCTGGTATTGGAAGACTTAGAGGTCTGGCAGAACTTAGAGGTTTGGAATTAGGAATTAGAAAATCTTTATAACGTAAATAAATAAAATAAGAGAATTATGGCTACTGCTTACGAATCAAGATATGCATCTCACCCTAAAGCTGTAAAAGCAATGGATACTACTGAGCTAAGAGATGAATTTTTGATAGAAAATATTATGCAACTCGGAAAAATCAATCTCACCTATTCGCATTACGATAGATACATAGCCGGATCTGCAGTACCAAATGACACTCTAAAACTAGAACCTATCGATCCTTTAAAATCATCTTATTTTTTGGAGAGAAGAGAATTGGGTGTTATCAATGTAGGAGGAAAAGGATCAGTTATAGTGGATGGTACTTCTTATGATTTAGAATATAAAGAAGCATTATATGTAGGAAAAGGAAATAAAGAGATACTATTTAAAAGTCAAAGTGCTTCTAATCCCGCCAAGTTTTATATCAACTCAGCACCTGCACATCAGAGCTATCCAACCGTAAAGGTTACGAAAGAAAAAGCAAACAAAATAGAATTGGGTTCTTTAGAAACATCTAACCATAGAACCGTACTGCAACTTATTGTTGGAGGGATTGTAGAAACATGCCAACTACAGATGGGGATGACAGAATTAAAAAAAGGAAGTGTTTGGAATACCATGCCTGCTCATTCTCATGATCGAAGAATGGAAGTATACTTCTATTTTGAAGTTCCTGAAGGTCAATCTGTATGTCATTTTATGGGTCAAACTCATGAAACTCGACATATTTGGATGCAAAATGAACAAGCTGTTATTTCGCCACCCTGGTCCATTCATTCTGGTTCTGGTACTTCTAATTATACATTCATTTGGGGAATGGCAGGAGAAAATTTGGATTACGGAGATATGGATACATGTAAAATAACAGATCTTAAATAATACATATATGTCTTTATCCTTATTCGATATAAAAGATAAAAATGCCTTAATTACAGGAGCTACTCATGGTTTGGGTATGGCAATGGCAAAAGGTCTAGGGCTTGCTGGAGCAACTATCATTGTTAATGGCAACTCATCACAAGAAAAAATTGATCATGCGATAACAACTTATACCGATTTAGGAATCAAAGCAAAAGGCTATAAGTTTGATGTGACCAATGAGCGTGAAGTACAAGATGCAATTTCAAAAATTGAAAGTGAAATTGGCCCTATTCATATCCTTATCAATAATGCTGGAATTATAAAACGAATCCCTCTGGAAAATATGGAAGTTGATGACTTTAAAGAAGTATTAGACGTGGATCTAGTGAGCCCCTTTATTGTCTCCAAGCATGTAGTCAAAGGAATGATAAAACGAAAATCTGGAAAGATTATTAACATCTGTTCGATGATGAGCGAATTAGGTCGCAATACTGTTGGAGCATATGCAGCTGCTAAAGGTGGACTAAAGATGTTAACTCAGAATATGGCTACTGAGTGGGCAAAACACAATATACAAGTTAATGGAATTGGCCCTGGATATTTTGCGACAGAACAAACTGCACCTATTCGAATCGACGGGCATCCATTTAATGATTTTATTGTAAACAGAACTCCCGCAGCAAAATGGGGAAACCCTAATGATCTTGCAGGTTCAGCAATTTTTCTAGCCTCAAAAGCAAGTGATTTTGTTAATGGACATATACTATATGTAGATGGGGGAATCCTTGCAACAATCGGCAAGCCTACGAACGAAAAATAAGGGAATGTAATCTATTAATTAGGTTATCAATTGCAGATAAACTTCAAGGTACATTCTACCTTAATTAAAAACCTTAAAAATAAACAGATGAGATATCTATTTATCATTATTTCTTTATTCTGTGTAATAACAAGTTGTAAAGATAGTTCGAACCCTGAATTACCTAAAAAGTATATTAGTTTTACGAATACAACTAATATTGATCGAGTAGACCAAGATATTGTCATTTCTAAGGACCAAATAGTTACTGTTTTAGATAGTCTTCCAGCTAACAACATACCCGTACTAAAAGATTCGACTGGAAAAATTGTCCCTTTTCAATTGGACGATTTACAGAAAGATGGAGCTTGGGATGAACTGATTTTAGTTTTGGATTTTAAACCAAGTCAAACTAGAAAATTAGAGTTAACAACTATCGCTCCCGAAAGCATTCCTTCTTTTAAATCTAGAACAAATATTCGTTTCGGAATAGGAACCAACAAGTCAAATGTAAAAGAAGTGCTAGCTCAGGAAAGAAAGGGGGATCCTAGAACTAACGACAGTATTTTTTATCAAATGGAAGGACCATCTTGGGAGAATGATAAAGTAGGTTTCAGATTTTATTTTGATCCTAGAAATGGCATCGACATTTTTGGTAAAACAACTTCAGATCCCGTTTTGGACAAGGTTGGATTAGGAGAAGGAAACTACCATGAACTAGCTGATTGGGGTATGGATGTCCTAAAAGTTGGGAAATCATTAGGTGCAGGAGCTTTAGCGATAAAATACAAGGATTCTTTATATCGAATTACCGGAATAGATCATACTAAATTTGAAGTGATTACTGAAGGTCCTATTCGGTCTATTTTCGAAATGAATTATAAGAATTCAAAAATCGGAGATCAACATATAGATGTAATCCATAGAATTACTATTTGGAAAGGACAATGGGGATATCAAAGTGATGTTTTTTTTAAAGGCCTAACAGATCAAATGAAACTAGTTAGTGGAATTGTAAATCTAAAACCTAACCAAATGAATACCAAAATTTTTAATAAATATAATGTCTTAGAAACTTTTGGTAAGCAATCCGAAAATAAGGATTTGCTAGGTATGGCCATATTAGTTTCCAAAGCTGATTTTATTACTCAGGAAAAGGTCGATGATGGAGAAACAAATATTGTAAACACCTATTATACAGTTATGAAAGCTTCTGATCAAAAACCAACTACTTTCTATTTCTTATCAGGATGGGAAGCATCAGATGCACAATTTAAAAACCACAAGGGGTTTGAAAAAATGGTTATCGAAACGAGTGAGAAACTATCGAATCCAATAGTAATAAACTAATATGAAAAAACGTGTAGTTACATTAGGTGAAGTATTGATGCGTTTAACCACAGCTTTGAATGAACGATTCGAACAATCGAATTCATACAATATTCATTTTGGTGGTACTGAAGCCAATGTAGCCTTATCTTTAGCAAGATGGGATGTAACAACATGTCATATTTCTGGCTTTCCAGATAATGCTATTGGAAAAACAGCCTGCGCATATTTAAAAAAATCTGGAGTTCATACCGATTATATCAAATTCACTGAAGGTCGAATGGGACTGTACTTTCTCGAAAATGGAGTCATGCAGCGATCTTCAAAAATTATTTACGATCGATTTCATTCTGCATTTTCTCAATTAGATCCTTCGTTGTTTAACTGGAACGAAATTCTTAAAGATGCAAATTGGTTTCATTGGACAGGAATAACTCCTGCTATTTCTGCTTCTGCTGCACAGATCTGTTTAGATGCTATTACCGCAGCTCAAAAACTAGGAATTACTATTAGTAGCGATATCAATTATCGCAGAAATCTTTGGCAATACGGAAAATCACCTTTAGACATTATGCCCGATCTAATAAGTAAAAGTAATGTAATTGTTGGAGGTTTGACAGATTTCAAAAATTGTCTAAATATTTTGGAGGATAGTTTCCAAGAAGCTTGTAAAAAAATACAGAAACAATACCCCAACATTCATACTATATCCAATACAAGTAGAGAAATCATTTCTGCTTCTCATAATAAATTATCAGCTGTACTTTGGAAAAACAACACGCTATACAATTCTCAAACCTATGATATGCAAAGCATTGTAGATAGAATCGGTGGTGGAGATGCATTTATGGCTGGACTAATTTATGGGTTAATGCACAAAGAAAATACAGAAGCTTTAGAGTTTGCATTAGCATCATCGGTATTAAAACATGGTATTACTGGTGATGCTAATTTAGTTTCCGTGGAGGAAGTTGAACAAATAGTAAATGGTAACAACATCGGACGATTATTACGATAAATGAATTACACAAAAGAACATATAATTTCTACAATGGAAAAAGTGGGTGTAATTCCCGTTTTTAATCATTCCGATATTGAAGTTTCTAAAAAAGTATTAGACGCCTCATACAACGCTGGTATTAGAGTATTTGAATTTACGAATAGAGATACCAAAGCTCTTGATATATTTTCTGAATTAAAGCAATATGCAACCAAATATGAAGATTTACTTTTAGGTATTGGAACCATATTTACTAAAGCTCAAGCGCAACAATTTATAGATGTCAAAACAGATTTCATAGTCTCACCAGCTTTGATTCCTGAGGTTATGGATTTTTGTAATGAAATAGACTTGTTATCCATTCCTGGATGTGCCACCATTACTGAAGTGTATACAGCTCATCAATATGGAGCAAAACTTATCAAAGCTTTTCCAGGTAATGTTTTAGGTTCGGATTTCATAAAAGCGGTAAAATCTGTTTTGCCGCAAGTAAAAGTAATGCCTACAGGAGGCGTGCAGCCTACAATAGAAAACTTGAAACTATGGTTTGATTCTGGAGTGAGCTGCGTAGGAATGGGGTCTCAACTTTTTGATAAAAATGATATCAAAAAACAAAACTTCTCAAAACTTACTAGTGATATCAAACAAGTGATACAATATGTTCAAACATTAAAAAATAAAGATCTATGAAAATGAAGAAACTAATTTTATTTTTTACTGGTTTGATTGTAATGGTGTCCTGTTCCACTGAAAAAGAAATCAAAATTCTTAGGCTAGCTCATACTTTGGACACAAAACATCCGGTACATAAAGCAATGGTTATTCTAGGAGAAAAACTCGAAAAAAAGTCAAATGGAACCCTACAAGTTAAGTTATATCCCAGCGGTCAACTTGGGGCAGAAAGAGAATGCTTAGAGTTACTGCAAATAGGAAGTTTAGATATCACCAAGGTTTCTGCCGCTGTTTTGGAAAATTTTATTACAGAATATAAAGTATTTAGTATTCCTTACTTATTTAGAGACAGACAACATGCTTTTGATGTTTTTGATGGTGCCATTGGTGATGAAATGCTCACCAAAGGTGATAAATTCAGATTAAGAGGACTCACATTTTATGATGCTGGTAGTCGAAGTTTTTACACCAAAGAAAAGCCTATTAGCACCCCTACTGATCTTGAAGGACTTAAAATAAGAGTTCAGAAAAGTAATATGGCAATCGCTATGGTTAATTCGTTGGGTGGATCTCCAACTCCAATTTCGTGGGGAGAACTATATACCGCATTGCAACAAGGTGTTGTAGATGGTGCAGAAAATAATCTTCCTAGCTTTTATACTTCTAAGCATTATGAAATATGTAAATACTTTAGCTTAGATCAGCATACTTCAGTTCCAGATGTATTATTAATTGGTTTAGACACTTGGGAACGATTATCCGAACAAGAACAAAAATGGCTAAAAGAAGCTGCTAGAGAATCAACCATAGAACAACGGAAATTATGGGCTGCTTCAGAAAAAGAATCATTAGATGTTATAACTAAAGCTGGTGTAGAAATTATAACTCCCGATAAAGTCCCGTTTCAGGAAAACACTAAAAGTATCCAAGATATGTTCAGTGACCGTCCTGAAATGGTATCCCTAATTCAAAATATCAAAAAGATAAATCAATGAAAAAGATAATCGATACCGTTTTAGAAAAAGCATTGATTGTATTGTTTTCAATAATGCTATTTAGTGTTATATGGCAGGTTTTTTCACGATTTTTATTAAAATCACCAAGTACAATTACTGATGAAGTCTCTAGTTTTTCACTGATCTGGTTAGGGTTATTAGGAGCTGCATATGCAACTGGGAAACGTTTGCATCTGGCTATAGATTTAATCCCTTCTCATGTTATTGTTAAAAGGCAGCTATTCTTTGATGGGATTATACAAATAGCTGTATTTATTTTTGGTTTTCTTGTAATGGTCATAGGAGGTTCACGGCTATGTTGGTTAACCTTTGTATTTGAGCAAAAATCGGCTACGTTAGAGATTCCGTTAGGGATTATTTATCTGGTTATTCCACTAAGTGGTTTATTAGTTTGTTATTATTCTTTGGAAATTTTGCTTCAAAAAAGAGCTCTTAAAAAATAATTTATGAATTATACTGAAGTTTTAATCCTAACACTAAGTTTTCTGGTACTACTTTCTATTAGAGTGCCTGTCGCATATGCTATTGGTCTTTCCGGATTATTTACGCTAATCGTTGCAATGCCTTTTATGCCATCAGTTACCACCTTAGCACAACGTATGGCAACATCATTAGATAGTTTTACGCTTTCTGCTATTCCATTTTTTATATTAGCTGGGCAAATTATGAACAGAGGTGGTATTGCAGTAAGGCTTATCAATTTTGCGAAAGCCATTGTAGGTCCTTTACCTGGTGGATTAGCCTTTGTAAACATATTTGCTTGTATGCTTTTTGGTGCCATTTCTGGCTCTGCAGTAGCTGCTGCTTCTGCTATTGGAGGATTTATGAATCCGATGATGGAAAAAGAAGGATATGACAAATCTTTTAGTGCTGCTGTGAATATTACAAGTTCAACAACTGGTTTATTGATTCCACCAAGTAATGTCTTAATTATATATTCTCTTGCTAGCGGTGGAGTTTCTATTGCTGCTTTATTTGTAGCTGGATATGTGCCTGGATTATTAATCGGTTTCGCCTTAATGTTGGTTGCAGGAATCTATTCGGTAATCAAAAAATATCCTACCGAAAAATTAGTCAGTATTACTACTTTTTTCAGGAGATTTTTAGATGCATTACCAAGTCTTTTATTATTGGTAGTAGTTATTGGAGGAATAGTAGCTGGTATTTTTACAGCTACTGAAGCATCAGCAATTGCAGTGATCTATACATTTATATTAGCATTAGTGTATAAGGAAATTACATTTAAAAGTATTCCAGTCATATTACTGGAAACCATTAAAACCTCATCAATTGTTTTATTATTAATTGCTACTTCTATTGCTATGTCTTGGGTAATGTCTTATGAAAATATTCCTCAGGAAATCAGTAATGCATTACTCTCGGTTAGTGATAATCCGATCGTCATATTAATCCTTATCAATCTTATTTTACTGTTTGTTGGAGTATTTATGGATATGACTCCAGCAGTATTAATTTTTACACCAATATTCTTGCCTATTGTCACGGATTTAGGAATGAATCCTATCCACTTTGGTATTGTTATGATATTAAATCTATGTATTGGATTATGTACACCTCCTGTAGGCTCTGTTCTTTTTGTAGGATGTAGTGTGGCAGAATTAAGTATTCAGAAAGTGATTAGACCTTTAATGCCGCTATTTCTGATTATGATATTTGTCTTAGTAATGATTACATATATTCCAGAATTAAGTCTTTGGCTACCAAGAGTATTTGATCTCTAAAAACCAAATTGTATACTATATATAACAGACCTCTTGACGAATTGTCAAGAGGTCTGTTATCATTCTATTAATCTATTTCCTATATTATTTATTTGAGAGAAATAGCCTATTTTTTAGCAACTTTAAAAGTTTTAGTATTTGAATTATTATCATAATCTATTATTTTAACTAAATATAGCCCAGCAGAAAAAGGTTCCATAGAAATAATATTTTCTCCTTCTGTTAACTCCTTTTTAATTTTAACAGCTCCTAATACATCATATACTGTAACTACTTTCTCAGCTGTATTTCCAGAGATAAATAAGGTGTTCTGAACTGGATTAGGGTAAAGTCTCAACTCCTCATCTTCTATTGGAGTTTTATCTTCTTCTAACACCTCAAAAATCCAATGTTGATTTTGATTACTATTACCGTTAGTCCATAGATAAGTAGCCCTTCCATTAGCTCCTCCAAAATCTCCATCTATAGAGAACCCACTAGAGTTTCGTTTTTCCAAACGATACATATTCCCAGAGATTTTAACCTTTCTCCAGTGCTGATTCTGATTATTATTTTCGCAGTTCCATAGGATTATGTTTTGACGTAGTGCTCCGTTATTTCCTCCATCCATACATAAATCAGTATTAACTTTTTGGTATGAATAATAGCCATTCCCACGATCAATTTCTATCCATTGTTGGTTTACATTATTTGGATTGGCAGCATATAAAAACACGTTATTATTAGGAACTCCACCATTCCCACCATCCAGAGCAAAATTTATAGCATTACGTTTACGTATATGTACTACGGTATTACCAATAACCTGCACATTCTTGGTTATAGTTGCTGTAATTCCTGCATTATTTGTCGCTACTGCTTTTAATTCATAAGTCCCAGCTGCCATATTCAACAATAAGGCATCATTTTGACCAGGGTTTGCAGCACCCCATTCATAAGGTGTTACATTTTCTTGCCGTACCAAAATATCATTTATATATAATCTTACATTAGAAATACCTTCGTCATCTATAGCATTTACCACTACACTAAGATTTTCTCCTACTTCAAATGTTGTATTCACAGGACTTGTAAAAGTCACGGTTGGTGGTTCATTGGGCTCAGAAACTTCAATAACTTTTGTTATTGTAGTCATTGCTCCATTGTTATCTCTAGCTTCTGCTTTTAAAGTGTAATTTCCAGATGATAAATTGAGTAATAAAGGATCTTCGTTACCCGCATTTGCTATACCCCATTCGTAAGGAACTACATTTTCCTGACGTACAAATTCATCATTGATATATAATCGAACATTAGTAATAGAACCATCACTATCAACAGCATTGACCACTACACCAAGATTTTCTCCAACATCAAATGATGTATTCGTAGGACTTATAAAAGTTACAATTGGTGATTGGTTCTGTCCTGAAACGACAATGGTTTTTGTTATTGTCGTGCTAGCACCATTATTATCAGTTGCTACTGCTCTTAAGGTATAATTACCAGCCGACAAGTTGAGTAATAAAGCGTCTTCATTACCTGCATTTGCAGTTCCCCACTCATAAGGAGCTCCATTTTCTTGTCGTACCAAAATATCATTCATATATAATCTTACATTAGCAATAGAACCATCATTATCAGAAGCATTAACTATTACACCTAAATCAGACCCTTCATCAAACTGATTGCCGTTTGGACTCTGAAAACTTACTATCGGAGGTGTGTTATCAGGAAGATCATTATTGCAACTTGCATTCTCTTGATTATTTTTTACCATTCCAATAGGTTGCCCACAAGATTGCCCAGCCCATCTAGCATAAATTAAAGTGCCTACAGGAACATTATTAAAGCTTCTTGTTCCTACATTATCATTGAAATTTTGTGTATATGTTTGTCCTCCATCTAAACTTACTTGTACCTGCGTCTTCGTAGGGTTATTTTCTATATGAACTGTAGCTCTTGCCATACAACCCGATTGGTTAGAAGTTCTTACATAAGCATTCATAAGATTTGGTTCTTCATTATATTGGTTAAGGTTAGGTAAACTACCAGAGTTCCATCGAACTATATACTTGGTGGTCAAAAGTTTATTCTCCAGTATAAATTTCACATACAAATCCCCATTATTTTCTACATAATAAGCTGTAGTATTTGAATTGTTAACTTGATTAATGCCATTGCTTTGGGATATTCCATCTATCCTTACATTATTCAAATTTCCAAAACCTTTAAATCGTACGGTCATAGCTTTTCCAACTTGTCTGTCATTATTTAGTATTACCTCCATACTATTTCCAGAAAGACTACTATAATAAATAGCATGTTCAAATTGATCGTGAGCATCATCTAGTGTAAAGTGATGGTTGGAATAAGGTCCGACACCGCAAGCACTAGAACTGAAGACTTTGGAAATTGTACATCCCACTTTTTTTCTAGTCATAGTAAGAGGAACATCATTGCTTGTTCTCAACAATGCAAAGGATTTAGGGGCACTATGCAACCCATCCCAGTTATGCAATTGGTAAGTATCATCAAATACATAAAAATCAGTTTCACTAGTTAAAGAGCTAGACACGCCGGTGCGTGTGAGGGAGCCATCCAAATCTTGAATAACATTACTCCAGGTCTGTAGACATGTATGATCATTATCGTTGGGTGGTGTCCATTGATGCTCAATATTTATTCTGGGAGGGCCTGCATGATTATAAGTAATACCTTTAAACTGGTGATTGATAAATTTGGTACCTGCTCCATTATTATCAAATATAGAGCTATCATTTTTATCCCAGTCTACTAAATGACTATCAAACATTCTTAGTGCGCCATCATACAAAAGGTTAAGAGATTTTTGCTCATTTGATGTGTTTAAACCATTACCGGTATCAGAAACAAATAACGAATTTTGGAGGGTTGCTCTAGTGGCTAGCATTGTATGAAATCGAGCATCTGAGGACATCGCATTCTCAAATATGATATTTTCTAAACCTCCACCAATACCAGCATATATATTAATATGATTACTAAACATTGTGAAATCTTTGATAACAAATGGATTATCTACTGTAAAACCAACATTCTTTCTTAGCGTATGGTTTTGTGTAAGTGCATCGTTGATATCAAAACCTGATCGACTACTATGTGCACTATTCCCAGAAAACTCCTTTAACTCCGTTTCTCTAGGCTTTAAATTGGCCAAAGCGGGTAAGCTTTCTGAATTGCCCGTAGGTCTATCAGGAAAGGCGAACCAGTAGGCTGTACCTTCTGTTCCAGCAACGATGTTATCAATGAAACTATTATCTGGATTTGTGATCCAAAAAGCAGACGGAGAAACATTCTGTGGTTCAGAAAAATCAAAATCCGAATCCAATAAAGCATCTTGCTCTAATGGCTTTTTAGATAACAACACCAAATTATTTGAAAAAACATTGTTAATCTCTGAACCATCTTCTAAAAAGATACCATGGCCTCTATGATCATAGGCTACATTATTGTCTACCAAAGTTCCCCAAGTACCGTGTACAGTAATGGCTCTATTATAACTTTTTCTAATGCTACAATTGGTAATATACTGCCCATTACCTGCAGCCCCTAATAAATGCCAATGCCATGGATACCTCCCTAGTGTTCCTCCTTGTCCCATGCGATAAAATTCTACATTGTCCGCATTTCCTGTGGAACCATTCATAATCATCACATGAGCTCCATATCGATTACCATCAGTAGTGTTATTATCTCCTTGAATGGTAAGATTTCTACTAAGTAGCCCAACTTCTACTCGAGTATCCATTGTCCAAGTTTTTGTGCCATTAGAATAGGTCTGTAATTGTCCCATTCTAGGGAATTGCAAACCTTGTGCAAAAGAAATGGTTCGTCCATTACTGGAAACATTTGTAATGCTCCTAACTTCAGCTTCTTCCGGGTTTAGTCTGTTTGGAGTAATCACTACTTGGTCACCTACTTCCCAATCAACATCTTCTGTAAGGGTTATTGATGTTGATCCAGCTGGTGTTTGAGTGGCTATTTTTACCCAAGATTTTTTTGGATTACCGTGTAAATTCATAGTAGCGCCGCCCATTACCATAATAGCCTTAGAATTAACTGGAGTTCCTGGGATTAATTCATTTCTATTGGTTCCGGTTAAGGTAATAACGCCACCTTCGGCACTTATATACGGCTGATCCTTAGTACCAATTTCCATTAATGCATTTTGGCCCATTACCATAATATATTTGGTCGTTAAGTTGAACCAAGTTCCTTGAGTTTGATGATTATAAGCTCTTAGGGTTCCATTCACTTCAATACTTCTGGCATTACAGTTTCCTATTAGTGTAAGTGTCATTCCTTCTGGCACTACTACATCATCATTTGAAGTCGGTCGGATACCATTTTGCCAAGTACTATCTTGATTCCAAGCCCCAGATTGTATAGGTTGTATGGTGGCTAAATTTAAAGGAGGTAGACAATCATAAGAAGATGTCACCTTTTTAATGGTATTCTTTCTGGGAGTATGAGCGAAAATATTGCCAATTCCCACAGATAAAAACATCATTATAACAAACGTATAAAAACGTTTATTTTTCGATATGTATCTACGCTTTTTCATAAGTTGGTTTGTATTAAATTAATCTTAGTGGTTAAAAAAATATATTGTTATAGCTAAAAACTCTATATGTAAATATTACATATGAATTCATTTTTTATATTTTGTTGATTTTAATAAATCATAGACAATTAAATCCTATGCAATCATATTGCAGGCAACTAATGGAAGCCTGAAAAAATGGAAACATCTTATGTTTAAAATAAAGTGTTAAAGATCCTGGAGGAGAAGGAACATTAAAACAAATACAATTGAACTGTTTTCTTCACTATAAAGAAAATTAATTAGGATCTTAATAAAATGGAAAGACTTGCAAATAAGACCTGTCTTAAATAAATTCTATAAGGAGATACAATGTAAATTCATGTATAAAAGAAGAAAAGTCTGGAATTTCTTCTATGCATGAAACTATTTTTTCTTGTTTTAGTAAACATTATTCGACAAAAGATAATGGAGATACAATTATTATATAATATTACCTCTAATAAGTTAATAAATAATCATTGGTTTAAGTCCAAGAGATATTCAATGGATATTACATTATAAACTTTCACGTTTTATTGGTCTATTGAAACGTAGTGATATGACATTCCTTGTATAGAAAACCAAACCGCTTTAGTTTGCGATTTGGTTTTTTCATAGAATTATAAACTAAGGCTACATTCACCTTTACTAATTCGATTTTACAACTTTATATAACATTGGTTCTATTCTCCGATTATTTACATCAATAATTCGTACCATATATATTCCTTTGGATAATCGTCCTAAGTCAACTTCATTTTCATTTTCTCCCAGAGAGATATTTATTTTTTCTGCTCCAAGCATATCATATACTTTCACAGTTTTAGTGAAATTAGCCTGTGACATACTTAAAACATCTCTTACTGGATTAGGATATAACACAGGCAAATTCTGATCAACATCAGGGTTTTTATTTTCCAAATAAGTAATTACTAATTTTGGAGCACCTGTAGTTCCATTTTCTTTAGATCCAAAAGCAAAATCATTACCTCCACTCATTTCTAATATCAAACTTAATCTATTACCTGTAGTTTTGGAAAGATCAAGTGGTACTCGAATAGTTGAACCTATAGCATAAGCACCTGTTCTTGAGCCTATAGTCTGTGACTTTTTATTCGGTTTATTCTGATTAGAAAGATTTGTCTCAGTCCAATTGTTATGTGTTGCTTCCTGAATAACGACTCCTCCATTTCCAGCATCTCCAAATACTTCAAATTCTAATTCAGCATTCAGAATCTCTCCATTAATACTGGATGTATCAAACATTAAATATCCGGTACGTCTTCCATTTTCTAGTCTCAYCATATTGTTATTAAAACGAATACCATTATCGAGATAAGCATCATGTATTGCTGATAATGTGGTAGTAGTTTCTATCTGAGTTGGTTTTGTAACTTCAACTCTATCTACATTAAATAAGTAATTGCCTCCTCCAGTATATGATAATCGCAATGTTTGAATCCCACTGGAAAGACTTATAGAACTGGTGTACGCTTGATACGAATGCCAATTTGCATTACCCGGAATTTGAATTGTTCCTTTCAATGTATTATTTGTATAAATCTGGATATTACCTCCAATGGTAGCACTAGAAGCAAAAGCAGTAATCTCATACGTTCCAGAATCGGCTACATCAATCTCATATTCAGTATAGTTCCCATTAAGAATGAACCCAAGATTTTCTCCTCCGCCTGGTGTATTTTCTATTCGTACACTTCCAGATATATCAGTATAATCTTCAGCTTCAAAATTCCCAGGAATAGCGATAGCATTTGGATTTGGATCTGCATTAATATTTAAAGTAAAACTTTTAGAAGCGGTACAACCATTAGCATCCGTATTCGTTACTGTATATGTACCTACTTGATTCAATTGTACATTAGATAACAACAATCCTCTATCATTATGACTAAAATTATTAGGACCTGTCCAAGACCAACCATTTGATGTAGGACCAAATTCTTCGGATTGTGGACCAAACCATACCGTATCACCGACATTTGCATTAGCTACATCTACAGATTGCCAACCTGTATTATTGATATTTACATATGGTACAATATCACATGTTAGATCAATTACAGTAATCGTCTTAATTTCCGTAGTACTTGTACCGTTTGTAGCTGTCGCTACTGCCTTTAACTCATAGGTTCCAGCCGCTAAATTTAATAAGGCATTATCATTAGCACCTGGATTTGCAGTTCCCCATTCGTACGGTGCTGCATTCTCTTGTCTCACCAAAACATCATTTAGATAAAGCCTGATATTAGCGATATTTCCATTGCTAACACCAATTACAACGCCAACATCATCTCCAGTTAAAAACTGGTCATCTGTAGGACTTGTGAATGTGATCTCTGGTGTATTATCACATGGAGCGCTGGAGGCATCAGGACCATGTATATAATCTATCCAAGTATGTCTAGGCGCAGATGCATCTGGAGGGAAGTCCAAACGAATTTTGGTAATTGTTTTCCCCATCCATGTATTCAAATTACTCATATCAAAAACAAGTTCTTCGAAAACATTTGTTGTTTGAGGAGCRACTGTTACTGATCTAGCAGCAGCGAAATTAGGTTGATCCGTAGTTGCCCAGAATAATTGGAAAGTACCCGCAGCTTCAGATTTTGTTCTGATTTTCAATTGTGGTACTTGACTTCCACTAAATTTTAAACCATTCCTTACGATATAGGGATCATTAGAATTATCTGCCCTAATCAACCAAAACTGATCACTACTTGTATTTGCTGCAGCTGTATTAAATCGTTGAAAACTCTCATCCGTATTGCTAAACTCAAAGTTTAAATCAGATGCATTATTTGGATTTCCACAAGTATCCGTTTCGACAATATCTGGCCTTCCATCACCATCGCTATCCATTGCTGTTACTCCATCTAGATCATTTGTAGTACAAGGTAGGGCTGCTGGTTGAAAACTTCCATTATTATCCCAATTGAAGAAAATATTAGATCTATCATCACCTCCTAAATTTCTAAGTTTAAGATATACATCACCATTCCCTGCAATAAAATAAGCATTATCTGTAGCATTTTCTACTGCCGCTATAGAATTTAGACGCGGTAGATTAAAATTATGCCCTCTTGCTCTAAAATTACCTAGTTTTCCAAGTCCTTTAAAAACTACAAATCCTAAATCACCAGCATCTCCTCTATTCCAAATGAGATGAATGCTTTTATTTGATGGTGCTCTATCCAGATAATATGTATATCTAAAGCCTTCATTGACAATCGTAGGAAACTTATACGTTCCTGAAGATGCATTTCCAGATTCATAGAAACAAACATTTTCTGTTCCAGGTTTCGAACGGACTACTGATATTCGTGTTCCACTGGAATTAATCCCTGCAAGCCATAATCCTGCGAAGAAATAATCAGATCGTGCAGCATTTCTCCAGGAAGGATGTCTGTATTCATGTCCATCTCTAAGAAATGCAATATCTCTAATTAGCGTTGTATTTGCTTTACCTGTTAATCCTCCATCATAGTCTTTGAAGAACTGTCCCACTTTTCTGGCGCGAGTATTATCTGTATTTGGTAAAGGAAAAAATCTAAATGGGAACGGTTCTGAAAACCCTTTTGTAGTTCCACGGAATGTAGGGTTAAAATTCTCCGTGGCTCCTCCTCCTGTAATTTGCTTAATCATTTCTGCATTAGATCGATTCCATCCTTCAAAATGACAATCGATATGTCTACCAGGTCCATCATAGAACCTAAAGAATTCTCGTACTCCATTAAACACTCCTAGATCCGTATCAACATTAAAAAGACTATTTTCTATAGTTAGATCTCCAGCGAGCATGGAAACCGTTTTATTATCGCTAAAAGCACAGTTATAAAAAACAGTATTTTCATTGGTTCCACCTACACCCAATCCGCTATATAATGCTTGGTCATTTCCATACATCAGACCATCTTTAATCAATTGCCTAGTATTAACATCCCATCCAAAATTCTTTTTTAAAGAATGATTAGGGTTTAATCTATCAAAAACGTCCCAACCAGTCATACAGGTATGAGCTACAAAACCATCAAATCTTCCTAAAGGCTCCTTTGAAGGGTTCAAACCTTGATAATAGGCTAGATTACCAGAATCGAACATAGGTCTTTCAGGAAAGGCAAACCAAAATCCTGTTCCTTCAGTACCTGCTGCTATGTTATTTTCGAAGTAATTATTTGGGTTCGTAATCCAATAAGAAGCAGGAGTTCTGTTTTGAGGTTCATTGGCTTCGTTATCCGATGGTGTTAGTTGTTCTCCTGGTTTTGGTCTTCTAGTTACAAAAACTACATTATTCTTAATGGTATTGAATCGTTCAGCACCGTCTTCCAAAAAGATTCCATGACCTATTTGATCATAGGCAAATATACCGTCTACAGTTACATAATCGGTACCATGAATGGTTACAGCTCTGTTGAAAGATTTATGTACACTACTATTTCTAAAATAACTGCCTTGAGCCTTATCTTCATTTAAATGCCAATGAAACGGGTATCTTCCTAAAACTCCTTTTTGACCCATTTTATACAATTCTACATTTTCTGCGTGAGCGATAGAATTCTTCATTAGCATAATATGTCCTCCAAATCCAGTTTGCTCATTATTAGCATCCATTTTACCTTGGATCTTAATATAATGTGTAAGCAAACCAACTTCAGCCTGAATATTTACATTCCAAGTTTTCCCGTCTCGAGCTCTTGTATAGGTTTTAGATCCACCGATATGGGTAAATTGCAGTGGGGATGCTAATGTAAGTGTTCTTCTATTTCCGCTAATGGCAGTAATCTGTGCTTCGTCAACATTGTTCCAAGCTTTCGATTGAGAGCTTGCTAATCCTGTAGCAGTTAATGCAATTTGATCTCCTACTTCCCAGTCTACAGCTTCTTTAAGTGTTATTTGTTGAGCTCCTTGATTCGCGGTAGTTGCAATATTAGTCCAACTCATTTTTTTCTTTCCATGTAGTTCTAAGCGACCACCACCCATTACCATAATGGCTTTATAAGATGCGGCCGCATTAACTACTTTTGTACCAGTAAGTGTGATCTGACAACTAATTCCATTGGCATTTCTGTTAGCATGATAAGGTTGTGCTTCGGTTCCTACTTCCATATAACCGCCATTGGCAACCATAATGCTTCGCGCTTCTAAATCGATCCACGCTCCTCCAGCTTGCCAATTAACAGCACTTAACTTTCCTTGTACATTAATGTTTCTCGCTCTACAGGTTCCTACCATAACTAAGTCTATTCCGGAAGGGACAACAACATCATCATTTGATGTGGGAGCAATACCATTAGGCCATGTAGATGCCTGATTCCAAAAACCTGATTGTACAGGACTAATAGTAGCCAAAGTACTTAAAGGTGGGGCACAATCATAGGAAGAAGTAACTTTCTTTGGTTTCGTGTTCTTTGGGGTATTTGCAAAAACATGACTCGTACCCATAATTAAAAAAAGCATCATGACAAACGTATAAAAACGTCGATACTTCGTTGTGTGTTTACGATTTTTCATTGGTGAGTTTGTGTTAGGTTAATTTTAAAGGTTTAATAATTAAGAGTATAATTGGTTAATTAAGAATTCATTTATAATAAGGTTACGTTACAAGAGCATAATATCCCTAGCTAATACGTATTTTGATTTAAAAAGCGGTTTATACATTTTATGTTTAAATTATATTACAATCATCAATTTCTAACAAATCGATGCATAGGTCTTTGTTCCTTTTCTTCAAAGGAGTTACAAATCAAATATTGACACGCTATTGCGAATAAATATCTAAAGACTAAGGGAAGAAATATTTTAACTCTAGACGAACTATATTCGTTCGCATTTATTAAGAACCTTTATTAAGATAATATCGACTAAACACTTTTTTTCTAAAGCGAATTCCCAAATGATACTATCCCTAAAAATGGAACATTTTTATCAATTTATTTTTTAATGAATATTCTATTAATTTGATTTTTACGATTACTAATATTAAGAATATACAAAACAGAATTTAGTCGAGTAAGGTCTAGTTTTGTAATTTCTTTTGAAACTTCTTTAGTGATTAAAATTTTACCAAACACATCATGAATCCTCAATACCATATTCTCTTTTGATAGTCCATCAATTGAAGTTAAAATCTACTTTTTTACTACTTTAATAGTCTCGATGTCTGCATCTTTAAATTGTGCTTTTAAGAAATAAACTCCTTTAGAAAACATAGAAAAGTCTAAAGAAAATTTTTCCTTTGATTCTCTATCTATTGTAGCTTCGACTAATTCTTTACCCTGCAAATCATATATAGAAACATTAGAAATTTCAGCTTTTGGAGTTTCTACAGTTAAAAAGTCAACCACAGGAATAGGATAAACAGTCATTGGTTTTTCTCTAGCAAAATCTGGTGTAGATAATACAGTGTCTTCTACAACTAAGGTGAAAGAAATCTCGCTTGTTCCTCCTCTATTATCAGTAGCTACTGCTTTTATTTCATATGTACCTGCTACCAAGTTTTTTAATTCATCATCTAGATCATCTCTATGTCCCCATTCGTAAGGTGAATTCACTTCTTCTCGTATTTCCACATTATCCATATACAATTTTACATTGTCTATATTTCCATCTGGATCACTTGCATCTACATTTACCATCAGATTATGACCTTCATCTACTGTTACTGTTTGAGTGGTGGGGTCATTAAATGAAATAACTGGTAATTGATTCTCACCAGAATCCGATCCTGACGGCATTGCTGATTCTAAAGTAGTTGCAATTCGCATTTCATCATAATAAGTAGTTGTATTATAATTACAAGCATTTGAATTATAGGATCCCCATTTTGGATACACTACTTTACCATCAAATGTTTTATGATATGCTCTTTTACCGTCCGAAGAAATATCCACTTGATAATCTTGAAAATCAGCATTTGATAGTGTTTGTTTTTGTCCGTTATACCATAATTCTACATAACCTATTTCATCATTTCTAGACATTTTTATTCCGACTACAAAACTTACCCAAGTATTCTCCGGAATTGACTTACTCCACAGTGTAGTTTTACGTTTACTAATCGATCCACTACAGGAATTCCAATTTGGATAACATGGTCCCCAAGCGCTAAAGCTCAACCTACCATTTCCATATCCCATATTTAGCGGATAATTTTGTGTATTGTTTTGTCCTCCAGCATCCGTTTTCCATTGCCAAACAGCAATGCCACTAGTAATGTCAGGAGTAGACTCTATTTTCCATCGCCATCCGTAATAAACCAAATCTCCTTCTTCAGGTTCATAGTTATTTATTGTACCCGTAGTTCTTGCGAATTCACCTCTCTTTTGACCTATGGGTTTACGTATTCTCCAAACCTTTCCATATTCTGAATCATTTACTGTTGATGCAAAGGAATTATTATTAGATTGATTATTACAATCATCACCTGCATTACCTGAGTCAAATCTTCTAAAACTAGAATTAACACTTTTATCTGGATCTCCATACCATAAAACCTGTGCCTTTATGCTATTGATTGCAAACAGAAAAAGTATAAAGACGGAATACTTCCAAATTTTGTGTAGGTCTTTAGTTTTCATAATAAGTTTTTAGTTGGTTTTAAGTTTCTTGTATTTACTTGTTTACAGAACTTTTATTTATGTTTTTAGATTGGTTACTTCTAAAAACAACTATCTAGTTTTTCACAAAGAATACAGATTCCTTATGCCTACTTGATTTGATTAAAAGAATATAGGTTCCTTGATGTAAGTTAGAAACATCTATTTTTTGATTATTAGGATCTAGTTTTTGGGATATTATTGTTTTTCCTAGTAGATCTACTACTTCAACTGTTTTTTCTTCTCTGGAAATAGTTGATATATGTAAGTGTTTTCGATGTACTGGGTTAGGGTAAATCTTCACATGTAATTCTCTTTCCGAAAAATCTGGGTTTGACAATGTTGATTCACACTCAGGGCTTTCCGTTGAATTATTAAAATAAATGGTAAATCCATTATTTTTAGAAACCATGACGAAATTATCACCATCTTTAGTAACCCAATAAGAACCATCCCATCCTAGCAAATTAGAGTTACTTAAGGTAAGTTCAGGTTGAGGAGTATTAAATTCATAATCGATAACATCTTTAAGATTCATATAAAATTCGGGTACTCCATCTGATGTATTCATATCAAATCTGTCCAATTTATTTTCTTCCAAATTCCAAGAGATTCTTAAACGACTAATATTACTTACATTTGGTCCTTGACCTAAGACATGAGCATTATCAAACGAAGCACTATCAAAGGTTGGTAATCCTTCAGACATGGGAGCTCCGAATGAGCAATCTCCATCTCCTCCAGTATTCTCATTTTGCACAGTTAACGTAAACGCCACATCACTAATCTTTCCTTCATTATCTACTGCTTCTGCCTTAATCGTATGGGTTCCTAATGGAAGTCCCAATAATTCATCTATATAATCGCCTGTTCCCCATTGGTAAGGAGGTTCATTTATTTGTCTTACTAATGTATTGTTTATGTATAATTTTACATCTGAAATACTACCATCCGGATCTGTTGCACTGACCTCAACAGTTAGCGCTTCATAACCTACTAATACGGTTACATTCGAAACTGGATTCATAAATGAAACAATTGGTGCTTGATTCTGAGTTCCATCACATGATTCTATATTCCAGCTGGGACAAGACTGAGTAATATGGTTTAAACTACCATCGCTAATAGGAAAATCTGGAGTATTTGGATTTCTAATATTATCCCAGACATGTATTTCTGAAGGATCTCCTTGCTTTTTTCTAGCTGTTGGTATTTCATCTCCTCTACTTTCTAGATTGAAAGTATTATTAAATATTGCATTTCTAAACCCAGTATTATAGTTAGTACCTCGATCTAAAAAATCTACTCCTGCATTGATTATCGTAGATCCATCTAGATTGAAAGTGTTATTATACACAAAACCATAAGCTCCTTTAAGATCTATAAATGCATCTGCACTATTCTCTCCTGAGATTCCTTCGGCAGAGAACACGCAATCTCGTATGATTGTATTTTTTGTTCCTTCCTTGATATCAGCACCTTCTGCAGTAACATTTGGACCAATGATACATCCTTCTATCGTATTGTTATTACAATCAGGATTATATTTACTATTGTTATTTTCATCACCAGGTCCAGCATGTTGATTTTTATCCGAGCCTACATATAATCCTTCTCCAATACCTGGTTTTTTAATCCCAACATTATATACTTTACAGTTTTTGACAAGATTATAACTAGAGCCATCTCTCAAGTGAATTCCCTCTTCTCCCAATTCTCTAACGGTAACATTTTCAATAATACCATAATTAGCATTATCAAAGACGATTCCTTTAGAACCTTCTTCAAAAATGATGTCTTTGATTTGCCAGTAATCCCCTAATATATGAAGTGCATATCCATCATAAATTCCATCTGGACCTTTAAGAACAGGAGGATTAGTAGGATTTTGTCCTCTTAATATAATTGGGTTTGATGAGGTACCATTGTTAGAAGAAGCAAATCTGGAGGCTTTTCCTTGGTTATTAAATTTATCAGGAGCAATATAAGTTCCAGATTCAATGATAATTTCATCTCCTGGCGCTGCATTTGTCATTGCTTCTAGAATACAATCTACAGTATTACAACTAATACTGTTCATTTTGGTATTATGTTCTTGTGCCTGAACAGCATCTGTGAGTGAAGAAAAAGTAACTAATAATAGTGTAAATATTCGTAAGAGTAACGAATTCGTATAGGTCTTCATTTTTTGGGACTTTGTAGTTATTTTAATATCAATTATCTATTGTTTTTTCGGATCAAGAATTCTAAATGAATTCATTATATCCAAATGCAAAACGCAACATCTTCTTTTAGATATTAAAAGACTAAGGGAGGTAAATCAAAATACTTCAAACGAGTAAACTATTCGAAATATCATCTATTGAATATAAATTGAAGGTCTGGAACTTCAATCACTTTGCAACCGATGTAAAATTAGTAAAAATAGTTGTTTAGACGTGTACAGAATAGGGGTGACAAATATCCAGATATTTGATTACCAGTATTTTGATTATTTTTTTTCAATGACTTTTATAGATAATTAGTATAAAAACTATATCCTTCATCTATTAAAATTAAGATGAATATTATATATTCAATTGTTTTAGATCAATGAATAACATAAATAATAAACCAGGATGTTTATAATAGTCCAAAACATCCTGATAAATTCTACTTTTTTATTTTTTTACAAATAATATTGATTCTTTAAATCGTATTGATTTAACCGATACGAAATATGAACCAGATGGTAATTCTGAAACATCTATTATCTCCGTTTCTTTATCTGTTGTAATTTCTTTTACTATTTTTCCTTCCAAACTGATTATCTGAAGAGTTTTTAAATCTTCTGACATTCCTGAAACTGTTAAAAAAGAATCCAATAAAGGATTAGGAAAAGCCTTAATCTGTGAAACATCCATTGCTGGATTCGATCTATTGCAGTTTGGAGTAGATGTTGAATTATTGAAATAAATAGTATAATCTCCAGATTTAGAAACCAATACAAAATTACTCCCATCTCTAGCTACCCAATAAGAACCATCTAATCCATCAAAACCAGTATTGCTTAAAGTAACTTCTGGGTTTGAATCTTGTAATTGAAAACTCATGGAATCTTTAAAATCTACATACCAATCTGGCGATCCATTATTCGTATTGATTGCAAACTGATATAAACCGTTACTTTGAGGCTCCCAATTAATGGTGAATTTCCTAAAATTACCAAGTTTAGGACCATTATCTCCCAATACGTGAACATTGGAATAGGTGACTTTATCCATAGCGCTTAAGCCACTATTCATAGGTGCTCCAAAAGAACATGTATCTCCACCTCCAGTATCTGTTCCTCTTACCGTTAATGTAAATGTTGCTTGGTTGGTAGCTCCATCATCATCAGTAGCTACCGCCTTAAATGTATAAGAACCTGTTCCTAATCCATTTAATTCTTGTGGATTTGGAGATGTATCATGTCCCCATTCGTATGGAACTTTATTCTCCTGACGTACCAAATTATTGTCAATATATAATTTTACATTGGCTATGGTACCATCTGGATCTGATGCATTCACAACTGCAGTAAGATCATATCCTTCATCAACCGTAATATTATCTGATGGTAATGCAAATGAGATATTTGGTTTTTGATTATTTGAGGTGCCTGTTACCGTTACCCTTATAGACTTACTCGATCTTGCACCGTCATTATCGGTAGCTTCTGCCTTGATTGTATGCTGTCCTACAGACAACCCTAAAAGCTCATCGGTGAAATTTCCTTGTCCCCAAGTATAAGGTGCATTTACTTCCTGACGAATAAAATCTCCATCGACGTACAACTTTACATTTCTAATAGATCCATCAGAATCAGATGCATTTACAGTAACTTCGAATTCATCATACCCTTCAGGCAAACTAATATCTCCTGATGGTGAAGCAAAAGAAATATTTGGTTTTTGATTGGATCCTCCATTGCCAATTGAAGAAGGACACTGATTCACAGAAGATTCTGAAATACACCAATCCGCAAATCTAACCTGTTCATCTTTTAGTCCATTTACTTTTTTTCTATAAATCCCCCATTTAGGTCGGTTGTAATCTGCTCCACTCCTCCATAAATCTATATTAGATTTGGAATAAGAAAGAAGTGTTTGTCCGTTCGAAACTTTCTTCAAAGTAATAGTAACTGAACCATTTTCACTATGTTTCAGTTTAATATATCCTTCTATCCATTCTCCTTTAAAACCTGATAATGGCACTTCTTCTACTTTTCCTAAATCCGTTCCTGTATCACCTCCATTATGAATAAACTGTAATGTGCTGGATCGTGGTGTAATGGTTAAAACTGGAAAACCATCATCATTTCCACCCTTTGCTTTAAGTTGAAAAATATGGCAAAAACCAGAACTTCCTTTGAAATTATCTGCCAAACGAAACTTCCATCGATAGTAACTCGTGGAATTTTTGGTATGTCTTAAAGTATTTGAACTACCACCAGGACCTCCTTTTATTTCGGTACGTACTCGATCGAATTTTATACATCTATCGCTATCTTCATCAATATAACTGTAAAAAACAAATACATTTTTGTCTAACTCATTATCAAACCTTTGGGTAATATGAGGTTTGAATCTTTCTGCTACGCAGTCATCTGGATGTTCAATACCAAAACCAGCGTTCTTAATTACAGAATACCCACTTCCTGAACTGGAAGTAGCCGAACATCTTACTTGCGCATGAAGCATTGGCATATTTATAAACAAAATAACCCAAACAAATATGCTAAATATACCGATTGACGTATCATGAGAAGGTTTTTTCTTTATATTATTAAAAATCAAATCTTTCTGAAACTCGACAAGATGTTTTTGCAACCAAAATAATTTTTGATTGGGTCTTATTTTAATTCTTTTCATGATTAGTTGTGTTTTAAAGTCTTTTATTTAAGCTTGTTATATAATTTTCATAGCAATTTTTTTCCATTCATATTAGTAATGTTCTACTTTTTAATAAATAAAAGTGATTCCTTGAATCGTATGGCTTTAACAGAAAGAAAATAAGATCCAGATGGCAATTCTGAAACATCTATTATCTCCGTTTCTTTATCTGTAGTAATTTCTTTTACAATTTTTCCTTCCAAACTGATTATCTGAAGAGTTTTCAATTCTTTTGACATTCCCGAAACCGTTAAAAAAGAATCTAAAATGGGGTTTGGAAAGGCTTTAATTTGTGCAGTATCCGTGCTTGGATTAGATCTATTACAATTCGGAGCGGTATTAGAATTACTAAAGTAAATTGTATAATTCCCAGACTTAGAAACCAATACAAAATTAGCACCATCTCTAGTTACCCAATACGAACCGTCTAATCCATCAAATCCTGTGTTATTTAATGTAACTTCTGGATTAGCATTCTGTAACTGAAAACTCATGGAATCTTTAAAATCTACGTACCAATCTGGTGATCCATTATTAGTGTTGATTGCAAATTGATATAATCCATTATTCTCAGGAACCCAATTAATGGTAAATTTCCTGAAGTTTCCAAGCTTAGGACCATTATCTCCCAATACGTGAACATTAGAATACGTAACCTTATCCATAGCACTTAAACCATTACCCATTGGTGCTCCAAAAGAACATGTATCACCTCCACCGGTATCTGTTCCACGAACTGTTAAGGTAAATGTCGCTTGCTTAGTAGCTCCATCATTATCGGTAGCTACAGCTTTGAATGTATAAGAACCAGCTCCTAATCCATTTACTTCTTGTGGGTTTGGAGAAGTATCATGTCCCCATTCATATGGAACTTTATTCTCCTGACGTACCAAATTATCATTGATATATAATTTTACATTCGCTATGGTACCATCAGGATCTGAAGCGTTAGCAACTACAGTAAGATCATAACCTTCATCCACTGTAAGATTACCAGTAGGTGAGGTAAATGATATCATTGGCTTTTGATTACTCGATATTCCGGTTACTGTTACTTTTATAGACTTACTGGATTTGGCTCCATTATTATCTGTAGCTTCAGCTTTAACCGTATGTTCACCTACTGATAACCCCAAAAGTTCATCCGTAAGGTTTCCTTGCCCCCAGGTATATGGAGCATTTACTTCTTGACGAATAAAATTACCATCCACATATAGTTTCACATTACTAATAGACCCATCAGAGTCAGACGCATTTACTGTTACTTCAAATTCATTATACCCTTCTGGTAAACTAATATCTCCTGATGGAGTAGCAAAAGAAATGTTTGGTTTTTGATTCGGTCCAGAATTTCCTAATCGATCTTCTAATTGTTTTTGGTATAAACTTCTAGGATTAAGGTGAGTTCCTCTAGATTCTACGTATGATAAAGGTTCTGTAGCGAAAGATCCATTGTTCGTAATACTACCTTTGCATCCTATTGCCCAATTTCTATGATCTCCTGGTGGGTCATGCATCACAAATCTGCTTGTTGTTTCACAATTCCAAAACATGGTCTGAGCACCTGCCCACCCATGACCAGATCCTGAATTCCTTCTGTTCTCTGCGGCAAAAGCTTTGGTTCCTTTTACTCGATCAAATAAAATACCTGTAGCCCATCGATGATGGGGTCCTGTTGTACTCTTTTGATTTTCTGAAACACAATCTACAAAAGCATTTGGTCCTGCAACTCTGGCTCCAGTAACATAATCATGACGTCCACCTCTAGAAAAACAGTTCTTAAATAAAACTTGTTGACCATTACAATTAAATGAATATTTTCTACCTCCAGAAGTCTTGGATTTTGGGTCAATCATCTTACTATCCAATACAGATATTTTACTACTGGAATTATCTACATTTACACAAGAATACCCAAAGTAATACGAGTTGATATTTCTTGCCCAGCCATTTTCTGTATTCTTAAAAGTTACAGCATCCCAGGCATGATCTTCATCGTCGTTGTCATCAAAAACGGATTCTAATCGCATTCTTTCGATACCAACATTCTCTATTCTTCCGTTCCATGAATATTTCATTAAAAACCCTTCAGCATGATTGGGATCAATAACATCAACAACTGGAGCGTCAAAAGTGATTGTATTACCACTTACTTTGGTTACAACTCTCTTATATCGTATCGTATAAGCACTAGGTGTCCAATTGGTATCTCCACTACCCGTACTGCTTAGATTATGCATTTTTAATAGTCGAATCCAATCTTGATTGGGTTTTCTTTCTAAGAAAATCCTATCACCTTTACTAAAGCTATGCCCCGATTGAACCTTAACAGTTTGTGTTCCTATAGGAACGTATCCTGAAGTAATCTTTTTCCTTGTGCTAGAAATACTATTTGCACTTCCAGAACCTTGAAAAATAATAAAATCTGCTCCTTTGTTTCTAGTAGTTGCTATTAATCTGGTTCTATCTCCTTCTCCTCTTATAACAACTCCACTTTTTCGGATTTTTAGTTCTTTACTAACTCTATAGGTTCCTTCTTTTAGTAATAATACACCTCTAAAACCATTAGAGAGACTTCTGGATTCAACATCTTCAATTGCATCTTGAATATGCCTCCAATTATCACCACTTCTAGGTGATATTGTTTTAACAACAGGCACATTGGGGATTGGTTTTTCACCATGTTGATATCCAACATAGCTAAAATCAGGAATACGATTCCCTTTATTATCTTCTTTATAAGTCAGTCTTCCTGATGAATCAAATCCTAGAAGATTTGAAGTCTGTGCAGATGCCACTGAACATCCAAAAAGGAATAGGCATACAAAACAGTTTGATAAAATTGTTTTAAAATTTTTCATTGCGATTAGTTGTTGTTGTTTTAGTATGTAGTAATTAACACTAGGAAGTTCTGCTGAACAAAACATCCCAGTGTTAATTAAGTATTCTATTTTTTGACAAATAGCAGTGATTCTTTGAATCGTATAGATTTAATCGATACGAAATATGAACCAGATGGTAATTCAGAGACGTCTATAGTTTCCGTCTCATTTTTAGTAGTAATTTCTTTTACAACTCTACCTTCTACACTTATTATTTGAAGTGTTTTCAATTGTTGTGACGTCATACCAGTAACTGTTAAAAAAGACTCCAAAACTGGGTTTGGGAATGCTTTAATTTGTGTCAAGCCAGTTTCAGGGTTTGATCTATTACAATTAGGAGCGGTTGCTGAATTACTGAAATAAATAGAGAAATCTTCTGTTCTGGAAACCAACACGAAATTATCACCATCCCTGGCTACCCAATAGGCTCCGTCCAATCCATCAAATCCTGTATTATTTAGGGTTACCTCTGGTTCTGGATTTAGCAACTGAAAAGTCATCGTACCTTTAAAGTCTACATACCAATCAGGTGACCCATTATTGGTATTGATTGCAAACTGGTATAATCCATTGTTTTGTGGAGCCCAATTAATAGTAAACTTTCTAAAGTTGCCTAGCTTAGGACCATTATCTCCCAATACATGAACATTGGAATACGTAACTTTATCCATAGCACTTAAACCATTACTCATAGGTGCTCCAAAGGAGCAACTATTTCCACCATCTCCATCACCACCAGTATCCGTATTATTGACGGTTAAAGTAAATGTCTTACTTGTGATAGCACCTTCATTATCTGTAGCTTCTGCTCTGAATATATGTATCCCAGCAGATAATCCATTTACTTCTTGTGGGTTAGGTGATCCATCATGTCCCCACTCATATGGAACTATATTTTCCTGACGAACCAAATTATCATTGATATACAATTTTACATTTGCTATAGTTCCATCAGTATCATTTGCATCCACAACTACAGTAAGATCATACCCTTCATTTACCGTTATATTGCCAGATGGAGAAGTAAAAGCAACTTGCGGAGCTTGATTATTGCTAACTCCATTTACGGTTAACATAAATGTTTTACTGGTTGTAGCACCATCATTATCTGTGGCTTCTGCTCTAATTGTGTGTTGTCCAACAGAAAGTCCTAAAAGCTCATCTGTATTATTACCTTGACCCCAAGTATAAGGTGCTAAAAGTTCTTGGCGAATTAAATTTCCATCCACATACAATTTTACATTATCTATAGTTCCGTCGCTATCCGAAGCATTCACCGTAACTTCAAAACTGCTATATCCTTCTTGTACGGAAGTATTACCTGATGGAGTAGCAAAAGATACAGATGGAGGTTCATTTTCGCCAGGATCAGATCCGTTTTTGGTAATTAGTATTACCCAATCACTACTAGTACTATTAGGAGCATTTCCAAGTGATCTATTACCTCCACCACTCACTGAAGTAACCGAACCATTAACAAGATTACCGCCATTTCGAGGATTGTACCACTTTACTGTAAATTGACCATTTTGTCCGTTCAGATTAAGATTTGTAGATCCTCCATTTTTCAGATAAACCACATAGGCTTCTCCTTGTTTTGCGTAGCAATAATCATTGTTATTAGAAGACAAACCATTGTTATTGCGCATTTCGGTCAAAGGAAGGTCAGCAATATTGAAGAATCGGATAGCATGACGTCCGTAATCCCACCATTTATCTCGGCTTCTAAAATCTTGAAGGGTAAGATCAGAATGTGCATTTTGATATCCAAAGTACCATTCATTACCCCATCCTCCTGCTAGTAATGTTGCCCATAAGGCATTTTTACGTCCATCGGTGTGAGAATTTGCAGCATTGTTATCCGGTCTTATTGCATGCTGTGCATCTCCTGGTTCATCACAGGCGATTGCCCATTTTTTACCTGAATTTCTGGATTTGTCAATTCCTTCTTTTACTCTACTGAAAACATTAGCGAAATCAGATTTGTTAGTTTGTAAAGAAAAACCAGTTAGTCTGGATTGATTTCCAGTTAAATAGTCCGGAAAATCATTTGGGTGTTTATGTATCACCACATGATGACGATAGGGATCGTTTTTATAAAAATATTCTGCCATCGCTCTTTCCTGTGCTGGTGATTGATCCACAGATTGCGGTCCGCCACCATTCTCTTCTCCTAAATTCCAGTTGAGTGCCAAATTATATCCAAATCTTGCAATAAGTTCACGATAATATAATTTACGTTGATTACCGGTATTTCCGTTATCAAGAAGGGTTTCGTTTTCAGTTTCTTGTGTTTTAAAATGTGCAAAAATTCCGTTTTCTTGCATATGTTCAATTACAATAGCCCATTGTGCAAGTTTGGACACATCCATACGGGTTCGTTGGTTACTAGCTATATATGGATACACATTTTTATCATCTCCATTGATATTCATTGTCAAAAACGACATAGAATTTAGGCCTTCACTAGCGATATAATTTACAGCTCCGATTAATCCTTTTCCTTTTCCATTTTTCCAAGTTGGATCACCATTATCCCAATCGCTTATATGTGGTTGATAATCTTTGCGGCGATTACCTTCATTAGGTGTATTATCAAAATCATCATAAGCAAATAAGTTTTCAGGAGAATCAGGTCCTTGCTTTATCATATACTCTCCTGTTTCAGCAAATTTTAGATAATGTTCTCCTACATATTGCAAGCGACCCTTTCTTCTAAAATCTCTTCCAGTTTTATCAGATGCAGCAATTGAAAAAGATCCTGTTTTTCCATTCATAAAACCAGCAACAGTTCCTGCTGTTGCTCCATCATTTACAGCAACATTATTTCCTTTTCTAAAAGAGACACTATAATTCCACTGACCCGTTTTATCTGGTGCAAAATGTACTCTCCATTTGTTACCACTATTGGCTGAAGTTTGTGCAGCATTCCCATCAGCGGCATAATAGCCAGGGACTACATAGGATGGAGAACCACTTTGATGTGTGAATGTAACATTTAGTCTATAATTTAAAAATGGATTGTCACCAGCAGTTTCCGAAGTATTAGGCCCATCAAAAGTTAGGGTTACCTTATGCCATTTTTTGCGTTCTCCACTAATTACAACACTACCATCACCATCATTACCACCGCCATCATTACCATCACAAGTAGTTTCTTGTAACGATGTATTTGTAGCATTGACACTTGATTTATTCAATGTTACTCTATCGATAATATGGTGCTTAGAACGACCAGAAATTAACATGGTATAGATACCAGGAGCATCAAATTCTACAAACACATCGTGGGGATCATTATCACTTACTTTGGTTGTCCAAGTCCAGTTGGTAGTTCCTGTAGAATATACTTTAAAGTATCCTTCTCCTCCAGAACCTTCTGGATTTGGAGTCTTTCCTGACCCTTTCGGATATACTATTTCATTTCCTTTTTGTGCATAAAAATCACTAGCATCAGGGAACTTCAACCAAGTATCATTAGCCTCCGTTGGACTATTACCTTCACCAACTTTCGATCTCCATTGAAACTTATATCTACCGGGAGAGTTGATTTTAATTTTTGTGTTAATTACTCCATTACCAGGATCATTAAAGTGATCAGGACCGGTCCATTCTAAATATCCTCCTCCTGTAAATCCTGAAATAGTACTTCTCTCACTCCAGTTTCCAGAAGTCGATAGATTTTCCGTTTCGATTACTACTAATCCATCTTCTTCTTCATAGGTGTCACAAGTATCTCCTCCTCCTGAAGAACCGGATACTGTAAAACTATCCGTATCTTCATCTGTAGCTCCATCATTATCAGTCACTACTACTTTTACCGTATAACTTCCTGCTTGTACATTAGTAATTTGATGAGGAGTGTAATTAGCTCCATCAGTATCTACTAAAGTTCCATTCACAAATACTTGATGTTTTGTAATGCTGCCATCAGAATCATTTGCATTAATAGTTATACTGATATCAGCTCCAACATTATATGAATTATTTAAACCCGTAATAGCAACTGAAGGTGCGTTATTAAATGCATTCGTTTTAATCTTATTTTTTAATTCGTTACTAATTTTATCTCGTGCAAAGCCATAAAAACAGCCAGATAAAAATAATAGGTTGAATACAAGGAACATGCTAATTCCACTTGTACTTTTAAAGTGCTTTTTCATGATTGTGTAATATATTTTGAGGTTAATAAACTATGAGGTGATTCTGCAGAATCAGGTATTTGGTTTTAAGGTATTTTATTGATTAACAAATAAATAAACTGCAAACTCTTTTTTACTCTACCTGTTCATATAGGATAATAGTATGATAGTATACATAGGTTGATAATCTCATGAAATCAACCTATGTATTTGTGATTTGTTTGGTGGGTATGTTTTGCGGTTTATTTAATAAATAGAATCGACTGTTTAGAATTCTTACTTCTACTAATTAGCAAATAAGGTCCTTTTGGTAATTCTGAGACATTCAAAGTTTCTGATACGTTATTTGAATTTAATTCTCGAATTACTCTTCCTTGAAGATCTAAAATCTGTAATACTTTAGTTTTCGCAGATAATCCTACAACATTTATAACATCTCCATTTACTGGATTAGGATATACTAACATTTTTCCTTCAATATCTTCTAAACCTGAGGATCTATCGCAATTAGGCTCTGAAGATGAGTTACTAAAGTATATAGTAAAATCTTTGTTTTTGGATACCAATACAAAGTTTGCCCCATCCATTGTTACCCAGTAGGAGCCATCTAACCCAGCAAATCCTGTATTATTTAAGGTTACTTCTGGATTTGTGTTATGAAGTTGGAAAGTCATTGTGTTTTTAAAATCTACATACCAGTCTGGTGATCCATTATTGGTATTAATAGCAAACTGATATAATCCGTTGTTTTGAGGG